>JAFXVN010000028.1 GCA_017524545.1 Bacteroidaceae bacterium
CTCTTCCGTGTCCTTGTCAATCACGCGGTCGGTGTTGGCGACAACAAAGATGTCAAATTTCCCTTGGGGGACTTTCACCTTGTCTGCTGTGTACTTTATGTTGTAGTTCTCATCGCTGCCAGCCTGGGTGATGTTTGTCAGCGAAAATGATTTCACGCGGGCTTTGGTGTTGCTGTCAAAGAGATAGACTCTGGCTGTGTTCACCTTGTACTCGTTCGTCGTGCCTTGCGTATGGTCGTTGCTGTCTTCGGCAGATCGGGTTGTTGAGGATAGGTTGCTTTGCAGGATGAATGTCACATTTCCATCCGTGGCTTCTGTTTCAACGCGCTTACCGACATCTGCGAGGTCTTGCACGTCGCTACAGCTGTATAGAAGCGCTGCAGCAATAAGCAAAGTGCCTGAGAAACTTCTCATGTTTACCATAGTTTTTGGTGTTTAGTAGTTATTGTTTGTTTTTAAGTTTATATTCTTGCATTTTCTTAAATTCAGCCAGCTGCTTGTTGGCTTCGGGCACGCCTTGCTGTGCGGCTTGCTCCACAAGCTGGATGGCACGCTCCAGGTCGCCCTTCATGTAGGCAACGAGACCCTCGTTCATCGTCTTCTGCGGGCTGTTATCCACTTTGGCCAGATGCTCTTCTGCCTCCTCCACGACACCGCGCTGAATGGAGAGGTAGGCCATTGTGAGGTTGATGTACGAGTCGTTGGGGTATAGCAGATATGCCTTGCGGATGATGTTGTAGTACTTCTGGCGGTCGCTGGCATACTTGCCTGCCAGCTTGTAGATTTCGTTCAGGTTGAGGTTGATGGGTCGTGTCTCGAACACGATTTCCGACTCTTCCACGGTGAACGGCCTGACGGTGTATTCCACTGTGTAGTTGGTGCAGCGCAGCTTGGGGAACACGTTTTCCAGATAGTATCTGTAGCCTGCAACTGCTTCCCTGCGCATCTGTGCCTCCTTCTCGTCGGGGCCGATGTTGCTGTTGGCTATTCGGAGCAGAACGTCGCGTCCCGGTGTGGTGGTGTCCTCCCGCAGCTGTTTGCGGAAGCCTTCCCAGTTCTCGCCCTTGCCGGATGCCTCCATGCGGATGCCCTTGGCGATGCCCGTGCGCTGCAGGTACTTCTTGAGTGCTTCCGTGCGGTTCTCACTGAGCATCTGGTTGTGCTTGTATGTGCCTTCGGGCGAGGCATAGCCCTCTATGACCATCCTTGTGATGGTGACGTTGGAGTCGTTCTTGACGATGTTCACCGAGTTGTGAATCTTCTGCAGCTCCTCGGGGTTGGTCATGTAGTCAGGCAGGATGTCCCACTTGTTGACCACGAAGCAGAGATAAGCCGAACCTTTCTCCTCGCGCACCTTGACGCTGTTGTCGGCTGGCGGCAGCAGATAGACGGGGTACAGGTTGACCTCTGGAGCTTCTTCCTTCTTCTTGGCGAAGGCAGCCACCACCTCCTCGCCTCTCACCTTCTGCTTGTTGCAGGCGCAGCTCAGGCGCTTCAGCTTCAGCACGGCGCTCTCCATCCACGGCTCGAACTTTGTCGTGCGGAGATAGTTGACGGTGAGGTTCGTGCCTTTCTTCTTCCGAAGGACGAGAGCGTCCGGGTATTTCGGCCTCAGGTTGCGGTCGAAGTATATCTGCTGGTTGCGGCTGTTGAGGAATATCAGGGGGAGGCTCTTGCTCCGCAGGCTTAACGTATCTACAATCTCGGGTGCCAGTATTACCGACTGTGAAGCAGGAATATCCTGAATGGCGGTCAGCTGCAGCGAAACCACCACATTGTTGTCAACCACCGCAATGGCGGAATTGTTGACTTTCATCACATAGTCGTATTTTGGCTTTTGGGGAGTTTGGGATACTCCTGCGGCTGCTGTAGCAGGCAGCAGAATCGACAGCAGGAGCATTGTCCACCATTTGCTTGTCTGGTTGCTATTTTTTGTGTTCATCTGATAGCCAGTCATCATATTCACATATATATATAATGTGTTAGAAGATGTACAGAACGCTCACGCCCAACTTCGAGATGCCCCAGTAGTTGTATCCGGAATCCTCTATCAGCTTGCCGCAAGTTTCGCATCCGCTCTTCTTATAATCTATATAGGTATAACCCGCACCAATCTCTGCACCGATGTTCCAGTGCTTCGACAGCGGGTATTCGTAGCCAATGCCAATGCCGCCGCCCACGAACCATCCTTCGTAGCGGTACTTCTTCAGGTTCGTGAAGAACTTGAAGGGAATGCCTTTGTTGGCGATGTTATACTGTCCGCCGTGTAGATAGGGACCCCAATAGAAGCCGTTCATCACCTGACAGGTGTAGAAGCGGCATTGCCCCTGTAACGCCCAGAACTTGTTGACTGTATTCTCGCCCCTTTTCCATGGGCGGATGCTTCCGTACACGTCTATCGACGTCCGTTTCGATACGGGCATCTCGATACCTGCCGAGAGTGACCCCATCACATCAAACACAAGATTATTGCTGACGGCTAAACGCTGCGCATGTGCCGAAAAACATGCAAGTGCCAATATGATATGCAAAAAAAGTGTCCGTCTCATTGGTTGAATACCTTATCCTTTTGTGAAGAAATGTAAATGGTTTCAAGCAAAATCATATAGAATTATTGTAAATTTCAGAACAAATTTAAGAAATAAAAATGAAATAACCTGCATTGTTGCCTTACTTTTTTTCATTATTTAACATTTTTGTAGGCGTATTGGTGTAAAAAGAGCTTCCTGATGCTTATTTTGCCCTTCATTACACGTAAAAATGCGCAAACAAGGTCTGTTTCGTGTGATGAAGCCAAAGAGAGCATTTCCTTGCATGTTTCCAGACAATAAGCTACCTTTGCAAAATCGTCAAATTGTAAATTCAAAAGTCTTTGCCGACGAACTCTGCTTCCTTGCTCAATGCCCCCTCCTTCGTCTTTGCCGATGGCTGGCGGAAGTGATAGGAGACACTCAGCACGATGTTGGGGTAGGTGGGACGCACCCACGTCTCACTGCTCATGAGTGTGGAGGTGCGGAGGCTGTGGTAGCGGGCTGTATGGAAGATGTCGTGCGCCACGAGCCCTAATTGCAGCTTGCCTTTGAGGAGGCTCTGGCGTGCAGCGAGGTCGAAATAGACGTAGGCCGTCTCCCAGCCTTGCGTAAGATGGTGGCCGCTTACGAAATGCCCGTCGAACTGGACGGAGGTGTTCTTTGCCAGGCGGAAGTTGTTGATGCACCCGATGGTTCCCGTCGTGTTGTGCGTGCTGGTGCAGCCTTCGTAGGTGGCGCGGAAGTTGTGGAGGGACAGGTCGCCATTGGCTGTGAGCTGCCACCAGCGGGTGGGCTTTGTCGTGACCTGAAGCTCAAGACCTTTGCGCCATCCGTTGCCGGCGTTGATGATGCTGTCGAGCGTCACTCCGACATCGTAGGCTCTGCGGACGTAATCCACCACGCCTGTCCTGCGACGCGCATAGACGGTTGCCGTCACCTGCGTTTTGCTAATCATCTTGCGCCAGGAGAGTTCCATCGAGTGGATGTGCTCCGACTCCAAATCGGGGTTGCCGATGATGCGCGTGTGGTAGTCCTCGTAGGTGATGTAGGGTTCCAGCTTCCAGATGCCCGGGCGGTTGGTGCGTCGCGAGTAGCCGAGCGTGAAGGTGCCTGCCTTGGCGGTCGTATAGGCGAGGTGTGCCGAGGGATAAAGCTCGGTGTATCTTTTGTGTCGGCTGGTGATGGTGGGCAAATCCATGTCGTCGCGGACGTGGTCGATACGCAGGCCTGCATCGAACTGCCAGGGGCCGAAGCGGTCGTTCACCTGAGCATAGCTGCTGTGCGTCTGGCGGCGGTAGTAGAAAGGTGCATAGAGGTCATCCTGCCAGACGAAGTTCTGGCTGGGCAAGTCCCAATAGCAGATGCGGTAGTCCCCATGCTCGCTATAGGTTGTATATTGATAGCCGAGTTCAAGTGTGCCTGTCTGACGGTAGTGCAGCTTATAAGAGGCGGCTCCGTCGCAATCCCAATGGTGCTCCGTCTCGTAGCCGCGTGTACCCTCCTGCCGCGCACCGTTCAGGTCGAACATATTGCTCTCGGTGTATTCCTCCGAGAAGTTGTCGTAGCGCAAGCGGTTGGAGATGCTAATCTCATCGCCCCGCTCGTTGAGCTTCCAAGTGTAGTCAACAGCAGCCTGGAAGAGGTGCTTCGTCAGCTTGTAGCGGTCGTGAGCCTCCTCCATCTTCTCCAAGGGAGGAGTGAACTGCTGCGACTCTTCTCCTTTATACATCATATCCCCGCCTCGCGGATTGATGGTCTTGCCGCCTTGCAAGTCGATGGTTAGCAGGTGCCAGCCATTGTTGAACTCATAGCCGCCCTGCCCGATGAAAGTGCGGAAGTCGCGGAAGCGTGTGCCGTCGGCAAAGGAAGTTACCGCCTCTGTGCTTCCTCCGTTCCCCCCTCCTTTGGAGGGGTCGGGGGAGGCTGTCACTTTCTCCTGCTGGAACTGGCTCTTGTTGTGGATGTCGGAGCCTTGTCCGCTTACATATATATTATGATGACCTGTGCGGTAGTTGATTTTCGTGTCGAGCGAAAGCGTGCCCCATGTCGAGGCCGTGCCGTTGACGGCCAAGTCCCAGCCTTCCGTCTCGCTGCGGCGGGTGACGATGTTGATAATGCCCACATCACCATCTGTCTTGTACTTGGCAGAGGGCGTGGTCAGTATCTCGATGTCCTTAATGCTGGCTGCACCAATCATCTGCAATGCCTCTGTGCCAGAGAGAGGCGATGGCTTGCCATCGATATAGACAAGGAACTCTTGGCTACCGCGAAAGGAGAGGCTTCCGTCGGCATCTATGATGACACCCGGCACAGCCCGCAACACGTCGAGAGCCGTGCCGCCCTGTGCCGTCAGCACTTGGCTGGCATCTAACCGTTGCCTGTCCAAGCGATAGCTGATGCGCTGCCGCTGTCCGTTGATGCTTACCTCCCGCATCATCGTCGTGTCTGGACGCTCCGGCTTCTCTTGTGCTTGGAGAGAGATGCAAGGAAAGAGGAACAAAAACAGCAGGAACTTCGACGTTATGTGTGCCATGATGGAGCAGATTTTACCTTAAACAATGCAAAGATATACTTTTTTTGGCATAAACACAAGGAATGTTAAGAAATAGGTGTATCTTTGCAGGAAAATCATCCTGTTATGATAATAAAAGTAAGTATTAAGAAAGAAGAATTAAGGAGGGTGTTCCTCTTCCTTTCTGTTTTTCAGTTTTTCACCTTTTTACCTTTGCTTGCGCAAGCTCCTTATAAAAATCCCAGGCTCAGTCCCAAGGAACGTGCCATCGACCTCTGCCAGCGACTCACCTTGGACGAGAAGGTGGGGCTGATGATGCACTACTCAAAGCCCGTTGAGCGGCTCGATGTACCCGTCTTCCAATGGTGGAGCGAGGCACTGCATGGCGTGGGACGCAACGGCAACGCCACGGTCTTCCCCATTACGATGGCGATGGCTGCCACTTTCGACACCCTGCTTGTGGAGCGTGTCTTCACGGCGGTCAGCGATGAGGCTCGCGTCAAGTACAACAAGGCATGCCGCCTCGGGACGCAACGCGAGATGTACCACGGCCTCTCCTTCTGGACGCCGAACATCAACATCTTCCGCGACCCGCGATGGGGCAGGGGACAGGAGACATACGGTGAAGACCCCTACCTGACAGCTGTCATGGGCAAGAGCGTGGTGCGCGGTCTGCAAGGGCCGATGGATGCGCCCTACCAGAAGCTGCTGGCCTGCGCCAAGCACTTTGCCGTCCATAGCGGACCGGAATGGAGCCGCCACCGCTACAATGCCGAGAACATCAAGCTGCGCGACCTCTACGAGACCTATCTCTATGCTTTCCGTGCCCTCGTCAAGGAGGCGAAGGTGGCCGAGGTGATGTGCGCCTACAACCGCTTCGAGGGTAAGCCCTGTTGCGGCAGCGACCGCCTCCTCCAGCAGATATTACGCGAGGAATGGAAGTTCGACGGACTGGTGACGAGCGACTGCTGGGCGGTGGATGACTTCTGGAAAGACTGGGGACATCATTACAGCGAGAGCAAGACAGTTGCGGTGAGCGAGGCAGTGATAGCCGGAACGGACGTGGAGTGTGGCGAAACCTTCGGCAGTCTGAAGGACGGAGTAAAGGAAGGCCGCATCAAGGAAGAGACCATCGACAGGAGCCTTGTTCGCTTGCTCGAGGCACGTTTCCGTCTGGGCGACTTCGACGACCCGCACCTCAACCCATGGAACAGGATTCCCGACGACCGCCTCTGCTGCCAAGAGCATAGCGAATTGGCACTTGAGGCAGCCCGCAAGAGCATTGTTCTGCTGAAGAACAATGGCATATTGCCATTGGAAGACCCTTCCCAACCTCCCCTTAAAGGGGAGGAGTCCTCTCCCTTTAAGGGAGAGTTAGACTTTAAGGGAGAGTTAGAGAGGGTCTTCATCTTGGGTCCCAACGCTGCGGACAGCACCATGATGTGGGGTAACTACAACGGCTTCCCCCTGCACACCATTACGCTGGCAGAGGGCATCCGCAGCATCTGTCCCTCCGCCTCGCTCATCCCGTGGAAGAAGGATGTTGAGCAGCAGGTACAGGCAGCTAAAGATGCCCAGACCGTTATCTTCTGCGGCGGCATTTCGCCAAGTCTCGAAGGTGAAGAGATGGACGTGAAGGAAGAGGGCTTCAAGGGCGGCGACCGCACGATGATAGAGCTGCCGCAGACGCAGCGCGACATCCTCGCCGCTCTGCACAAGGCAGGCAAGCGCGTCATCCTCGTCCTCTGTTCGGGCAGTGCCATCGGACTTGTTCCTGAACAGCAAACCACCGATGCCATCCTTCAGGTTTGGTACGGCGGTCAGGCTGGTGGACAGGCTTTGGCAGAGGTGCTGTTCGGCCGCATCAATCCCAGTGGCCGCCTGCCAGTCACCTTCTATCGCAACGTGGAGCAATTGCCCGACTTCGAGAACTACAATATGGAGGGTCACACCTACCGCTACTTCCGTGGCGAGCCGCTCTATCCCTTCGGCTACGGTCTCAGCTATAGCACTTTCGTCTATGGCAAGCCGCGCTTCGCCGATGGTAAGCTGACGGTTCCCGTCAGCAATAAGTCGAAACGCGACGGCACAGAGACGGTGCTTGTCTATATAAGCAAGGTGGGCGATGCAGACGGCCCCATCCGTACCCTCCGAGCATTCCAGCGCGTAGAGATTGCGGCAGGCAGCACCGCACAGGTCAGCATCCCCCTTCCCGACACAGCCTTTGAGTGGTGGGACGTGAAGTCCAACGCCATGCGTATCCTGCCAGGCAAATACGTTATTCAGGTCGGGAAATACAAATTGACCATTGAACGTTGACCATTCATTTTGAATTTATATATTTTGAATTTAATAATCGAGATACCGCCTATTAGCGATAAGGATTGTTACTACATCCAAGAGCGCTACAAGCATTGTTTCAACTATCCTTTGCACAAGCACGATGCCTACGAGCTGAACTTTGTGGAGCATTGTGCCGGGGCGCGGCGTATTGTCGGCGACAGCATGGAGGTGCTGGGCGACTACGACCTCACCCTCGTTGGCTACAATTTGGAACACGTTTGGGAGCAGTATGAATGCAAGTCGGAGACGTTGCACGAGATAACCATACAGATGCCTTCCAACCTCTTCTCCGATGCTTGGCTGAACCGCCGCGCGATGCAGCCGCTCAAGGATATGCTGGATGCCTCGAAGGTCGGCATCGCTTTCGGCAATACCAGCATCGACCCCGCTTCCGTCACGGACAGCGTCCGCACGATGGTCTGGGCGCTCTTCTCCCTCTTCCCCGCAGCCATCGCCTTCGCAATGGGTCTGCTGGCATATTACTTCCCCATAAAAAATAGATGTTCAATGAATAACAGATTCTTTATTGCAGCAATTTTGAATGCTGCTATAGTATTGCCTGCACATTCGCAGTGCATCCCTCGTGACGAGAAAGTGGAGGCTCAGGTCGAGGCTCTGCTCTCCAAGATGACCCTCCGCGACAAGGTCGGGCAGATGTGTGAACTGGCTATCGACAAAGTTGCCCAAAGTTCGAGCGACGGAAACGTGAAGGACAACAATTCCTCACGCTCCCTCGCTGGCGGTATGCTCTCGGCAGAGGCTGTGGATGAGGTGTTTGGCAGGTACCGCGTAGGCTCCATTCTGAATGTTCCTCTTGGTGTGGCACAGACACCCGAGAAGTGGGCTGAGGTGATTCGCACCCTCAACGAGGCTTCTATGGCGCAGTGTGGCGTGCCCGAAATCTATGGCGTGGACCAGATACATGGTGCCAGCTACACTTGGGGCGCAACGCTCTTCCCGCAGGAAGTGGGGCAGGGTGCCAGCTTCAATGCTGCCATCCCGCGCCGCATCGGCGAGATTACGGCCTACGAGAGCCGTGCCTGTCTCATCCCCTGGGTGTATTCTCCCGTGATGGATGTGGCGCGCAGTCCGCTCTGGCCCCGCATGTGGGAAAGCTTCGGCGAAGACGTGCTGCTCAATGGCATCATGGCTTCCGAGATGACGCGCGGTCTTCAGGGGGACGACCCTAACCATGTAGGAATGAACAATGTGGCAGCCTGCCTGAAGCACTATCTGGCATACGGTGCTGCCGTCAGCGGCAAAGACCGTACTCCCTCCTGCGTCACCTATCGCGAGATGATGGAGAAGTACTTCCAGCCTTTCCGCATGTGCTGCGAGGCTGGTGCGTTGAGCCTCATGGTCAATTCTGCCAACAACAACGGCGTGCCTTTCCATGCCAACCGCCGACTGCTCACCGAGTGGCTCAAAGAAGGTCTTGACTGGGACGGCATGATTGTCACCGACTGGGCCGACATCGACAACATCTGGAAGCGCGACCATGTGGCTGCCAATAAGAAGGATGCCATCGCAATGGCCATCATCGCAGGTATCGACATGACGATGGACCCCTATTCCACCGACTTCTGCGACCTGCTCGAGGAGCTGGTGCAGGAAGGCCGCGTGCCGATGTCGCGCATCGACGATGCCGTGCGCCGCATCCTTAGGCTGAAAATCCGTGTAGGCCTGATGGACCGCAACACGTGGGACATCCCCTGTAGCGCTCCCGCTAAGGGGAGAAAAAAGAAAATGGTAAATGGTAAATGGTCAATGGTAAATGAGAGATATTCCGACTTTGGCAGCGAAAAGTTTGCTCGCGAGGCAGTCAGCATGGCCGAGGAGTGCATGGTTCTGCTGAAGAACGAGCAGTCGGTTCTGCCCTTGAAGCAAGGCACAAAGCTCTTCGTCTGCGGCCCCAACGCCAACAGCTTCCGCGCCATGAACGGCGGCTGGACCTATACTTGGCAGGGTAACAAGACCAACGAGATTGCCACGGAGATTGGCAAGTACCATACTTTCCTCGGTGCTTTGGAACAGAAGTTCGGCAAGGAGAACGTCACTTATAGCGAGATGGTGCGCTACGATGATAACGACTTCCGTATCGACCATAAGGTGAGCGATGCCGCCAGCGTGAAGGGTCAGATTGCCGCAGCCGATGTCATCGTAGCCATCGTGGGCGAGAACTCCTATACCGAGACCCCCGGCAACATCGACGACCTCAACCTCTCGCAAAATCAGCAGGAGATGGTGAAGTCGCTCGCCAGCTTCGGAAAGCCCATCGTGCTCGTGCTCAACGAAGGTCGTCCTCGCATCATCAGCGAGGTAGAGCCGCTGGCAAAGGCTGTGGTTCATACCTTCCTGCCCGGCAACTATGGCGGCGATGCCTTGGCCAACCTCCTTTCGGGCGAAGCCAACTTCTCTGGCCGTATGCCCTACACCTATCCCAAGTTCCACGGCTCGTTCATCACATACGACTGCAAGCCCTGCGAGTATGTCGAGACGATGGCGGGTGCCTACAACTACGACGCCAACACCACTGTGCAGTGGACTTTCGGCTCGGGTCTCTCCTATTCCGAGGTGAAGTACAGCAACCTGAAGGCCTCCCCCAACCCCTCCAAAGGAGGGGGGAACCATCAGGGCATGACTCCCTCTCCTTTGGAGAGGGACGGGGAGAGGCTTCTAACTTTTACCGTGGATGTGACGAACCAGTCCGACCGTAGCGTAAAGGAGCCGGTGCTTCTCTTTATCTCCGACCTTGTGGCTTCGCTCACGCCCGACGTGAAGCGCCTGCGTGCCTTCACCAAGGTGGAGCTTGCGCCCCACGAGACCAAGACCGTCACCCTCACCGTTCGTGCCTCCGACCTCGCTTTTGTGAACGAGGACATGCAATGGGTGCTTGAACCCGGCCAGTTCCGTGCCGCCGTCGGCAACCAGCGCGTGGAGTTCACGATAGAATAAAAAAAAGGCAACCCAAGACAGAAATGTCATTGGATTGCCCTACCACCCTTGTTGCGGGAGTCCGACTCGAACGAACGACCTCCAGGTTATGAGCCTGGCGAGCTACCAACTGCTCCACCCCGCGATGTTTCGTTTTGCGGTGCAAAGGTACGAAGAAAAGTTTAAAGTTGAAAGTTGAAAGTTGAAAATTATTTGTTTTCGTTTGCTTTTTCTTCGTTTCCTGCACAAAACAGGGCTGTTTGAGCATTTTTAACACGCAAGAATTGCACAAATCAACGAAAATGTGCTATCTTTGCAAGCGAAATGGCAGTAGTAAAGACACGAATCAAACTTGTGGATGTGGCGCGGCAGCTGTTCGCCAAGAACGGACTGGAGAACACCACGATGAACGACATTGCCCAGGCTTCGGGCAAAGGCCGGCGCACACTCTATACCTATTTCAAGAGCAAGGAAGAGATTTACTGGGCTGTCATAGAGGGCGAGCTGGAACGCATCAACGAGAAGATGAACGATGTGGCGGCACAGCAGATGGAACCCGAAGACAAACTGGTGGAGGTCATCTACACGCACTTGAACATGATTAAGGAGGCTGTGCAGCGTAACGGCAACCTCCGGGCCGAGTTCTTCCGCAACATCATCATGGTGGAGAAGGTGCGCAAGAACTTCGACCGCAACGAGCAACGCCTTTTTGCCGCTATCATGGCCGAGGGCGTGCAGCAGGGGCGCTTCGAGATAGACAGCATCCCGCTCTGCTCGGACATCCTGCACTACTGCATCAAGGGATTAGAGATACCTTATATATATGGTCGTCTGGCCGACGGTATGCCACAGGGCATGAGCCGGGGCATCGTGCAGAAACTCATCCACAAGGCCCTGACCCGCCAGGACAGGCACCTGAGCAGATACCTGTAGATAGTTAATAAGCAAAGAAATCATGAAACTACTTGAAAGAAAAACCGCACTCATCACGGGTGCAGCAAGGGGCATCGGCAAGGCCATCGCCCTAAAGTTTGCCTCTGAAGGCGCTAACATAGCATTCACCGACCTGGTGCTCAACGACGAAATGGCTGCCGGACTGGAGGCTACCCGCAAGGAGATTGAGGCCGTTGGTGTGACTTGCCGCGCTTATGCGGGCAATGCGGCCGACTTCGCAGCCACGGAAGAGGTGGTGAAGCAGATAAAGGAGGATTTCGGCACCATAGACATCCTCGTGAACAACGCTGGCATCACGAAGGACGGACTCATGCTCCGCATGACCGAGCAGCAGTGGGATGCTGTCATCAACGTCAACCTGAAGAGCACCTTCAACTTCACCCATGCCTGCGTGCCTATTATGATGCGTCAGCGCGGCGGTAGCATCATCAATATGGCGAGCGTCGTGGGTGTGCACGGCAATGCTGGTCAGGCCAACTATGCCGCCTCCAAGGCAGGCATGATAGCTCTTGCCAAGAGCATTGCTCAAGAAATGGGACCAAAGGGCATCCGCGCCAATGCCATTGCCCCGGGCTTCATCGAGACAGCCATGACCGCACAGCTCAGTGAAGAGATTCGCGAGGAGTGGAAGAAGAAGATACCTCTGCGTCGCGGCGGACAGGTGGAGGACATTGCCAACGTAGCCACCTTCCTTGCCAGCGACATGAGTAGCTACGTCAGCGGCCAGGTCATCCAGGTGGATGGCGGCATGAATATGTGATGCAGGTACTCTACGAGGATAATCATTATTATTTCTGCAAGTCGTTGTGTGACAGCCAACATATTGTTACACAGCGACTTGCGACGTTAAATAAGATGTACTTATACATCACAATCTGTTGTCGGAGTGTTGTCGGACACACAATAAGGGGATAACCCGAACCGTTTTGTTGTCGAAAAGTTGTCGGAAAATTACACCTAAATGAAACTGAAAGTCACCATACTGCCAGCCAAGATTCTAACGGACGGAACACACCGTATTCGTATCGCCATGTCGCACCGTGGGAATACCAGGTACTTCATGACGCGCTTTGTCGTTCCTTCACCAAAGAACGTGTCCGGCGGTCAAGTGATTGGCGTACCAAATGCCAACTACATGAACCAACGTCTTCTCCAGAAGATGACCGAGATTTACAAAGTGTACGACCAACTTGAGGACGCAGACTATTACACCTGCTCACAGCTGCTTGCAATCATCGAGGACAAAATAAAAGGTGGAGAGCCTAAGACGCTCTTCTCAATTATTGAAGAGTTTGGTGAAAACAAGAAGCACGGCGTTTCGCCTGGCACCATGCGCATATTCAGTTTTGCAGTCAAGAAGTTCCGTGAGTTTTTTGCCCCTAACTATTTTCTCAAGCACCTTGACTCCCAAACCCTCTATGCTTTTCGTGACTTCATGACAAAGAGCGGTCAGAACAATTCCACACAAAGCATATACTTCCAAATGCTGCGTGAAGTCGTGAACTATGCTATCAAGCACAAATATGTCGAGTACGAAAGAAGTCCTTTTGCCGATTTCGAGGAACCGAAGTCACTCTCTCGGAACGTGGCCGTCTCTATTGAGGAACTACGTACCATACGAGACAAGGAGTTTACCGGAAAACACGCCGCACACAAAAGCTTCGTCCGTGACCTCTTCATGCTATCCTTCTACATGTGTGGGATGAACCTTGTTGATTTGCTGCGAATGGACTACTCTGGCGAATACGTCCACTTCCTGCGAAAGAAAACTGAACTGCGCAGATCGGACGAAGCTGCTACTGAATTTACCATACAGCCAGAGGCTCGTGCCATTCTCGACCGTATCTATAGGGACGGCAGCTTTGTTTTCAAGGGGAAGCCAAAGACAAAGACTGGCTACAACTCCATGCTTAACCGATTCGTCCCGAAAGTGGCAGAAGATTGTGGCATCAAAAGACGCTTTATCTTCTACTCTGCCAGAAAGACCTTTGCCCAGCTCGCTAACGAACTTATGATAAAAGACAGCATCGTCGAGTATTGCATCGGCGACGCTGTATCGAATGACAGAAGGGTTATCGGCTCCTATATTCGGGTGAACAAAAGAATGGCTGACTACGCTGTGCGGAAAGTCTTTGATGCTGTGGCTTCAGACAAAAGCGTTGATGAAATCCTCGGGGATTTGGGACTCTGATTTACCTTACTGGCTCTGTTCCGCTCTTGCCAATTACTGCAGGCCCTGTGGCTATTATCGTACCGTCCTCTTGAACCAAAGGCCATTCCCTCGGGTGTGAGTCTATAAAATCCGCTGCACGGTCCATACATTTCGTCATAAAAATCATTTTCTCCATGCTTTTATTGGTTGGAAGCTGTGTACCCTTTGGATAATGCCAGCGAAGAACTTTCAACGCTTTCCCATTCAATACGTCATGAACGCATAAATAATCCTCGTCGTCGTCTGTCTTTTCTGCCCAGCCTTCCCACTTTGCACGAGTTCCGTCATTTTTGATTGCTGCAGATACAGCGGAAACATATACTGCAAGCGTAATACGAGAATCTTCTGTCACGACCTTACAGGGAATAGAGGTAAACACATGATTGGGGTATATGCCCCATTCTTGGTTGCATAATGGCAAATCATCACCAGTCTCTATCCAAGGAATTCCGTCAACGTAGTCTGTATGAAGTGTTATCTTATCCATAACATAATAATTGAGATTATCCCACATACAAAAATGGCATACACGGCTCCCACAAGCCATTTCCTCAAAGCTGATTTCTCTCTCAATGATAGTTCCTCTTTTGAATATGGACCTACCGCTTTACCCAGCAATCCCATATACTCACCAGCCTTCAATAATGTTTCTGCAGACACGGAGCACGAACTGCCTATTATAGAAATGGCTTCTGCTATGGTTTCTGTCTGGTTGAAATTGTTGTCTGTCGTTTTCATAGCGCAAATATACAGCTTTTTGTTGAATATATGATAATTTTCATCCTTTCTTATGTTTCTTCTTGCTCATTGTCGTTAATCTCGTATCTGTTACTTGGGTTTCTGTCCTCAATCCTGCATTTCAGATAGCTGTCGTACTGTTCCTCGCTATTGCACTCTACCAAATTGCAGTAGTCGTATGGCGAGTACCGTTCCATCTGGAAGCGTGTTTCGTTTATTTCGGACACCTTGCGCTTTCCATATTTAGTTAGGTGGATAACGCCGCCTTCATCCCATTCTTCAGTGAAGAACCATTTATATCTTCTTGACATGGCCGTAATGTTTATAAGTCCAAATCATAGTTCTCTTCGCTGAGGGCCAGCATGACCTCCTTCGGCAGCTCAAAGCATCCGTCATAGTCAATCACCGTGCAGCCGTCCAAGACATAGCCCCCACTGGTGTACGTATCTTCATCGTCGCCCTTCTGGTACTCCCAAGTTTGCTCCGATGGCGTGATTCCAACCCACACGTCGTTATCAAAATAGGTGTTGTGTATGGCACCCTCGATATTCCTGCTTGTAATACTCATGGCTGACTCCTTCCTGGTTAGTACATCTTCTGAACGAGCATCCTGTTTCCCCATTCGTTGACGTATGAGAATACTCTTTCCGACGGCTCACATGCCAGTGTCACCCTTGACTTCTTTCTCTCATAGTAGGCATTGGCTTCGTCCTCTGTCTTGAAGTTCTTGCGCTCACGCTTCATTGTGCGCTCGTTGAAAATCAAGATTGTCTTCGGGGTGTTGGGCTTGAACTTGACTTCCACATATCCGATACCGTTCACATAGTAGTACTTGCCGTCCATAACGATAATGTCAGACACCGACAGGCTGTGACCTTTGTAGTCCTCCGGCTTCCTTCCGACGTTGAGCTTTACGAAAATGGCATCCAGTGTCTCGGCTGTGTTTTCGGCTTCTTCGATGTCGCCTTCATAGACTTTCTTGTACATGTCGAGAGTCAGAGTGATACCCATTTTCTTGACCAGCTCGTAGCTGCTGAACATGATGTAACGTGCATTGGCCGTTTCTTCGTTCACCTGTAAGACTGAATAGTGCTTCATAATTGCTTGAGTTTTGAATAGTGAATACTTATCTTATTTGCTACTACAAAGGTACACATTTATTATCAAATATACAAATTTATAGGCATGTTTTTTCAAAGAATTTTCAAATAATTTAGGGGGCTGCACACCCCCAAAATTACTTATCCACTATCTCCTGTAGCGACGATATGATGTCATCTAAATCACTCGCTGCACTATCCAGCTCGTCGATGTTCTCACTCATTGTCTGGCCTCGTTCGCTTTCATGTAGGCTCTCTGGCATACAGTCTAACATTTCCTGCTCTTCGTCGCGGACGCTCTCGATTTCCATTTTCTGCTCTTCCAGCTTTCCGATGATGTCTTCCAGCCATTTCCTTCTTGCCTTGTTCATAATGATGTGCTTTTAGTTATTCCACGCTTTTTCGATTCTCTGCTCCATCCAGGCGATTAGGGCCTCACCGTCTTTAAGGGCTTTCTGTGGCACCTTGACTTTTCTGGAGCACTCTCCTATAATGCGGACATAATCGCCGATGAAGTGAAGCTCCACGACCTTCTCTTTTGCCAGCTTGCTAATACGTCCACACTCGGGTATGATTCTTCCCTGTACCAGTGGTGCTACAACGGCATCCACTCTTATTGTTAAGTTCTGCATTGTTTCTGATATTGTGGGCGGCTGGTTAGACCGCCCATGACCTTGTTATGCGACTTTCAGATACTTCTTGATGTCATAGATGATAGAGTATAACCTTCTGTCAACGATAATCCCTCTGAGGTCTGTCATCCAGTAGGGAACCACTCTCTCTTTGGTGTCTGTGATTTCACCCACAACCTTCATCTGCCTTTTGCTCAAAACTTCACAGGCTGGCTTGTCGTATTCCTCACTGCTGTAATAGCGGTTGAGAATGTCATACAGCTTTTCACGCTTCGCTGCCTCTGCTGCCTGGGCCTTGGCTTCTGCTTTGGCTCTTTCAACACGGCTCTTGTTCATCTTAACCCACATCTGGCAGAAATCGTCCTTGTTAAGGTCGCTGTTCAGATACACTTCATTGACGGCTTCAAACTCTTCTACTGAAACTGTCATCTGGACTCTCGTCTGAAATTCTTGCTGTGTCATTGTCTTAAAGTTTTGAATGTTGTTACTTATCTTATTTGCTATTACAAAGGTACGGCAAAATTATCAAATATGCAAATAATTACGGAGTTTTTTTACAAAAAAACGAGAAAAAAAATCACCCACTACCAGCATGGGTAATGGGTGACCGACTGGAACTTTCAGCTATGGCCTACTCGTTTTCTTGTTCTTCCGGACTTTCTTCGGTTTCCTCCTGCTCTGAAGCTGGCTCCTTGCCGTTGAGCGTGTCGATTTCCTTCTGAATCCTTGTGCGCTGGCTCTCGTACTTCTTGGAAACCTCGCCCTTTATCTCTTCCTCTTCTGAAGCAAATGCCTCTGCCATGAGAGCGTTCAGCAGTCCTTGAAGGTCGTGGGAGAAGCATACGCTCTTTTCACCCAGAACGGACTTGATGAACTCGCGCTTAATGGCGTTGCGGTTGGCCTCAATGATTTGTGCGGACTTCTCGAACCAGTCTTCCGTGTTCTGCCACTCCAGCCCGAGCGACTTCTTGAAGTTCTGTGACAGCCTTTTCAGCAGAATTGCATGGAAGATACGCTGCTCTTCTCCAGACAGTGCAGTGTTCTTGCTTGAATAGTTGGACGATTCCACCACGCTGCGCTTCTTCTCTACAAGCTCTTCCGTCTCGCGCTCGTTGGTCTTTAGAATGGCATCCTTGAGCCTTGTAATCTGCTCGTGCTTGCTGTCGCTCTCTGCCACATCGTTCCTGGTCTCTGCATCTGCTGGTATAGAATAGGCGTACTTGAACTCTCCACTGAGCTTGCCGTCATAGCAAATCTCGTACACCTTCACTACGCATCCGTCCTCGATGTTGCTGTCAAAGATGGCCTTGACGTGGCGGTATGCCTGCATACGCTTCTCGTAGAACTCTTCATCGGAGAATGAAGCACGGTCTGGCTCCTTTGGGCAAAGGACGTAACTACGGTTTGTCATGTCGGTCAGCTTGAGGCCATAGGCTTCTGCTGCCTGCACAATGGCATCGTCCTTGCTCCCTTGATACACAATGGGAATGTCAAGTGCCTTTGCCGTGCGGAAAATGTACTCTTGAACCCTCTGCTTGAAGCATACGGCGTTCATGCAGCGAGGACGAGCACTGTCCTTGTAGCTCTCTGGCTTGTTCTTGGTGTTGAACGGACATCCCTCACAGTCCTTTCCACAAGCAAAGGAACTGTCGGCCAGCGAGAACTGAGCGGTGTCGAGGAAGTTCATGACGTGCTCATCAATCATTTCATGCAGGATTTCAAGCTTGAGTATCTTCTGCGTCCAACGTGCAATGCAAGCCTCGCTGAAGCAGTTCTCATAGAGTACCTTCTGCTGGTCCTGTGTGAGCTTGCAGATTTCCAACAGGTGTACGAGGTACAGCGTTCCGTTCCGCATCAGAGCCTCAAACTCTGGGATGATGTTGTTCAACTGAATACGGCTGGTAACGAAACTTGATGACTTGCCAAGCATCTTTGCTATCTCGGCAATCTTCATGGTGCCGTCCGTGTAGAGCTTGGAGAAGGCTGCTGCCTCTTCCATTGGGTCAACGTCCTTGCGCTGAAGGTTCTCGATAATCATGGCTGCAAATGCCTGTTTGTCGTCAAGCTCACGAACCACACACGGTATTTCTTCCATACCAGCAATGGTGACTGCTCTGTAGCGACGTTCTCCACAGACGATTTCAAACTTGTGGTCGCTGCCCTTGGGAAGCTTGCGCACTGTGATAGGCTGGATTAAGCCGTTCTCCTTGATGTTCTCGGCCAGTTCGTTGAGTGATTCCTGGTCGAATGTCTTACGAGGGTTAAGGTTACTCGGACAGATGTCTGTCAATGGGATGTTTCTTACTTGCATAGGTCTTGAAAATTTAATGTGAATAACTTATTACTGATTCTGATTGTTACTTATACAGCCCAAGCCAGTTCCTGCTTCGGCTTCTTCTTCCAACTGTTGAAAACGTAGTCGTTGATGAAGTTCTCATAAGAGAATGTCTTGACATCATCAAAGTCAGTTGGAATGTAGTCAATGGCATCTTCTTCAAAACGCGCTGGCATGATGAGACTCTTCATCTGGTCACTGATAACCACCGTTGCAAATTCCGGCCCCTTGTTGTAGAACTTCACGTTCTTTGGGTCGCCTACGGTCGTGATTGTGCTTAACAGGTGGAAGAGGACTTGCACGTTGTAGCCGACACCGTTTATAACCACCTTGTCATGCTGTGTCGCTGACAACTGCTTCAAATGGTAGGCACACGCATTCTTTAGCTGAATGACATCCAGAGTGAACTCCTGGCCTCTGTTCTCCTTGCTGGGGAACACGCTGTCAACTTTCGGGTAAACACCCATAATCTCTTCTCCCTCTACGGACATCGTTTTGCCGTCCAGCTCCTTGCTGCCCTCGTTGAAGATGACCAACAGCCTTCCGTCTGTTGCATACATTCTTTCCTGCTCGAAGTGAACACCGTTCATAATTTTTCGTGTCTCATCTTTTGAGCACACATTGGCGAATAACGCCTTGATAACTTTTTTGTTCATGTGAATAGTTGATTTATGTTATACATTATGCTACTGCGTACATTCTTCTGCACTCTGCTTCTTCGCGCTCCTGCTGCTCACACTTGCGGTAGAAGTCGTAGTGCTCGATATAGCTTTCGATACTCTCATGCTGGTAATAGAGCATTTTGTAATTCTCCCTTGCCCTTTCGAGTGCCAGGGCGTTTTCCTTACTTGGATTCTCGGCAAATGTTACCTCACTTCCCTGCAGCTCCAGTTCTGCAACCCGAACTTGCTCCTTCATTACGATAGCTTGCTTTTTGATGCTTCCTAAAGTTCTCATGTCTTGATAGTTTTGAATGTGTTACTTATCTTATTTGCTACTACAAAGGTACGCAAAACTTATCAAATACGCAAATTTTTAGGGCAAAAAGTTCATCAAAAATCAAAGTTTTTTCATCATTTTTTGAGCCGCAGCTTTACCTTCATATCCTCTTGGACTGCCATCTGAAAATTCCTCATCAGCACAAGAAGTCCCTGCTGGAGCTTTTCGTCTGTTTTGACAATTTCGAGGACGGCCTTCGTATATGGAAAGATTTCCGGCGAACACCTCTTGACGCAGAGAATAGAGGAATTTAACAGCCTCGTAAATTCCTCATATTCCTGCTGCCAAGCGGCTTCTTGCATGTTCACAATCATAGCCATTCACCGTGTCGTTTAGACGGTCATAGCGTGTCTTGTGCGAACACGTCCACGGAACGGACGCTGCAATACCATGTTGTAGGCGTGTTGCAACCTGTGAGCTGACAGGCCCTGCATGATGCTGTCGAACTTCTGTTCCTCGTTTCGGAACTTCTTTTCGTTCTGGAAGTATGTCGTGAGGCCATTGATGAACCACATGCCAGTACCACGTACTCCGTATTCCTGGCCGACACCGCTTTCCATGGTTTCCTTGACCTTATCCACGAGGTTCCTGCCAACGGCTGTAATGTCTTGATGATGCAAGTCGCCTGTCTGCTGGTACACCTCCAAGTTCTTGTCGGAAAGCATCACCTCGGCAATGATGTCATCGAGCGTCTTCTGTGAGAGCTTCGTGTTCTTCAACAGCTCAAAGCTCTGCTCCAGAGAGTTCTTGTAGATGTTGTACATGTTCATGGCCCTAAACGCAAATTCCGCGTTCTCCTTGTTCGCAAGGTCGAGACGGCTCATGATGTTGGAAGAGTGACGCAGCGACAATTTCCCTTCGTTGTGGTCCATTGCGTAGTTGAGAGTGTTGTTGCAAACCACCCTCGTAGGCGTTACGAGGCAGTTCACGGCTCCAGTGCCGTCATGGGACGTGGTGAATACCACATACATTTCTACGCGGTCATCCGTCTTGTTGTCAAGGATGATTTGCTCGGGGAACTTCGCAGTAATGAATACTCGCTCACCGTTCCCAAGCACTCCTGCAGTCTCAATGACTGGCGTGTGCTCGTTTCCCATTTCGCCAGAGCAAAGAGTGTCAATGAAGCGGAAAGCGTCTGCGTTCTGCACTACGCCATAGCTGTCAGATACGACACCAAGCGACTTCTCGCTATCCATGCGCATCGTTGCCTTTCGGCTGGGGATGATTTGACTCATCAACAAGTCACTGCTAATGCTCTCCCCGGCTTCGATGGCTTTCATGATGTCTGGGGTAAGTGCCGCAATCGGCTGAAGCTGTACGTTGTAGTCAGCGTGTGACAGTTCCAACGCTTGTTCCACGGTCATAGGGCCGTCAAATACTTGACCAAGGCGGTGCCATGCACGTTCTTGTCTTCCGTTCTCTACATAACTGGCTACGTTGCCGTTCATTTCAATGTTATGTGCCATAATATAAAATGTATTAGTGCCTGCTGGTTAGACAGACGTTACCTTTATTTTACCATTTCAGTTCCACATACTACCACGTCGCCTACAGCGACCTGCCGAATACCTGCCATAGCGAAAATCAAGCTCGCGTTGCGATTGAAGGGAAGTCCCTTGAGCTTGCCCTCTTCATTCAGCACCATTATCTGTGTGCTGCTGATTTGGATGATTTCAATGTAACCGCCTACGGCTTTCTGGAGTTCTTCAAGCGTGAAGTCCGTTCCATTTTGGGGTGCATAGTCTATGCTCGTCCCATCTGTTTTAATGATTGAAGGTCTCATGTTTTGAATGTTATATCTTATCTTATTTGCTACCACAAAGGTACGACAAAATTATCAAATATACAAATTTTTCACCTGTTTTTTTTGTGGGAAAAATAAGAAAAACCCTCACCCGAAAAGTCGGGCAAGGGCAAGTAACTTTTAGAGTCGGCATTATCTTCCTGTCATCTTCGGTACTTCGTAAATACCCAGTATGCGAGGACTGCCGCAAGGACAAGACAAGCAAGCCCCAACAGCACCCATGACAGGTATTGCAACTGCTTGGTTTCAGTCGCAGACGCATCCTTTTGTGTGGTGTTCTTGTATGCACTCTCCGCAGACTCTTCCTTATTGGCAGATGTTTGTACCGTAGTGGTGGTTTCCTTCTTTTCTTCGGTGTCGCTTTGGTCTTCGGTGTCCTTCTCTGTCTTTTTCTTGTTGTGAGTGATTGTAGTTTGGTTCTCGGTCATTAGGACAGGGGAAACGCCATTGCTGTCAACCTTGCTGGTGTCGTACCATGTGGTTTCCCGAATGGTTATGGTTTCCGTGTCGTCACTGGTCTGTTCAGTCGTTGTCGTGACCGTTGTGACGGATGACTCCGAAGAGGTGTTTTCTGTAGCCTGGCCTTGCTCGACGGTGGAAGATACCACGTTCAAGGTCTGGTCTGTGTCCTCCTTGACTGTCTTCTTCATGCTCCCGCAAGATGCAAGGAGCAAAAGACAAAGCAACAATTTTACTACTTTCATGCGATAACTTTTTTAGCGTTTGACAAATACTGCTTGCGTTGAGTGAAGCCGTTGAGTCCTCCATTCACGCGCTTTGTTACGGCCCTTACATCGTCCTTGTCGGCAAGGGCAAGGCATCCAGATACCTTGAAGAACCAGCAAGCGGTCATCACGGCATAGTAGGGTGTCGCAACTACTTCGGGGTGTTCCAGCACGTCTGTCTCGCCCTCGAAGTTCTGTTGTAGATATTCATTGAAACGTCTGTAGTTCGCGGTTCCTGTGAGCTGGATAAGCCCACGGCCTTTGTACTTCTGCCCATCACCGTCTGCCTCTGGAGTGTTACCAAGAGCAGCTGCCAACCTTCCCGTATCGTAAGCCTTGCCGCTTGCAATCTCCTGGCTATAACGAAGCTGTCCGCTTTCATGTGCTATTTGGGCTAAGAAATGGCACACCCTCAATCTCGTGTTAATCCCGAACTTGTGCATAAGTTCATTGAGTAGCGGCAGGTACATGTCAATGTTCTTCGATAGGGCATTGGGCATGATTGATTTCAACTGCTGTTTCGTAATCATAATTGGTGATGTATTTGTTATTCCTTCGGATAGCTTAATTGCTCTTCTGTGATGTTGTTCAAGCACTCCAGATATTCCCTCGCCTCGGACTTTGCCCAAGACAGGTTGTGATAACTGAAGTTTCCGCACTCTTTCTGTGTGGAGCCTGGCACCTCACCCTCATAGTCTGCGATATAGGCCATTAGCTGCTTCACGCTCTGAACCAACTGCCTGCTGTCCCATTCGCCGATAAGGATAAGGTTAAAGCCTGTGCAACACCCCATAGGGCTAAAACAGATGATGTCCTTGCCTAACGTGGTTTCGTTACGCAAGAACGTCGCTCCCATGTGCTCAATCGTATGCATAGCTTCTGGGCACAACATAGAGTAATTCGGTCTCTTCATCCGAATGTCAATAGTCGTAATGATGTCGCCGTGAGGCGTTACATCCTTGCGAGACACATAGATGCCTGGCTGCATCTTCGTGTGGTCAACTTTGAAACTATCTATCTTCATACGATTAGTATTTTAAGCGATATAACAGTTGGCTTTTATGGTTAAGGCCATTCGCCCAAAGGAGTACCGAAAAGTGCGTAGGTCTCTCCTGTCACAGCATCGACACAGACCATTCCCTCTTTCGGGTTGCCAAAGATGTAAAGTGCATTGGTCTGGTCCTTCCAAACAGGTTTTCGTAGCACACAATACTTGCTGGCTGGCTTTGGGCAGTTCGCCGTCATTAGTTTGTCGTACGCATCTTTGAATGTCAGACTGATCGGCTCATCGTTTAGCGGATTATTTTCAAGATAGAAGCCGTCCATTTTCTGGTAAACAGTGCCGTCTTTGTTGGTCGTCGCGTAGAACACATGCACATCGTACCCTTTATCTTTGTCTGTTACTTTCTGGAATACATCGCGCACCTGTGCTATCTCTCCAGTGCTGGCGGCGTCATTCAGATAGTCCTTGAAAATGACCTCACACTCAAACCAAACGTAGTCGCCACCTTCGTTGACGAACATCCACTGACGGTCTGTGCTGATGACATGTTCTGCTACCAGTGAGCCTCCCTGTGCCTCTGCCGGAACTACGACGAAATCACCAAGCACAGCCTTTGCAACTGTCAGCTCGGTATTGACGGTTTCCTTCTTCTCTTCCTGCTTCTTGGACTTGGGGATGCAGGATGTCAGCCCCAGAGTAATGCTAAAAATGAGTAGCATACTCATAAGAATTGATTTCTTCATGTCTTTTTTGATTTTGAATTTTGAAATTGGTTTCTTTTGATGGTTTTTGTGCCAACTGCTATATCGCTATATTTTCAATGATTCCTTGATGTACGGAACGGAACCGAGGGCTTCCCATGTGAACAGGCCGACACCATAAGTAACCCCCTCAATGGTCTTATTGATGCAAGTACACTTCCGTCCTACATGACCGTAGGCCGCTGTTTCCTCATACATCGGCTGTCGGAGTGAAAGCTGGTACTCTATGGCCTTCGGCCTCAAGTCAAACATGGAACGGATTGCCTCTGCAATTTCAGAATCGCTCTTGCCTATCTTTCCAGTTCCGAAGGTCTGCACGTTTACACTCACTGGCTCTGCCACACCGATTGCATAGCTCAACTGCACAAGCATTTCCTTTGCCACTCCAGCAGCTACCATGTTCTTTGCTATGTAGCGTGCCATATATGCTGCAGAACGGTCAACCTTGCTTGGGTCTTTCCCAGAGAAGGCACCGCCGCCGTGTGCGCCCTTGCCGCCGTAGGTATCGACGATTATCTTGCGCCCTGTCAGTCCCGTATCTCCGTGTGGGCCTCCGATAACGAACTTACCTGTAGGATTGACAAGTATCTTCGTTTCTGTGTCAAACAGCCCAAGGATATAGTCGTTATTGATACGGTCTTTCACTCTCTGAAGCAGATAGTTCTTCACATCGTATTCTATGATGTCGTGCATTTCGACATCCGCATCTTCCTGGCTCTTCGCTTCGTCTGGCTGAATGAAGTCGTCGTGCTGTGTGGAAACTACAATCGTATCGATGTGGACTGGCTTGCCGTTCTCGTCGTACTCAACCGTCACTTGGCTCTTGGCATCGGGTCGCAGGTACTTCATGGCAGTATTGGCCTTTCGTATCGCTGCAAGCTCCTGTACTATGAGATTTGCCAGATAGATAGGCAGCGGCATATACTCTTCCGTTTCGTCCGTGGCATAGCCGAACATCATGCCCTGGTCGCCTGCGCCTTGATTCATTTCTTCCTTGCGCTCTACGCCCCTGCTTATGTCAGCACTCTGTTCGTGAAGCAAGTTAATGATTCCGCAGCTCTCGTTGTCAAACTTCAATTCCGGCTTGTCGTAGCCGATACGCTTAATTGTATCACGGACTACAGCTGAAACATCTACATTTGCCGCGGACTTGATTTCTCCGGCCACAATGACCTGCCTTGTTGTTACCAACGTCTCACAAGCCACTTTCGATGTTGTGTCTTTCGCTAAATATGCGTCAAGGATTGCATCGGATATCTGGTCTGCAACCTTGTCAGGATGTCCTTCGGACACCGCTTCTGATGTGAATAAACTGTGTTTTGGATTCATACTTTATTTTCTGATTCTTCTTCCTTGTTTTTTAGTTCGCTTAGGTCAACATCCCAATGTCTTTCTGTCTTGTCAATCATTATTTTCTGAAGGATTCTCCAAAAGCGGCTTTCTTCCTCCGAATCTCTGCATGAGCTTTCATTTTCTGCCATGCTCCATAGCTGTTCAAACGCAATTACTCCTGCCACAATATAGCTCAAGGGTATTGAAACATGAACGAATATCCAGTGTTCTACGATATATGCAAGAATGATAAGCCAAAGTCGTTTTGGTATGGTTACTTTGACAACCTTTCCAAATGCAAAACTTGTGAACTTCGCTTCTTGTCGTTTGACCTTGTCTGGGTATCGCGCCTTTACCCTCTTGTCAAGTTGGTACGCCGTCCAAGCGTCACTAACAATCAAAATCACTACGACTACTATCAGCGGGAATGTAGGCTTGAACTCACCGACAAACCAGCCGACGAAACCACCTAAAACACCCCAAATAAATTTCCAGTTCACAAAGTTTTCCATATCTTTTTTCACAAAGGTACGCAGATTCCGCAACCTCTTTGCACTGATACGTCAAACTTTTAGTGAACTGGAAAGTGCAGAGAATTTACTGATGTTTACCCTTCTCCTCCCTCTCTTCACGTATTTCGCCTGTTCCTGTGTGGCCGATTCCACCACCTCTGTCATAGCCGTCAAGTTCTTCGGTCTCAAAGAATTTCTTTACATGAACCACACGATAGAACGTCATTTGTGCGATTCGAGTTCCTGCAGGAATAGAGAACGCAACGTCATTGTTCTTCAAAATGACGTTCACGCAATCCTTGTAGCCTGGGTCTATCTTCCCGACAATGACATCTGCATCGAAACGCATGTTTCCACTTTTCGTTTCTCTCCATGGCAACCAGCCCCACTTCAACACCCATTTCTTTCTTGAACCGATACCCTCCATTCCCTTTGCAGAGAAACCACTGCGCGGCTCTATCTTTGCCTCGATACCTTTTGGCAGTTCAATGGCGAAATTCAGAGGGACAAGAACACGGCTCTTTGCAGGGACAAACACTTGATGCGGAACATACAAATCGTACCCGATGCTGTCACGCTTTGCGACTTCCGGCTTTTTGTACTTCCCTAACGGCTTGATACGGATAAACCAAAGTTGGTCTGTCCGTATCGTCTTTTCTTTCTTTGCTGCTTTTTTCATGGTCATTTTATAATCATTTCCTTTGGAATGAACAAAAAGTCAGCATACAATTCCGCAAATTGCCGTCCTGCGTACTCCGCTCTTTCGCGGTCTCTGAATGCGAGACGAGCGCCGCTGATCGTATCCGAGGACGAAGAACCGTAGCACGCGTACGCAACCACGCAGCCGCCGTCCGGATTCGCATTGCTGCCCGCACGGCCAACCACACGCCTCTTCTCATCTTCATCCATTTTGTCAATCTCTGCTTTTGTGTATAAGACAAACCAAGGGTAGTACCTACGTTCACCAACAGTGAATTTCGGGAACTCATTGACTGTCGTTTCGGAAAGTCCATTGATTGCAGCAGCGACAACTCGAAGCTTCATGTATGCTACTACATCTGGGCCAAGATATGACATTGTGCGCTCGTCAATGGGGAAAGTTATACCTGTTGCCTGCAACGCATCCCCAAAGGTACGGATGGCCTCGTATGGCTTGCTGTCCTCGATAACCATTTCCTCTTCATTCCAGCGTTTGTTTGCGTTTGCCAACTCACGGAGCAAGGCTTCTTTCTCTTCACTGGTCGCAAGACGCATTTCGTCCGCATTCCAGTATTCTTCCTCTGCTTCATACTTTCCCTCATCATTGATGTGTGCGAAACAGCAAATCTTGTCCTTTCCGTCTGCGTAGAAGCTGGCGAAGATTCCTATAAATGGTTTCTCGGATGAATCGTCCTTGAAAGCCACAAAGTCACCCTCCTTTGCCTCATACTGGACTGTTACTCCACACTCTTTCATCAGTTCTCCCAATTTCTGGGAAAACTCTTCTTCCCTATTCTCTGGGACGTTCAATGTTAATTTTTTCATAATCTTTCGTTTTTATTGTCTATTATTATTATTTCATTTTCACCCCTTCGACTGATATAGGCGAATATGTCCTTTCTCTCTACAGAACGTGACTTCACCTTGCGGCCAACACGTTTGGCATATTCCTCGCACCACTCTTTGTCTGTAGTCCATGATATGCCGTTGTCTGGCTCTCTATCATAGGCACGGTACACCATTATTGGGAACTCCATTTCATCCAGCGTCTTTGCATCCTCAACCGTCATAAACCAGCTTTTGCAAGGACGGCTCGACTTGAAGAACGGCAGGAACTCATGGACGTTATCCGTTTTTCCTGCTACCACCCATACTGTGCGCAGTATCTCCCAGTAATTGGGATTCGGTAGTAGTCTTGCTTTTCGGAAGAAAATATCCTTGACTTTCTCACAATTTCCCTCCACATCATGGGCATGGACTAATTGCATTACCACCTTTTCCACTCTCTGCTGTGCTTTCGGAGAAAGTGACGGTATGCGCCTCGTGAAGTCGCTGTGCTTATTGTAAGCCAGTGAGCGGCTGTCTGTACGTCTTATGCTTGGCTCAAGAACAATCATTCAGCAGCAGCGTCTTTTTGTCGGTTTTCACTCCAGCTATCACAATCACCGTGTCCGACGAGATTGTTGTTTGATGCGTAGCACGTATCTTTACAGATAAACGACAAAGGAACTATTGCAAATGTCGTGCTTCCCTTTCCGAAGAAATAAACCTTTTCCCCGAACCAATAGCCATATCCGAATTGAATATGAAACACTTTGATAGGACGGTACTTTTTCATGTCTTTACTGTTTAATACTTTCCACACACCTTGTCATAAATGGCATGACAAAGCTCAATGTCGTAGCTGGCATCATGCAGCTTCTCGGCATCGATGACCACACCCAGCTCCTTTGCTACGGTCGCCTGCTTGAAGTCGGCCATAGTCCTTCGCTTTTCTGCCAAAGCTGGCGTAGCCAAAACCATGCAGTCAAAGCTATTTGACCAGAAGTATGAGCCGAAATACTGATTTCCGTTGTCAATGAAGAACTGGCGGAAGAACTGATTGTCGAAATGCGAGTTATTGTAGCCGACCAGGAAGAACTTGTCGCTCTTGTCATACTTGCTCACATACTTGTCAAGCATAGACACCAGCTTAACATACACCTCCCTCATTGCAGGATAGGCCAAAAGCTGCTCCTTCGTGACCTTGCCAACCTCCAGTGCCTTCTCATCGTACACGGCACCTTCCTTCGGACGTACCTTGAAATCAAAAGTTTCGCGGACTACACCATTGATGATAATCTTACCGCTAATCTGATGGACTCCGTGCTTGACTGCATCGGTTCCAGTCGTTTCTAAATCGAATAAAAATAGCTTCATAGTCTCTTGTTTTATAAATGATAATTATGTCTGCATACTACTTTTTTTCTGCCTCTTTATCAAGCCTTTCCTTTGCTTGTTTTAGGTACGCTTTTCTGATACTTTTACGTATGATGTCGCTTAGAATGTCCCTAACGACTTTTGGCTGTGTCGATGTCTTGTTCTGAAGCTTTGGCATTTCGCTAAGAACGAAGTCCTTGCTCAACTTGCCTTCATCATAAAGCCTATGCAGGGGATTCGCTTTCAACTTCCCTTTTGCAACAGCTTTTGCAGTAATAATCTTGTTCTTGATGTCTTGGAGCACTTCTACCAATGCTGGCTCAAATTCTTCTTTGGTCAGCTTCAATTTGTTTTTCTCATCCATATTCTATTTGTCTTTTGGTTTAACGTCATAGATGTTTCCTGTCACATGCAGCCCCTCTATGTTGGATTTCCAGAGTGGGAAATGCCCAAGCTTGTTGTGGATTACGAAACCTGCATCTATCCACTCTATCGTACTTCCGTCTGAAAGCATGTCGCCCTCATAGATTTCCGTTCCCTTCTCGTCGGAGATTCCAGTGAACTGCCCGACCGTTTCCGGCTTCACTTCGTAGTCATACCAGCTCTTTCCTGTTGCAAACTCGTCTGGGCAGACAAAATGCGCTCCCCTGTTCTGAAGATAGAAGCCATACAGCCACGTCTTGTTTTTGGCATTGAAGCCTCGATACTGAATTTTTCTCATTGATTGTTTCTTTTATTGATATAACCTTCTTTGATTAGGCTCTTGACCATATCAAATACACTCTCGAAAATCGTTCCTGGTTTCCCTTCCACGTTATACTTTTCTTTGACTCTCTCCCCACAGAACTCCGCTCGTGCGGTACGATAATTCGAGATAAACACTGTTCCAGGCGGCAAAAACTCCAGCAAAGCCTCCAATGACCATGCAGGATATAACTCAACCATGTATGGATATCCGTCTCTTTTCCTGTGTTCGTTGACTTCATCCACACTCTTTTTCGCTTCTTCGTATCTTTCCGCTGAACAAGAACCATCTTCATAACGCGCCCCGTCAGCAGTATTCGGGTCTATCCCGAGTGCAATAAGTTCCTGCGACTGGCTTATTGTGGTAAATTTCTGTGTCATTGCCTGGCTGCTTTTCGTTCTACAAGATGCGGGCTTTCAAGGATGTTTCCAATAACCGTACACTTGCTTATGACATCCTTTGAAATAAGGTGAATTGAATTGCGCTTGAAATACCACATGCCAAACTCTTCTTCCCAAGCAATTTCACTTATGACCGTCTTGCCTTTGTAAAGGAAGCCAACGATGTCACCTTCATAGACTTCTTTTCCGTTCTTGTCATACATGCCAGTGAATTGCCCGATGCTCTGCTTGTCGCACTCTATCGGCCATTGTCTGTCCTTGCCTTCAATCCAGATAAATGTCGCTCCTTTATCTTCGTAAAGGTGGCCCATAAACCACCTGTTAGGCTTTGCCGTCTCGCGGCCTCTGAACTTTATCTTTCTCATACCTTACGCCTATTTATATGTGAATACTCTCGGCCCTATCTACTCTTCCGTCATTCCAACTGATTAGGATTGAATAATCTTCTATCTCTATGGAAATCTCTTTCACTTCGCTTCCACTGAATTGTACAATGGAACCGTCCCATAATTTTGCTACCATAATCCTTTATATTTTACGAAAACTACCTTTCCTCTTTGAACTCTTTATATACGATAAGGAGCAAGACAAAAGTAAACAGTGTGAAAATGCCGTTTACGACAATATGTGAGAGCGTTGGTTTCGGCTCATATTTGACGAACTGCAACACTAATACTGCTATCAGACTTCCGATAGCACAAACGAACATAAGCCCACATATAATGAGCTGTGTTAAATTGAGGAACAAGTCACCTCGATAGGAATTTCTCTTCATTGTTACAAGTTTTGAAGTAATTTATCTTATTTGCTACTGCAAAGGTACGAAAAAATTATCAAATACACAAACTTTTGCACACAAAGTTTATCAAATACACAAAAATAAATCGGACGACCCATCGCAGGCAGTCCGATTCTGGTTATTCACATATAATTCTTTGCACAAAGCGAAAGAATTTTCTTCTCTACCAAATACAGTAAATCAGCAAGTCGAAGATGCAAGCCAGCTCTATCCAAAACTTATAGTTCCTTCCCTTGACCGCAATCAGAAGGACGGCCATAGGCAACCATACGAAAAGCAACACTGGCTTGTTTAGTGCAAGCATGATTTGGCTGCATATCCCGAAGAACAAAGCACCGCCAAGATGCACTCTCTCGTCACAGTTCTTGCCCAATGGTGCAGCACCCACAAACAGCATCCCAGCAATCGTGAGGAAAGCAAGGCATTTCGTGTTCTCGCTGCACTGGTCTATCATCTGCATTATCGTGAGGAACCCGACCGAAAACATAACCGCCGTGAATATGGCTTCATGCGGCAACTTGAAAACGGTCTGCGAGATACTGCCTGGTATTCCGTATCGATAGACATACCAGCCGAGGTAAACGCTCATTATGACCGTCGCGATAATCGTCCCTATCATTGTATCACGTTCTCCAGCAGGGCATCATAGTCGATGGCGTCTTTCTCTACCCAGCCCTCGTTAAGCGTTACGTTTACGAAGCCGATGGCCTTTGTGAAGAAATCCGTGAACTCTGCCATGTCCTCAAAGGTATGGTACACTGGCCTTCCTTCGGCATCCTCTCCCAGCTTGAACTTCACAGGCAACGTCTGGCCCTGCGTCTGTACGGCAAGGTCGTATGCAGCCTTGAAGTTGAACTGGTTTTCAGTGGAAAGGTAAACATGCTTTTCGTTCCACACGAATCCAGTCAGAATCTTCTCGTCCGTCTGTGCGTTCACCGTTTCCTCGATGTCGGCTTTCAGTTCCTCAACCGTAGGCAGATAACGGTACTTCCTGCGGTAGTTGTAACCCCTGTCACCCTCTTGGCCGTAGCCAAAGATGATTTCGTACTTGTTGCGCCCTATCTTATAGAGCCCGTCCTGTCGTGCTTCTGCACCGTAAATTTTTTCAAGTTTCATATTTCTGTTATTTTAAGTGAAGATATATCTTACCTTTCCATTGCCGAAGCTCTCCGTCTTGATATTGGTGCCGAATGGAATTTGCCTCATATCCTTCAACCGCTGCAGATACCATAGCTGCTGCTTGTCGGATGTGAAGTACTTTGCCGGAGTGCCATCATCATACTGGAACGAGACAAGTGTCCGCTCTCCGTTTGCCGTAGATACGTTCTCTTCAAAGTCAGTAATGACTATGTGCATGTTCGTCAGTTCATGCAGCTTCACCGTCCGGCCAGCAAAATGTTTCTTCCCATCTTCTGCCACATATCTTAAACCAAGATTCTTGAACTCTTCCATGTTTTTTCCTGTTAGTTTCTTGTATAGGTTCTTACAGTCACCCCACTTCGCCATGCCCTTGAACGAGCCGATAATCTTCTGTCTGCGCTTACGGCTCTTTACCCGTGCCAGCTTCCGTGCGGCTTTCTGCTTTGTTCTCTTTCTCAATCTGGAGTGGTCGCCAAAGTCGATGTACCCCAGAAAGTCGTTACCCTCCGTTGTAGGCTTTACAGCCTCGTTGGGCTTTATTTCAAGGCCAAGGCTCTCCACTTCCTCGTGAATGATGTCGCGGATATGCCACAGCCATTTCTTGCTTGCACCGTACACACGAATGTCATCACAGTAGATATAGAGGTATCTCACGCCCTCCTTCTCCTTCAACCTGTGTCCCATGTGTGACAGAAGCATATTGCCGAAACATTGCGATGACCGCAAACCGATTGAGAGACCTTTCGGCATTAGCCGTATGAAGCTCTCCAGTATCGGAAGCACCACTGGGTCTTTGATGTACTGCTTGACAAGGCTTACTACCAGGTCCTGATTGACGCTCTCGTAGAACTTCCGTATGTCGCACATATAGAAGTACCTTGTCCCTTCCCTGTCATGGCGCACATCGGTTCTCATCTTTCTGTAGAGCCTGTGCATACCACGCCCCTTGATGCTTGCTGCAGATGTCTTGATGATAGTCGGGTAAATGAACTTCTCCACTACCCTCATCACGGCATTGCAACCTACCCTGTCTGTCACACTCGGAGATTGTATCAGCCTTTTCTTTGGCCCGTCCTGCACCCAGAACTGCTCGTAGTGTGTAATGCGAAAAGAGCCGGAGCCTATTTTGGCAGTCAGTCTCGATATGATTTTTTCTCTCTGAGCCTCATAGCGCTCCCGACGCTCTTCCTCTTCCAAGCCACCTACCACTTCATCAAAGGCATCTTCCATGTTCCGCCTCTCAATGATAAGCGGTATTATGTGGCCATATCTTTTACTCATACATAATTTTCCTTCAGTCCGCAACCGTTAAGACTTTCAGCCAGTTTCCTGTTTACTCACCTATCATAGGTTGCACCCTTTGATGTTCCCGCTTTCCAAACCGTTACAGATTGTCACGGTTTGCTGTTGCCGAGGCTCGGACTTTTCGGCCATTGTCATCGTCTATCCCGTAAACGTACACCATAGAGCCGATTCTGTTTGATTGCGAGACGAGCGCCGTTGTTCGTATTCGAGTTCGAAGAATCGTTGTTCGCGTTCGCATACACGCAGCCGCCGTTCGGATTCGCATTGTTGTTCGCACGGCCAACCACACGCCTTGAAAGTCCTCTACCTTTTTTCATTCCGTTTCCGCTTCTCCGTTTCCGTTTCTGCTTCCGCTTCCTGTTATTCCGTTTAGGTGGCGGGGGTAGGGGATTCAACCCCTACCCACGTTCCCGTTTCACGCTTCTTCCTCTGCATCTGGGTCAATCTCGCTTTCGTTTGCGAACTTTCCGCTGAAGGCGAGACGAGCGCCGCTGTGCGCATACGAGTGCGAAGAATCGTTGCTCGCGTGCGCATACACGCAGCCGCCGTTCGGATTCGCATTGCCGTTCGCACGGCCAACCACACGCCCACCAGAAGCGGTGTACCAAAATCCTGCCGCATAGTTGGTACTATATACAGACGTGTCAGAATTGGTACTGCTCGGAATAATATCGCAATGGCGACCGTGTTTCAGTCTTGCAATGCAATTACTGCCACCAGAAGTCAAGCCCTGTACGACACGCTCTGTATTGGTATGCGGGTCAAAGATGTGCCACTTAGCGTTAACGGTTCCAGAAGCGGGACGTGCATTTTTCTTCCAAGTCGCGAAATCTGAAATGTTAACTCCCACATGGTCCATAAACTCCCAGTTACAAGATACCCAAGCTTCGAGGCCCCATATTTTGTTCATGGTAGCGCCCTGTTCTTTTGATGTGTCTCGTTTTCCTCTTGAATCTAACTGACCTGTAGTGTAGCCAGAAGATATACCATTTCCGTAAACTGCTCGGTCGTCACGGTTTCCACACCAGCAACGTGACAGAATAGCAATAATCTTGTTCTGCTCATAGTTTACGTCATGATAGCCCTTTCCACGCAGGTAACAGAGATTAAAGAAGTCCTGTCCTGTATAGTTAAGTGCAGAAACAGGAAGTGCTAAAGGCTCTCCGTTTGCGTCGTACTGCCAATCTGGATTTGTGGTTGACGTTCCGTTACCTCTCTTCGTGACCTTGCCAGACAGAGAATGAATCTTGCCGTCCACATCATTGATGCTTGCGCCATAGATACCTATCAGCTCTGACTTGTGCTCTACCCAGCCCGGCTCGATTGCCTCAATGTCGTCACTATCTACGGCAAATACTGGATGGTCTGCGTCTGACAAGCCTCTGATACAAGTGAAGTAAAGATACTTCGCATTTTCTGGAACATCGCGGAAGATGTAATCTCCAGCATCGTTTTTGAAATCGAGAGGGCTGTTTGCCGTGCCTGCTATCGCAAGTGCATCCTTCTGGATGATTTCGCCGTTTGCCTTGACGAAGATAGAGCCATAATTTGCGTTATTCAAGCCGATATACCTTACCTGCTTCATGTTCTCCACATCCATTCGGTATGTAGCACATGAAGTCAATGTTACAAGGTGACTCTCGGCAGAGAATATGTCGCCTACCTCTATATCTTCCATCGACAAGCCATAGGTGTCCGAGAACACGATTTCAGACAAGGAATACTCACGCTTTGTGGTCCATGTCGGAGCTGGCATATTCTTCAATGAAGAGAGAAGAGTATGCTTCTCATGGTTCTTGAAATCATTGATGCCCTTATACCAGAAATGAGGAATATACATGAAGCAGTCATATCCTACTCCTATTTCATCTGTGTTGTCGAAATCCGTTCCGTCTGCGAACTTCTTGTAGTTCGTTTCTGACATCTTGGTAAGTGTCATCTCTTCAGTCTGTCTGTTGAACTCACCCTTGACAGGAACACTCTTGTCACGTATCTTCAAGATGTGACCGCTGGCAACGTATTCGCTGTTGAAGTCATATCCCGTTAAGTTGTCAAGGTTCGTGATGTTCTCGCTGTCCGTCTCTGCATCGTTCTCCTTGTAGTCAGAGTAAGGGCTTTCGATAACGGTCAAACCGCACTTATCACGGAAGAACTGCTGCACTTGACTGAATGTGTATGTTGTGCCACTTATAGTAACACTTTCAACGTAGTCAATGAGCGTTACAGTAGAACCGCCGAATTGAGGCCAGTTATTATATGTACCGTCTGCATCAAGTCCATGGTAAGTCAATCCGCTATAGTCGTTTGGCGTTGCTGGGTTCCAACCTTCCATGAATGGAGTCAGTATGCTTGAATGTACACGTCCTCTTATGCCCTCGATGCGGATGTTACGAGCATTAGCGCAAGTTGTAAGCAACGTCTGCCATGACAGGCCAGGACATGCAGCGAAATTGAGACCTGTGATAGCCGTCCATGTGTCATCCTCCATTGTCAGACCTGCAGATGTCAACAGCGGCAGATTCCTCAATGTCAGTGTGCGCAGCGTCTTTGGAAGTGCCAGTGTGGTGATTGGTGCGCCTTCCGGCAAGTTTAGAGTAGTCAGACCCGTTCCAGTCAACAAGGCTGTCTGCAAACGTGTATGCAACTCCAGACCAAGCGTGTTCGCAGTTCCGTTATTGATACCTGCCTGCCCTGTAAGGTCGATGTACTGAAGCTTGGCCGTGTTGCCGAGTGTCAGAATACCACCATATACAGAGCGTGTGTTTCGGATGACAAGTTTCGTCATCATCACGCAAGCGGAAAGGTTCATTTCAGTTGTCAGCAGGTTTCCGCACATTTCTGTGAGGTCAAGCTCTGCCATACGGCTTGCACCGCAGACATAAGTCTGAATAGAACCGCCATTGATTGCGGCAGTGAATGACAGCGTGCAGATACCTCCCTGTTCTGTACGGATTGGCAACTGAAGCCACGTACCACCACCAGTATTCAAGAAGTAACCGAAATAGTAGAGGTCGGCACTCTTGATTGTCAGCGTATTCTCTGCATCGTTTGCTGAACGGTTCACGCGCAAGGAAATACGGTCACCGCTGTAGTTACCAGCCGTGTACTTCGCGTCAAGCAACTGTGCACGGTCTGTTAAGAACTGGGTACGGTGTGCCTCACGGTTTCCTGTCAGTGTGTACGGATAGTACTTCGTGGAATTGAACATCGTATCGATGTACTTCAGCTTTTGAGAGTAGTTATACTGACGTTCCGACCAGTTGCCCATCATAATCTCGTTGAACTCCTGGAGCATTGCTTGTGTCGTCAGGCGTGAGCGGAGATTACGAGCACAGACGGCCAAACGGTTGTAGATGTTATTGGTCTCTGAATTTCCGTACTCGATGTTTGCCAGCAACAGGCACCAAAGCCATGAGTCGTGTCCTTCAAAGGCGAACTTTGAGCGTTCTGTGTCATAGGTGTCACGAGTTACGCTGTAGAGGTACACCATGAAGGCATCGTTACGGATAGACATTGCCGTATCTCCGTCGTAGTATGTCGGGTACCATTTCAAACCGTCCCATGTACGCCACAAGATGTTCTTCGCACGCTGGTCCACAGAAGCCCAATACTCGGTAAAGAGATAGTAGGTGCAGAGGTAGTCTATATCGAAATACTCCGATACATGCTCACGGAAGTAAGCACTATACCACTTTGCCTTGTCTGCCGCACTCCATCCGTTAGCATCGCCGTACTCTGGATTGCTCATGTTCACGTCGCTCTCCTTGACGCAGTGGTAGATAAACGACATGAGACGACGGATAGCGTTCTTCTGCAGGTCACTTGCAAGGTGACAATCTGCTGGCTTGTCTTGTGAGTTGATTTCAGCCTGCGTCCAGAAGGTATCTTCTGGGTAGTTGAACTCAAAAGCACTTCCGAAGGTGTTAGCCAGCAAGTCCTCCAGAGCGTTGTTTTCTTCTGTCGTACCTCCAAAGCTGGTGATTGTATTACCAATGGTGATATCTGGCCTGCTCTGTCCTGCACTCTGGAAAAGCGTTAAGGCGTAACGGTTCTCCAAAGCCTCCAAAGCAATAGGACATGTCGGCTCGAAGCCGCTGACACCCTCCATGCCAAAGATAGTTCCAGACTTTGATTTCTCGTTATTGAGAACGAACTGACCAAAGTACTTGAATGGCCCTGCCTCGCTCTCCGCACAATAGACATCGCAAGGAATACCGTCAATAGCCTGGCGCACACGGGCATCATGCTCCATTGGCGGTGTCATAAGGCCAAGGTTCTTCATCACGTCATTGAACAAGTGCGCACCACCTGTATTCATAACCAAAGAAGAATCCACGAAGTCTGTCTTTGCACAGAGGACATTCTGCGGCAAGCTGTTTCCGCTGCCACGGAGGTTGTAGCCCTTGAAGTTCGACGTATGCCCTTCGCCGTCATCATAGACCATTTTCTTCGTTGTCGGATTGTAGTTGTAGGTCTTTCCTCCCGTACTGATGCTTGCTGGCTTTTCAGCCGTATGGAAGTTGGTCTTGGCAAGGTATATACGGATATTCTTGTATGGGTAGTTCACGGATGAAGTACCCTGTATTCTGATATTCACATGACGTGCCTCGAATCCGTCACCAATCTTGTTACCGTTTAAGTCTGTTGGCGGGTCCCAGCAGATGTAGTCAGCATGGAAGTCGTCTTTCTTGCCTACAGAATCCTCAAACAATTCTTCCATGCCATTGTTGTTACTGCCAGTCTTGTTGTTCACACTCTTCACGAATGTCAACACGCCACGTCCCTTTGAAGCAGCGAGTAGCTTTGCCTTGCTTATGGTCGGAAGGTTGTTGCTGTCTGTACCGCCTACATCATTATTGTCATGAGCAAGCTGCATTTCAGAGCCAGTATGCAGAGTGGCAATCCAGTTTGCAAGAACTTGGTCACGGTCAAGGGCAAATCTGTAGTATCGGATTGTTCGGATAGCCACATCTGCCTTGTCGCTGTCGAAGATAAGTGGCTGTGCTGTGAGTTGCCTCATGGCGTATGTGATACCATTTGTGTAACGGTTCACACGGCTCAATACACCATTGATATAGAGCAAGCCCAGGCCATAGCCATTACTGATAGGCTCTACAACGAATGTAATGTGCAGCCACTTGTCTTCTGCAATGTTCATTTCTGCACCGTAGGGACGTATCACATAGAGGTCTTGAGCGTTCTTTGAACTTACAGATTCACCTACATAATACGTCTTTCCGCTCTGTGCCGTAGTATCGGCTGTCAGCCTCCAAACATTATCGCTTATCTTTTCATAGTAGCCTTCACTGCTGATGTCGCTGCCGACTGTAGTAGAAGCCTCGCTGAAACGCAAGTAGTGGCCTTCTGCATCCATCACCTTTTCTGTAGTGTGAATTTCCTCGGGGTCGCCAAAAAGCAGAGAAGCCTTTTCGGTCGTAATCTTTATACCGCGTGGGTAAATTGAATCATCGTTCGGATCTGGAACACCAGTGCCGTTAAGGAATAGACAGTGCATGATTGCAGCACCACGCTCCATTATCTGGCTTACCTTCAATTCAATCTCCAGCGTCATACCTGTCTGTAGCAGGCCCTCGTTGTCGTCGGTATAGTCTGCGAATGGCTTAATATCAACAATAGCCTTTGCGCCGTTGGTAAGCAACAGGGTATTGTCAATCCAGCCATTGGCACTGTAGTTCAGTCCCGAGAGTTCCGTTATGCCGCCCCATTGGTCACGGTCTTCTTGACTATTTGACTTTCCTATAGCGGTCAGTTCTGCCTTGAACTGGTCTGTCACAGCTTCGTTCACGGTTCCTGTAGCTACGACTGCCACATTTGCTGTTAGCACGAGAGAACCCAGCTTCACTGTCAGCACATGATTACCGCTGGAATCGAAACGCTGTCTTAATCTTTGCTCTGTACGCCCAACGGTGATAGTCTGCACCGTCACATTGTCAAGCTTCACCTCAACAGAGTTATTGACAGACGAACTGCTCCATGCAGCCAACGGAATGTCTATCTCGTCAAACTGCTTCACATGTAATGGGAATCCTTCACCACTATAGGCGTAAGGCAGAGGCATGGTATTCGCAAGGTCAGAGACATCTACATCATCCGACGAGCATACGAGCAACAATCCGAGGTAAGATGCTGTTCCCTGTGCCTTTCGGAAATCTATGCTAACAATGTCGCTCTTCAACCCCGTTCCGTCGATTGCCAGAAGTTGCAGGTTGTTACGTCCTTCCACCATGTCTTCCAGGTCTATTGTGATACGTCCCGTAGAACTACCACTTATGCTACTTGTCTGATAGAGTTCACCATTGAGCCAAGCCCTCAATGTGGTGCCATCTGGAACACTGAAATTATACGGAACGGTAATACTGCCAGTCACACCACTGTTTGTTGCCAAACCTGTTGCCGGACTGTAGCTGCTGGAAAGTGACAGCATTTCCATTTCCACTGTCAGACGTTTTGTTGCCGTCTTTTGCTCTCCCTCAATGTCTGCTGTGGCAGTAATGATTATCGTCACCGTGCCTCTTGTTGTGATAAGGGAGCCGTCTATGGTGAATGTTCCGCTTGTGCCTGGTCTTACTCCAACCTGCATAGCTTCACTGCCAAGATTAAGCTCCGTTGTTCCGTTGTCACCAGCAAGCATGGCAGCAATGGCAACCGTAGCATTGTATGACATGCTTCCCTCGCTTTGGTTGGAAAGACAGTCATAGAGCCAGCTTATGCTTATGTCGCTTCCGACTTTCAGACGTGCGCCAGTCAAACGGCTTGCCGTTATCACGGGATATATGACCTCACCAACGTCTTGAGCTGCTGGTATATCAACATCAAAAACGACATCGTTCTGCTCATTCAGAAATTCGAGTGTCACTTCCGAACCGTCACCACTGACATTTCCAAGACGTGCTGACACTGGTATCTGACTTTCTACAGCATTGAATTTCTGCACAACCTTTCCGGCCTGTGCTGCTTTTGTGCTGTTTGTCTGATTCATCTGCGAGTCAACTTCTGGAATGGTCAGCATGACGTTACCGCTGGCATTTGGAGTTTCTGCTACACCGCTGCCGTTTAACTCAATGCCATTTATCTTTGAGTCATGCTCTCGCAGCTTTCCTTTAATGAAATTCTGCACAGACTCACCACTAAACGGCTTGTTACCATTGTTCTCGTCCCTTTCCCAATCCGCATCAAGATTGGGAATAGGTTCATAACTGTACTTGTTACTTCTTGCCATAATTGTTACTATATTTGGTTACTCTTCATCGTCTATTACCTTGTAGTCGCATCCTTCGACAAGTTCCCCTGCAAGAACGAGTGCATCAAATTCCGACTGTGTAAGCACGACCTCCGTATGATTGAAAGCAGCTATTGCGGCATCTACCCTTTGCTCGTTCTGGGATATGGCTTGCTCCATAGCCTGCTGCCTGTCTGCATCATCGCTGACTCTCTGTAGCTCTGCAGCAGCTCGCGCTTGCTCGGCTTCATCACGTCTCGTTTCTTGGGCAACGCGGATTTGCTCTGCCTCCTTATACACAAGGTCGCTCTGAAGCCTTGCCTGCTCTGCGCGGACTCTCGCCGTTTCCTGCAACTGGCGTTCATTCTCCGACGCATCCCTTCTCTGCTCTTGCTGGCGACGGACGGTTTCTTGGTGAACACGGTCTGTCTCGTTCTCCACACGTTCAAGCTCTGCCGCAACTCGGCTACTTTCGGCGGCAACCCTTTCGTTCTCGGATTCTGTGTGCCATTCTTCCAGTCTGTTCAACCTTGCAGTGTTGCTTGTCACCTCTTGAACTGCGGCGTTGGTCCTTATTTCCCTGTCCGCTTCTGCTGCATCGTAAAGGTCTTGACGTGTCCGCTCTGACCGCTCAAAGGTTTCTGCCCTCGCAAGCTGGCTCTCATTGAAAGTCTGTTCTCTTTGGGCTTCGGAATGCTGGAACTGCAGATTGCGGCTATTCTCAACACGAGTGTATTCAGCATCACGACCCGCCTCCGCATTTTCGTAGTTTGTCCTGTTCTGTGAGACAAATTCCTGTATTTCGAGATTGCGCTGTGCCTCTCCATCAGTAACGGCTTGATTCCTGCTTGCCTCACCTTCATTGACAATACGGTTACGCTCGGCTTCACCTTCTGTAACAGCAGTGTTTCGGCGTTGCTCCCCAAGCTCTACGGTTTCATTCCTATGGAACTCCCCTTCTTCAATAGCCTGGTTACGCTGGGCCTCTCCTTCCCTTACCAGCGTTTCACGTTCTGTCTCGGCAGCTTGGCGCAAAGCTTCGGATTCAACCCTTTCCTGCTCTGAATTGTTTCGGCTTGTTTCAGCTTCGGTACGTCCTTGTTCCGCTTCCACTCTTCCGGCTTCTGCCTCTACACGGCCTTCTTCGGCTTCTACGCGACCTTCTTCTGCACTGACACGTCCCTGCTCTGTTTCCTGTATGGTGGAAAGCCCTTCAAACAGTTCTTCGGTTCTCGCCAACACTTGCGCGGCCTGTTGCGAAGATTCCACACTCAACTCTGTGGAGTTAAGCACAAGCTCGAAGTCATGCACCCACTTCTCTTCGCTTCCTTCGTAACCATGATTGACAGCGATTTCATAGGCAGACAAACCGTGTATGCCGACATCAACATTGCCAGCATCAAGTGGCGTGTCCCCTGCCATGTAGTCGGGTATCTGACACGTTTTCTCTACCAACTGGAAAGCACAGCAGTTGTCCGTTATGCCTTGATGCTCCTTGCCTTCGTTCTCAACCAGCATAAGACCATAGACACCTGTATGCTTCTGGTCATTATGAGAGAAAGTAAAAGCAATGATGTGGGCCTCCCTACCAAACACCTTTATGCGCTTCTTGTTCCCCATTGGGTCAACGACATAAAGATTAAGGTCTCGGCCATCAAGTAGCTGTTCCTCGCCATTGGTGAGAATCGGCCACTTGATTTGAATATCATTGCCTATCCTGTATGTCCTGATGTTCTTTTTCATATTGTGTACAGTCATTATGTCCCATTGTTCCAGCCATCGGTATTACTCCAAGGCATATCGTTTCTCCAGTAACCACTCCCGAAGCATGAATGTATGAGTTCCCACACAAGAACCGCAACACCGTTGATGACACGATAAATCGCCTTGAGCGGCGTGGCCTTCACGATATTTGTCAGCGGGTCTATCGTGGCCTTGAACCTTGCTATAACCTCTCTCGCGGTTCCGTTCTTGACAATATACTCCATAGGCTTCCGTGTTTAACCGTTCTTCCAGCCCTCATCGTTTATCCAAGGCTTGTCATTCCTCCAGCAACCGCTACCAAAGCAAGAACGGACAGCCTGCCAGAGAAGGCGCGTACCCTTCCACAGCTCGGATAATGCTTTCCCGTTGTAGTAAAGCCCGATAGTTTCCTTTCCGTTCCTATACAGCATAACCTATACCTCCTCGTCCTCGTAAGTTGCGTAGAAAGCAAGTTCATCAACATGGCCGGACTCAACAAGTGCTTCATACGCGCTGTTAGTCATCGTGAAGATGTTGAAGCCGACCTGCTCCAATCTGCTTAATGTAGCATTAAACATGTATATCTTGTTGTCATTGATATACATCTTGTTTATGTAAGGTTGCCATGTGGTCTGGTCATTCCACAAGTTGCCTTGCCACCATACGTCGTAGTTCTTTTGTCCTGTTTGATAGAAGAACCTGCCCCAGTATTCACTGAAGTACACTTTTCCTGGCACATACGCACCTGTCGGTTGTGGCAGTGCAGTTTGCTCCATCCTAACGTATTCACTGATAATTCCATCGAAACGCATGTGGTGATAACTTAGGGCCTCTGATTGCAAGGCTTCTATGTCCTCTGAATTTTCCTGTGCGCTTCCTCCCAGAACAGCTACAGTTTCTTGGAGTATCGAAATGGCATTCTCAATAGCTGCAATAGTGACGGCTCCTGCCTCTTTGAGCAAGCCGGACGTTGAATCGTATGAATACAGCCTATTGTCATGGATATAGACCTTGCCACCGTATGGTATTCCGCTATTGCTGCACCATGTGTTCATGCCTTCCCAGAACGTATAATATACTTCGTTGTACTTGCATACAAACCGATGCAGATACTCGGAGTAATAAACCATCGTCCAGTCAACACTTGTATCTACCGTCGATGTGCTGTATGTAATGGCACTCGTTATGATTCCAGCGATGCGGGCTGTATGATGTGCCTGGTCATCCGCAGTTAGGGCGTTTATGTCCGTCGTGATAGTAGATAGGCTGTCAGCAAGCGTCTGTGTCAGTTCCGCTATTCGTGCGCTCTGTTCTTCCAAACGCTCATCGGAAGCCACAATCTGCTGCAACTCGCGGACTGCCTGCACGAGCGTGTTCCACTCCCCATGTGCCAGCACTCCCAACAGCGTGGCACCATTGTTGGCAACTTTTCCCAGAAGGTCTTCTATGTTTACCATATCTCGATTTCTTTATTTGTTCAACCTATTCTTTTGATAGTAATGCCGCCAATGGCAACCGCTGGCCGTCCTGCCGACTTTATCAGCCCGTTTGCCTTGCAGTACTCCACACACTCTTTAAGGTAAGCGTTGGCGACCTCCATTGTATTGTTGTATGCATTGGAACGCTCCTTGGATGATACTCGGCTCGAAAAGTCATTCTCCTTAATGACGGAGCCAAAGCGTGTACTCTCTATGTCGCCTACCATAAGGTTCTGCGCATAGACGAAATATGAAAGAGCCACTTTAAGGCCCATGAAACTACGGATTGCCTCTCTGTCCGTGTCTTTATTGATATAGTATGAACCGCCATTTAGAAGCATCTGCTTTATGGTGTCCTTTTCCTCTTCATCCTCCAGAGAAGCTTCTTTCAGAAGGTCCAAAAACAACTCATCCCCGAGGATGGGCTTTATATGTAGTTGCTCGGCTTCGGAGATGAATGCGTTTAATTTATCGTCGGCAACCTTGCCGATAGGTCGTCCGAGCTTTCTTAGCTCGATTGTTGTTAGCAGATGTTGTATCATTTCTTCGTGTTGCTTACATATACCAATGGCTGTACTTCGTAATCGTTAGAGGGATTCGCTACTTCATACCAGCAGTCAAAGATGCGCTTCAATTCGCGGCTTATGGCACGACGTTCCTTGCTGACGTATGAATTGTAGTATTCGTAGGCTTCAGACAGGATTTCACTTGAAAATCCGAGACTGCCGTTTCGTATGCGATACCAAGGCTCTTGCCCGAAAGCGGAATAGATACGGCTTGTTACACTTTCCTCCGTTGTCTTGAACTTGTTGTCAAAGTTGTTGGATTCAAAGCGCACAAATTCCGGCTTGTCCTCTTCGGACTCTATTGTTACGTCCATAATGGCGCAAGCGTTCTCGTCGCCTTGGAAGATGTTCAAGCTTTCACTGATGTCATTGTTCTTCTTGCTCTCTATTTGGTTTCCGTCATCGTCTATCCCGAGCGAGGAACCCTTCTTGTGAACCAGCATACCAGCAAGAAGGAAATTGTTGCGGACATTACGGTACTGAACATTGTCAAGACCTTCATCCGTAGAAAGCGAAGTAACAACCTTGTCATAGATAGGAACTGGGTACTCCCATTTCCCGTCCATTGAGAACCATAACACCTGGCCGCGATAGTTCTCTATGCCGCCAGCTGACATGATTTGGGATAACACAACGTCCTTCCTCGGATTGAAAGCGTAGATTTTCTTCACATTCTCCTTGCTGACGCGGATTGTGTTTCCCTTGCGTGTCTTGTGTCCCGTCCAGTCTGGGTGTATCATGATATGTACTACCTTGCCGTCCTCTGTCTCTTCCTCCAAACGGCACTGCATGAAAGGTATGTGACTGACCTCTACAATCTGGCACATCATGTTATAGTTCACATGAAGCGCAAAACCGCGATGGATTGCCAGGTCTTGTGCAATGAGCCTGTAGATGTCATCCACCGTCTGACCAGAACGGTTACACTCGTATTCGGCAAAATCAGTATTATTCAGCCCATTGCCTTCGATGAATGTCTGATAACGGTCAAGGCATGTTCCACCATTGGCACTGCTCCGAATAAGGTCATACATGCGCTGCGGATAGAGATTGTCCTTTCCATAGGCTTGTATTCCAAGATTACTCAGATATGAAATGTCAATGCGTTTCTTCGCACGCTTTACATTATTGATATTCATGAAAGCAATGGGCTAAAATGATTATTCTTCTGCCTTGGCAGTTTTCTTCGCAGCCTTCTTGTTGGCAGCTTCAAGTTCCTTGGTCAGACGCTCAACCTCGGCTTTCAGCTCGTCAACATTCTTGTTGAGGGCTTCAACCTCGGCCTGTGCTTCGGCCTTGGACTTCTCCAGTTCCTCGTTAGCTGCAGCAAGGTCGGCTTTCAGAGTCTCAATCTCCATAGCTGCTGCACCGTCGTCACCAGCACCTGCTTCGGCCTTTGCCTTTGCAGTCTCGACTTCGATTGTCAGCTTCTCGATTTCAACGTCCTTTTCGTTTACAACGTCATTCAGACGCTCAACCTCGGCTTTCAGCTCGTCAACGGTAGGCTCTGCTACCCGACCTTCCTTGCGGGCCTCTACGCGGCTCTGCCAGTCGGTGGGGTACGTTTCAAACTTGTTGATGTCAGCAGGGTACTTACCCAGCCATTCCTCGGCTACATCATCGGGGATGTTTGCAAGGCTGTAGAACTTACTTGTTCCTTGAGGGTGGATGATTGCACCCGCCTTCAATGTGTAGTTAGGTTTCTTTGGCATTTTTCCTAATTGTTTAAGTTTTGACCTTATTTCAATATAGGCATCGCGATAACAGTCACGACATCCTGTATTACGAACTCTCTTTCCGCAGATTTGCAGATAGAGAGTTTCGATTTTCTTTTTATCCGAGGATGAGAAGCCGGAGTCAAACCGACTTCTCATTCCATCGAGAGTTCTTAGAGTTTCCTCGTAGCTTGCCATATCCATTCACGGATTAGGAGTTGCCTTGTGAGCCAGTTACGAGAGATTCCAGAGCAGCGCGTGTAGTGGCGATACTTGTCTTGAACAAGAACAAACCACTTGTGGGAGCACCAGTCTCTTCAAGGGTAACAGCCCAGCCACCGTCTGTTTCCTCCGAGTATTTCTCGTTGGTCATTTCAGTAGCGGCAAGTCCCTGTTCGAGACCGTAAATCTCAAAGGTGTTCTTCTTGTCCGCACCTTGGTACTTGTTCTCAAAGATGAACACGAAGCGTCCGTTAGCCAGTTGGTCGATGACGTTCTTGGAAACGTCTGGACCACTGTCAAGGACTACAATCGATGCAGTCTTTGTGAACTTGTTACGATAGGTGCCAGTAGCGAGAGCTGCCTGGGTTCCTGTGAAGGGCGTGTTGCCCGGCACAACCACCTTGTAGGCACGTTTGCCAGAAAGGAGCAACAGGGTTTCAACGATGTTGGGGTTGTCATTGGCCTTTGCCAAAGCATCCCAATCGATGTCATCATAGTTGATGAGATACCCTGTGTTCTTCAGTCCAGCAACCTGCGGATTAGTGCAAGAACCTGCAATATCCTGTGCCAGCTTGAAATCACATACGTCAATAGGCATAATCTTTGATATTTAGAGGTTAATACTTTAGATTGCCACCTGTACGAGCTCGTCTTCACCGATGAGCGTTCCGAAGTTGGAAGCTGCATAGATGAAGTTGTCGCGCTTGCGGTCATCGAACTTCACGGTCAGAGAAGCGAGGCGGTCCTTGTCGGACGTACCGACGAAGAGGTTCTGGGGCGAAGCGAGAACTGCACGGTGAGGACAGTTGAGAGTTGTCTTGGCAGCGTTGCCAGTGCCAGTGACAATAGTCTCATACTTCTTAATCATGCGGTCCCAGATGTCGAGGACAAGAACGGCGTGGCCGTCGTACTCGGAAAGCTGGATGCCGGACATAACCTTCTCGACAGGCAACTGGATGTTGTGAAGGTTCTTCACATCAGTACGCAGAGCCTTGAAAAGAGAGTTGGTCATGAAGATGGCGTGGTCTGGCTTGTCGAAGATGCGACCGTCAGCCTCGCTGAGCAGGTCATCGACAATACCGATGGCAACACCCTGTGTGCGGAGAGCGGCCTTCTGACCAGCGTAGGTGTCCTCGCTGTTTGCGGCAATCGTAATCTGCTGTGCAGGGTTGTTGGCGATGATAGTCTCCAGACGCTTCCACAGGCCGTCGCAAACCTTCAGCAGTTTCACGTCGATACCGTCGGTGATATTACCACCGTCCTCAACATTTTGTGCTGCTGTGTCACCGAACCATGTCAGACGCCAGAACATGTCGTTGATAGCGCTCTTGAGCAGAGGAATGAGGAACTTGTCCCAATACGGAGTGTCCTGCAGGTCGGCACGTTCTGTGCCTTCGTGCATACCGTAACGGGCAATCGTGTCTTCGAGGTCCTTGTAGCAGATGCTCTTGGGAATCTCCCAGTCGCCCAGCGCCCAAGTCTTCTCGAAGCCTGTGATTTCTACATCGGTGTAGGTGGGGTTGCAACCTGCACCAGCAGTGCCAACGTCGCCCATGCGGTCAACGTAGCCGAGTTTCTTGCCGTTCTCGACCTTGGTCATGGGGGTGACAACACGCTCCAAGTCGGGGTCGTTGAATACGGAGGTGAACAAGAGTTCGTTGAGGTCTCTTATCGCACCGTTGTCTACTGTAAATTGTTCAAAGTTCATAATGCTTTACGTTTTTTAATTTTATTGATTCTGATTTTTTTGCCTACTTCTTGGCGTTGCGCTTGGCTTCCTGACGCTCACGCTGCTCACGGAGCATACGCTGTGTCTTGGTCTCGCCTTGTAACTGGCGGTCGCCGCCTCCGTGCTCTTTGAAAGAGCGGTTTCCTGGGTGGAAAGTGGAAGTCATCTGGCATACGCCATCGAGCCATGCCTTGCCACCAGCCTTAGCCACGATGTCAAGGATTGCAGCCTCTTCCTCGGTCTTCTGGGCTTCGGTGAGGGACTGCTTCTCGGCGGTCAGAGTTTCCTTCTCGTTGGTAAGGTCGGTTACCTGCTGCTGGAGTGCAGCCTTGTCAGCTTCGAGAGTTGCCTTCTCGTCGGCCAAAGCCTGCTTCTCGTTCTCCAAGTTCTGCTTCTCGGTCGTCAGAGACTCTACCTGTGCGGTAAGAGTGGTAACCTGCTCCTGCAGGGCCTTGAGGTCTTCATCGTCGCCTCCTTCCCCAGCAGGGGTGATGCTCTCGATAACCTCATTCGCTACTACGATGACGGTTCCATCATCGAGGGTGTACGTTCCGTTGGGATAAGCCTTGTCGCCTACCTGTGGGTCGCCATCCTCGCGCTCAACGGTAAATTCGGCTCCGTCAGCGGCGGTGATTTTCTGGTCGAGGACTGTTGCTTCAACATCCTCTACCTTGCTGAAGCCTGCCAGTGCAAGCAGCTTCTTCAGCACACTGTTTTTGATTGTTGTCTTTTCCATTTTCTCGAATTTTTGTTTATGATTTTTTTTACTTGCTGTGTTCGGTTCTACGGTTGCGGAAATGAAGCCAAGCTCCATAGCCTTTTCCATATCAACATACTTGTCCTCATTCATGATGGACTGCAGCACACCACGCTCCGAGCCTGTACGCTCTACATAGAGGTCAAGGATTTTGTTCTGCTCTTCCACCAAAACCAACTGCTGGGCAGTCAGCTTTGCCTTCAGTTGTTCCAACTCGTCAGCGGTCAGCCTATCGTCCGGCCACAAATCGAGGTATGAAACAGCAGGGTTGTGGATGCACAGTCTCGCGTTCTTGTTTCCGAAGCGACGTTCCTTCGGAGCTGCCAGAAGAATAATGGTTGCCATGGACGCACATTCGCCGTCAATAGTCGCCGTGATGTTCTTGCCCGATGTCCGGAGTGCATCGTAGATAGCCCATCCTTCGATACAATCACCCCCAGGACAATGCAGATGCATGTCAACTTCATCATCATCTTCTGCCATAGAATTAAGGAACTCGTGAATGTCCTTGAAACATACTCCATCGGTACCGCACCAGTCTTGGTACATGACCTTGGTCTCTTCGTCAACGATTTCGTTGTAGATGCTTAGTTTTGCCATTTCTTGCCGTTACTTTTAATTTACACCGACAAAATTACTACATATACAAGTATAATAAGGAAAAATCATTTTGTTAAGTGGTGAACGCAAAAGTGCAGTGACAGATACGAAAAACCGCCCCAGATATGCGGTCTGGAGCGGTCATTATGGCCTTTATTTGGGCTTTCTTCAAGAACTTCCTTGATTGGCTTTCCAGTCACGAAACCACTTGATTATGCGCTTTGAAAGCTTCTCGTCATAGATTCGGTAACTGAAGGCACATGAAACCTCCTTGAAGTTACCACCTATATCCACAAAGTTGCCCTGCTTGTTCCTGCTAATCTTGAAGTCATCCGTAAGTGTATAGCCGTTCCCCCATATCCATTGAGTGAAGGCTTCAATGTCAAGTCCATTCCTGTAGCCATTGTAGAAGCAGAAGAATTTTCCGTCGTTCTTCTGTAGCTGCCCTATGTAGTTCCTCTCGTCTGCCTTTGCCTCTGGCGTACCGTATGGCACTCCGTAAACGCGCCTGTTGTGGATAAAGCAGCGTTTCTCATTATAGAGGAAATAGACTGGCACATAAGTCTGAAAAGAATTGCACCAGTCCATTACCTCAAACCTGTTCTCGAAATCTACTATTGGTTCAATCGTCCTCATTGTCGCTTTCTTCAAGTTCCTTCGTGAATGGGTCTGCGAGAACGCTCTCCACATTATGAAGGTTGTGGTTGTTCTTGTGGAACGATTCTACCAGCCTCTTCATTTCGGCACGGAGTGTTTCAAGCATATCCTTCCTCTGGAACAGCTTGCCTAATTGGATATAGAAGAATGTTCGTGAGCCGTAGCTGTCATCAAGGATTTCATTCGAGCCACAGGTGCCGACGTTGGTAGTGAACTCTTCCTTTCCTTTCGAGAATATGGATTCTGAATAGGTGATTGTGAGTTCCGTTCCGAAGATTTCCTTGCCGCTCTCATCCTTCAAGACGATTCGCACACATGCATTTCCGTATGACACACCAGCGTAACATACATGCCAAACCGTATCGGCGAAACTTTGCTCTGCCTTCTCACAAAGCCTGTCTTGAATGTCCTTGAGGTTCTTGAGAATGGTCGCCTTGCGGCTTTCCAGCTTTGCAAACAGTTCCTTGCCTTCACCAGCAAAGTAGGCATCTACCTTGTTCTGGTGCTTTTTCTTCTCGATTTGCTGTACCAGGCCCTCCTTGACAGTCCCGAGTTCATGAAGCTTGTACTCGCTGTACTTCGCTATGTACTCCTGCTCATTGACTGGCTCTTCACCAAATAAGCTGTTTAACTCGTTCTGAAGTTCTACGATTGCTTGCAGGCGAATTTCTCTTGCGCTGCGTCTTTCTGTTGTTGCCATGATTGTTTAGTTTTGAATAGTGATACTTGTCTTATTTGCTATTACAAAGGTACAACAAACTTATCAAATATGCAAATAATTACGGACTTTTTTTGAAAAATCTTCAAATAATTACACCCTTTTTCTGGCTCTTTTTCTTCTCTGCCTTTGCCTTCATCCGCTCGTAATACTCCAGCATCTTCTTCCATTTCTTTCCGTGCTCTTCGACTGGCCCCTCGTCAGAATAAAATTCAAAGCTACCTACCTGCTTGCATCCCTTTTTCGGATTCGGGTCGAAGATGTATATGTTTACCCATGCGTAGCTGTCTATATAGCTGTTATCTACCGAGCATACAATCCCGGCCTCTATGCAGTTCAACTGTACTTTGTGCAGTTCCTTTGCGATTTCAATAAATCCTTTCGGACACTCTTTTGCAATTTCCATATTCTTGTGATTTTTGATGTTGATATATAAGACAGGAATGGGGAGCGGACTCCCCAATCCGTTACGCTGCCAGCTTCTTCTCTATCTCCTTGAAGTCCTCACTTGAAATGCCAAGTTCCTCTCCGTCCTCGTCGTAAGCGATGACCTTGTTAAGAGTGACGCTGCTGATTTCCCAGCGAGAGAAGTCTTCCACGTTGGGCCAAGATACTTCTGTGTGAACGAACTTGTCTTCAATCCAAGTGGCATAGACTTCGTAATCCACACAGATAAGGGTGTCGTCTTGCTCAAACTCGGCATCTTCCACACTGGTGTACTCGTCAAAGATTTCCGTTGAGTTGAGAAAATCGGCAATCGCCTCGATTGTCTCTTTTTTCAGTTTGAAGTTCTGCATTGCTGTAAATTTTGAATGTTTGTACTTATCTTATTTGCTACTACAAAGGTACACTTTTCTTATCAAATATACAAATTTCTACGGAGTTTTTTTACGTTCAAGTGCAAAAAAAATGGAGCACCATTGCTGATGCTCCACACGACGGCCTCCATTAAGTTATTCAAAACTTCATTGGCAAATAGATAAGTCGGAGGCCGTGCCGTTAGAAGATGATGATGACAGGTATTGCACTACCGCTTAGAAGTGTCTCTACCGTCACATAGTGGTGCAGCTCGTTCGCCTGGCAGTACTCTACAACTTCGTCCAGACAATAGAGCGTAGTCTGATCGAGATTGGCCGCACTCGATTTCACTTTGATTTTCGGCTGTTCTGTTCCGTCTGCGAAAGCTTCCACTTCGCAATAACATCCCTCAACCGCTGCATTGTCAAGTTCCCTGCGCAGCTCTGCAGCAAAGAACCGCATCTGTGTAATGTCCTTTTTCATATTCTTTCTAAAATTCTTCTTTACATAGTTTGAACTCATAGGCCAGCACCCAGGGATTTCTTTCCCAAGTCCCCTTGCCGGAAACCTTATCGATTAGGACTGCAAAACAATCGCGGACAGGTGATAACTGATAATATCCCCACTTTGATTTTTTGTCCATAAACCTATATGACTTCAATTTGTCGTTTGGATTTCTGTCGATGTATGGATATACCACTTTGATACCTTCACGCAAACAGTCCTCATCGCTGATGTCCTGTAGCCGCTGAAGCTTCACGTCTGTAATCTCAAACTTGTACGGCATAAGGTCGGCACGGACAAACATCTTATTAGTCCAGCCTGCAAGACTATCAGCCCTTACCTGCAAGTCGCCGTGCTCTTTCAGTGGAATGTTCCGGCCAGGCTCATATCCAGCATCCTTATAGCTTTGCGCCACTGCCACAACCTCTCCGACACTGAGTTCCGGGGTTATATGATATTCTTCAAGGATTGCCCCCTTGTAGTATTTGCGGACAAGGAAGTATTCAAGGCACCATTGGACGGTTATTGTCTCGTACTCCCCTGTCTCTGTCGGCAGTTGAGAAAGACTTTTCTCTATCCTCCGTGTCATGTCTTTCCACCCTTCAATAACAGCCTGCTCCAAGCCGCATTGTTTGTTGAACATCCTTTTTTGCATGGCAGTGACCTATCTTCTGTTAATACTTCCCATATTGGTATGACAATCACCCTCGACATTTCCACAAGTGATGCTTCCCATGTTGGTATGCACGTCACCATTTACGTCACCGCCAATTTCAATGTCGCCGCTGTTGGTCTTTATACGCTTTGCGTCACCAGTGACACGGATGCTGCGGCAATAGTCCACTTCCAGGCGTTCTACATTGCCTTCAATGGTTATGTTGATAACCTTGTCGTCTGGATTGATTACGTTCAGTTGGTCAATCGGCTTTCCGTCCACATACGTCATGCCATTCGTGATGGTGATGGTTCCGCCTCCAAGAATGGTTTGGGAACCGTAGTTGTTCTTGATTACAATAGCCATAGTATTTCTTATTTTTGTTTCTTGTCCTGTTCGTCCTCAATGGCCCTCTGTGCAAAAGCCTTGATGTCGTCTATATCCATTCGCTCGTTAGATACGAACATGTGTTCTACCTCCCTCATGGTGAAAGCTGGCTCCAGCATTTGCTTACAGCCGTCTATACCGAGGTCGTATTCACTTGGCGGCTGCTGGTAGTTGATTGATGTCTGCTTGCCATGAGGATAGACAAGGCTGGTTCTCGACACGACTACATGATTTGGATTCTCGTCAATAATCTGGAATATCGTTTCCTTTGCCTGTGAAAGCACAGCTTCAATCTGGCTCTTCAGCTTTTCATCTACGACCATGCCACCCATGAGGGCATATCCCATTTCGTAGTATTGTTCTTGAACTTTCTGTATCATATTAGATTCTCCTTTTCTTCTTCTGTTAATAGTTCCCGTGCATCATAGCCACACCAACAACAGGTGCCAGTTGATACGCTACACGCCCAGTTTTCCTTTCCACACTTGGGGCAGACGGTGAGGAGCAGGGTGTCACCCCAAAGCTCCACACCTCTTGCGACTATTCTTGTTAGCTTATCCATGTTTAGATTAAGTGACTTATGCAGAATGAGCGAAACGCCTTCTTCTCGATGTCCCAATAAGCGACCGTAGAATAACACGGCTTGCGTGTCGTGCCTTTTGGCACATAGTTAACAACACCCGACTTGAGCGTTCCGATTGCGGTACGGATTTCTCCAGTTGCCTTGCGGTACTGGAACTTCACCACTCCGCTTGCCATAGCGATTTTGAGCTTTACAGCCTTCCAAGCAAGTTTCATGGCTTCGCTGATTGTGCTGACTTCGGCTTTCTTGAAGATTGACCAAGCTGCCTTCATTACCAAACTCTTGTTAGAACTCTCGTTGTTCTTGATTGATGCATTAGTTGCCATAACCTTTAGTTTTGAATAGTGAATACTTATCTTATTTGCTATTACAAAGGTACGGCAAAATTATCAAATATGCAAATTTTTAGGGCAATTTCTTCATCATTTTTCAAAGTTTTTTTCAATGTTTTCATCCCAATTTAGAAGCTGCGCAACCTCTTCGCCTGGTATGTCCGCATCGCTTCTGTACCCCTTCTCTACTGCATAGTCAACGACCTTCTTCACCTCTTCATGATTCAGCTCCCTGCCTGCAAAGGAGAAGTAGCCGTCTGTACGTTTCCTCGGGTTCCTCTTCATCCAGTTCTGGAAACCACGCATGTTTGTCGTAATGTGGTGTACCTTTCTCATGGCTCTGTCTTGACTTCATGGATATTCCCGACTACTTCCACATTCTTACTCACCATTGACAACACGCTTACGCTGAAACGTGCTTCGGAATAGGTCACGCTTACATCATGGGTGCTGTCAATCCACTTGCCTTTCTCGTCTAACTTCTGGCCGCTCTTGAAGCGAATGATGTCCCCTTCGTATATTTCCACTCCGTGCTTGTCATACAGCCCTGTGAACTGGCCTACGGTTTCTGGCACCACCTTGACAGGCATCCCAACTTGCAAGGTTGCTGTGTCGTAATTTGAAGGTTGCCCGACAATGATTGCACACTCTCCGCTTTCGTACTGAACAAGGTCGCCATAAACCCACTTGTTGGAATCTGGCAACAGGCTCTTGAACTTGATTTCCCTCCTTGCCACATTCTGCCTGTCTCTCTTGACTTGAGGCGGCGGCACTGCTGCTGGCATGATTTTCAGCCCCATTCTATGCACTATCATGTTGATGTCATGATTGCTGTAGCAAAGAGACTTCATGGCCTCACTCATACGGTCGATGCACTCCGCTGTCAGTCTGGTTAACATCGGCCTGTGAGAGCTTAGACCACAAAGCAGACCGATTATCCAGCCGAGCAACAACGCTAACACTGCTGATACAATAACTTCCATTTTCTTTCCTCCTTTTATGATGTTACTTTTATTCCCCTTTCTCCTTGCCGTAAATCCTATCTACGGAGTTCCTTACAATCTCTCTGATATGATTGCCTTCAAGTGAATTGGGCGCGTGTTCCCTCATCATCTTGTCAAGCCATTCAATATCTTCATCTACCAACTTCTGGTAGGCACTTCTATTCATAGTCATTCCCATATCAATACACTTTTATTCTTTGAGACTTCTCTTGCATCCTGTCGTATATTATTGTGTTTACGATTAGCTCTATGCCTTCGGCAACAGAGAACAAATTGATTCCCCTCTCACTCGATACCCGATGTGTCATGCTCTCGAAGCCCATTTTGCGAAGCCCCTTGACGGCTTGCATGACAGTGGCCGCATCAAATGTTGCTTCACCAAACTTGTAGTATGTGTACCGTGGCAACAGCATTTTCCCTGTCGGTATCATCTTGCAGTCTGGGACAACACCTGTACCTTGACAAACAGGACATTCGTGGGTCTCGTAGTAAGTCCTTCCGTTCCTGGCGTGATACGAATACTCAACCTCACCTTCACCGTCGCAGTCCTTACACTCTATGTCATCCCCTGTTTCGCTCTTCACTTCCTCAACGAGCTTGAACTTCATGTAGGCTTTGTCAATCTCACTGAATTTTATCAGCCTATCGGTATTGACTTCACCGACATTCAGCCTGTTTTGTGAAAATGCCGTGTACTTGCACCGTGTAAGCTTGGGGTCAACCATCAGCAGAATGTAGCCGTTGGTGGCCCAGATTCTACCACCGTCCTTCTCATTGACAAACGGCTTCTTGAACTTGTCCCGATAATCATTCTCTTCCTCACAGAACATCTGCAAGGCTTCTTTCTCGTTCTTGATTTTCATTTTGTGTCCTCCAATGTTTCAAAGTAAAACTTTCCGTTCCATGGCTTGTATTCAATCATTCCGTATTGCATGGCAAGGCGCGTCTGGAACGACTGACGGCAAGTGTGGTCAAGCTCGCTCTTGATACGCTGTCGAAATCGCTCGATGTCGCTAACGCCCTTGTAGAAGTTACAAGCACGACAGGCTGGCATAAGGTTGTCTATGGCATTGATACTCTCATCCTCAAACATCTTGCGGACTTCCTCTGCCTTGTCTCGCGGCACATACCAGCTATAGGCAATGGGGATGATGTGGTCAACCTGCATATCCTTGTATGCTATCTCCCTGCCACAATAAGCGCAACGTCCTTGATACTTGTCATAGACTTGCAGGCGCATGGCCTTCGATACTGGCTTCCGTTCTCCGTACTTCATGGCTTGTTTTTGGCTGTCTTTTCTTCAAGTGCTTCTATCGCCATTCGGATTGCTTCTGTGCGTTGCTCATCAAGCCAGCAGTGTCCTCCGTATGGGTATATCTGCTTTAGGAACTTTATTGCCTCTTCTGGTGTCATGTCTCATTTCTTGAATGGCTTGTGTCTTACCATATATTCCTCCCATTTTGACAGGAAGAAAAACAGGACAAACAAGATGTTGAGAGCTGGAACAAAACTCCACAGCATTCTCTTCACTTCATACGAGTGAATGATATGGTTGCATTTCCTCGTGTACTTCCATACCTGCCATACCATGATAGCAAGCATTATGACAGTCGGCAACACATAGCCGAACTGGAAGATTTTAATTAGAACTTCTTTTGTCATAGTCACTTCTTTTTTGATGTTATGCTTGGGTAGGCAATCTTTCGGAAATCCTCAATCCTGTCTGCCGTTTTCGTCTCTATTTTATGCCCTCTGTTATTGAGCCTCTTTACAAGGTCATCTATAAGCTTCAACTGCTCCTTTACTATTCCGCGCATGAAGAAGTTGTACTGAGCCATCCTGGTATTCGTCTCGCCAAGACTTTCTATCTTCCGCTCCAGCTTCCCACGCTCCCTATACATGCGTTGGTAGTCCTGCACGATGTACTGCAAATGCACATCTTCAGGCAGCAAAGGTGGTTCAATGTAAGCACGTCCTTCTTCGTCGTATAACATGGTTAGCCCTCCTTAATTCAACTCTTCCATTATATCAAGTACAGCCTTTAATGCCTCAATCTCGGAAGCTGCAAGGCTTTGATTGATGTCTCCAAGCGGATTCGGGTTTTGCTTTTGAAGCGCGTTAATCAAGCCGTTTACTTTTTCGCACAAAGCATCCTTATTGATATACACAAGGCCTTTTTCGTTGCGCTTCTTCGATGGGCTGTAAGTCCACATCTTCGCAATCCCATGCTCGCCCCAATCACGTACGTAAATCTTCTTCGGTCTATCCATAGCCAGTCCTTAAAGTGTTATTTCCTTGTCAATTCCGCATAGTCGAAGAGCGTGCTGGAGTTCGTGTACGTAAGTTATCTTTACAAGCGGGAAACGCTTGCTGTCTGCTCCTGCTTCTTTCACAAGTCCAAACACCCATTGGTTGCCTTCCTCATTCATTGCCATATAAGGGCCTTTGAGCTTATACATGAGGTTGATGCCTGGCAGATACTCCTTGAAGTTCTTCTCCAATACTTGAGGCGTAATCTGAATCGGCTCAATCTCGGCTATATCAAATGCACTTTCAATGCCATCTGATATATCTGTAAAGACAACATCGTTATCTTGTATTGCCATAATACGACACGGAATACCATTAGCAAGTATCTGGTCGCCAATCATTAGTTCAGTAGTTTTCATATTCAGTCCTCCTTATTTGTTTCGTGGTTCCTTCTTTGCTGCCTTTGCAGCCTTTTCTACTATTGCGTCCATTTCCTCCTTCGTCACCTCGTGGATAATCTTGATACCCTTCGGCTTTTTTACCACTTTGAACTCCACGGAGAACGGCATGGTTCGTAATATGTTCGCAAGACTCTGTATCGCCTGCTCTCTCTGTTCTTCTGGTGTCATAGTTAGTCCTCCTTTATTCTAATTTCCACATCGCCTTTATCCCATTCGATGTCATAGCCTACAGGATTGTCTATAGCCATCTGTCCGTTAAGACCCACGGCAAACTCCACGGCTTCTTGGATTTGTTCCTCTGTGACGTTATCGTCAACTTCAATAACACCCTCAATTCTTATTTCTACTTTCATTTTCGGTCCTCCTTTATGATGATTTCTACTCTCTTGCTTCTCTCGTATTGCTTCTTGTCTATCTCGAAGCACATGAGAACCTTCCCTTTACTGCCTTGACCGAAATAGGATGCTACTACGGCATTCTTCATCATCTTCTCGCGCTGCAAGTTGGCCCCAATGATAATAAACCTTTCCGCATCGTAGCAGTTGAATTGTGGATAAGCCTTGCTGTTACCTAAATCCCTATTTTTGTCAACAATCTCTTCTGCTGCTTTCTCCAAGTCATCGCTGGCAGGAACTTCTTGAACATTTTCTGGATTGATATTGAGCAAGTCATCTATATAAGCCCACTTGTCTATACTGTACTCATTAACGTAATCCATTGCTAAAGTACCAACATTAAAGGCAGCAATTTCTCCTGCGCAATTTACAGCAACGATACTACCTAAATTAGTATCGGGTTCTTCATTTGCATCATGCCATATTTTTCTTGTTGATTTTTCTTGCTCTTTCATAATTTTACTGATTTTCTGTTTGTCTATTATGTTCTTCCTTCTTTGATTTACGTCCCTTTGATATAATGATGTATGCACTTACAAAGCCGACCAGTTCACCGACCACAAATCCTATGATGAAACTTGCTGTTGCCATAGTCATTATCCTGCCTTTTGCTCTTTGATAACATGCTGACAGATCTGTAGCACCTTTGCGACTTTCTCCGTATCGAACCAGTCGTCAGTCCTAACGCCGGACTCCATATCAATCCAGAAGTCCCCTGTATCTTCATGCTCCAGCAGATAGGAAAGCTTGTCGCCTACATTGTCTGCGTTGATTCCACCAGCATAGCCCACCTTCCCATTTGAGCGCAATACCTTTATCGGCGTATCTACCCCCCTGCCGCCGCTTGCGTCAAGAAGCACACTGATAGGGTCTCTGTGTGGGTATGAGCGTTCACACCATTGCTTTATTGTGGCCTCGTAGATAGACATGTCTTCACCACTGCGCTGTTGTACTATCAACTCTTGACCAATAACCCAAGGAATCCAGCAGTAGCCAGGATTATCCTTTCGCTCTGCTATGTTTATCTGGGTACGCTTGAACAAGTCGAGATTGCCCCACACAAGTTTGTCTATCGTTTCCCATTTCCCAAGTGCAGCGTCTCGGGCTGCAGAACCGCACACATGGAGCGAAAGCTTTAAGCCCTGGCCTCGTAACATGTCTATGATTTTGGGGTCAAGATAGCGGTTTCCGTTCTCGTACCAATGGTAGCTTATCAGTACCCCAAACTCTACAAGCGGGTACTCCTTCTGAATCTCGCGTAGCGTTTGAAAGTCTGTGCTGGCATCAATGCCAGTAAACGTGATGTGTTGTAAGTTCGCTTTCATTGTTAGTCCTCCATTTTCATTGTCCGTAATATCTTCAAAAGACGCTCCAGCTCATAGTTGCGGTAGGCTGTCATGGCGAAGGTGCAAGGTCTGTCATAGTGATGTCTGTTGTTTTCAATGTGCCTCTTGCACTCTCGCTTTGTAAGGAACGCCCCCGAGAAGTGACTGATGCGGTCGCGCTCATCCTGCCAAACCTCTTCACCACAGCCGAATGTTTCTTTGAGGTATTCCAGCACCTCATCAAAGTCTTTCTTGTTGACTGACTTCCATTTCTTCTTTGCCTCGTTGTCGCTCCACTTCATGTTTTCCTTGACAAACTGCACGGTCTCTTCAAGTGTCCGCACGTCACCGTCGCCCAAATGAATGTAGGCTTGACCGACACCTGGCGGGGTTGCCATTGTCTCTTTTTCCATGACCATCCAGTACCTCGGCTCTGCCTGGCCGTCCGTGTCTTGTGTATTGAGTTCGTGCTGAAGCTCTTTCAGAAACTCAAAATCTTCCTGTGACAGTTCAATCTTCTTCATCTTGCGCCTCCTCTTCCTTATACCATGCCCAGGCTGCACTTTTGGCCTCTGCTATCATTCCGTCCGTTATCGTGCAGGCAAGCTCTTCTGCGTAGGCCCAAGCAACTGCCAGCTTCGGCGTTCCGTCTGACATCTTGAAAGCCACCGTTGCCGGAGTCACGCCCTCTGAAAGAAATCTGATTAACTCACATGTTAGGACTTTATGCCCCTTGACCTTGAAAAGAACATACACATACTTCTTTCCTGGACTTTTTGTTGCTGGGTGCCACAATGAACGCAACACCTCTTTTGTCTTTTCATTTGCCATTGTTCTGCATATTATTGGATTAAACCTATTTGTTGTAATGCACGTCTCATTATTGTATATCCCTCAAAGTGTGTTGTTGCGTATATAACCTTCACCATGCTTGCGGAATACCTTTGGCAGCACCATTCGTTCTTTACCATGAACATGGAACTGGAAATATAGTTGCTCATCGGATTGTGCTTTTGCGGGTCTCGATAACGAGCCAGAGAAGGCGTAAGCAACCCATTCGGCACTTCCATTGTCACACAATAGTCAGCATCGACACAACCGCTCAGCCAGTGAATTGCATCGCTTGGCTGCTCTGTGAAGAAACAGAAGCCTACACTTGTAGTCTTTTGCCCTTCGTGCTTTCTATTGTTCTCCAAGACCTCACCAGCCATAAGCTTGTTGTATTCTTTGGCCGACATGAATCTGTGTACTATCATTTTTCTTCGTAATCCTCCCAATCGGAGCATGTGTCAAAACTTTCCTTACTCTCTCCTGTCTTGCTACACTTGTAGGCAGGACATGTAATGCCGTCATTATAGACTTTCTTGCAGAAATAACAGATTCGCTCTTTCTCCATGACTTTATACGTTTGCCCTGTTAATACTTTCTGGCTCATAGTACCTCTTGACAAGCCTTGTCTTGGGTTCAAGCCCCCAGCGGATGCGCATCTTGTCCTTTCTGATACTCTCGTTCCGTGTGGCCCTGCTTCTCTCTACTCTCAACCTCTCTTGTTCTGGCGACATGGATTCCGTTACCCTTGTGGCTTTCTCTGACTCCGTGATTAGGAGAAGGTTCTCGATGCTGCAGTTCAGCTTGTTTCCGTCTCGGAACGTGACACACATCCCTTCGGGTACTGGCCCGTAATGCTGTTCCCATACATAGCGATGCTTGGGGCGCATCCTGCTTTCACCCTTTACCTTGATGTAAACATTGCCATTGCGAACACTCTCATATCCTTCTGGCCTTGCATTATGCGGCCTGTGACCTGGCTTGAATTGTGTTGTCCTGCAACGCTCTATTGCTTCCTGGCTTCTGAACTCCTGTTCCTTCTTGCCTTTGTTGAATGGGACAAACCCCTTCTTGAAACGTGCAGCTATGGACTTCGGGTGTTGGCTCGACTTCCGGCCAAGCTCTCTGATAAACTCTTCTGACCTCCGCAAACCGAATTGCTGCGCTCTCTGCCATATAGACCTCTGTGACCTGTGCAACTTCTTCACCAGCTCTTCCATTGGCGTTTCTGCGTATTCTGCACGGAGTATTGCATCCTCTTCTGCAGTCCAATAGAAATCCTTGCCTCTTCGCACGAAACCAAGCGCGTTTGCTTTGGAACGTAGGCCGAACACGCTTACCCCAAGCTCTGCTGCCAGAGACTTTAGGCTTTCACATGTTGCGTACTGCTTCTTTACAGCCCTAACCATCTTCCGAGTCCAAACCGTTTTCATACGCATACCTCCATTTCCCCGAACAAAGTCGGCTGTTCTTCATCCTTGCTCTTGCGCTGCTGTGCCTTGCGCTTCTTCTCTGTCTTTTTCGGGAGATTCCAGCCACGAAGTCTTGACACCTCGTAATTGAACTTGAACCATACATCTTCTTCCAGAAACTCAAAGTGCATGGTGCCTTTCTTGTAGCCACGACAACGGAAAAAGCCCCATTCAAACCATTCTCCCCATAACGGAAGCTTTTCGTTGACTGCATCACGCAAGCTGCGTATCTCTTCGTACTTCCGTCCTGTGATATAACACAGCCCCTTGTTCACGTCCTCCAGCTTTTCAAGGTGTGAGTTCCAGTCAAGCTTCAGCAGGTTTCCCTTCAAGTCCCACTCGTAGCGCGAACACATCCAAGGCACGATAAACTTCTTGTTCACCATGTAGTTCGCGTTTGTTTTCCACGTCTCTTTTGCCGTGCTGTTTTCGGCAGAGAAGGAACAGATATGGTCGAAGGCTTCAAGAAGGGCTTTCTGCATCCTCTGGCCTGTTGTCTGTATCACCATATCAATGACACGGTAAACATTTCCCATGGTGAATGGAATGTGCTTCTGATTCTCGATGAACTTGTTTATCTGCTCACGAAGATGCTGCGTAGCGTACTTCTCCATGTTGAGTTTTCGGAATATGATGTCCCAGTAGTATTTCTGAAGCTCTTTCTTGTACTGGTCATGCGTGACTGCCGTCGGGTGTTCGTTTTTCGTCACGGCACCGAACTTGATAGGCAAATATCCGTATGACCTCCTGTGTTGCTCACCGTCCGCGCCTATCTCATAGTCGTAGAACTCTGCCGTCTCGTTTATCCGCTTTGCGGCCTGCATGGTCTCATCAAACAGCTTCACAGCAGAGACGTAGCGGTTTACAAGCTCACGGACAACATTGTACTGCATGATGCCTTCCTTCTCGTTGTTGTTGGCCGCGTCCTCATCCACGCTGGAGAAGAAATAGCCAGCAAACTCATCTTCGCCATCACCGCCCTTGTAGAGCTTTACGAGCGATACGGAAACTCTCGTCCTGCGCTCTGCATCTTCCTTAAACACCTCTCCGAGCCATTCACTATTACCGTACAGATTCACGGTTTCCTGCAATTCCTGGTACTCCCTTCTGTTATACCCTTCAAGGTTACTGCTGTTGCAAAGTGCTATGATGACACAGCCAGCAGGTGCAATCTGCCAAGCATGAAGAATATGCCTGGCTCCCTTTGAAAACGGAGGATTCATAACGATGCAGTCTATGTGGCTTACCATTTCCGGCGTAACGGTTAGGAAGTCCTCTGCAATAATGTCACACTTGCCGCTCAGCAGCTTGCGGATGTTCTGGTCATTCTCACAAGCAATGACCTTGCCAGCCCCGTTTGCCTTTAGCCAGTCAACAATGTTGCCTGTGCCAGCCGACGGCTCAAGTATGGTCTTTCCCACAATGTCCGTACCCATCATCATCTGCTCTATGACAGTGGTAGGGGTCGGGTAGAAATCTGGATTGTCTGTAAAAAGTTTCATGCGGATAGTTCTTTGTAGGCTTCTGTAAATCTTGTCGAACTCTGGAGCGCATCGATAATGTCCTTCTTGAAATCGTAGCGGTAATTCAATCCGCTAAAGACTATCGGCTCATAGCCACCTACCGTGCGCTTCAAGGTGTTCAATATCCAGTACGAACCCCTAAACGCCGTGTGGCCGTAACGCTCTGTTTTGTTTGCCCTTCTTGTGGCAATCAATTTGCAGGAACCGTCGTCGCTGTAGATGACGATACGCCTTGCTGTGTTCTCAAAGACTTTACTTGCCATGTTAGTTTTGAATTACATTTATCTTATTTGCATTGCAAAGGTACAAATAAATTATCAAATACACAAACTTTTTGAACAAAAATTTATCATATTCACAAATTATTTCGCCTTTCGCTCCCTTGTCTGGGAAGATTCCCATGTCGGAGGTATCTCCTGCGCTTTCCTTTATCGCCCAATGTTACTCTGTCGGCCGTTGCATGCACCCCAGCGCCTTTAAGTCCCTGGCTGGTCTCGACTGGTTTAAGCTTGTCCTTGCTCCGACTAATGGTTGTCTGGTCACCGTATCGCTTTCAAGTTCCTGTTTTTGTTTTGAGGATGAGTGTAACTTCAAAGGTACTATCGAAAATGCGGATAACTCACCCTAACCCTAATGAGAGGTTTGTTGGTGCCAGAGGCTCGAACTCTGGCGCACAGCCTTACTGATTCACCATAGGAGCGACCAACTCCGTAATGCCACGCTTGACAAGTTTCTGTGGTGCTTCTGGCAGGTCATAGATTGCAACCCTTTTTCCTGCTCTTATCAGTCTTGGAAGATATGTGTCAAGAGCATGATATGGGAAGCCTGCCATGCTGCGCTCCAAGGCAGAGCCACTTCCGTTACGCCGTGTGAGTGTGATGCCAAGAATGCCTGCGGCATCCACTGCGTCCTGCTGGTAAGTCTCATAGAAGTCTCCGCAGCGGAAGAGAATCATAGCGTCGGGATGCTTTGTCTTGCAATCATTGTAAAGCTCCATGATATGCTGATTATATGCCTCCTTTTCGGGAGTGTGGTTCTTGATAAACTCGTTCAGCAGGTCCTCGCTACTCCATGAGAAGCAGATTTCATTTTCACATGAAGGACTCCAGTTGAAGTCAAATACCTTCATTCCGTACTCGTTGCGGACACCACCCTTGCAGTGCAGGCTCTTGGCAAGTTTGATACAATAGTCCTGTATCTCATCAAAGGTGCGCTCCGCTAATTTGTTGTTCGTTACGATTCCTACAATTTCTCCGTTTCTGTCGGAATACCACTCGATTGAAAAGAATTTCTGTGCCATTGTGATTTTTGTTTTGAATGATTGTTACTTATCTTATTTGCTACTTCAAAGGTACAACAAAATTATCAAATACGCAAATTTTTAACGTGATTTTTTGCGAGAAAACCAAAGAAAATTACTACCTTTGCGGCCAAATTCTAAACGCTTGAATTATGACAAAGAAAACGCAAAAGATTATTCTCTGGGTGATTGGCATTTGGCTTGCCTCCTGTATCGTTTTTGGTGGAATTGCTACCCTTATTGACAATTCAAGGGACGAAAATGTTCCAGAACTTGTTGCTGACACCACACATGACATCAAGAAAGATAGCCTTACTCTTTTGAAGGCCAAACAACTATATGATGAAATGATTTCCTTCAAGGACAAGGAAGATTTTAAGACTTATGGACTCGGCGTTGGTGGCCCTTATAATGATTGGCTAAAAAGGTTTGAATCCTTTCCAAAAGAAGATGCAAAACTCCTTATAAGGATATATGGATTTGCTATTGATGACATATTACAGCTTGCTTTACATTACGCAGAAGAGCCTCAGATACCATCGGTTAAATATATACAGCGAGGCGATGAAATAAAGACTCGTATCGAGCGTATTTTTGATTTACAAATACGTCTGGCAACAGATTATTCAAGTGAAGTTGAAAAAGCTCTCGCTTCTGACGATAAGGAGTATATCGGCAAATGGAAACTAACTGCAAAAGCAAAGGGTTATCAGAGCCATGTTTTAGAGATTTTTTCTTCTAATGGTGGCTACTATTATCTTATGTCATTTACTGACGGAACTACTGATAGCGGCAAACTTATTCGTCGCGGTCACATGTACTATATTGCAGGTAATCTTGGAGGTGAGTATTATGTGGCATTAGACAAAATCCTTCTCCTCTGTGACGACTCTGGGGAGTATGAGGATGGCACAAAAGGGCTTTATGATATAACGCAACTAAAATAGCGTAAGCTGCACCCCTTCCTTCTTCAAGCGGTCTTCTGCAATTTTGTAGAACCTCTTGTTTTTTTCTATCCCGATGTACTTCCTTCCGAGACGCTGGGCGGCAATGGCCGTTGTTCCAGAACCAAGGAACGGGTCAAGAACTACACCACCTTCAGGCGATGACAGACGTATGAACCTTGCCATAAGTTCCACTGGCTTCTGTGTCGGGTGGTCTTTCTTTACTACTGGAGGGTAATGCAGGACACGGTTGTAACAATCGCAGTCGTCCAGCTTGTTAAGGGCCGTGCCGTCATCATAGATGCGGACAATAAACTCCGCGTTCTGGGAAAAGCGGCTCTTGCTGATAATTGTCAGCGGTTTCTCCCAGACAAGGATTGAGAACTTGCAGCAGTACTCTTCTGCCCATTGTGCATATATTGGCACTTGTGCTTCGGAACAGAAGATATAGGCGTTCATCTTCTTCATCAGTCGCGGTGTCATATTCAGCCAGCGATAGATATCCTCCTTTGAGAAGCCGGACTTGATGCGACACTCTTCCGTTTCGTCATCGTAGTCATACAAGCCGGACTTCGACATCAGCTTCTTGGAAGTCTCTTTATACATCTTCGTGCAGTTCGCCTTCGTGAAGTTGTACGGCGGATCTGTCACAATCAAATCAATACTGTATGCTGGCAAGTCATCCATGACTTCAAGGTTATCCCCAAAGTACAGATGACTTTCCTCTATCGTGTTGTAGAACTTCATAGCTTAACCTTCTTTTTCATGCGATTTATTATATTGTAAACACCCCTTTCAGACATATTGTACTTTTCACACAGATAAGCCACAATGTAGTACGTCTTGTGCTTCTTTGACTTCATTTCGTTAAACTCTGAAAAAAGCTGGATGTTCTCAATATCTCTTGGCGTGATGCCGTTTTCTGCCATTAGCTTGATAAGCGAATAATTGGCTGTCAGCAATTCGTATCTTGTCATGGTGTCGGATTTTATAGGTTATCAAGTGTTTCAATTACTTCCACCTGTCTCTGTGCTTCGGTAATCTCAACTACAGACACCACAGGATGAATGTTACTTGCGGCTTCCTTGAAGCTTTCCGTGAAACTGTCTCGCAACTCGTCTGTGTAGAGCGGTGCTTCTCTGTAGCCGTTTGAAACAGCCAAAGGAACTACCCCTGCACCGATGGCGTTCATGGCGGCAAGCAATGGCTCAAACATATTCGTGGCCTTCGCTGTCATCACAAACTCACCATTCGACAAACGGGCTGGTATGCTGTCAGAAGTTCCCGTGCCTGGTCCATTCACCTTGCCACCTTCAGCGAACTTTGCAGACTTCACCGTGCTTATGGCCGTCGCCACATTTGCAAGGACGGTTGCTACAGTCGTTGCTATAGCTGCCATATTTGCAGGGAATGGCAAAGCAGACGCACTCGCGATACCAGCAGACAAAGCACGGCCAGTATCTACGGTAATCTGGAACAGCGTAATAATCTTGCTCAACATGGCAAATTCCTCGTTACTCTCGCCCAATACGGATGTAAGAGACACAAGGCTGTTTGTCAAGGCCCTCTCTGCCTGCAGGTATGCCTTATCGTTTGTCAGCTCTGCCTTTCTGTATGCTGCCTTTGCATCAACCTTCGCCTTTTCTGCTGCAAGGACTCGGGCATAATAGGCTTCCGTCGTCTCGCTTTCAAGCTGCCCGGCTGCAACGATGTCATTGTACTTCTGCTCTGCGGCTTGTTGTCTTACTGCAAGTATATCCATTTCCCCTTGCGTGACAACCTGCAAGTGGAGCATCTGGTTTCCGAGTTCTTGATTAAGATAGAGGTCGCTATCTTCCTGCTCTTTCAATAGCCGTTCCTGGTTCTGTATATCCAGCTCCATGATTTGATTCTGGAAAGCCTGCTGGCGGTTTGCGATGAGCTGCTGCTGATATTGTTCTTCAAGCTCAAGATTCCTCTGCCTTGCGGCCTCCTGCATATTCATCAGTCGGTCTTCGTAATCGGCTTCGATTTCAAGCAATCTCAATCTTGCATCCGACGCTGCCTGTGATTCTGCACCGTAGGCTTCAACGGCAATAGCGACTCTCTGCCTTGCATCCTCCATTGCTATCTCCTGCTCTTTCTGCAAGGCCATTTCGTCAAGCTTCAGCTTTTCTTCATTCTGCTGCTTCTTGAGGTTCATTTCATACTCGGAGCCTTTCTTTGCAATCTCCAGTCTGGACGCGATGAGCTTCTGCCTGTTCTCGATGTCTCGTTTCAACTCTTCTTCATCGAGCTTCGCCAGTTCCTCGTTCTTCTTCTGCTCCTTTGCAATAATGGTCTGACGTATGGCCTCTTTAGCCGTTTCCGTCAAGTTCTTCTCTGTTGCAAGCCTTACTTTTAGCTTGCGTATCTCATCATCATATTGCTTTTCAAGCTGGGCGCGACGTTTGGCCGCTGTGTCCTTCAACAAGTCAAGCATGGCCTGCTCTGCTTCCTCCAGTGCCTTACGCTCCAGTTCTGCTTGCTTCTTGATGATATTGTCCTGCTTGCTGCTGTCGTTTGACTTACTGCCGCTCTTTACCTTGTTGCCAGTCAAGTCCTCGTAGCTCTTCTGTGCATCTTCCATTGCCTTACGAGCCGCGAGAACGTCCTCGCTGGTTGCATTCTGGTCCTTGATGATACGCTGGTATTCTTTCTTCGCATCTTCCCAATCCTGCTTTGCCTTCCTTGCGTCCTCTGCATAGGTGGTCTTGGGCTTGTCACCTTCGCTCTCGGCTTCATCGGCAACGGCTTCATCAGGTGTCGTAGATTCCGTTTCCGGCTTCGGACTTACAGAAGATGCCGAACTTCCTCCACCACCAAATGCCTTGCTATTGGCAGCAGACTTGACAGCATCAGTCACACCGTTGTATGCGTCTTTCGCATTTTGCACAATTTCATTCTTTGCATCCTTGAAGGTGCCGATTGTGTCCTTTCCGAAGTCAATAACAGCATTTCCTACCTGCTTGATACCACGCTTGATTTGCTCCCAGTTGAGAGAGAAGAGACCTTCAAGGGCTGTGGCTACACCACCAATTATGCTTATAAGCCCCTTAAATGCATTCCATATCTGCTTGATTCCAGTCTTGAAGATAGTCCATACCGTCTTGAATGTCGCTCCAATAACTTGAAGTTGTGTCTTGAATCCAACGAGCCAAACCTGTGCAATACGGCTATTCTCGATAAATTCTTTGAACCATGACACTACTGCCTTGACCTGCGTAATGAGCCAGTTTATGCCCTTCTTAATGAAGTCGGTTACTGCTGATGTCAACTTCGCAAACACACCGTCACCCTTCGTCGCGGAACTCATAAGGTTCATTAGGCCGTAGAGTGCTTCAAACGCCAACTGGAACAAAGCAGTAAGCACGAATGTCTTTGCCATTGTCTTGGCCGCTGTGAAGAACGTCTGTGTGGCAATCGTAGCCGCTGCCATTGCACTCTTCCAAGCATTTCCGGAGTTTACGGCTGCAGCCTGCTCCCACAACTTTATTTCGTTGATTTTTGCCTTTGCCAACGCCTTTTCCGTCTCTGCCAACTCTCGCTTGTTTGCCAACAGCTTTGCCTCAATCATCATCCGCTCTGTTCCCGTAGAGTTCTCCAACGCTACCGTCTGTGAGGCTGTTGTCTTTCGCAAGGTTAGTTCCTGTTGCTGGAGTGTCCTTACAGTAGTAGATGCTTCTTCTGCATTCTGCACTGCTGAATTGCGAATAGTCTCAAATGAGGCCTTTGCATGATTGACAAGCTTTAGGAAACTGATAGAGGCTATCAGAGACAGAATAAAGTGGCCCAGCTCACCGATATGCTGTGACAGGAACCGCACCCCTGCTGTCATCGCATCTATTGGCTCAAGCAATGCACCATTAGAACTCTCTCCAATAGAGATTTTGAAGTCCTCCCATGCAGACTGGAGGGCAAAGACAGACTTTGATACATTGCTATAGGACTGGTCAAACATCCTTTCGGTTGTCCCTTGCGCTTCTGTAAGCGTCAAAAGCTTTTCTTCCAGCCTGTCAATGTTGCCTACCAGTGCCATAACCTGTGGCGTACACCTACGGCCAAAGACAGCTGAAAGCAATTCAGCGGAATTGGATGCTTCCATGATTCCGCTTGCCTTGAGCCTCTGTAATGTCTTGGTCAGTCCTTCGGACTCTAAAGATGCCTGGTTAATCTCGATGCCGTATTCCTTGAACACTTTCTGCTGCTTGGCAGTCGGAGAGGACAAGCCGAGAATAACCATACGAAGTGCCGTACCTGCGTCTGCACCTCTGATACCGACATCTGCCAGTACACCCAAAGCGGCGTTTACCTCTTCCACCGACTGGTTAAGGGCATGACCGAATGGGGCTGCATTCTTCAACGCCTCTGCAAGTTCCACTACATTTGTGGAAGATGTTGATGCCGTCTTGGAAAGCACATCATTTGCGTGTTCCATTTCTTCCGGCTCGATAGGCAGTTCAAAGCCCCTCATCGTGCGTATCATGATGTCGCTGGCTTGGTCAAGGCTGATTGTGTTTGCCTGTGCCAACTGGAGAGTCCTCGACAATGCCGCCGTTGCCTCTGATGCCGTAAAGCCTCCGCGAGTAAGGTTCTCCATGGCCTGTGCTGCATCTGTGGCATGGTAGATTGTAGTACGGCCCATTTCCCTTGCCTCTTCTGTCATCATCTTCATTTCCTCTGCTGAAGCATTGGTAACAGCCCGTACCCTCGCCATTCCGTCCTCAAAGTTTCGGGTGACCTCCATAACCTGCTTGCTGAACTGCATCGCGCTACCGATTCCGATTAGGCTCAATAGCTGCTTGCCTACATCTGCAATCTTCACACGAACTGCCTCCAAGCCTTCTGTGGCACTCTTGTAGTTGCCCACATTACGGTAGAAGCGTTGTGTCTCTTCCTCTGCGGCTTTCAGCTCCGTGGTTATGCCATTTATCTTGTCCCGCAACTCACGACCTGCTGCAGACAGACGCTCGGCACGGCTCATAGCATCATAGGCGGTTGTCGCATTTGACAACTCCGCACGAAGCTGTTTCAGCGACCCCTCTTCTTCCTGCTGGGCCTTTACCTGGTTGTTCACCTGCTTTGTCAAGGTGCGCAAGATTTCTCCCTGCTGACGAATGAGGACATCACTCGCGGCCATGCTCCTGTCATAGTCCTCACGGGCAATCTTTCCGTCCGCAAGCTCCTTCTTGAGGTCTTTCTGATACTTCTTCACCTCGGCAATAGCGGCACGGTACTTTGCCATGCCCTCTACTGCCTGCTGATAACGCACTTGAATATCTACGATTTTTACTCTTGTGTCTGCCATATCGATTATCTTATTTTTCTAAAAGCACGGATGAGACATCGCTTTTCATCACTATCTACCTTCCCGAATGAACGTGATACAGTTCCATTCCTGTTTTGACAATTAAATACATCAACACTCATAGCCCCAAAACGTCCTCCACTACAAGAAGAGGTCCAGTACGTGTAATTCGTATCTCGTGCCAAACTTACACCATAAATAGCTTCAAGCAATGTTTCTATCTTGCCATAGTAATTGTTTACTATGTTCCACTCTCCAGTAGAACCTAAATACCCGTGACTGCCTGAAGGGAATGTGTATTGTTTTGCAACAGCTGCTGCACTATATGGTGATTCGGTAAAATATCCGTCGGAGCCAGTTATGATTTCTATAATCCTCTCTGTGTTTCCTTCTCCATCGAAATCAGATGTTCCACCCTTAATCCCTTCTATACGAAATGCGTTAAAGCCACCTCCCCAGTAATAAAGCGTACTTCCGTTTACATTTTCTGCTGACATGATGAATTGATGCGTACCGTCAGAAATTGCAATACCTTCTATGTCATTTATTCCAAGTCCAGATGCTTCCCATTCTTCCTTTGAATACAAATGATAATTCTTGCCAATGATTAGTGCGTGCTCTTCATTAAGCCTATCAATACTTAATCCGGCTACCGCGCTCACTTGCTTTGTGGCAGATTCAATTAAACCGTTCACTCTTGCCCTTACAGTTATATTTGCAACGTGGTCTATATTGATACCATTCACAGAAACACGGAATCCTGCATTTGAAACATTGCTAATAGTAACGGCTAAATTGTCCGATGTTACTGTCAGCTCACTTATTGTTGCACCAACAGGCGATATATTGATTACATAATCTTCATACCCTACACCACCGGTAGCTTCAAATGAGTCTGCACCTTGTATTGCAATAGAACCTCTTGTTATTGGATTTGATATTTGTCGTACTTCTGCAAAAGCTCTTAATAAAACCCCATAACCATTGAGTGGCTTCTTACTTTCAATTCCCAATCTATAACCGCTATATTGTGACTCGATGTACCATTCTCTATACTGGTTGCATTGTGTTGAAGTCCAGTATTGAGGAAAATATAACATACCACCGCTCTGACTTGTTCTTGTGTCAAACATAGCAGATGCTCCTATTGCTTCTAATAGCCGCTTCACTTTGTCACGCTTTTGGTAAACTATTAGCCATTCTCCTACTGCTCCGAGATAGCCTTGTATTCCACTTGGGAATTGTTGTGTATGTCTTAATAATCCAACATCTGTATCTTGTACTTGTTGAATGATTGCAGTCGTATTTGCAATACCATTGAAATCTGTACAAGCCTCGTCTGAATTGTTTGCCGTAAACTGACCACTTACAAGAGTTCCATGCTCTATGAATTGTCCGTTTACCATTTCATACCAATATCCACCAATATTTCCAATAAATTCATTTTTTGCTATTATGAATCGATGAGTACCATCAGAAACTGCAACACCATCCGCATCTTCATTCAATATACCAGAAGCCTTCCACCGTTCTTCTGTATAGAAGTTCCCATTTCTGTCAATTATAAGCGCACCTTCTTCGTCAAGAGTTTCTATTGACCATGTGTTCGTGAACACTGCTTTTACCTCTATTGACCTTGTGATTTCAAAACCTGCAGCCAATACGGTTATGGTAACTACAGTCGTTTCATCCTTGACTATACCTTGTGCTACCAAGGTAAATTCATCTTCTGTTATGTTCTGTATAGTTATTGCTCCATTTGACGATGTTATGCTTATTATCGTAAAGTCTGTTGGCACACTCAGCTTGTATGTAATAGAGCCACTTCCATTACATGCATCAATTACATTTCTACCCACGTTTGATTCAAGCCTTAAATATGGTTTTCTTATTTCAATATTTATTGTTCTTTCAAAATAAGATTCATCCTCAAGTATGACTCTTATTGTTAGTTTCACAGGCACAATTTCATCTTGAATAGACAATGCTTGTAATGTAAAACCTGCTTTACTTACATTCAAGATGTCTAACACTCCAGAATCTGCGTCTGATGAAACTTGAATGCTTGATACATCTACATCTGGGTATTCTGGGTAAAAAAATAATTCATAGTTATGTTCATTTAGGTCACACAAAATATAGTCCCCTTTATAACTATAGGAATTTACCTTTATTGTATGGTCATCATCATGTTCGTCACCGAAATCATTAGTAATTACACTTTCATCAACGTCAGAACCAAACCAATATATTTTACGACGGAATCGCTCTATTATATCACCATTTTCGTTTTCTATATCTGCTATCATTTTGATAATATAATACTTACCATAATAATCTTTATAATTAACATTAATATATCTACTGACATCTATTCTTTCATCATCAAAATATACCTTCAGTTTCACATTCATTAACTGTGAAGAAATTACATTATATCCTACTTTTTTTGTGAGTTGATATGATAGTTTTCGACTTACAGAACAACGTAATGGATAATTGTTATATGTTTTATGTATCCTAAATGCATACTTTGGTATATATTGATTAATTGGTATATCCAGCCTGTGTTCTGCTCTTCCTGTCCCATTTGAACCATTTTCATACCCAATCTCGTCGTCAATGGTACTATCTGCAATTTCAAAATAAAGTAGATTACTGTCATTATTTAATTTCCATTCATATCTCGTGTCGTTTTCGTTATAATTAATGACATTTTTCCCACTAACAAAGAATGGCGATTTCCAACGCCTTCTTTCGACTATTATTCCTAACTCATTGCGGATTGGTATTTCTATCTCTACTATATGCCAAACACCGTCACCTTCGTTTATAACCTCAAATCCGTTTCCAACACTCCATAGATTGCCGTCATAATATATGTTTGCCTCGCTTCTTAATATACTAACCCTTTCCCCAGATTCGTTGTCTGTATAAGTGTACCGATACTGTCCTACCGCAGAAGCATAAATACGCAATACTGGATTTCCGGAAGATACATTGTCTGCTGTTATTGCATACATTCCTTCTGAGCCAAAAGCTATACTCCTTTCTTCCGTAGTTTCCCATTCTCCATTTTTTATTCTTTGTATATATACATTAGAATTGTCATTTTCTCCCGAATCAAATGTTACCATTCCTGTTGAAATGATTTCCACCTCATAAGACAAATCTAACATTTTTGCATTTTCTTCTGTTGCTCTTGGCAATTTTAGTAGTTCAACCGTACAAATGCCATCTTTGTCACGTTGTATGGAACTAACTGCGAAGAAAGAATTGTACTTTGACAAATACACTGGTATAGACTCGTCAAATTCCCTCAATTCAATTTCGGGTAACTTAAACTTTTCCTTAACAAGTACATAATTGTTTAGAATTAACTTTAGATAACCGAAGAAATCATCCATTAAATTTTCGTCGTCAAATGGAGAGAATATATCCATTCGTATATGATTTTTTTTGTTATCTACAAGTCCAGGTCTTGTTATACTGATGTCTTCAAATGAGGAGTCCAGTTTACGCAAATTGATTACTCCATATATCGGTGGTACATTTTTGACAAGTGTCTTGTCGCCTTCCCATACTTTACAGGTCCTTCCAGTCTTGATTAACGGGTATCGAATATTTTTTATATATGCGGGATGGAATGGGGACTTGAATATAGCTCTTTCTTCTTGTAGCGTGTTATCTTCTACATGTATAGAACCATATCCTTTCCCATACTGGTCTAATTCTTCAAGCAATTCATCTTCTGTCTTTTCTCTCGTGCTATATGCCATTTCGAGATAGTTGTCTCTGCTGAAGTTCGTGTTGTGGTACTTCACAGACGATGCAAGGTCGCCTGACGTTGAAAGCAACTTGTCCGACCAGTCAATAGCGATGCCGTCGTTTATCCTATCCCGCAGCTGTTTGTAATACATTGCTGAAATCGTTTCTCCATCACTCTCTACTCTCGGCATTGCCCCATTCATATAGAACAGAGATTTAATGAAATCAAAGCAACTAATTTCTGGAAGGTTTTGTGTTATGTTTATCTGTATCGGTAAAATACCAGACTCAACCTTTGGTACAATTTCTGATATTACAAAATTTTGGAAATAAATATCTCCCTCTGACAATACATTAACTCCTCCTTCTGTATAGTCGCTTGGTATATATGGTAAAAAAACATACGCTGCAAATAACTCATCATTGCATTCATCTACATTTATTTTCCTTGCATTTTCATTTTGCCCAAAGTCAAAATGACAGACATATGTTCCTGTTGTTGAATCATAAACAGGAATATCCACAGATTGAAATCCTATGCATGAATTTATATCCTTATCAGTGACTATTTCCAATTCTTCCTTGTCATACATTTTTTTGGCAAGGCATATCCACTGGTAATCATTTATGTTTATTCTCCCTTTATTTGCCGCGTTTAGGGTTATATGCAACGTGCATGAACCTTTCAGTGCAAATGCTTGCTTTGTATAGAATCCACAAATACCAATGGATTTTATAGAATCGCCTCCTGTAAAGAATCTGCCTGTTTCTCCAGTTCCTATACCTAAATAACTTGTGGTATCTTCTATGCATTCGTATGTAGTATTTAACGCACTCCCTTGTTCTGTTCTTCCCCAAGTGTCTGTTACTTGTTCAATTCCCTTGTATGTCCTCGTCTGCCATCCTCCTCCAGAGTAGTGGCTGATTGTAGCCTCTACTTGTACTCTTTCACTTTTCTTCTGCTTGTATAGAGACAAACCTGTGTCGTGTCGATGTACATATACTTTTTTTATAAACTCACTTTCTCTGAAATCTCCAAGAATTGGAATACCTACATAGAGAGTTGTTGCAGGGTACCATGTTGCACTTGCAACACCATCATCTTCGCAATGTTGAAGTCCGACATATTCTCCTTCGATAATACCATAGTGCAAGACACCATACGTTGTGCTGCCATACAGACTATATAAATAGCAGTACATCTGCCATTTTTGCGTACATTCTTTATTGACATGTCTTAATGTATGAGCACCTATACTATGTATGCCGCGAACCACATATTTCTCGTTTGCTGCATTGCTTTTTACTAATGGAATGACCCCATTTGAAACATAGTCATCATATACTCTTCTTCCGTAATATGCAGGATTGTTAAAAACACCCTTTCCTTTCAAACCTAACCTATCTCCAATGAAGCTACCTATGTTTATCCTTACTCCAAAATGTTCATTTATCATTCGCAGCAAACGATAGATTGGCACACAAGGTTTGGGCGGTGTGTTAGCTTCATGCGGCATTCCTGCATCATAGTCTGGATATAGAACTGCATCCATATTGGAATGATTGTCGTCTGTACCTCCGTACTCTTCTGATGCCCCCCATTGAATTGTTCCGAGAGAATTTAAGTCTGTCAGCTTTCCGCCTTTCGACTTGAGCGTTTCAAATCCCTTTAGTACCCTCCATGTCATCACACACGAAATGCTGTCGGACAACTCGCTTACATAGAGATTTGCATTTGGGCAAAGACACACTCCATTGATATAAAATTCAGCAGGAATAACCTTCCGCTCCAAGCCCCCATTGTGACGTATATCGTCCGTGAGCTTCAGCACACGGCGGTTGTTCTGGGTAATAGGCAGCTTGAACGTGTAGGAATACGAACAAGTCAGTTTCGATATGTCATTGAAAAGGTTTGACACCCATTTCAAAGTAATACCGCTTGGACTTGTCAAGTCAAGCTGGTAACGCTCATTGTCGATAAAGACATATAGTTCCTCTTTCATTTCCTTAATCCATTACGTTTCAACATGTCACCATGAATGATGATTGCACACAGCACCAATCTGATACAAATGTAAAGTACCAACAGAAGAATAATTATTCCAGCTATCTTCATTTCCTCTTTGCTTAAATTGTTTGTGATACCGTATTCGGAAGCGTTATTGATATTTCATAGTCGTACAGATTCCTTTCCTGAGACCTCTCTACGTTTCCAGACACAATGTTTACAGGCTTCCACATTTCATTGTCCCCGAAGTCCTTCCCTATATACATTTCGACATGAGGTGACTTGTAGATTGTCTCGACGTATGCCAGTATCTCTTCTTTGAGATTCACGGCACAGCACTTTATCGTGTCTGTGTTATCCACATGGGCATTTCGGGTTGCTCCGTGATATATGCCGTTCTGTTCATACTCTGCATCTATAGTGACTTTACTCAAACTGTTCTTGCTCTTCAGCGTTCCCTCCGAGAAAAGGAAATACTGCCAGAAACCATACTGGTCTATCCAACGGAGATAGAGGCCATCCTTGTCCTCGCTAACGGTCAGCTTTACGATGTAGGCCAAGGAAGTCATTTCGTTAAATACGATGTCGAAGTTCGCGTCAAACATGGCTCCTTGCGGCAAATCCTTCATAATGGTGTACACAAGCTGCTTTGTCGTGTTTGGGAACATTGATGCTGGAGAGAACTCCAGGATTCCTGTCTTTCCTCCCCATATTGAGAAATAGGTAATGATGTCAAGCCCGCTGTCGATGTATGAATCCCACTCTGACCAGTCATCAAAGCCGTCGCCATCTTCGTCAATCCAGACATATTCTCTTATACCTCTACTGCTTCTGCGTCTCACAACAACATCTTTCAGAGACATGTCTGAAAGCTGGCTTATGTCGGATATGCCTGTTGCCTGCAAGTCCACTTCCATTCCTGCCTCTGCAAGAAGTCCCAGGTCAAGGGTCTGCATCGCTGGCGTTTCTATGATTTGTGCCGCCGTCTCTCCGTTAATAATTCTTGGAGCCTTGCGCCTTCCTCTTGGGCCATCACCACTTGCACCTCCGCTTTGAGTTGACCACGAGACATCAGCACCAGTATAGATAGCCCTTGGCGTGTCGTTGTCACTCTTCGCATACATGTTATAGCTTTCCGTCCTGCGGAACAAAGACACCCTAAATGGGAAGTTCTTAAACCAAATGACCTCTCTGACATATTTCGGGTATTTCCCCCTGTCATAGACGAAAGGCATATAGTAGCCGTATTTCTTTCCCTGCTCGACAGAAGCCCAGAGAGCCATTGTCGGCATAGACATGATAGTCTCTCCGCTCTGCACCTTCAAGATGATTGTCAGCTCCTTTGAGCGTGTAGAGATATAGTCCGTGAAAAACAACTGCATCAACTTGGATATATAGCACTTCGCCTTTCCGTTGAACAAAGAAACCTCGATGTCATAAGTATCTGTCCCGTCTGTTATAGACAGGTTCATAACATCGTTCTTCGTGCCGAAGTTTATGTTTACATAGTTCGGATTGAACACATAGGACACTTCATCTGGAATAGAAGCCGTGCCTGTTATGTTCATTGCTGCATCACTTATCCCTATTACTCTCATCGTATTGCTCGTTTATCTTTTCAATTTCTGTATCAATGATTCCCACTGACTCTTCCGAAAGCACATCCATTTCCTTTGAAATCAGTGTGTCGTAAATATCGTTATAGCCGTTGTCCCTGTGAAGCTTCGTTCCCTTCATCATAATACTTCTCGCTATCATCCATGAAAGGTTTTTCAGTCCTCGCTCCGCTGGCCCTTTCTTCGGCGCAAACTGGCGGTAGCTTATCCCCTTCTTCAATATCCACTCCCTTATGATGTCCGAGAAACGGTACGGGACTTTGCCTGCCCCACGGCCTCTCTGCATGTAGGCCCACTGCTGGCCACCAGTAAGCGAAGCCGAAGCGGTGCCGTCACCATTCGTCGTTTCCTCAACCAGAAGTGAAGCGACAGATCTGCCGGACGCTGTGCGGTTCATCGCCTGCATGTTCGCAGCAATGCCCTTCCGCACTTCCTCCAAATGCCTTGTCACTATCTGTGTTATCGCTTCCATTGACTGAAACCTTACTCGTTATCTTCTGTCCTGCTTATGTCATCACATACAAAAATGCCCTCTTCCTCCTTCAACTTGGGATTGATGACGATACCTGTCACGTTCTGGTCGAAGAAGTCATACAGCACCTGGTATTCAAGCTTGCCTTGTATCTGCTCAAACAGACCGCTGTCATTGAACGTCTTGATGAAAAGGACACAGAGCCGCTTCATGCGCTCTATGATGTCATCGTTCTCGTGACCGTCAAAGTCAAAGTCAGTCGGGGCGACAAAGGCAATCTGTGCGTCTGGGCTGTCCTTGACCTGCGCCCAGCTAATATCAAACTCCCCTGCTGGGGGGAGTACATAGATTATCGACGGCTTGCAGATGTTATCTACTGCTTCATTGGCCTGTGACCAGTTCATAAACAGGTAGGCAACATCTTCATTCATGCTGTCAACTATACTGTGGATTTTCTTCTCCACCGTTCCATGTGGGGCAATGTTCTTGATGCACATACGACTCTACTTGATTCCTGTGTAATACTTTCCTGCCTTGCAGGTTAATTTCTGCCTTCTGTGACGGGGCGAGAAGCTGACATGCACCCAGTCTGGACGGCCCTTGTCATCCACATACTCGCTGATGAGCTGGTCGAATGGCAAGCCCATTTCGATAATCAAGTGCAGCAGCTTGTGGTTGTCCGATGGCTTGTCGGACACCGTTCTGATGTCAACAGCCTGCCCGAGACAATGCTGGGAAGTCTTGGAACCGCCCACTTTCTCGTTCAGCCTCTTGCATCGGAAACCACTTGACACAACAATCGGCGCACCCCATTTCTCGCGCAGAGGGTCAAGGATGTTGTCAACTACAGCCTTGAGGTTGGCTTTTTCTGTCGCGTTTGGGGTGTTGTCTATTCCAAGACGTGCCGCTGTTGCGCTTTTGGTCAGTTCGTTGTAGGTAAAGTATTTCATTTCTTATGGGTTTTTGGTCTGTATTGTTTGGCAAGCTTGCGCTCATACTCATTCTTCAGCGCATCGTTCTTCATGCACTGGAAGATACGAACCCACGCCACTTCGCGGACTTCGTTCTGATTGGTTATTCCCATTCGCCTTGCATACCAGTCAAGGACTCCGAAACTGCCAAAGTCAAGCTCTTTGACTCCAGCAGCTATTTCCTCTTTCGAGTAGTTGACCTTGATGCTCTGGAATATCTTGTTGATGCGTTTCAGCTCTTCCGTTACGAATGAGGTAAAGCCGAACACGTCATTTGCATCTTCTTTCAGCAGGTCTTCCGGCTCCACACCCAGCAGCACCTTTGCACATGCTCCTGCAATATCATCGTTTCCTGTCGCTGTCCGAAGGTCGTCAAGCATTCCGTAGCTGATGCCGTTAAGGTCTTTCGGAACTTCCTTCCCACATAGCTTGTCGGGCCTCGGCTGTTCCCTCAGACGCTTAATCAGTTCTTCTTGAACCTCCTTGTCTGCATACGGAAAAAGAAGCAGGAAATCCTTGTAAGGACAGTCCTGTTTGACCTCTTTTTTGCGTAAAATCCTTTTCTTCATGTTCAAAATTACTTCTTAATTTTGGTGTATCGACCTTATCTGCATTTTTTTTACTGAACTTTGCTATTCATTACTGCGGACTTGAACCGATGCTTGAGCGCCTGCTGTTGCTTTGGTTCTTCGGAATATCATCGCCATCATGAGCATGTCGGAGTAGTCCGGCGATTTGCCCCCAAGAAGTGCTTTCCACTCGTCTTTCTTGATGACATCCTTCTTTCCAACATCATTGTCAATGTGTGCCTGTTTCAAGGCCCCCAATTCATCCATGATATGCTCCCTCTGTTCATCGGTACAGATGACTCGCAACTTTCGAGCGTTGATTAGCTCTGCCAGCTTGAAATAACATTCGGCTCGTAGATTCTGGTATCGCGGGTCTTGCGGCTTCCAGCCTCCGTGAAACTCCTTGATGCCTTCAAGGTACGACTCCAGGAACGAGCCTACACCATCCGCATCCACTACGGTAAGTGTGCGTGGTATCTTGTCCTTTATCATCAGCTTCTTCAAGTCCTCCTGTACTTCCCTCGATGGGGAGTATGCCTTGTCTATCGCTATTGTGCATACATTCCCTATCCATGAGCCTGCAACAAAACGGTCTCGCCCTTTTGTCGCAATGTCCGCAGAGCAGCTACGACCTCCGACCTGTTCTATATGCTCATTGTGGAAAAGGTCTATCAAAGCATCGTAGTCAATCATCGATGCAGGGTCATCGTCGTACTCGAAGTTTCCGTAGTACAAACGCTGGATTGTTATCTTGTCTGACCGAAGAAGGTTATCGATGTAGTCCTGCGTGATATAAGGGTTGTCCTTTGGCAGTGCCTTTATGAATCTTCTGTGCGGTGCAATGTTCCCGTCCTTTGCTGGCTTTACGAATTGTGTGTAGTTCCAGCCCTTTGAAGGGTTACAGGAATACATGGCCTTCGGTATGAGGTGCCACTTCGTCCCGTCTGGGTTAGGGCCTTCAAGCAATGAGAAACGTCCTCGCAATACGTTGATGGCCTTTTCTGATACCTGCTGGCTCTCATCTATGAACATGTCCGTTATGCCGTATGAGCCGAAACGGTCAAAGTTCGGGTCTTTCGGCTTCTTTGCCAGAGAGCGGAAGTATATCATGGAGCCGTTGGGAAAGAAAGCGGAGTTTGTCATGCCGCCTTTATACACCACTTGCTCCGTGATTCCGAGATAGTCCAATACTTCAAAGAACGTCTTGAGCGTTGTGTCTAACAGATTGACAAGCTGTTCACGGCATATCAGTCCTACAGACTTAGGGTATTTCAAGCGATTTGTTATCTGCCAGAAACACCCCAACCAGGTCTTGCCGCTTCTCGCGCCACCGCCATATAATAGCTCGGTGACGCCGTTACCCATGTCTGTGAGAATCTCGTATGCCTGGAATTGTTTGTCATTCAGCTTCACATCTATCTGCATCGGCACAGCGTTCGTCTCTCATTATGTTGATGATTGGTAGAGTTGTCCTTATCGCCTGTCCGTCACTGGTCATGTCAACCTTGTCACCCAATCCGAGTGCCCTCATTGTAAGGGTGGCGTTGAAGTCCCCGACGCTGGCCCCGTCATACTGCTGCATTTCGATGATGTTCTTCGCGCGTGTTATGGCGGTAAAATAATCTTCCTCTTCTTCTGTCCTTCCGTCCCCCTTTTCTTCCAGCGTCTTGAGCCTCATTTCAAACCATTTCCTGCTTACTCCGAGGTAGGCACAGAGTCCGTACATGGATAGCGGACGGCGTTTGCTTTCACTATCCATGCGTGTCTCTGTCGGCTTAATCATGTTTCCGTTTTCGTCCTTTTGCGTTTCCTTCCTCGATGCCCTTTTTGCAAGTATTGGGTTTTCCTCGCTCCATTCGACATATTCAAGGAACTTCTCTTGAAATTCCTTTGCCGTCTCTATGACTCTTGGCCTGCCAAGGGCTTCCTTTGCCAACAGGTAGTATTGGTTTCCTTTCGGTGCTGCCATGAATTATTTCTCCTTTATCGCTATAAGTGCCACGAAGTTTAGGTATCTCCAGAACGTATCTACTTTGTTGAAGCCACTGATGTTAAGCAGCTGCTCGTTCATCTTAATGGTGAGCGGCACAAGTGAGCCTTCAAGGCTTTTACGCTTGGTCTTTATCTGTTCCTCCGTGTACTGGTTCTCACGCTTGATGTCGTAGTATTCCTTCACCAGCACTTGGTCAATGTCATCACTGTTTCCCATGACCTTCTCCACCAGAACAAGTGCGCCGCCCGGCTCCAATGACTCATAGATGTTCTTGAAGATAAACTGGCGGTACTCTATCGGCGTAAACTGAATGGTCAGACAGGACAGGATTAGTGAGCACCCCTTCACTGGTAGCTTCTCTCGCAGGTCGCTGTACTTCACATTCACATAGCCTTCCTGTATCTCCTTCGCGTACTTCTCACGGCACTTCGCTATCATCGGCTCACTGACATCTGTCAGTACAAAGTTGCATTTAGGCCCGAAGTTCTTTATCAGCAGCTCCGACGATATGCCTGTTGAACAACCGATGTCAAGTACATTTGTCCCTTCCTTAACGAAGTTCCTTGCCATACGGTACACGAGTTCCCTCATGCTCTCATAACCAGGAATGGAACGTGACAGCATGTTTGGGAATACATCTGTCACTTCTTTGTTGAACTGCCACTGTTCCTTTGGAACGTAGCTATCTTTTCCTTCTTGTATGTTCTTTCTGTCGCTCATTGTGCAAATAGGTCTAATTCTAACTGTGCTGGGTCGTGATTCATTTTCAGAACTATCTCGGGGAAACGCTGTATGAACTTGTCATAAGGTTCTGCTGGGATTCCGTAACGGTAGTACATGGCTCTCGTTCTTGGATTGCTCTCTACAGCGAAATAGCTCTTTCCATCCCTTCCGTACTTCGGAAACACAAAACGCTGGAGAATACTCTCCTTTATGGATGGCGGTTCAAGGCCAAGGTCATTGAAATATGCCTCCATTGGCTCCCAGCCCGTCTTTCTCTTGATGTTCTCCAGAGACTGGTTACCTTGGAACGAAGGACGTGCTGTGATTATGATGACACGGTTCCCCTTGATGGCCTCCACAAGGTCCTTACGGTATTCCTCTGCACGAAGCCTCGATGTGAAGGGACGTATCATGCGAGTCTTTTCCTGGTTACTGACCAGCGTATAGTTCAAATCCAAGAGGATTATTCTATCTTTCATGAGCTTTCTTTTTTCTTCAAAGGTACAAAAAAATTATCAAATATGCAAGCTTTTTGCCTGTTTATTTCACTGAATTTCAACACCTAAACGCTTGCCAAATGCAGTCTTCGCTTCCTCCACAAGACCTGCACGTGTTCCGTCTGGATAGGGTAGGTCAAATTCAAACTCGATGGCCTTGCGTAGCCTCTCCATGTATTCTGCATTGTTCACGTCCAGTCGCGTACCCCTGCACTCCATATAGACAAAGCCGTCTATGGTGTCAAGGCGGTATATCTCGCCGTAAACAGGATTGAAGATGTCGAATATCTCACGGTTCGTATGGTACTTCTGCACCTTCGGCAGCTTGGAGAAGTCCCCAAGCACCACATTTGGCTCGTAGTCGATATTGAAAGCAATCTGACCAGCAGCCGTCTTGCTCTGAACATTCGAGGATATGGCGGCGTTGTTCCCGACATTCACACCCTGCGTCCAGCATACACATATTGTCTCAGGACTTGACAGGGCAGAACAGATAGTAGCTATTGCCATACGGTCTGCCATGAACGGTACAGAGTTGAACACCGACGATATGAAGATAGCGCTGAACTTGCGTCCGTCCGCTATCTCTGCAAGGAACTTCCTGTCTATCTTCAGCGACTCGCTCTTGCTGATTTCCTCGCCAGTAGCGATGAAGTACGGCTCAAATGCAGAGCATTGTATGCCGCTCTCTCGCAGGATTCGGGTATTGTTAAGCTTTCCTGCACCAAAGTCAATGATGCTTGAGCCGAAACGGTTTACCCATTCCTCTTTCTTCTTGCCTTCAAGAATCATGGTGTCCTCACAGTGCAAGCGAGGCCATACGCCTTTGTAGAAGCCACAGCCCAAACCACCAGCCCTTGTGTTACGGCTCCGCATGAATGAGTTGTGCCGCAGCGTGTCCGCGTATCGGTTCTGGATGTCAAAGTCCATTGTCAGATAGTTCAACATCAGATTGGCAAACTGGGCCTGTGCATTCGTGATTCTACAGATTGGTATTGGGCGGATTTTCCGCTCTGCATAAAAGCTGACACGCCCGATGCCGTTCACTACATTGTCATCTTCATCCACGACAGTAGGCAGCTCAATCTTCTTGCGGTTAAGGGAGCCATACATGTTTGTGGCATACTGATTGATTTTTGAAGCGTTCTTCTTCAGCAACTCGTAACTGTCACCGACCTTCGTATGCATACACGGATAGAACTCTTCCGTGTCCGGCTTGAGGTCTGGAAGGCTCTTTGCCATTTCCTCCACATCGAACTTGCTGATATAGTTCTTCACCGTCTCGCAGGTGTCAGAACGCTTCAAGTCATTTGTGGCACGGTTAAACACGATGTTCAGACTCTTGCGCTCGTCAAGTGTCATTCGCGGGATGATGAGGATTGGAACTCTCTTCACGCCCATTCTTGAAGCCACATAGCTTCTCTGGTGGCCGGAGATTATTTCGCCTCCCTGGTCCACAACGATTGGGGAAACAAAACCGAGCTTCCGCAAGGACAGCTCCAGCATGTCAAGACGCTTCGGGTCTGACTTTCTCGGGTTGTATGTTGATGCATGGATTTTATCCAGCGCTACCATCTGTATCATTCTGCAATAAATCTACGTTTTAGTTCTTCACTGATTTCTTTCTCCGAGAAGATTCCGGCTTCTATGATGCCCTGCTCCATTTTTGCAAACTCGTCTGCAGGAATAGAGAAGCGGACTCCAGCAATGGCAACTACACAAGCTGCCGATCCTGTACGGAGCTTGATGCCTGCATCCATTTCGTCGGCCTTGCTTCCGTCCACACCCAGGTTGTCATTGTTCTTTAGGAACTCGGCAATATCGCTTTCCTCAAATCCAAGGTCAAGGGCGTTCCATTCGTCGCCTATCTCCTTTAAGACATCTGCCAGCTTCTTTGTGTCCCACTTGCCCTTGATTTTGTTGAGGGCTATATTGAAGGCCTTTTCCCTTGCCTCGTCCTCGATGTGAACGATTGACACCTCCACTTCCTCCGTACCGATGTCATGGAGCACGTTCAAACGCTGGTGGCCGGAGATAAGGCGGTTGTTCACCTCGTTCACGACCATAGGCTCCACATACCCGAACTCTTCAATACTGTTCTTGAGGTTGTCGTACTTCTTGCTGCCTCTCTTCATCACCTTTCGGGGATTGTAGAAGGCTTCCTCAATATCGCTAATCTTGAGCGTCCGAATCGTCATCGGCTGCATCTGTGTGTTCTTTCCAGTCTTTGCCATAGAGCAATCGCAGTTTGATTTCTTTCTCCACCTTTTCCTTTACGAAGCCATTGCGGTAGCGGATATCACCCATGACTTCCTCCATTTTGGATTTCTCCATCGAGAAACGGTACTTGCCGACCATGGCAACAACCTCCGTTTCCTCTGGCTTTTCATCTTCACCAGAGAAAGGATTATCTGCCTCGTCGCCAAAAAGGTTCTCGGCGTTCATTTCAGCAGGAAACATCTTATCCACCTCTGACTTCGTAAAGCCGAGCGTGATTGGGTCTATTCCTGCTTCCTTGATTTCTGCCATGACATTTGTCAGAGCCTTGTTGTCAAAGTCACCGTCTATACGACTGAGGGCGAGATTCAGAGCCTTCTCTTTCTTCTCGTCCATATCTACCAGGCTTACCTCCACCTCCTTATATCCGAGGTCACGGAGTACCTTCAGGCGTTGATGGCCGTTCACGAGATTTCCAGTCCGCTTGTTCATGATTAGCGGAACTACAAGGCCGAACATCTGAATGGTACTCTTGATGTCCTGGTACTCCTTATCTGCTTCCTGCAAGTCCTTTCTCGGATTGTAGTCGGCAGGCGTGAGTTCTTCAAGTTTCTTGATTACAATTTCCATATCTCTTACTTTAGTTTTTCTTGAACGGAACAATGTCAAGCCCGAGGGCCTGCATCATCTTTCCCAGATTCTTCGAGGAAGTGACAGACCTTCCAGTTATGAAACTGGAGATTGTGCTTCTGTTCACCCCTGCAGCAGCTTCCACCTCTACAAGCTTTAGACCTCCCTGCTTCACTCTCTCACGGAAAATTTCACTCATGCTCTCCACTGGTGAGCTGGTGGACTCCGTTCCCTGCGGTGCCACAGACAGACGCAGGTACTTCATCACTGCCACAAGGTCCTTATAAGGCATTGTCCGCTTGCCTCTGATAAATGCGTTGAAGTTCGGTAGTGTCAGTGACAAGTCGTTGCAAAGCATGACTTGATTCACTCCACGTTTCAACATTTGTTGGTAAATTCTTTCTCTTATCATTTCTACAAGTTTTGTCGCTGCAAAAATAATCATTTTCCCGAAATTTGCCAAATATATGATAAGTTATTATCAAAATTCATACAAAATTTGGTCATTTCAACAATTATTCGTACCTTTGCAATACGGATAGATTCATTTTTTACTATTTCAATCTACCTGTCAAGGTTCATTGTCTTAGTTTTGAATGGTATTTATCTTATTTGCATAGGAACGGGACTGCTCGCGAGAGTCGTCCCTTCTGCTTTTTATGCGACATTCTACACTATTCCCCTTAATTTGTGTCCTCCACGTTCGGAACTTCCATCCAGTGAGTGATTTTCTCTGTCTGCTTTCCGTCCTCTCCGATTGACACAAGCCGTCCGTTTTTCTTCACAATCTTTCCGAAAAAACAGATTCCACTCTCCCCTCGGAAAAGCATCCAAGCATCAAGCTTCGGGTATCTCCTCGCCAGCTCGTGCCACATGTTGCGTTTGTATGACTCGGCACCTTTGGCGTAGGCGACCTCGGCAATCCTCTGCATTGCGTTCTGGACGTTCTCGCTTGCACCTTGCATTGCACAAGCCACCCTCATTTGACGGCCATATTCCTTTGCCTCTTTGAGAAAGTCCTTCCCAAGAACTCTCTCCACTAATTGTTCTTCCTGTCTCTCCATATCTATGTTTCGTTTTACCACAAGAAAATTCCACCAATGACTCCACATATTAGAATCGCAACAACAACTATCAAAATCGAGTAAATAGTGTAGAATCCGTATCTGTCACCTTTTTGCAATTTGTATGCCTTCACGATAGCAAATGCCATTATGACAACCATTGCTGCAATACACAAATTTAATTTAATTTCTATCATGTTTCGTTACTTTTGAAAAACAGGGCGTGGATGCCTATGCTTTTGATTCCACGAAGTCGTTGCCGTTCCTTCCATCCACGCCCTTCTCTGGATTGTCACTGTTTGGGCAGCTCCTTTCCAGAACTTGATGATTCTTTCTTTGTCGGGACACACGCCCAGTCAACAACAAAGATGTCTGACTGGTATCTGCTGTTTTGTGCCGTCTGATTGGTTCTCATGACTGCTGGCATTTCCTCTCGTGAAAGAAGTCAATGACTTTCTTGACCGTCGCATCGTCAGAGAACACCTTGTCGCTCTCTTCATCTGTCACGCTCACTTCAAGTCGGTTTTCCAGCTCCATGCAGATTTCCACATTGTCAAGGGAATCTGCCCCAAGGTCATTTTTCAGAGAACTATTCTCGTCCGCAAACATGCAGCCAAGCTTTTCCTCAATTACTTCGATGACCAAATTTTTTACTTCTTCTCTTTCCATATCTTTATAAATTTTCAAGTTTTGCATCATAGTAATACCTCACATACAACTCCGCAAATTGCCGTCCTGCGTACTCCGCTCTTTCGCGGTCTCTGAAGGCGAGACGAGCGCCGTTGTGCGTACTCGAGTACGAAGAAACGTTGCTCGCGCCCGCACACACGCAGCCGCCGAGCGGATTCGCATTGTGGCTCGCACGGCCAACCACACGCCTCTTCTCATCTTCATCCATAGCATCGACTTCTTCTTTGGTATAAAGATAATACCAGGGGAACCAGCGGTATTCGCCTTTCTCGAATGTCGGCACCCAGCCTTCATTAAGTGCTGCTACGATGATGCACAGCTTCATGTATGCCAGAGTTGCCTCCGTCTTGATGTTGTCCGCGTTTGACTCGTAGTCGGCCAGCAGGATTGCCATATCCTCATTGCCTTCTTCTGCGAGTCTGTTAAGCTCCTTGCAGGCATCTTCAAATGTCTTGATGCGCTCCATGACTGGCCTTTCGTCCTTTTCGTCAACAAGTACCAGTGTTTGCACTCCGTTGATGTCTTGCCATTCAGCCTTCTTGCCGTCTGGCACTGAAACCTTGATTTCTTTCATACTTTGAATTATTTGTTGTTTATAAATCTTGTTTGCTGTAGTACACTCTCTTCATGGATGAGCTTGAAGATACTCTGCACGAACTCGCTTCCCAAGCCGCAAGATGCAGCCTGTTCGCCTCGCTTCTCCAGTATCTCGTTGTATCTTCCAGTCTGAAGGACAGAAACATTGTGCTCCTTCTTGAACTGCCCGACCTCCCTGCTCACTTCCATTCGGCTTGCAAGCAGTTCAATGAGTCGGATGTCTATTTCGTCTATCTTCCGGCGAAGCAGACTGATGTCCTCTGTCGATGCCGTGTTTTCTCGGATGACCAACAAGGAAAGAATGTATGCAAGCACATCTGGCGTGACTTGCTGATTGCTGTCACTCATTGCCTCGTCCGGCTTGTGGTGACTCTCAATCATCAAACCGTCAAAGCCCATATCCATTGCCTGCTGACTGATTGGTGCTACAAGTTCTCGCTTGCCTCCCATGTGACTCGGGTCACAGATTATTGGCAGTTCTGGGATTCTGCGTCTCAACTCTATAGGTATCTTCCACATCGGACTGTTCCTGTAGATGCTCTGTCCGTATGTGGAGAAGCCGCGATGAACGGCACCCAGCCGATGCACCCCTGCATTGGCAAGACGTTCTATCGCGCCTATCCACAGTTCCAAGTCTGGGTTTATGGGATTCTTGACAAGAACCTGCACGTCCGTACCCCTCAAAGCATCTGCTATCTGCTGCACTGCAAATGGGTTTGCGGTTGTCCTTGCACCTATCCACAGAATATCGACACCACCCTGCAAGGCACATTTTACATGCTCTGGAGTGGCAACCTCTGTAGCAACGGCCATACGCAGCACGTTCTTCACTTGTAAGAGCCAAGGCATGGCTTGCTCTCCGTACCCATCAAAGGTGCCTGGCTTTGTCCTCGGCTTCCATATACCAGCACGGAAGATGTTAATTCCACGTTCTTTGAGCTGTTTGGCAGTCTCAAAGACCTGCTCCTCGCTTTCTGCTGCACAAGGCCCAGCTATAAGTATTGGCCTGTATTCCTCGTGCGGAAGATTCATTGGTGATAATTCGATGTTCATATAACTTGCCCTTTCAACATTTTCTTTTGTGCGTCCGTCATGCACTTTAGAAGGAACTCCATAGCTGTTGTTATTGCCTTCTCGTATGATTTGAATGTCTTTCCGTCATAGTTACAGGCGTTCAGCTTTCCGTCCTCTGGATTGACATCATCAAGGCACACAATCCATACATGCCACTCATTTTCTCTTGAAGGATGCGCCTCGATATGCCATTTCCTCACTTCTCGCAACCAGCGTTTGGCCTGTGACACTGTAGGACGTGAGCAACAGGACTTCCCAAGCCAGCTATCCGTATTGTGGTTGAAGTGGTCACTAATCCAACCACCCTTCACTCGCTTAATTTCTTTGCCGCGCCCCTCACCTTTAAGGTCCAACTCTTCATCATAGGACAAGTCCTTACCGTTGTGCTGTATCGCGTCTTCGTAGAATGAGTCACAACCTTCATCGTAACCCAGCTCTTTCAGCATCATCGAGCACTTGTAGTTGCAGTATTCGGTCTTAATGTTTTCCCTCATAGAAAATGCTATAATCTGATTTCACAAAGTTTGGACTGACGGAAAGGGCAACCTCAAAGTTCTCTCCTGCCATGTGCTTCTGTATGTACTTGTGAAAAGACTCCTTCCAATACACCTTGAAGCCAATCCTGTCAGTAAGTCCCGTTACCTGGCCGATGAAGAAAGCAAACTCCGACGGTTCGTAATAGTCATCCTTCACGCCAGAGCGAAGCCCTATCTTGAACAGGTCACAGAACGGTGCCGATTCCTCTATCATCTTGATTGAACTATCAAAGTCAATTATCGGCTCGATACTGGCAAATGTCTTGAAGCCCTTTTCCTTCAATACCTTCATGGCATCTATACGCACCATGTTTCGTGATGCGTTAGGCTCCATATCGTCCCTGCCAGTCAGCGTGAAGCCAAACGCAACCAAGTCCTTGCGGAACTCTGGTAGCTCTAACCATGACATGAACACTTCATCGTCCAAGAAGTCCGTGTTTTTGGTCAGCAGCTTCACTGGTATGTTTCGCCTGTTCGCAAAGATGATACAGGATTTCGTAACCTCTCTTGTCTCTTTGATAAGAGGGTCTGTAGTGAATGAGAAGAAAATACCTACCTTCTGTAAGTATTCAAGATGCTTGTCACACTCCCTGCAGAACGTCATCACTGCATCTTCCGTGTCCTTAAAGCACTTCTTCAACTTGACTTCCGTACTTCCGAGCTGTGGCCCGAGGACACCGCGCTTTAAGTAACAGTATTGGCAGTCGTGAGGACATCCCGTGTAGAGATTGCACCCTACGGCTGCATATTCGGCTGCAGCACCTTTTGGAGAATACAGTGCCTTACCATTCAATTTGCATTTGGTCACTTCCATTGTTCTTGAGTTGTTTGCTTAGATTTACATTCCTGCCGTCCTTTTCGCCCATGAGATACGCTTCACCCATGAGTCTTGGCTGGCGTTGTTTCCTGTGCTTATCGTTCAGCTTATACTTGCTTTCGTTCAGATAGTCGTTTATCATCTGATTGTGGCATACGACCAGAGCCGTTTCCTCGGAAGTTGGCTTCAAGCTGTCATAGTTTTCTTGAAGGCCGGAACTAACGTCTTCAAGATAGGAGCGCATAAACAATCTTTCTCCGTCCTCCGTGTACCGCTTTCCCTCTAACATGGCTTCGTTCTGTGCCTGGTTAAACCTCTCGATTGACAGGCGACGGAACACCTTTAGAAGATACTCGTAGAACTCTTTTACGACAACCACGTTTTCCTCTGCACCTATAACAAACATCTTCTTGTTGTAGGTTCTGGTAAACACTCTGCACAGATTGTTTGAAGCGATAACGTGCAGCAGGGCAATCTTCCAGCGGTTTCCGTACTTGTCGATACTCGTCATGTCCGAGGACTCCACCATGTTCACTGCCGCTTTTTCATCTTCTATATCGCTCATTGATAGATTATATTCAAACAGCAGTTTCTTGACCAGATTTGCCGCTTGACAAGCTTCTGCCATAGAGCCGATTTTCTCTGCTCCGAACTGAAGCCTAAGAAGCTTCCGAATTTTACTGATTACACTCTCTTTTTCCATTTTGAAATGGCTTTTATCTTATTTGCTACTGCAAAGATAAACAATTCTTATCAAATACGCAAACTTTTTGCAATAAAAATTATCAAATACACAAAGTTTCTACGCCATTGATACCTTATACTTATCTTTTAGACGTTCCACGCCAAGCCTTTCACGCTCGTATTGCTTAATGGCATCGTCCATGTGGTTGAGCTTCATTACCTCCAATCCGGCTTCGTCAATCATCTTTTCGTCTGCAAGCCTGTCACACAGTGCATCGAAAGCCCGCTCTGAAGCATAGTTCTCTATCGGATTCAGCTTGTTGCGCTCTGGAAGTATTACCAGGTTTGCAAATGTATTGAAGTTCTGTGCCACCACTTCAATCCGTGCTGGCATGTAGTCATCCCTCATGTCAATACCATATCTCTCTTTGTACATGTTGAAGTAGCCATCGAACAAGTCAACGGAGTAATGGATTAAGGTCGTTACCACAAGGATGTGTGCCTTTATCTCCGTGTCCTTTTGCCCCATCCTCTCCAGATAAATCTTGAATGTTATATAAAGGTCGCGGAGCTGCCTGTCAATCCTTTTCTGTACCTGTGTCCCATAGTCTCTGATTAGGATTTGATTCTCGTTTTCCTTTAGCCAGTTGTCAAGCTCATCAAAAGAACCAATACACGCCTTTAGCGGCTTCTTGTAGTGAAAGCCAGTCATTTTCCTGTCTTCACACATGTCATAGACTTCATAGAACAGGTTTTCGCACACCATGACACATATACAAACCTGTGACCAGAACCTTGCTCCACAATCTTCTGCAGCCGCAAGCATTAAGGTCGGATCTGCACCAGTTATTTTATCTTTCATCACAGCTTCCATAGACTACAGATTTATTGGATTTACTTTCATGGTCTTTAGATTCAGATACAAGCCGTTGCAATCTATCATGCCTTGACTTATGAGCTTCCACAACAGATTACACCCAAGCTGGCTGAGTGTGGAGTTTATGAACAAGTCCTGTTTCCGAAGTGCTTCTGCGAGTGAGCAGCTTGGGCCGCTGTCTCTCTCATCGACTTTCGACAAATCAAACAACTTGTCAACGCATGGCAGTTTTGACACGGTTTCTGCCTTTTTGCTCTTTGGCTGAATCACCGCCCCAATGGTGCCAAGCACTACCTGCCCTGTGTCCGTGGTGTTACCGAAGTCCAGCCAGTAGTACGCTTGCCTTCTGTCATCGCAGTTATTCTTGCCTGCCTTTCGCAGACTCTTCCCAATATCCACCCTTGCCTTTACGTTATCCACGCATGATATTGTGATGTTTGCAACGTGCGTGTCCTCACTCGGGTATCTGCTGGGGTTTGCTGACCAATCAAAACCAAAGAAGCGGTTTAACCGAGTTATAAGGACTTCTGCCTTGTTTGCCCCGACTTCCAGCGGCGTAAACAACTGCCGCCCAAGATTTGCCCTTGTCACGATGTCATCATCATAGGCCGTTACGTCCAGCCCTTGATGTCCGAGGCCCTGCAGAGCGCAGTTTATCCTTGCCAGTGCAGTCAGCACTTGGCATCCTGTACCTCCTGCACCTATCACGTTCACGGTCAAAGGGTGATACGGAGCAAGCAGGTAATTGTGCGTATAGTGTACCTTTTTCATTTCAGCAGGTCTTTTAGTTTCTTTCCTTTTACTTCTGTGAGGACATCTGTAGGGAACGGCTCTCCAGTCTCGATTAAGTGTTTCGTTAGGACTGCAAGATTCCCACTGATTGGGTTTTCACCTGTCAGATGACTAAACTCCGAGTTCCAGAACATCCTTTCCCAGTATTCCATGACGTTCTCAAATGTCCTTTCCTCTGGCATCTTTACTTTTGCATTTCCGAGACACACGCTTTCCGACGTGTTCATGAATGGAGAATGGTAGAGCTTATCAGACGGTTTCTTGCCCTTGAAAGCATACATGCTTAGTCTGTTGCCTTCAACGACATAAATTAAGCCTGGCACCTTCATTACTCCGTTCGGGATATTCAAGCTCTCTGTGAAGTACACGTTACGTTCCTCTGGCCCATGATACCACACGAAACGGTCACGGTCTATGCGCGTATCGACGTAAAGCACGTTATTGGGCATTGCACCGTATAGCCCCATGTCAAGTTGAGCCGTTGATGTCTGTATGCTATGGATTAGGCTTGCAAGCATTTTCTGTGTCAAAGGCTTTCCTGCACCCATTTTCCCATTTCGTATATCGCGCTTCTCCAGATAGTAGCCTACGTCCCTGTAGCTTTCTGAATCTGCCTTGTATGCTATGATTGCCGCATAAGGCTGATATACGTCCGAAAGATATTGTAATACCTTACTCATAAAGATAATTCAATAAATCAATAAACCATTGATACCACCGTTTGGGATAGTCCCCAAACTTCACTTCCTTTTCACATTTGGCTATCCTTGCCGTCTTGAGCAACACCGTTTCGTTGAAGTTTCCTGCATCGGAATTGAACATGTCTATGCACCTATCGACTACATCATCTTCTTCTGCCAAGCCCCAGCAAAACATGAACTGGCGGTCAAAGTCTAACATTTCGTCCGTTTCCACATACTCATAGAAGGTCTCGTCACCCAATCCGAAACGCAAGGAACGTAGCTCGTAGTTGAAGATGTTATCCTCCAGTCCGAGTGATATTCCTTCGCTGATGACCTTGAACAATCCTTCTACTGTCTTTTGTTCTCCGTTTGGCGTGAAATAGTATGCTTTACCCGACTTCTTGTATTGCTCGATTTTCTCATTCAGATGCTGTATGAATCTGCTATCGACTACATTCCTGCGCCTTACGTCCATTTCCTCGAAAACTGCATTGATGTCGCCGTTTACATAGCGTTCTGCAAGCTTTTTGTATTCATCGCTCCAATCTTCCACAACCTCTTCGTTAAGCTGGTCATCGTCATCTTCTGAAATTCCGAGTATGTAACGCATGTCAAAGCTTGCTTTGGGTGGAAGGAATGGCGAATTTCTGTCAAGGAACGTAAAGAAGTCTATCAAGATGTCTCGAAGCTGCTCATCCACTTCATCAACTATCTTGACAGGCAGGAAGAACAATGTCAAAGGTCGGAAGTCCTCTTCATTCACACTCTCGTATGCAATAAACTCTTGGTGCTTCTCTCCGTCATCGGTTTCAGCAGCGACCAGTTCGATGCCTTCAATTTCTGGCAGATTCTCCTTTAGCATGTTTGTTAATGCAAGCAGGTCCTTACAGATGTTCCCGCTGTGTTCAAAATCCACGTCCTTGCCGTAGATGTGGAGAAAGTTCTTCGCCTGTCTTTCAAGCGTAGGCAAGTCTATTTCCCCACATCTGGCAGTGACGGTCGGGAGATTGTAGGCTGGCAGGTCCTCAAAATGAGTGGTCAGAAAATCAGCGCACACCCTTTTTCTGGTAGTATGCTTTTCTTGTCCTCGGTTCTTCCCTCGTGAGCAAGTGCTTGACCTATTCTCTGATGAAACTGCCATAACTCCTTTTTGCTTTCGAGCTTCTTCATCCCTTTGTTCCTACTGTAGTCTTGAACTCATAGACGGCTTTGTCACCTTCTATTTTCGGTCCGTGAACATTACTTGTGGTAAGCTCTGGGAACTGGTTGCTGTAGAAGTTCATCACCTCTTCAGGTGACATGTCTGGGTTCGGGTCTGACAACTCGCGGTTGTTGTGCTTGAAAACTCTCTTGTAGTTCTGAACATGTAGTGCCATAGTCTTATTTCGTTATAGGGTTATTATTCTTCGTCACCGCTCTCTTCTTCGTCGGCTTCTGGTGCTGTCTCTGTCTTCGCTGCTGCTGCCTTGCTGGCCTTGGAAAGCTTGACGTTCTTGCCGTCGCTCTTATCTTCTGTTGCAGCACCAAACATCGTACCTTCACCGAGGGCTTCCATAGTCTTTTGCTTCATGGCATCGACCTTAGCCATGCCGCCATTGACCTTTGCGGCAATCTTCTCTGCTGATTCGAGACAGGTAAGCGTGTCCTTGAACTTGTCTTCGCCATAGTTCTTCTCTGCCAGAGCCAGCCAGCCAGCAAACTCTTCGTTCACCTTCTTCTGCTCTTCTTTGGCTTTCTGCTCCATTGCAGAAGCTTTCTTGGCTTCTTCCTGTGCGTTCTCAAAGTCCTTGATGCTCGACAGGAGGCCGTTGGCTTTCTGTACTGGCTGGAGAACTGCCCCGAGGAAGCCCTCGTCCATTTCCTCTGCCGTTCCAGACAGGCAGATTGGAACCATCTTGTTCTTGGCCGCATCTTTCACGAGGTCATTACCAGGCAGTACGCTTACAGTAAGACCGTTTTCTTTCTTGGCAACCGTGATAGCGAGTGTACTATCAGTAGCCATCACTTCGGATAGTTTTTTGAATAAATCCATAATGTATTTGAATTAGTGGCCAGTGGTTAGTTGGCCGTTACCTTAAAATGTTTCTCCGTATTGTTCTTCCCTGTGATACTCAGCAAGGATGCACCCAGCACTATTATAGTAATACACAACGCCGTTACGCTCCTTTGTATAATCACCTTCTTGGGCTGTCTGCTGAAGATACTCCATAAACTCTTCTTCGGACACGTAAGCCCTGTTGTAATCGTCAAATTCCAAGTATTTCATAGTCCGTAAGTTTTGAATGTCACTCTATCTTATTTGCATGTTTTTTTTCTTGTTTCTGGCTGTGTTCTTATTTGCCTGTCATACCTTCGTGAACACGAATTTGAAGCGGATAGTTCCGTCCTTTGTGTAATACTTGCCTGCCTTATAGTTGATGTCATAGGCAATCTCGTATATCGAATCTCCAGTTACCAGCTCCACACGTTTTTGGCGGTTGTCCTTTATGTAGGCCAGTGTCATGTTCTCGCCTTTTCTTAGCCTCTCTGACATGCTGCTTCCCCACCACCTGCAAAGGAAATCATAAGCTTCACCAAAAGGAATGACGTAATTCAAGTTAGGGAACTTCCCTGCGTGTGCTCTCATGTATGGTTCTCCTGTGCAATCATGGCCGGAGAGTGTCATTACATTAGCATGGTGCTCGTTTCCTTTCTCATCGAGGTGCATGTAATAGACATTACCCCGACACTTAATTTCGTTTATTGACATGATGACTGATTTTTATGGTTCTACAAATAACTGCTGCATTTATTTTGCACCGTATGTATTTCCCCATGTGGACTTCATTTCCTCATAGCTCTCATCACCTTCCCATAATCCGTCATCCCCTTCTACCCAATCCCATGACTGAGGCATTTCGCCATAGACTCTCATGTTATAGATGTTACCACCAAAGCGGTCTAAATCAACAATAACCTTGCAGCCCTTCAAAAGAGCCATGTTTGATAACATTTCGTCGATTGAAAGACACTCTAATAAAGCATACTTAGCGTTCATTGTTTCCTTTGTTTTGAATGTTAATACTTATCTTATTTGCTACTACAAAGGTACGGCAAAATTATCAAATATGCAAATTTTTAGGGCAAAAAGTTTATCAAAATTCAAAGATTTTCAAGTTTTTTTCGCCTCGTTTTCCTCTATAAATTCCTCTGGAGTACAGTCGTATTTCAGCTTGAAGGTATTGACATACACAACAAAATACTCTTCATCCTTCTTACTCAATATCCAGTGGGCGGTTTCCAGTATCGTCTCTATCGGCTCTTTGTATTTGGGCTTCTCATTTTCCTTTTTCTCCGATTCCGGCCTGTCGAATAACGTCGGACGGCCTTCAATGCCATTCATCTTGCAGTATTGCTCCCAAGTGACGGCATTCTTCTCTCTTTCCTCGTATTCACGCTCCCTGCGTTCCTGCCGCTCCCTTTCGTCCTTTCTGAAGTGGTCGCGGTTCTTGTCATCGATAAACTTCCTAAACGACTTCATAATGCGCATGGGGTCAATACTTCCATAGAAGTCCTCATATAGCCCAGAACGTAGCCTCGCACAAAACAGAATGAACTCCACCATGGTAAGCGTTGGGTAGTCCACCAATATCTGCTGACAAAGATTTTCCAACTGCCAGTCACTCATCTTCCCCTTTACGTTTGCAAATGCACTGACCTCTGTGACATGGGCTTTCATCCATGTAGTAGTTATGTCTATTGTTCGCCCCTCGTTGTCACAAAATACAGGATATGCCTGGGCCATAGTTCCAAGCATAGGCGAAGGAACTTTCTCGCAGCAGTCCACAGTTGGGCAAGCTGCCATTATCATCGTCTGCAGACCTGTCGGGAACTTTCCTGTTATCTGCGACGGTGAGTATTGATTACGCAACGCTACAGCAGCTTCACTTCCCTTTATAGTAGAGTTCGTCTGCCTTTGCAATATCATCGACGATAGCTGCTCTTTGATTAGCAAGGATGTCTGCTCTGGCTTGTTCCTGCGTGTTAAACTGTTTTCCTGTTCCATTTCTACTATTCTTAATTTCTGCAATGATTTCGTTATACTGGCTGTTTATCTTGGTGATAGAGAAATTATCCCTTATCCAAGACTTCTGAATTTGCTGAATGAAAAATGTAAAAGCAGACAGCACACTATCGTCATCTATTGGCTGCGGCGGATTCTTGTGCTTTCTGCTGTATGTTATTTTTGAAAGGACATCCTTAATGGCTGTCATGTCTTTTGCCCTCCAAGCATATACTTCACCATATTCCTTCTCGTAGTATGCCATAAACACCTCTTGGGCTCTCGTCGCGAGAGAGACATCCTTTCCGCTTTTCAGTTTCCTGTTGGCTCCTGGTTCGTGTGGCTGTTCTGGAGTTTCGCTTTTCCCCTTTTTCTTGTCATCACCCTTGCGCGTGCGCGTGGAAGAACCTGTGTCTGCGTTAGCAGATACAGGAATAATATTCTTTTCTTCTTTACTTCTATAGATGTGGCCGTTTTGCAGGTCACTCTGTTGGTCGTTTGGCTGGTCGTTTTGCTGGTCGCCTTGTTGCTCTATCGGCTGATAATCTCCATATTTACAAATAGTTATTATACTGTATTTGCTGGTCGTTTTTATCTGAATTTCACCAGAAGAAACGAGCCTTTGCAAACATGTCCTTATTGTCCTCTCCGAAATACCTGTTTCTGCACACAGTTTGGGCCTGCTAACAATGGCCTGACCACGACAAACCTTAATGCCTTGCCAAACCTTGTCTGTCGATGATGCCTTGATGACAAGGTGCAAAAACAGATGCACCATTTGAGAATGATTGTACCACTCCCATTCGGTTATTTTCCTGTATAGCTTTAGCCAGCCATCATTCATGGTTTACTACTTATGTATGATGTTATCTCCCTTTGAAAGTCGTCAAGTGACTTGCATACCACATAACGGTTTCCGTACTTCTCTGTGTTTCTCTGCCACTCCTTCTGCTCTGGCCGCTGGTAGCTGCCCGGCTTCTTCATTTCAATATAGAGCGCATTGTAACCACCGCGAGAAATACACAGACACAAGTCCGCTACTCCCCTTACTACTCCCTCTCTCTTTACCCTTGCACCCATCTTCCCGAGCCTTATTCCCTCGTTCGGAATATGGAAAAGCATACCTTCCTGCCAAAGCAAAGGGTACTGCAAAGCGAACCATTTTAGACAGTCCTGTTGTATCTGGCTCTCCGTCTGTCCGTTCTCCTTCATCACCCATGCAGGAACGCTTGAAGCGTCCTTCCCTGCAATGATTGCTTCAAGCAGACGCTTGTTGTATGTTGACCTTGAAACTTTCGTCATCAGAAATACGTATTAGTGAGTTGCTTCCACTCGTTATTTATCCAGCCGTTTATGATGTACTCTCCTGGCTTCGGTTGTGAAAACCGCAGATTCTCAACCTTTCCGAACCTCTCCACGTTACCGCCCAAATCCACTACCCAAGCATCCTTCCCTTCAAACGGACGAATACATCTTCCAACACACTGGTACCACTTTGCCAAAGACATCGTAGGACACGCCATTACGATTGTGTCAAGCTCTGGATAATCGAAGCCTGTAGTAAGCACACCGACATTCGCCAGTGCCTTTATCCTTCCTGCCTTGAAGTCCGTTATGATTCGCTTTCGCTCCTTCGGCTTTGTCTCTCCTGTCAGAATAGCGCAGCCAGGGACCGATCTGCACAAGGCTTCACTCTCTGCAATGAAGCGAGTGAACACAAGAATACCCTTGCGCGGCTTTCCGTCTTTCGGACTCATCAGCCGCCGGACTATATTTGCAAGCTGCTCGTTCAGCGATACACGCTCGTACTCTGCGAACAAACTGCGCTCGTCATAGTCCCTGCCTGTGGAGTTCCTGCTGACACGGCTTGCATCGATAACATCCAGTGGGAAATATCGGATATAGGAAAGATAACCCTGCTTTAGCAATGTCTCTATTCCTATTTCGTAGATTACCTTCTTGAATACCCTTGGCCTTGTCCGAGTGAGGAATTTCAGAATACACCTGTTTGCCAACAGTACTCCGGCCTTTGGAAAACCGTTCTCGTCAAAGAAATCTTCCTCCTTGTAGGAACCGTTTGGCATGTACTCTCCCTTGACCTCTATCCCTTGCGATGTATAGAGCCTGTAGGGTGTGGCCGTCAGTCCGAGAACCTTTCTTGGGACTTTTTCGAGGAAGTCCTTGTAACGGCCAGCTACGGAATTGATTGCATGACACTCATCCACAATCACGGCTGCAAAGTCATCGAAAAGCTCCATGTGGTTTGCCACGCTTCCGATAGTGGCAAAAGTAATCTGCCCCACCTCCTTTGATTTGAGCGAGGCAGAGTAGATAGAAGCTTCAATCCCGTAGTTTGCAAGCTTTTCGTAGTTCTGCTCAAGCAATTCCTTCGACGGCTGAAGCACCATTACCTTACCGTCAAGCTGGCGGGCGATGTCTGCGATTAGGATAGACTTTCCTGCGCCTGTCGGTGCAATGATAAGCCCATTGTCCTTCGTCTTTGAGCGGAAGAACCTAACCGCAGCATCACTCGCTGCCTGTTGGTAGGGGCGCAATACAAAATTACTCACCTGCTGCTTTCATTTTGCCGTCAACAACTTCACCGTTCTTGTACTCGTACACGTCGAGAATCTGCGTCTCTGCTACGCTGGCAATGGTAAAGTCACCAAGTGTTCCGCGCATAACCTCATCGATGTTCTTAATGGCATCGTGAATGTCCGTGGCTTGAACCAGGTAGTACACATTGGTTTTCTTTTCCTTCGCCGTGTTCTCGTCAATCGTGATGAACTGGAGCTTTGCCTTGAAGAAACGGTCTGCATTCAAATCGTCGGAGAAGAATATCTCCCGATAGGATGCAGGCACAATCCCCTTGACATCGAAATCCCCACTGATGTAAGAGGACATTTCTTCTGTGATACGTTTCTCGGCCTCTGTGTGGCTCAAAGCGTCCACCACATAAAGCTCTGTGACTTTCTTCATCAGGCCATCTTCCATGACCTTCTCATAACGAATTTTGGTTTGGAACCAATTAGATGATTTTGTTCGCATGATTTTAATTGATTTAGTGAATAACTATTTGAACTTAAACTCTTCTACAAACTCGTAGAATAAATCGCTGTCATCTGGTAATGGCAGGTTCACGCCCCATTCTACCAAAGCGTCTGCATGTATCTGGTTCATAAGGTGTCTCATGGCCTCTGTGCTTAGGTCACTCGTTCCATGTTTCGTAGGCGGCACAAACAGGGAAACGTAATGGTCGTGCCACACCTTGCGAGGTGTCCCCGACCAGTATTCCAGTTGGGCCATCCACATCCAGAACAGACGGTTTTGCGACAGGCTTCTTACATACCCGACTTTTTCGATGAAGATGTCATACTTGCCGTTTGGCAACTCTTCTATCGTATCGACGAGCGAAGCACTGAGGCGTGTCCCTCCGAGTGTGCTTTTGTCAAGTCTAATCCTCTTCCCCATTAAAACGGCAGTTCGTCACCTTCTTCTGACTCCGTAAATGGTGCCTCCATGGTGGATGCTTGATTGCTGCTTGGAATTGCCACTGGCTTCAGATTGCCAAGATACATCTTGTTCCTGGCTTCCAACTCCTGCTGAGTGTGTTTGTCTATCCACTCCTTGCTCGTGGCAACCTTGACGTAACAAGTGTTTCCCCACTGGTCTGTTTCTCTCTTTTCGAGGATTTCAACACCCAGATTGTACAGACGGCTTATGTACTTTTCGCCGCCCTGCGTTGTCTTTTCCTCGACCTTGATGTAGATGTCGTTTTCCTCAATGGGGATAACGACGCATTTCTTCACTACGCCTGTTTTCTGGCTCTTGATGTTCATCACGCCAACACTGTCAAGTTTGGCTAAATTGATAGAGCCGACTAACTTACTGTCTGACATATATTCCTGTAATTAAAGATTTTCTCGTCTGTAATCAGATGTCTGTTGTTGAGAAGGAACTCTATAAAGCGTTCACACATGTCACGAAGCCTGGGTATGTCCCTTTCCGGCTTAAACATATACAGCTCTGTAAACGTCTCTTTGAAGTTCGTCACGTTATACTCAAACTGGCTTACTTGGATGCCGCTCTGCTGAAGCGTGAACGGATATACGATGTGCTGCCAGTGACTCTTGTATGAGCCAGCCGAATAGGATTTCGTCGTCTTCATGTCGTGAACACTGAACGGCAGAAGGTAATCGATGAATCCATACAGCTCCACATCACCAAAGCAGGTGTCTATTATTCCGTGCGTGAAGAACTGCTTGAGCGAACCTTCATAGTAGCCTGCAAATTCCCTCGCAACGGACAGGAGGAATGACCGAGCATTGATTAGCTGCTCGGTCTGATTTCCCTTTTCATCCACAACTATCTCCCTGTCCGATATGGTAACTGCATTCTTTTCCTCGTCAATCTGAAGAACATGCAGGCCGTCATCAACCTTGCCGTCAAGGAACATGTCAACAATGTTGTTGAACGCCGTTCCCTTCTCGACTGCATCATTGGTGAATGGCACACGATTGATGCGGTTTATCAGCTCAACAAACTGCTTGTCCGCATACTCATCGTAGGAGAATTTGGGGTCTTCTGACTTACCCCAAAATTTCTCCCACAATTCGTCCGTGTCGAGATAGTTCTGAAAAGCATCCAGAAGCGTTGCGTAGAAGCGAAACCTTACGTCACTCTGCTGCTGGCTGTTCTGGTTCTTCATAGACTTTCTTTTCCTTATTATATATATAGCCCAGCTTCGCTACACGGTCCATGAATCTCTGTCGTGCCATAGCAAGCGAGTTTCCGATGTGGTCATAGCCAGTGGCAACATTGTCCTTGAAGTTGTTTGCTGCCTCCACAGTGTCAATGACATCAATGTCTAAATATATCTGGTCGATGAGCTTCTTGTAGCTTTCTCCCTCTGCAGAACGCTCAATGAGGCGGTCGCGGTATGCCTTGAACACTGACACTTCAAGGAAGTTGTTCTCCTTGCAGACGTGGCCTTTCGCGTCTTTCAGATTCGGAAGCTCAACAACCGACGGCATGTTACAGGTGTTCTTACCCTCACTCTCCGATGTCGGGTCGAAAGTAATGGTGCGCTTTCTGTCGTCAGCAACCAGATAGCCGATAAGGTCAAGCTCTGTTGCAAGGCTGTCGTAGTTGGAGCCACCGAACAGGGGAACATAGCGTGTGGCCTCTCCGTTCTTCTCTGTCTGACGATGTGCAACAAACACCACGTTCTTCTTTTTGGTGTCGATGAGCTTCAGCAATGCACTGAACTCACGCTTACGCTGGCCGAATCCTTCCAAAGTAAGAGAGCCGTTGCGCTTTGCCATTTTCGGGTACTGCTTGATGATATAGTCTGCCATGAGGTCAAGCAACTTGCCTCCAGTATCTACCACGATGGTCTCATAGTCTGACAAGTCCTCGTTGTTCAGCAGGTCCAGAACGTCCTCATACTTTTCTACCTGCACCGTGTCTTTGATGAAGTCGTAATCGACACGGTTAATACCACCGTCTGCATCAAGGAGCAGGGGCTTCGGAGCACTAAGGGCAAGCGTTGTCTTACCCATACCAGGCTGACCGTAAATCAGCATTTTCAGTCGAACATTCACGTCCAACTCGTTTCTTTTCTTGATTAAACCCATAATTTTAACTTGTTAAAATGATAATAAAATTGTATAATTGATAATCTCTTTTCCTGTTGGATATTTGACAATGAAAAGTCGTTAATTTCACGATTTCCTGCCGTAAATTCTTGGCAATACCATGTTTTTGACAATTTTCAAGTGTTAAAAAATCATAATTTTTTCATCGGTTTAACGTGGCTTAGAACGTCACTGGCATCAAACTGATACTTCGTGTTGGGTGCGCCAAATGGTTTGTCGTAGCGTATCTTGTCCTCTACCATTAGCCTCTCAAGACGTTTCTTTCCACCCACAAGGTGAACGGCAACCGCCCAAGAGAAAGTCATCCCCTGTGTACGCTCCAGAATGGAACAGTATTTCTGTGCCATCACATCTATGCTAAAGCTCTTCTCCATTTGCTTTCCTTCGTTCTGTACATTCTATTCTCACGCGCCGTCCGCGACGATATTCTTTTCTCTCCACTGTGATTACATTGAACAGCATAAGCGAAAGCAGTAGTGCAGCCAGGCCCTTGCGCTTCACCTCCTTTGCATCCCACTTCCGGCCTACGAATTTTGCCACCATATACAACACCAGTTCGTGTGTCGTAGCTATGGACAGCTTCTTGTAGATATGCTTTTTGTGGGTTCTTACCGTCCAGATTGGCTTATCCATCACGGCGGCAATTTCCTTGTCTGTGAAGCCGTGGCAATACTGCTCTGCCACCTGTTGCTCCATGTCGCTCAATTCCTTCATCAGCTTACCCTTGTCACAACAATCTCGTACTTGCTCTTGACCTCTTCAATCGTGCAGTTCCAGCGTTCACGAATCAAGTCGCGGCGCAGCCTGCTTATAACAGACATTACGGAGCTGCGCTGCTCCATCGGGAACACTACAACGCCACCCACATTCAGATTGCGAAGCTCTCCAGAGATTGGTTTCTTTCTTACTTCTGTCATAGACTTCAAATTTAAGTTGCACAATACCCCCAGAGGGGGCTTTGCCTAACACTAAAACAAATGATAATATGTCATTGTCAATTTGTTATTTTTAGGTATATATCAAATTTGCATAGGAACGAGAAAAGCCGTAACTTTGCCGTCGTTATTGTTATTTCTTGTTGCAAAGGTACGGAAATCTTATCAAATACACAAACTTTTCCTTATCTTTTTTACAAGAAAATGCAAAAAAGTTTCAGCCACCCGTGACGGGCCGCTTACTGATAGGTTATTCACATTATATAATATATAAGGAAATGAAAGAAAGCGAAAGAGCAGAGAACAATGTCGATGCAAAGGTTATCATTGCAGCCGTTCTCGAAACCCTCGAAATGAACGCCCCCGCGTTCTCTAAAGCAACTGGCATAGCATACCAGCGTATCTATGACTTGCAGCGCGGACGTACCAAGAAGTTCAATCCTGGTGTCGTCAACATGATTATTGCTGCCTTTCCCCAAATCCGTAAGGAGTTCCTTTACACTGGCGATGGGGCAGTCCTCTCTTCCAATGTTCCCGCCGACCTCATTCCAAATCCCCTTGACTTCGACATGCAGAACACGCTTGCCAAGTCAATGGCTCTCCAGAATGAGCTTTTGGAGAAGTCGGAGCGACTGGCACAGAAGGAGCGCGAACTTCACGAGAAGGAAGTCGAGCTGCTGCGCAAGGAGTATGAGCTTCAGCTACGGGAAGCCAAGCTCGGTATGCCCATTAAAGAAGAGAGACGCGACGCTGTATAGTCATTCCGTTCACGCCAAAGTACAGTAAGGTATGAAGCCGCTTGTCAAGGAATGTTGCAAGGGATGGTGCGAAGGCCATTGCCGCCTGTCCTCTTCCGTGGAAGGGTGGGGATGCCGTCTCATGGTGTGCCTGCCGGATGTCATGCCTCGTGACAAGCACGAGCGCGGCAAGCTCTTCCACAAGGTCTATAGCTATGCAGAAAGCTGCGGAGTTCTGGAGTGTCCCCACTACAGGGAAAGCATCATTGATGAGGTCATCGACGACCCCGACAAATTGCGCGAGCTGGTACTTATGTGCAGGCGTTCACGAGCCGATTTGTTGTCGGAGAATTTCGAGACTCCTTATAACTAATTGATTTACACCACACTCCGAAGTTATGAAGATTCTCTACGAGGATAATCACCTGATTGCAGTTGCAAAGCGAGTAGGGGACATCGTGCAGGGCGACAAGACCGGCGATGTCCCCTTGTCTGATTTGGTGAAGGCATATCTGAAGGAGAAGTATCAGAAGCCGGGGAATGTCTATCTTGGCGTGGTTCACAGGCTGGACCGCCCTGTGAGCGGTGTGGTGCTTTTCGCCAAGACAAGCAAGGCTTTGCCCCGGCTCAACAAGATGTTTGCCGAGCATGTGGGCGTCAGGAAGACCTACCTCGCCATCGTCGGCAACAAGCCGCCGCAGCCGCAAGGCACGCTCACGCACTGGCTGACGCGCAACGAAAAGCAGAACACCGCTCGCGCCTACGACCGCGAGGTGCCTGGCAGCAAGAAGGCAGTCCTGGACTATCGTGTTGTGGCGCAAAGCGAACGCTACCTCCTGCTTGAGGTGGAGCTTCACACGGGCCGCCATCACCAGATACGCTGCCAGCTTGCCAAGATGGGTTGCCCCATTCGCGGCGACCTGAAGTACGGTGCCCCGCGCAGCAATCCCGACGGCGGCATCTCGCTTCATGCCTGGCGCCTTTCTTTGGAGCATCCCGTCACCCACGAACACCTCACCATCAAAGCACCTGTACCCGAAGAACGGCTGTGGCATTCCTGCATGGAAGCGGTTGCTGTTACACAAGATTAAACGCAGGAACGCGCGATAACGATTCTCCTCCCACAAATTCACGGTTATTATTAAAACTTATTGGGTCCACATAAGCCAATTGTAGTTTTTTCTTCGTACCTTTGCAGTGTGAAACGTGCGTTGAAATATATCTTCAGGACTTTGTTGGGGCTGGTGTTGCTTATTGTGTTGCTGGCTGCGAGCCTCTATTTGCCGCCTGTGCAAAGGTGGGCAGTGAACAGGCTTACTGCCTATCTTGAGGAGGAGACGGGACTGGAGGTGTCCATTGGCAGCGTGCATCTTGCTTTCCCCCTCGACATAGACATTGGTCAATTGAAAGTTGAAAATGGAGGTGTGGAAAGTCATGGCGGAGGCCCTGCTGATGTCATCAGCGTGGAGCACGCCCTTATCGACCTTGACCTCACGCGCCTGCTGACGCTGCATGTGGGTGTGGAGGCTATTGAACTCTCCAATGGCAGCATCCATACGACCGAACTGATAGAGGCACTCGCGATGGACGGCAGCCTCGGCTGCCTCAGAATCGTGGCAGACGACATAGACCTCAGGAGGCAGAAAGTCAATGTGGCGGAAGCCGCCATGGACGGCTGTGTGCTCGACGTCCAGCTTCGCGAGGTTGCAGAGGAGGACACGACGGAGAGTGCACCAGTCGATTGGCAGATAGATGTTGACAAGGTTAGAATTCAAAATTCAAAATTCAAAGTTCAAAACTCGCTCCCGGAGGATGGAAGTGAAGAAGGGGCTTTCATGGTCGAAGCCGCCATCCGTAAGGCCAGCCTCGATGCCGGCGACATCAACCTCAGCCAGGGGGCGTACCGCGTCAACAGCTTCAGCCTTTGTGCAGACAGCCTGACATACGACGTTCCTTCCGACTCGATTCGGGATTCAAAGGGACTCGATGTGAACCATCTGGCCTTTTACGACATGGAGCTGCAACTCGACAAGCTTTCCTACGACCAAACGTCTTCCGCGCTCAATGCGCAGTTGCGTCAGTTCGCATTCTGCGAGAGGAGCGGCTTTGCTGTTGAACGCTTTGCTGTTAACCTCGCCCTTGATTCCACACATTTGTTTGTGAAAGGGCTTGACCTGCAGACACCGTTCAGTTCTGCCAGTGGTGAAATCAATCTCAATTGGGAGGGGGACTCCCCCTTGAAGGGAGATTTGGATGGAGCCTTACATGTGTCTTTGGGTGATAGGGATGTGCTCTGCCTTGCCGGTGCCTATCTGCCCGACGGCCTTGCCGATTGCTATCCCTCGCTTCCGTTGGTTTTCGACCTCTTTGCTAAAGGCAATGTTGACAGTCTCGACGTGAGCACCTGTACCCTGGCCATGCCTTCCGTGTTTAGTGCCTCTACCTCGGGAACCCTCTTCAACTTGACAGATAGCACAACCCTTGGCGCAGACCTGAAGTGGGACATCGTGACGAACAACCTCAGCTGCGTGAACCGCTACCTTGCCCTCGATGCCGTGCGTTTCCCCAAAATGACACTTCATGCCGACATCCGTCTGCGCCAGGCCTCGCAGTTCTTTGTCGATGCCTTGCTCCATGAGGGTAAGGGCCGGGCGCATCTGTCGGCAGACATGGATATGCAGACGATGGCTTATCGGGCCAATGCGCGTATCACCGACCTGCAGCTCCACGACTTCCTGCCCCACGACTCGCTCTACCTCCTTTCTGCCAATGCCAAGCTGTCGGGACGGGGTACAGACCTGCTCAGTCCGCGTGCCATGGTTCGTGCGCAGGCAGCCATCGACCATTTCGGCTATGGCTCATGGGATTTGGACAGCATCCGCGCCGACTGCCGCTTGGAGAAGGGAAAGGCAATGCTGGAGGTGAGCAGCCGCAACGACCTGCTTTGTCTGCAAAGTTGTATTGATGCTGCCATCGCAGAGCGGAAGCTGAAAGCTGCGTCCTTCAGCATGGATGTGAGCCATATCGACCTCTATTCGCTTCGTCTGGCTGAAAAGCCTCTCTCTGCCAGCATGGTGATGCATACGGAGGGAGCATCCGACTTCTTGCAGACACACAGTCTGGCAGCCCGCATCGAGGCAATGGAGCTGACAACGCCCGACAGCGTCTTCCATCCCCTCGACCTTACCCTTGATGCCGCTCTCACTCCAGAACGTATGCAAGTGAAGGCGTATGCCGGAGACCTCAGCTTCTCTGTCTTCTCCGACCAAGGGCTTGACTCCCTGTTGGCACGATACGACAATTTCAGCCGTGAGCTGCAACGGCAGGCCGACAGCCTTTGCATCCAGCACGACACGCTCCGCACGCTGTTGCCGCACATCGGGGTTGAACTCGACTGCGGCCAGAAGAATCCCATCGGCAATATCCTGCGCCATGCTGTCGGCTACACTTTCCGCGACCTTTCCTTCCACCTCGTTTCCTCTCCTGCCGACGGCTTGACGGGCGACGGTCACATGCACGCCCTCAACACAGGCGGCATCCTGATAGACAGCATCTATTGGCGCATCCGGCACGAGCAGGGCGGCATCTCGCTTGATGCCCGCGCAGCCAACGGGCCGAAGAACCGTGTCGTGACATTCCAGTCGCAGCTGCGTGCCCTGCTGACAGCGACGGGTGCCGAGGCCAGTGTGCTCTTCCTTGATGGCAAGGGACAGAAGAGCGTCGATTTCGGACTGGCACTCAACATGCTTGCCGACGGGATGCGCGTTCATTTCACTCCCCTCAACCCCACCATCGCCTACAGACGCTTCACGCTCAATGACGACAACTTCGTCAGCCTCAAGCGTAGCGGACACCTCGATGCGCTGGTTGACCTGCTTGCCGACGACGGCACGGGCTTGAAGCTCTATACCACGCCCAATGACGAGGCGCAGCAGGACATCTCGCTCAGCGTCAAACGCTTCAATATGGGTGAGCTGTCGCAAGCCCTTCCCTTTATGCCAGACATAAGCGGTTTCCTGGAAGGTGATGTCCACTACATGCAGGTCGATAGTTCGGCAACCGTCTCTGCGGAAATGCTTGTGCAGAAGATGAAGTACAACGGTGTCCTGCTCGGTAACATTGGCCTGAACGGAGCTTATTTCCCCAATGCCGATGCGTCGCATTATGTCGATGGCATCATCACAAAGGACGGAGAGGAGATTCTTCTGCTCAATGGCAAGTATCAGGAGAAGGACGGACAGGGCAGACTGGACGGCGGGACGACCTTCCAGCGGATGCCTTTCGCCTTCCTCAATGCCTTCATGCCCGACGGCCCGTTTGCCATGAGCGGCTATGCATGGGGCGACTTCACGGTGAACGGACGCACGGACAATCCCATACTGAACGGAGAGCTGCGCACAGATTCCCTCCATATCGATGCAGACAGCTACAATGTGCACCTGCAGATACCCGACCACACGATTACCGTCGAAGACAGCCGCCTCAACCTCAACCGCATCGAGGCATACGCAGCAGGCAAGACGCCGCTCGTGCTCGACGGCAACATCGACTTCAGCGACCTCGAGCGCGTGCAGATGAACATGAACGTAAGGGCCAGCGACTATCAGCTCATCAATTCTCCGAAGCGACAAGGCTCCCTGGCATACGGCAAGGTGTTTGTCAACGTCGGCGGCCGCCTGTGGGGAACGCTCTCCGACCTCAAAATGCGCGGACGGCTCGATGTGCTCGGCAGCACAGATGTCAGCTGTGTCCTCACGGACACGCCCATCACGGTTGATGACCAGCTGGCGGACATCGTCACCTTCTGCGATTTCACCGACACCATTGCGGCAGAGCCTGTCGATGCAGTGCGGCAGAACATCGACATCCAGATGAACGTGGGCATTGCAGAGACGGCACAGATACACTGCTTCCTGAGCGACAACGGCAACGACTACATAGACCTGCAGGGTGGGGGAGAAATGACAATGACCTACGACCTCCAGAACGACATGCAGCTCTGGGGACGCTACACCATTGGCAAGGGCATCATGCGCTACTCGCTGATGGCGATTCCGCTCAACGACTTCCACATCGAGCAGGGCAGCTATGTGGAGTTCCAGGGAAAAATGATGAACCCCCGCCTCAGCATCAACGCCAGCGAGCGCGTCCGCTCGACCGTCACGGAGAACAGCGTGCCGCGCAACGTGGCCTTTGACGTCGGGTTGGCACTGAGTCGCACGCTCGATGACATGGGGCTGGAGTTCACCCTACAGGCTCCCGAGGATATGAGCGTGCAGAACCAGCTCACTGCCATGACAGCCGAAGAGCGCGGACGAGTGGCTGTCACGATGCTTGTCACAGGCATGTATGTCACGGACAATGGCGAGACGAATGGCAGCTTCAACTATGCCAACACGCTCAATTCCTACCTGCAGAATGCCATCAACGAAATTGCAGGAAAGGCTCTTAGCACCGTCGATGTCAACTTCGGCATCTCGAACGGAACGACCCAAACCGGCACAACGACAACCGACTACAGCTTCAGCTTTGCCAAACGCTTCTGGGGCAACCGCATCAGTGTCATCGTGGGAGGCAAGGTCAGCACGGGACGCGATGCCGTCAACACCGGGCAGACCATCATCGACAACATCTCCATAGAATACCGTCTCGACAAGACCGCTTCGCGCTACGTCAACCTCTTCTACGACCGCAACTACGAGTCGCTGCTCGAGGGTCAAGTCACCAAAATGGGCGGCGGCATCGTCCTGCGCAAGAAAGCCGAAAAGCTCGGCGAACTCTTCATCTTCAAGAATACTCCACCTAAAGAAAACATAGGAGTCCCTAAGAAACCACAGGAAAACCTGTGACCCCTAACTCCTCTGGAATCCGATAAAACAACTCCCCATGAAAGGAAACCACTTCATATTGCTTCTGTTGCTCTGCCTGCTTGCTTCGGCTTGTTCTCTCACGAAGAGACTGCCGGAGGGCGAGACGCTCTACCGTGGCATCAAGAGTATTGACTACGACAAGATGCAGGAGGCAGAGGGCAAAGGGCAGGAACAGGGAGTCATCACGGCTTTGGCGGACGCCTATACGACGGTGGAGGGTCTGCTCAGTGGCGATGCCTCGGCAATGAAGCAGGAGGAGGAGATGGACGAAAAGGAGCTGCGCGACAGCCTCCGCCGTGCATCCCAAAAGGACAAAGAGGCGTACGAGGCGACACGCGAGGAGGTGGAGGCTGTGCTCTCGTATGCCCCCAACGGTGCCTTCATGGGCAGCAGCACCATCACGCATCCGTTCCCCATCAGGCTGCTCATCTATAACCGCTATGCCGGCAGCAAGAGTCGTTTCGGCAAGTGGATGTTCAATCACTTTGCCGCTTCGCCGGTGCTGATAAGCAACGTCAATCCCCGCCTACGCTCCACTGTGGCGAAGAACACGCTGCGCAGTCGCGGCTACTTCCGTGCGCGGACTTCATACGAGGTCTTGCCCGACCGTCGCGACACGCTCAAGGGAAAAGTGCGATACGACATACATCCCGGACCTCTCTACCACCTGGATAGCATCGCCTACATGAAATTCCCGCCCCAGGCGGACAGTATCATCCGCAACAGCCAGCAGCTCTCGGAGCTGCATCGCGGCGACCCTTTCAGCGTGGTCAACCTTGAAGCGGAGCGCACACGCATTGTCGGGGTTTTGCGCGAGGAGGGCTACTACTATCAGCGGAACGACTACATCGCTTTCCGTGCCGATACGCTGCAGACACCCATGATGGTGAAGCTGCAGGTACAGCCGTCGCCCACCGCTCCAAGCGAAGCCATGCACCCATATTATATAGGTAACACGCGCGTGAACATATATAAATATGGCGACCGGCAGATTGTGGACAGCCTCACCATGCGTGGCGGCTACTCCTTCGGCTACAGCCGTCCCGTGAAGTTCAGGGAGCGGGTGCCGGGGAGCAAAAAGATGCCGAAAGCGGTGAGGGGGCAGGCTCCCCTGCTGAGGCCTCGTGCCGTGTGGCGCTCCATGCTCTTCCGTAAAGGCGACCTCTACAAACAATCCCTGAGCGAGCTGATGCAGGACGGACTTGCCTCGACGAATGTCTTCTCGTCGGTTCGTGTCAATTATGTGCCACGACAGGACTCCCTTCCTTTAAGGGATGGTTGGAGAGGGTCTGACACCCTCGACATCGTGGTCAATGCGACGCTCGACAAACCCTACGATGCGGAGTTCCAGGGGAATGTCACTGGCAAGACGGAGGGGCAGGTAGGCCCGGGCGCCAGCTTCTCTTTCTCCAAGAAGAATGCTTTTCGGGCTGCCGAGACGCTGACACTCAAAGTGTGGGGTTCGTATGAATGGCAGACAGGTGCCAACGTCAAAGGGAAAAAATCGTTGCTCAACTCTTACGAGTACGGACTCAGCGGCTCGCTCCTCTTCCCGCGCTTCCGCTTCTTCGGGCTGGGTCGCAAGCTGGGGCGCAAGTTCGTATCTACCACAGCCTTTGACCTGCAAGCGCGTTGGCAGAACCGCGCCGGCTTCTTCGGACGTGTTTCCTGGAGTGGCGGTATCAACTACACCCTGCAGCACAAGCAGAATATCAAGCATGAGTTCTCGCCCCTGACCATCAGCTACGACCAGTTGCTGCACAGCACGGCGCACTTCGATTCCATCGTCGCCGCCAATCCCGCGCTCTATGTATCCATGCGCGACCAGTTTGTGCCTTCCATGTCATACTCCTTCTCTTGGGCGGGAAACAAGAAGCGTCCCTCTTCGCTCAGTGTGACGTTCAAGGAGGCATCGGCTCTTCTCTCCAGCATCTATGCCATTAGCGGCGAGCCGTTCGGCAAGGAGGGGAAGAAGCTCCTTGGCGTGCCTTTTGCGCAGTTCGTCAAGACTACGGTGCAATACACCCGCCAGTTCCCGCTCACGAAGCGCAGCCTTTTGGCGATGCGTGCCTTCGGCGGCATCATCTATAGCTACGGCAATGCCAAGTCGGCACCCTACGGCGAACTCTTCTCTGTGGGCGGTGCCAACAGCATCCGCGCTTTCGGAATGCGCACCATCGGTCCGGGTGCCTACCATCCTGCCAAGTCGCAGTATTCCTACGTTGACCAGATGGGTGACATCAAGCTGGAGGCCAATCTGGAGTATCGCTTCCCTATCGTCGGGCAGTTGCAGGGCGCAGCATTCATTGATGCCGGTAATGTTTGGTTGTTACGAGAGGGAAGTCAGCAGGGCGGCCGGTTCAACTTCAAGACCTTTGGCGAGCAGATTGCCCTCGGCACAGGTGTCGGCCTGCGCTACGACCTGGACTTCCTTGTCATCCGTTTCGACCTCGGCATCGGCATCCATGCCCCCTACGACACCGGCAAGCGCGGCTATTACAACATGCCCAGCTTCGGCCGTTCCCTTGGCTACCACTTCGCCATCGGCTACCCCTTCTAAATACATAGCCACAAAATACACGATATAAAACTCCCCATAACACGGCACAAAAGTCATTTAGGCTCGTTATATAATTATTTTCAAAGCTTGATAATAGTTTTATAACACGCCATGTGAAGTTTTGTAGCACAGCCTGTAAGGTTTGGTGACACGCTCTGTGAGGTTTGGTGGCACTTTGTGTAATTCGTGCAACTTGTGGTTAATATACAAAATAGGGTGTGTCAATTCGTTTTGACACACCCTATTTTTATATGTTCACTTCCTGGTTTACTTCACCAAGACCTTTCTTGTCGTGCCGTCGCTCATGCGGATGATGTTCACACCGTTGCGCTTCGGGGCTTTCAGCTGGCGGCCGCTGAGGTCGTATGTCTCTGTCACAACAGCTTCGGTGTTTTCGGGACGGATGCCTGTCGGGTCGTCGTCATCCTCGAACTCCTTGGCAGACGAATTATTGTCAGGTTCTGCCTTTATCACCTTGAACTTTCCCCATACGGGATGACTCTTGTAGTCGTTGATGGATTGCTCGGGCACATACAGGGTGTCTTTGGTCAGTGTCATGCCGTTGAAGGCATCGTTCGCTGTTCTTGGCACCTCTGTTGCAAGGCAATGCAGGCTCATCAGCTTGGTGCAACCAGAGAAGGCTGCGGGACCGATGGAGTCCACATTCTCGGGAATCGTGAGGGTTGGCAGGCTTATGCAGGAGGAGAAGGTTGAGCCTTCAATGGTTTTCACTTGCTGAGGAATGTTGATATACAGTAGGTCCGAGCAGTTGGAGAATGCGCCGTTGCCTATCGTTGTCACGTTCTCGGGGAGTAAAAGGACGTCAATATAGCAGCCGTAAAAGGCTTTGCTGCCAATTGTAGTCAAGCTCTGAGGAAGTCTGACACTCCAATAATAAATATAACTTTCTTCGTCCAACCAGACCTTATAGCCGTCGAAACGGCCAAGACGATAACAGCCAGAGAAGGCGTTGTCGCCAATGGTGGTCAAACCTTCGGGGAGATAGATTCCAAACAGTTCTTTGCGGCCGGCAAAGGCGGATTCGTTGATAGCCGTTGTACCTTCTTCAAGATAAAGGTAAGTGGAGTCCGGCATGGTGCCTTTGTATGAGTATGCTGTATTGCCGATATAGACGACACCATCTTCTTGGTCGTTATACCATGCGGTTCCTGCGAATGCGTTGCTGCTGATGCTCTTCACGCTGCTGGGAATTGTCACAGTGGACAAGTTCGAGCAATATGAGAAGGCATTGTCGTCGATGGCTGTCACGCTGGCAGGAATTGTGATTGAGGTCAGCTTAACACAGTTGTAGAAGGTATAGCTGTTGATTTTCTTCACGGTGTTGGGGATGTTGACAGCGGGCAGGCTGATGCAATACGAGAAGGCATCCTTGCCGATGCTTGTCACACTATTGGGGATGCTGACGGATGCCAAGTCGCTGCAACCGTAGAAGGCGGCGTTGCCGATGCTTGTCACGCTTGTAGGAATGTTGATTGAGGTCAGGCTTCTGCAAAGGCTGAAGGCATCGTTGCCGATGGCTGTCACGCCAGCGGGGATGGTGATGGCGGTCAGACTGCCGCAACCATAGAACATGTTGTTGCTGATGGTTGTGATGCCTGCGGGGATGGTGATGGTCTTCAGAGCCTTGCACATGGAGAAGGCAGAGCTGCCGATGCTTGTCACGCCAGCAGGAACGTCGATGGCGGTCAGCCCCTTACAGCCGTAGAAGGCATAGTTGCCGATGCTTGTCACAGCAGCTGGAATGGTGATAGAGGTTAGTCCGCTGCAGTTGCGGAAGACATTGTTGCTGATAGCCGTCACGCCAGCGGGAACGACGAGTGTGGTCAGTCCGCTGCAGTCCCGGAAGGCGTTGTCGCCGATGCTTGTTACAGCAGCGGGAATGGTGAATGCGGTCAGTCCGCTGCAACCGTAGAAGGCATTGCTGCCAATCGTTGTCACGCTCGCAGGAAGCTTGATGGCGGTTACTTTGCTACAGTTCTTGAAGGCATCGTTGCCAATGCCTGTCACGGTGTAGGTGTTCGACTCATCGTCCGTGACCGTCCCAGGAATATCGAACACGGTGATGGTTGTCTTGTCGTATGCTCCGTAAACCACTGTCGCAGTGAGTGTCCCGTTGTCGTCTTTGAGCTCATACTGGAGGTCGTCGATCTTGGTGGTTTGGGCCAAGGTGTTGATGCCTGCATAGAGGCATAGGCATGATAAAACAATGCCTTTTAGGTAGTGTAGTCTCATGTTAAATAGTTATTTTTATATTCTTTTGGTCACAAAGTTATCATTATTATCTCATCCATGCAAGAGAAAACGGAAAAAAATCAGTTGGAGTGTTAAAAAAGTGATAAAAAGCAGGCTTTACGAGTTCCAAAAGTCCCAACTGGCGACGGCTTGCAGGTGCAGCATCTCCAAACCGTTCTTCACAACAGCACCGTGTTGTCTGCCGCGTTGCATGAAGAGCGTGTCCTCGGGGTTATAGACGCAGTCGAAGAGGAGGTGCTGCGGGGTGAGGGGCTCGTAAGGAATGGCTGGAGCCTCGTCCACCTTAGGGAACATGCCGACGGGACTGCAGTTGACGATGACGGTGTATTCCTGCATCACTTCGGGGGTAAGTTCGGAGTAGGCAATCATGCCTTCTTGAGGCGTTCGGCTGACATATTTCCACTCCAATCCTAAGCGCTTGAGCCCGACGCAGATGGCTTTGCTTGCACCACCGGTACCCAGGACGAGAGCTTTCTTGTGCCAGGACTGCAGGAGCGGCTTGATGCTCTCGGTGAAGCCGATGATGTCGCTGTTGAAACCCTTGAGGACCCACCCCGACCCTCCCTTAAAGGGAGGGAGTTCTGACCCTGCCACATCGCCATTCTCCCTCCCTTTAAGGGAGGGCTGGGGTGGGTCTTTGGGTCGTACTCTTATGACGTTGACCGCGCCAATCTCCCGTGCCTCGTCGCTCAACTCGTCGAGCAGGGGGATGACCGCCTGCTTGTAGGGTAGCGTTACGTTCAGACCTCGCAGTTCGGGATTGTCGCGCAGCACGTCAAGGAGCATTGCCACGTCGGGAATCTCGAAGTTGAGGTATTGCGCGTCGATGCCCTCGCGGGCGAACTTTTCCGTAAAGAACCCTCTGCTGAAGCTGTGGCCCAGAGGGAAGCCGATGATACCGTATTTATCCATAGTCTCCTAGTCCCTTCCTATTTGAACTGCCAATAGTCCAGCCGAACTTCGCCTTGGACACCGCCAAAGCAAAGATAGAGGTCGTGCACGCCGTTGGCACCCTTGACCTTAGCAGAGAACAGCTTATAGATGTCAAGTGAACCGGTGCTGCTGATGTTGGCTGAGCCCACAATTGTACCGTTCTCAGAGTCGAGGCGCAAGGTCACAGAGCAAGCGCCCGAGGCTGCTGCTGAGATGCTGAACTGCTTGGCACCTTTTCCAAAGTCAACGCCCCGCAGACGAATGAACTCGCCATCATCTATATCATAGATATACATATTCTTCTTGCCTGTCGATTCGGGCATATCCTTCACTACGCCCGTGTTGGGAATGCCCATCTTGGCGCTCTTCAATCCCCTGCCCCAAGCCATCGTCTCTGCCTCTACGCGCTGGTAGGGGTTGAGCCAGTGGAGTTGCTCTAAAGGTTTCTGATTGAGCCAATAAGGAATCTCAGGGATGGTGCCGTCTGCAAGGTAGGTTATCTCGCTGGCACTAACGCTTCGCCGCTCGTGATGAACGTATGTGTCGAGGTGCATTAGGTCGTAGTCTTGCCCAAAGACATAGGAGTGTCCCTTGAAGTCGCAGATGCCTGGATGATTGCCGCGGTCTCTTTGTGTGGGACGCATAATATAGCCCTTCCACTCCCACGGACCAGTAGGGCTGTCGCTCATAGCATAACCCAAAGCTTCTGGGCAACAGGTAGATGCAAAGGCAAGATAGTATTTGCTCCCAAAGCCTGAGGTGAGGCTCCGCTTATAGAACCAAGGCCCTTCCTGATAGTTGGGGATATGAGGCAGTTGGGTGATAGGGCCGTCCACGGAAATCATATCCTTGTTCAACTTGCACCAATAGGTGTGGGGGTTGCCCCAATACATATAGGCCTGCCCGTCGTCGTCAACAAAGACCGTTGGGTCGATATCGTTCCAATGCTCTTTCTGCCAAACAAGAGGCTCGCCCAAAGGGTCGCGGAAAGGTCCGTAAGGCGAGTCGCTTACCAGCACTCCGATTCCGTGTCCGTGGAGGGGTGCATAGAGGTAGTATTTGCCGTCGCGCTCCACAGTTTGAATGGCCCAAGCACCGTTCTCGCGGCTGCGCCAAGTGAAGTCCTTCAGAGAAGCCACTGCCCCGTGTTCTGTCCAGTTGACCATATCGGTGGTGCTCCAAAGCAGCCAGTCGTACATGAAGAAGCCTGCCGAGTTCTTCTCCTTCTCGTCGGGAATGTCTTCGGGCGAAGCATCGTGCGAGGTGTAGAGGAAGAGTGTATCGCCCACCACAAGAGGCGAAGGGTCGGCTGTATATTTTGTTTGGAAGAGGGGCATATTGACACAGAGCGGGTCATTGACGGGATGTATCACAAGCACGAAGCCGCCACGAGGACGGCAGGTCATTTGTGTGGGATATTCTTCTTGCAAAGACACAAAGAACGAACGCTCGTCGCGGTCGCCAAAGAGTACGATATCGCCGTGCTTTTGCCCAAGAAACGAGAGGTCAAGAGGCAAGGTTTTCTCTTCATTTGTGCCGTTGATGCCTGCCACATACCATATCTTGCCGCTTCTGCGAGCCATCACGACAGATTCACCAGGATAGCCAGAGAGCAGGCGTGTCTCATCCCAAACGGTAGGAAGTGTGGAAAGGAACTGCTGAACGTCGTGCGGTTGCGACAAGTAACTTTCGGGACGGTCAGCCAGATGTTGCAAGCCACTCTCGAAGAGGACAGTCAAAGCCAATTCGTGAGCGTGGGAAGTGATGTGCGGATGCTGCGAGTCGCTAAAGGCACAAGGTGTGTAATCCATCGGGCCGATAATGTTTCGTGTGAAGGGTAGGGTAGCGTTGTGGGCAGCAGCCTTATCTGTGAAGGTCGGCACATTATTGTACCACTCGGCTCCATACACGCCCTCTGTGCTCATCAGGTTGGGCCAAGTTCGTTGCCATCCGCGAGGAATCGTGGCTCCGTGGAAGTTGACCAAGAGATGATGCTTGGCTGCGCTCTCCAAGAGGTCAATACAGTAGTCCATGTTCATCTGATTATCGCCCGAGAAGAAGTCAATCTTCACGCCAGCCACACCAATCCTCTCGCACCAGGCAAACTCCTTCTCGCGGTCTTCAGGCTTGTTCAGGCGGAACTTCGGGCCAGGGGCACCATTTATCCATCCGACCGAAGAATTGTACCATATCAAGGGCTTGACGCCTTTCTCCTTCGCATAACCCACCGCATCCTCGATGGTCTTGCCGTCCCTCATCTCGTCCCACTCGGCATCTATCAGCACGTATGGAAGCTTCAAGGCAACAGCCATATCGACATACTTCTTGATGATTTGGTAATCGTTCGAGCCATGATTGTAAGCCCAATATATCCACGAGACAGTTCCGGGATGAATCCAGCTTGTGTCGGCAATCTTGCAGGCATCAGAGACATCGGTCACAAGTGTAGAAGCCACAACATCGGGCAAAGTTCCTACAATAATGACGCGCCAAGGCGACCTGTCAAGTTCTTTCCCCGCAATCGTTTCATCGGGAACAACTTTATAGATGTCGTTCTCGCTATACAGGCAAGAAGCGCTCTGGCCTCGCTCCATGTTCGCTTCTGAAATCAAAGCAAAGACACCATCTGTCGGCTCCAAAAGGGCAGGATAACCATAGCGACCTTTGCGGGAAGCCGTTTCTAAAGGGAAGAAGCCTTCGTAGCTATCCTTCCATTCTTGCAGCCAACGCTTTGTGCCATTGGGAATACGATAGGCTGTCCGCTCTTTTCGAGGCTCCTTTACTCCTTCGTAACGGAAGGCAAGGCCGTCATTATATAAACGTACAACCATACGGATACCGTCGTCGAGCGTCAGGAGGTACTCGTTTGCCTCGTTGGTACAATGTAACTTCTTGCCTGTCAGCATCTGATAGTCGGTTTTGACACGACGAGCCTTGCCTGTCTTCTGCACAGAACCGCCATAGCCAAACGAAGGAATCTCCAATACCAAATGCTGCTGAAAAGAGAGCAAATAGCCTTTCTCGCTGCCCACCAGCGAGAATTTCCCATTGGGCGAAACCATCGTTTGTGCAAAGCCAGCACAAGCAACACAAAGCCCTATCAATAAAGCCAATAACTTCTTCACGATTATTCCACCTTCTTTTATTCTTTTATTATTTCATTTTTTCATTCTTTTCAATCGTCCAGCCTTGGCGCTTCGAGAGGAGGCAGTCCTTGCCTTTGAACATCTTGGCGGCCTGCTTGTCGCCCTTCAGCTGCCAGTCGAGCCAGCCGAGAGCCACTACCGTAAACTCGCCGCCATGAGGCTGACGATACGTTCCGCCATGCCCCACAGGATAGTTGGCTGCACAGGCAGGCACGTGGTTTATCCTGTGGAAGTCGTCCATGCCGTTTTCGTAGGCGATGTCCTCCTTGCCGCCAAGGATGTAGATGACTGGCGTGTGAATCTCCTTCAGCTTCGCCTTCTCAGGCATCGGCATTCCGCCTTTTGCCTGTCCTCGGTTGCTGTCCTTGAAGAGGCCGCTGTTGCAAATCATCATCGTCTTGATGCGAGGGTCGGCACAGTTGTAGAGGCTCTGCAATCCGCCGCACGACATGCCTGCCACACAGATGTTCCTGACGTCTATCTTGCCATAATAGGGCGAACTGCTGTCAGCATTCTGGGCGATTATCCAGTCGATGCTCTCTATCTGTTGCTGTGTGGTGGACATCGGACCTTGATAGGGCTTTTCCTCCATAGGGATGTAGCCTGTTGCAAGGACGATGTAGCCATGTGACGCTATCTCGTTGAGGAACTTGAAGTGCTCCCAAGGCGAATTTGTGCAGGCGCCGTTGCCCCATACAAGCACTGGCAGGGGCTTCTTCTTGCCGAATGCGGAGAGGTCTTGCGGCACGAAGACGGTGTGAGCGGGAAGCGTGGCCTCCTCTTTCATGATGGCCTTGTAGTCGCCCAACCCACCGTTTTCTACCACCATCGACTTCAAGCCCTCTATCTGCCACCAATCGAAGTTGAAGAGCTTGGGGCCTTTGCGACCTGTGAAGACAAGATAAAGATCACGACATTTACAATTTGACGATTTACTATTTACAATTTTGTCCTCCCCCTTTAAGGGGGAGATAGAGGGGGTCCATAGCGTCTCCCACTTCTCCCAGCCTCCTGTGGCAGGCACTTCCAGACGGGCAAGAAGCTCTCCTCCAAGGCTGTCGAGGCGAAGCTCTATCTGTCCGCCACGCAATCCGCTTGCCACTCGAGCCACGAATTGCTTCGGCGTGTTCCCGCTGAAGTCCACATTCTGCAGCTTGATGTAGTCGCCATTGTGGATGTCTGTGACATAGACGCCTATCTCTTCGTTTTGCTCGGTCTTCACGCCACGGCTGAAGGCCATCGTCTCGGCCTCCACCTTTCGGTAGGGATTGAAAGTCTCAATGGGCTTCACGCCCTCGTCCGTGGGCAGAATCTTTGGGAACGAGCCATCGGCATTGTATTTGAACTCCTCGACGGCCACGCTGCGACCGAAGCCTCCACCCTTGGGCAGCTTGCCCGTATGGTAGAAGAAGTAGGAGTGTCCCTTGTAGTCGGCCACGCCGCAATGGTTGGTGAAGCTGTTCGTCTCGCTCAGGGGCATTATCTCGCCCGCGTACTTCCACGGGCCTGTAGGCGAGGGAGCCGTGCTGTAGGAGATGTGTTCAGGCACACCACCAGCAGCGTAGAGCAACTGATAGACACCGTTCCGTTTGGTCAGCCAAGGCCCCTCGACATACGAGTCCTTGTACTTCTTGCCCTTCTCGCGCTTGTTCATCATGGGACCGCCAAATGCCTCCTCTGTCATGTCGAGGCGTCCAAGCTCACCGCTATAGGAAACCATGTCGCGATTCAGCTTCAGGTAGTAGCATTGGGGATTGCCCCACATGAGCCAAGCCTGCCCGTCGTCGTCAATAAGGACCGTCGGGTCGATATGGTCCCAAGAACCGTTCTCGAAGAGAGGCTTGCCGATGGCATCCTTGAACGGGCCTGTAGGCGTGTCGCTGACAGCTACACCTATAGCCATACCGTTTGAAATCTTGCTGTGGGCGCAGATGTACCAATAGAACTTGCCGTCGCGCTCCACCGTCTGCGATGCCCAAGCGCGGTCGTCTGCCCAAGAGAAGCTCTCCAAGGCAAGAGGCGAGCCGTGATCTGTCCAGTTCACCATATCTTCTGTGGAATAGACGCGCCACTCCTGCATCCAGAAGAAGTCGGCATTGTCCTCGTCGTGACCCGTATAGACGTACATCGTGCCATCGTGTACCATAGGAGCCGGGTCGCTTGTGAACCAAGTCTGTACAAAGGGGTTCTGTGCATTTGCAGTCAAGGCCGCGAGAGCCGCCAGAACTGCTGAAAGGAATGTATTCTTCATCTTTATTGCCCCGTTTTAGGTTGTCGCTATAAGAATAATTATGGCAAAGGCACTAAACCTTTTTCTCTGCCAGATACATTGTGCTGATGCCGAAGGTGAAGCGTTTCCATTGCACTTCGGCGAAGCCAGCTCTGCGCAGGATGCCTTCCATCTGCTCTGCCTGCGGGAAGGCTTCCATCGAGGCTGGCAGATAGGTGTAGGCACTGTTGTCGTGGCTGATGAGGCGGCCGATGAGGGGCATCGCGACGTGGGCATAGAGCCAGAACAGCTGCTTCATGGGGAAGCGGGGTGGGGGCGTAAGCTCCACGATGAGCAAATGTCCGCCGGGGCGAAGGACGCGCTGCATTTCCCGAAGTCCAGCATCAAGGTCTTGGAAGTTGCGCACGCCGTATGCCGACGTGACGGCATCGAACGTCCCGTCTGGGAAGGAGAGCTTTGTGCAGTCCTCCCTTTGGAAGGAAATTACGTCCTGCAAGCCTGCCTCCTTGACCTTCTCGCATCCCACAGCCATCATGCCCTCGCTGATGTCTGCGCCGATGATGTGCTGCGGCTTCAGACGTTCGGCAAGGAGCATCGCGAAGTCGCCCGTGCCTGTGGCAATGTCGAGAATCTCCTGCGGCTTGAACTTGCCCAAAGCATCTACGGCAGTGCGGCGCCAGCGGCGGTCGATGCCGAGCGAGAGCGTGTGGTTCAGCTTGTCGTATGACGGTGCGATACGGTCGAACATCTTCCGTATCTGCTCCTGCTTGCTGCCTTTGCCGTAAGGCGTTATGGCCTCTTGTTTGTAAGCCATGCGGTGACATTCCTCTCGATGCGGGCAGCGAGGTCGCCTTCGTTGTCGGCAGGCACGAACTGGCTGCCTACGATATGCTCGTAGAGCTCGATGTAGCGGTCGGCCACGCTCTGGGCGTACTCGTCGGTTATCTCCGGCATCGTCTGTCCGGGTTGGTTCATAAAGTTGTGTTCGATGAGCCACTGCCGTACAAACTCCTTCGAAAGCTGCTTCTGAGGCTCGCCCTTTGCGAACTTCTCCTCGTAGCCGTCTGCGTAGAAGTAGCGGCTGCTGTCGGGCGTGTGAATCTCGTCGATGAGGATGACCTTGCCGTCGCGCTTGCCGAACTCGTACTTGGTGTCAACGAGAATGAGACCCTTTGCGGCGGCAATCTCCGTGCCGCGCTGGAAGAGAGCCCGCGTGTAGCGTACCATCGTCTCCCAATCCTCTTTGCTGACCAGTCCCTGACGGATGATTTCCTCTGCCGAGATGTTCTCGTCGTGTCCCTCTTCCGCTTTGGTCGTCGGGGTGATGATGGGTTCGGGGAACTTCTCGTTCTCCTTCATGCCGTCGGGCAGCTTCACGCCACACAGCTCGCGGCAGCCTGCCTTGTACTCGCGCCAAGCCGAGCCGGTCAGGTAGCCTCGGATAATCATCTCCACGCGGAAACCTTCTGCCTTGAGGCCGACCGTCACCATCGGGTCTGGCGTTGCCAGCTTCCAGTTAGGTACGATGTCTGCCGTCGCGTCGAGGAACGAAGCGGCAATCTGGTTGAGGACTTGTCCCTTGAAGGGAATGCCTTTTGGGAGGATGACATCGAAGGCCGAGATGCGGTCTGTGGCGACCATCACCATCAGGTCGTCGTTGATGTTATACACGTCGCGCACCTTGCCGTGATAGACACTCACCTGCCCTGGCAGGTTGAAGTCGGTTCTTGTAAGAGCTTTCATTCACTTTCAGCCCCCCTCTTATCCCCCCAAAGGGGGGGAGGACCTGTTGCGGGGCTTGGGTCCTTAGTTCTTAATTCCTTTATTTATGTTTTCTCTTTGTCTGTCTCCTCCCCCTTGGGGGAGGTTGGGAGGGGGCTTTTTTCGTAGGCTTCCACGATGCGGGTCACGAGCTTGTGACGGACGATGTCTTTCTTGGTCAGCTCGATGAAGCCGATTCCTTTCACGTCGCGGAGGATGTGGAGCGCCTCGATGAGGCCGGAGCGAACGCTGTGGGGGAGGTCGATTTGGGTGGTGTCGCCCGTCACAATCATCTTGGTGTTCATGCCCATGCGCGTCAGGAACATCTTCAGCTGGGCGGTCGTCGTGTTCTGGGCCTCGTCGAGGATGACGACCGCGTCGCTCAGCGTGCGGCCTCGCATGAAGGCAAGCGGGGCAATCTGAATGATGTTCTGCTCCATCATCTCGCGCAGCTTCTGGGTGGGAATCATGTCCTCCAAGGCATCATAGAGCGGCTGGAGGTAGGGGTCGATTTTCTCCTTCATGTCGCCTGGGAGGAAGCCGAGCTTCTCGCCAGCCTCTACTGCGGGGCGCGACAGGACGATGCGGCGAATCTCCTTGTTCTTGAGGGCGCGGACAGCAAGGGCTATGCTGGTGTAGGTCTTGCCAGAACCTGCGGGGCCGACAGCAAAGACGAGGTCGTTCTCCTGATAGGCTTTGACGAGTGCCTGCTGATTGGTAGTGCGGGCGCAAATCGGGCGGCCCGTGACGCTATACACGATGACGCCCTCCACGCCGTCGCGCTCCGAGCGTTCGCCGCGCGTGATGTGCAGCAGCTCTTCCTCGGTCAGGCTGTTGTACTTGTTGATGTGCTTCTGCAGTTTCGACACGTTCTCCTCGAAGGCGCACATCTCCAGCTCGTCGCCCATGACGTGGATGACGTTGCCCCGCGCCACGATGCGGAGCTTCGGATAGAGTGCCTTCAGCATCTGCATGTTGGTGTTGTTCACGCCATACAGCAGCACGGGGTCGATGTCCTCGATAACGATGTGCTTTTCTATCATTCGCCAGTATTTTGATGCAAAAGTAGTAAAAAGATTAGAGATTATGGATTAGAGACTAAAGATATTTTACGATTATTATAATTTTTCACTTTTCACTTTTCACTTTTTTGTTGTACTTTTGCACAGCAAAGAAAGCTATGAGAAGACTAAAGAAGAAGATATTTTTAGGCATTTGCGGTGGCACAGTAGCCGTGCTCGGTTTGGTCCGGCTCGCTTTTCCTGAAGTGGCACAGCCCAAAGGGGAGGTTGAAACGGAGCACGCTTCGTTGCCCGACGAGGCACGCCTAAATGACCAATTAGGCACGCCTAATTTGCCAACTATGCACGCCTCGATTCCGGAGCAGCCTAAGCAAGCGGATTTGCCCAAGCTGCAACGGGACTCGACAGGCCGCACCAAGTGGCACCCCGTGCGCAGTGTGCCGTCGTATGCCGCCTGTTTCCCCGACGTGCAGGACGTGCAGATTGTGGCAGCCAGACGCTGGGGCGTGAAGCCTGTGCGCAACCGCCAGGAGGCGGAGCACCGCCGGAAAGAGCTTGTCTATGTGGGTGCCAATCCCTTTTACTGCATCGACAAGGGGATGACGCACAGCATCCCCTACCTCGTGCCTCGTGCCGCCCATCTGCTCTCGGCCATCGGCCGTAACTATTTGGACAGCCTGTATGTGAAAGGTATCCCTTTGCACCGCATCATCGTGTCGAGCGTGCTCAGGACAGAAGAGGATGTTGCCCGCCTCAAACGACGCAACGGAAACGCCTCGGAACAGAGTTGCCACCGCTTCGGCACCACCTTCGACATCTGCTACAACCGCTACTCCACGGTCTCTCCACCAGAGGGGCCGGAACGCCGTACCGTGCGGAGCGACACGCTGAAGTGGGTGCTGAGCGAAGTGCTGCGCGACATCCGCGAGCAGGGACGGTGCTATGTCAAGTATGAAGTGAAGCAGGGCTGCTTTCATATTACCGTCAGATAACGATGGCGAAACAAATGGCCTACGGTATTGCTAAAGGAAAATAAGGACAATTTAATCATTTAGATGTTTGTTGATATATGAAAACTAACTTCTCATCACGACGAGTTGCAGGACTCAGCGTCCTCTGCCTTCTTTGTGCTCTCTGTGCCTCTGCACAGCAAGCGGTATTCGAGTTCTCCACTGCCCACCGAGGCCCCGTCATCGGTCCGCTCCACTATGGTATCTTCTACGAGGAAATCAACCATGCGGGCGATGGCGGCATCTATGCCGAACTCATCCGCAACGGCTCGATGGAGGAGAACAGCTCGACTCCCAACTATTGGCAGACGGTCGGCAACGCCACCTTCAGCATCATTTCGCAAAACCTTATCAACGGTGCACAGAAACAGGCCATGCGCCTCAACCTCACCGAGGCTGGCGACGGCACTCGCAACACCGGCTACTGGGGCATCAGCATCGTGGAGGGACAGACCTACAAGGCAAGTTTCTGGATTCGCACGGATGGCGACTGGACAGGCTCCTTGACGCTGACCCTTGAAAACGACGGTGGCGATGACCTTGGACAGGCTGTCGTGGCCGTCAGCGACGCAGGCACTTGGAAGAAATACACCGCAGAGATTACTGCCACAGGCAACTGCCAGCAGGGATGGTTCGCCATCCGGGGCAGTCAGGCAGGTACGGTATATCTGGATTGCGTCAGCCTGTTCCCACCAACCTTCAAAGGCCGCGAGAACGGTATGCGCATTGACCTTGCAGAGAAGCTTGCCGCCTTGCACCCGAAGTTCATGCGCTTCCCCGGCGGCTGCTACATCGAGGGCGGCAACCGCTACCAGTGGCGGCACACCGTCGGCCCTGTAGAGGAGCGCCTGGGCATCTATAACAGTCATTGGGGCTACCCTGTCACGAATGGCATGGGCTTCCACGAGTTCCTGCAGCTGGCCGAGGACTTGGGGGCAGAACCCATGTTCGTGGTCAACATGGGAATGGGCCACGGATGGTATGAGAACTATCAGCATATAGAAGGTTATGTGCAGGAAGCACTCGACGCACTGGAGTATGCCAACGGAGACGTCACGACCTTCTGGGGCGCGAAGCGTGCTGCGGCAGGTCATCCCGAATCCTTCGGAATGCGTCTCATTGAGATTGGCAACGAGAACTATAACTACACCTTCAACAACAACAACGACCAGAGCGACCACTATCCCGAGCGCTACCGCCAGTTCTACGACGCCATCAAGGCACGCTGGCCGGAAACCATCTGCATCGGCAACGTGGAGGCCTGGGGTACGGACAACCCCTCTTGGCGCAACGCACATCCCGTTGATGTGGTCGATGAGCACTACTACAAGTCGCCCGACTGGTTTGCCGGCAACTATCATAAGTACGACAATGCCAGCCGCAGCAGCCACAAGATATACAACGGCGAGTATGCCGTCACCAGCGACTTCGGCACCAACGGCACCCTGAAAGCTGCCCTCGGCGAGGCCATCTATATGGCAGGCATGGAGCGCAACTCCGATGTCTGCATCATGGCATCGTACGCACCCATCTTCATCAACGAGAACGATTCGCAATGGCGGCCAGACATGCTTCACTACAACGCCTACGCCAGCTTCGGCACACCATCGTACTGGGCGCAGCAGATGATGGCGGAAACCGTCGGGAAGCAGAACATCACATGGACGGAAACGGGCAACTCCATCGGATTCGATGCTGCTCGTTTGGGTGTCGGCTCGTGGAGCACGTCAGTCACTTATTCGAATATCCGCGTGACAGATGCCGGAGGTGACATCATCTTCGAGCAGGCGGAAGCCGTCACCACACCACAATCCCTGCAAGGCAGCTATCGCACCTTCGATGTCTGCACCAACAACTGCACCATCGAAATGGATGCCGTGAAGAACAGCGGCGATGAAGGCTTCCTCGTTGCCTTTGCACACATCGATGCCACCAACTACGCCTGGTGGAATCTCGGTGGTTGGTCAAATTCAAAGCACGCTGTGGAGCAGGCCGTAAACGGTACAAAGTCCACCTTGACCGATGCCAGTGGCAGCATCACCACAGGACGAACCTATCACATCAAGATTGTTCGTCAGGGTCTCACAGCACGTTGCTACCTTGACGGCACGCTCATCCATACCGTCACGCTTCAGGAGAAGACCGGTCAGCGCCTTTATCTCTGTGCATCCCTCAACGAGGCAGAGGACACGGCCATCCTTAAGGTCATCAATTACAACGCGGAAGCCGTTCCTGCCAGCTTCACTTTCCCCGATGCCACCCTCAGCGGCGATGCCGACTTGCGCATAATGAGCAATGCCGACAACTATGCCGAGAACTCCATGGAAGAGCCGGAGAAGGTAATGCCTAAGAACGAAAAACTGACAATTGAGAGTGAGAACTCACTGTCATTTGAAGTGCCTGCCTACTCGCTTTCCGTCATTCAGATTCCTCTCTCAAAGGTGAGCGTGGAGGAGAAGCCACAGTCGGCCGAGCCGCCATCGGCCGCTATCAGCTACGACTTTGAGGACGATGCGCAGGCCCTCGACTTTGCCGACGGCAACCGTGCTTTCTATACGGCCGACAATAATTACGCCGACCTTGGCAACGAGGCCGCATTGGCTATCGGCAGGGTGCTCAATGGCGAGACATACAGCGTCAGCATCAACCTCATGTTCGCCGACAGCGGTCACCTCGACAACTACTGCTGGGCATGGAACGTCAACAACGGCACCAGTTCCTTCGCCGGACTTATCAATCAGGAAAACAATGTTAACTGGTACTTCCAGAGGGTCAGCAATGGCTCACGTTCTGTCAATTCCCGCTCGGGCTTGATGTGGAGGACATGGCACAACGTCACCGTCACGGCCGATGCCACCACGACGAGCCTGTATATTGACGGCGTGCTGCGTGCCACGGAGCCGACAAACACCAACGCCCTCGTGCTCAATGCCTCCACTGTTGCCTGGATAGGTCGCAGCCCATACGCCGCTGATGACTTGATGAGCCAAACCTTCTTCGACGACTTTGCCGTATATGATTGTGTCCTCACTCCTGCACAGGTGCTTGCCCTCTATGAGGCCGCTGCCGCCAAGAGCACGGAGTGTCCTGCCTTCATTCCTGAGCCGGACACAGAACCCAATGCCGATGCCATTGGCCTCATCGGCGATGGTGAGGAAGTGGACATCACCTCTTTACTGAAGAACGCCAACTTCGCCAATGGTGGCAACTACTGGGAAGGCACGTCCTTCACCGCTGCGCCCGGCACCGTGGCAGAGCAATATAATAAGGTGTTCGATACTTATCAGGTTATTCCGAACATGCCGGCCGGTGTCTATCGCCTTAATTGGCAGGGCTTCTACCGTAATGGCAATATCGCCAACGGCTACCTGCGCCATACTTTCGGCACGGAAGACACGGCGGAGGTCTATGCGAATGAACACGCCACGAATCTCCTGTCTATCTACGATGCTTCAGTGCCTTATACTTACGACCCCTATAACTATCCCGACAATGTGAGCACTGCCAACAATGCCTTTCTGGCAGGACACTACAAGCAGACAATGGAGTTTGCACTCGAAGAGGCCTCCGACCTGCGCATCGGTCTTCGTCACTTCACCCCGACCGTCTATGACTGGGCTTGTGTGGACAACTTCAAGCTCATTTATGTGACGGACAACGCCACACGAATCGAGGAGGTTTATAATGAGAAACAGGGTATGGGGACTTCCGCAGTGTATGACATCAGCGGCCGCCGCGTGGCAACCTCCGCATCATCTGCGCCTGCCCTGCCAAAGGGTGTGTATATCATAAACGGAAAGAAAGTTGTAATCGACAAATAATAGTCTGATAAGGTTAAAAAAAGTTAGTGAGGTTTCCTGCCATTAAACTTTATGACAGCATACTTGGTCAAAAGGGTGTGACAGAAAAACAAACAACAACAAAAAAACAAAGTAAAAATGAGAAAGACAATTATCATGGCAGTGTTAGTCCTCGTGGGCTTTACTGCTGTCCGTGCCCAGGAGGGCAGGAACGAAGAAGAGCGTAACAAGGCTGTTGCAGAACGCATTGAGAAATCGGCAGAGCGTATGGCTAAGGAGTTTGCCCTGAAAGACGAGGAAAAGGCAACCTTCATCAAAATCTATACGGAATACCAGCGCGAGATGTTTGCCACAAACCAGTCTCGTGGCCAGCGTGTAGAGATTCCTGGCCGCGAGGAGGAGAAAAAGCTGAGCGACGAAGAGGCAACAGCCAAGATTAAGGAGAACTTTGAGCGTCAGGAACAGCAGATTGCCACAATGCAGAAGCGCCTGGATATTCAGAAGAAGTACAGCGAGGAGTTTGCCAAGGTGCTCACACCGCAGCAGGTGCTGAAAGTGCTCACTCCGCAGCGCGGGCAGGGCGGTCGTGGCCAGGGTCAGCGTGGCGAAGGCGATGGTGAAAGGCGTGGCGGCTTCGAGGGTGGTCCTCGCGGCGGCTTCGGCGGCGGTCCGCGTGGTGGCGGCTTCGGCGGTCCTGGCGGTGGCTTCTAATAAGAGCAAATCCATCGAAAGAGAAAGAAAAAAGTCCAAAGGCTTGCCCGTTTGGACTTTTTTTTGTAAGTTTGCATTCGCTAACAAACATAACAAACAATGGGAAGAGTATTGATTATAGGAGCTGGCGGTGTGGCCACCGTTGCGGCTCACAAGGTGTGTCAGAATCCTGACACGTTTACGGAAGTAATGATTGCCAGCCGCACGGAGAAGAAGTGCATCGCGCTGGCTGAAGTCCTCAACAAGAAGTATGGCACGAAGGTGAAGACCGCACAGGTGGATGCCGACAGTGTGGAGCAACTTGTCAAGCTGTTCAGTGGCTACAAGCCCGACCTGGTGATGAACCTTGCACTGCCCTATCAGGACCTCACCATCATGGAAGCCTGCCTGCAGACGGGATGCAACTACCTCGACACTGCCAACTATGAGCCGAAGGACGAGGCGCACTTCGAGTATTCCTGGCAGTGGGCTTACCGCGAGCGCTTCGAGAAGGCCGGACTTTGCGCCATCCTTGGTTGCGGCTTCGACCCGGGCGTGACAAGCATCTTCACGGCATACGCTGCCAAGCATCACTTCGACGAGATTCAGTACCTCGACATCGTAGATTGCAACGCAGGCAACCACCACAAGGCTTTCGCCACGAACTTCAACCCCGAAATTAATATCCGCGAGATTACGCAGAAGGGTCTATACTGGGAGAATGGCAAGTACATCGAGACAGAACCGATGGAGATTCACAAGCCCCTGACCTATCCCGGCATCGGCCCCAAGGAGAGCTACCTGCTCCACCACGAGGAGATAGAGTCGCTCGTCATCAACTATCCGACCATCAAACGCGCCCGCTTCTGGATGACCTTCGGACAGCAGTACCTCACTTACCTTGACGTGATTCAGAACATCGGCATGAGCCGCATCGACGAGGTGGAATACAAAGCCCCAAAAGCAGACGGCTCAGGCGAAGCTGTCGTCAAGATTGTTCCCCTGCAATTCCTCAAGGCTGTGCTGCCCAATCCCCAAGACCTCGGTGAGAACTACGACGGCGAGACAAGCATCGGCTGTCGTATTCGTGGCCTCAGAGCTGGCAACGAGCACACATATTATATATATAATAACTGCTCGCACCAAGCCGCCTACGAAGAGACAGGAATGCAGGGCGTGAGCTACACCACGGGTGTGCCTGCCATGATTGGTGCCATGATGTTCCTCAAAGGCCTCTGGAGCAAGCCCGGCGTGCATAACGTCGAGGAGTTCGACCCAGACCCCTTCATGGAACAGCTCAACAGCCAGGGTCTCCCCTGGCACGAGATACACGACGGCGACCTCGAATTGTAAGACTCCATAATTGCCCCTCCAATGAAACGCATCTTGCTTGCTTTAGTCGCCTTGCTGAGTGGAACGCTCCTTTGGTCACAGGAAATAAAGGTAGAGTTCTTTACGCCTGGCATCGTTCATGTTGTTAAGTCACCAAACGGAACACAACCCAAGAGTCTTGTTATCACGGCAAAACCTGAGGAAGTGGCTGTCAGTCATAGCGGAAACACTTGGAAAAGCAAGGAACTGATTGTGAAGCTGAACCCTGCGTCCAAGTCTCTTACCTTCCTGACTGCCAAAGGCAAGGTCTTGTTGCAGGAATCAAGTTGTTCGATAGGGCAGGGCGTCAGCCAAGTCTTCACGCTCGACAAGGATGAGGCTATCTATGGATTGGGCACCATCCAGAATGGCAAGATGAACCGAAGAGGCGAGCACAAACGTATGGAACAGTCCAATCTGGAAGACTTCCAGAGCGTTATACAGAGCATAAAAGGGTGGGGCATCTACTGGGACAATTATTCGCCTACGCAGTTCGATGATGACGAGAATGGTATGTTGCTGAAGTCGGAAGCGGGCGAGGCCATCGACTACTACTTTATGTATGGCGGTTCTGCCGATGGCGTTATTGCGCAGATGCGGCATTTGACAGGCGATGTGCCGATGTTCCCTTTGTGGACTTATGGTTTTTGGCAGAGCAAGGAACGCTACAAGACAGCTAATGAGACGCTGGGCATCGTGCAGCAGTACCGCAAGTTGGGTGTTCCCCTTGACGGCATCATTCAGGACTGGCAGTACTGGGGGTCGAACTATCTTTGGAATGCTATGGATTTCCTTTCGGAAGAGTTCTCCAATGGCCCGCAGATGATAGACGAGGTGCACAAGCTGGGCGCACACTTCATGATTAGCGTTTGGGCAAGCTTCGGCCCTATGACGAAAGCTTATCATGAGCTGGATGAAAAGGGTTTGCTCTTCGACTTCGAGACGTGGCCGCAGAGCGGACTCACCTTTTGGCCGCCGCGCAAGGACTATCCGTCGGGCGTGCGTGTCTATGACGCATTCAGTCCAGAGGCAAGAGCCATCTACTGGAAGCATCTGAAGAGGCTCTATGATTACGGAACCGATGCTTGGTGGATGGATTCCACTGACCCCGATTGCTTCGACAGCTCGCCTGAGACGTATGCTCACAAGGCAGGGCAGGAAGGCGGCACTTGGCGTTCTCTGCGTAATGCCTTTCCTTTGGAAACGGTTCGCGGGGTCTATCAAGCCCAGCGGAATGTCTCGTCCCAGAAGCGCGTGTTCATTATGACGCGAAGCAGTTTCGCCGGTCAGCAACATTATGGCTCGAATATGTGGAGTGGCGACGTGACTTCGTCTTGGGATATGCTGCGAAAGCAGGTTCCGGCAGGGCTGAGCTTCTCGCTGACGGGCAATCCGAACTTCAATACCGACATTGGCGGCTTCTTCTGTGGCGCCTACAATACACGAGGCCAGGCCTCTGCCCCTCGCAATCCGCAGTATCAGGAACTGTATGTGCGCTGGATGCAGTACGGACTCTTCTGTCCTATCTTCCGCAGTCATGGTGCTGATGCGCCGCGAGAGATATGGCAGTTCGGTCAGAAAAGCGAGCCTGTCTATGATGCCATAGAAGAGGCTATTCGTTTGCGCTACCGGCTTCTTCCTTATTTATATAGTATGGCTTGGCAGGTGACGACGGCCAACGAAAGTTACATGCGCCCGTTGTTCAGTGACTTTGCTGGCGACCGCCGTGTGTGGGACATGACAGACGAGTTTATGTTCGGCCGCAGCATATTGGCAGCTCCCATCCTTTCTCCTCAATACACGAGGGAAGAGATTGTGCGCGGAGATGTTGGCAGCGTGGATTGGAACGCCACGAAGACAGCCCAGAAGTACCTGCCCAAGGGAACCAATTGGTTTGATTTCTGGACAGGAAAGCGTTATGCAGGCGGGCAGACGGTGACAATAGAAACGACGCTTGAGCGCGTGCCTATGTTCGTCCGCGCCGGTAGCATCGTACCCATGGGGCCTGTCATGCAACACGTCGGGGAGCAGCAGTGGGACAACCTTGAATTGCGTCTCTACCCGGGAGCCGATGCCACCTTCACGCTCTACGAGGACGAAGGCGACAACTACAACTATGAGAAAGGCATCTATTCCACCATTCCCATCAGTTGGAAGGAACGCAGCCGCACCCTGACAATCGGCTCTCGCCAAGGCACTTACCCCGGCATGTTGGAGCAGCGGCAGTTCACCGTCGTTACTCCCGACGGCCGTCGCCAGACCATCAGTTACAGCGGCCAGCCAGTAGAGGTGAAGATAGCGAATTAACTCATTATTCCCATCCATCCCATTAACCCTATTAAACCTATAAAAACAAACAAATAAAAATCATCATTATGGCAAAGAAAGAAACTGAACCAACTGCCCAAGGGCAGCAAAGCGAAAAGCTGAAGGCGCTGCAGGCGGCGATGGCGAAGATAGAGAAGGACTTCGGCAAGGGGTCTATTATGAAGCTTGGCGAAGAGAGAATCGACAACATCCAGGTCATCCCGACGGGTTCCATCGCACTGGACTATGCGCTCGGTGTGGGCGGCTATCCTAGAGGACGTATCGTAGAGATATACGGCCCGGAATCGTCAGGCAAGACAACACTTGCCATCCACGCTATTGCTGAGGCGCAGAGGCAGGGCGGCATCGCGGCCTTCATCGATGCGGAGCATGCCTTCGACCGCTTCTATGCTGCGAATCTTGGCGTGAATGTAGATGAGCTTCTCATCTCCCAGCCCGACAACGGCGAGCAGGCTCTCGACATCGCCGACCAGCTCATCCGTAGCGCAGCCGTGGATATTATCGTCATCGACTCTGTGGCTGCCTTGACACCCAAGGCAGAGCTTGAGGGCGACATGGGCGACAACAAGGTTGGCTTGCAGGCACGCCTGATGAGCCAAGCTTTGCGCAAGCTCACCGCGACCATCAGCAAGACGAACACCACCTGCATCTTCATCAACCAGCTTCGCGAGAAAATAGGCGTCATGTTTGGCAATCCCGAGACGACCACTGGCGGCAACGCCCTGAAGTTCTACGCTTCGGTGCGTCTCGACATCCGCAAGTCCCAAAGCATCAAAGACGGCGACAATGTCATCGGCAACGAGGTGAAGGTCAAAGTGGTGAAGAACAAGGTGGCGCCTCCCTTCCGTCGTGCCGAGTTTGAAATCATGTACGGCGAGGGCATCTGCCGCGTCGGTGAAGTGGTCGATTTGGCCACCAATTTCAAGATTATTGAAAAGAGCGGCTCTTGGTACAGCTACAATGGCTCGAAACTTGGACAGGGCAAAGAAGCGACGAAGAAAGTCCTCCGCGACAACCCAGAGCTTTGCGAAGAGATAACCGCTAAGATATACGAGGCAATGAATGCCAAGCAGGAATAACAAGCAGCATTGGCAGAATTAACAACAACGGATTTCACGAATTATACGGATTAGCTTCTGTACTGATTGTCAGCAAAGCGAAAATCCGTATAATCCGTGAAATCCGTTGTTTTATATTATAACGAGTTTTGTTTCTTACTTCGCGTAAGCGATGGAACGTGTCTCGCGGATGACGGTTATCTTGACCTGTCCGGGATACGTCATCTCGTTCTGAATCTTTGTGGCAATGTCGGTACTGAGCTGTTCAGTCTGCTTGTCGTCTATCTTGTCGGCTCCGACGATGACGCGCAGCTCGCGGCCAGCTTGGATGGCGTATGTCTTGATGACGCCAGGATGACTCATGGCAATGTCCTCTAGGTCTTTGAGGCGTTTGATGTAAGCCTCTACAATCTCTCGGCGTGCACCGGGACGTGCGCCACTGATGGCATCGCAGACCTGAACGATGGGGGCAAGCAGGGTTGTCATCTCCATCTCGTCGTGGTGTGCACCGATGGCGTTGCATATCTCAGGCTTCTCCTTGTACTTCTCGGCGAGCTTGGCACCGTAGAGGGCGTGTGGCAGTTCGGGCTCTTCGTCGGGCACCTTGCCGATGTCGTGCAGCAGGCCGGCACGCTTTGCCTTCTTGGGGTTGAGCCCCAGCTCGCTTGCCATGACAGCACAGAGGTTGGCGGTCTCGCGGGCGTGCTGCAAGAGGTTCTGCCCGTAGCTGCTGCGGTATTTCATCTTTCCCACGATGCGAATCAGTTCGGGGTGCAGGCCGTGTACGCCTAAGTCGATAGTGGTGCGCTTGCCCACCTCGAGGATTTCCTCGTCGATTTGCTTCTTCACCTTAGCCACTACCTCCTCGATGCGGCCAGGATGGATGCGGCCGTCGGAGACGAGCTGGTGGAGTGCCAGTCGGCATATCTCGCGGCGTATGGGGTCGAAGGCGCTGATGACGATGGCTTCGGGCGTGTCGTCAACGACAATCTCGACGCCAGTGGCGGCTTCGAGAGCGCGGATGTTACGTCCCTCGCGACCGATGATACGTCCCTTCACCTCGTCGTTGTCGATGTGGAACACCGTGACGGAGTTCTCGACGGCTGTCTCTGTGGCGACGCGCTGTATGCTTTGGATGATGATGCGTTTTGCCTCCTTGGTGGCTGTCATGCGTGCATCGTCCATGATTTCATTGATGTAGGCGGCAGCGTTCGTCTTTGCCTCGTCCTTCAGAGACTCTATGAGGCGTTCGCGAGCCTCTTCCACACTTAGGCCGGAGATTTCCTCGAGCTTTGTGCGCTCCTGGTTGATGAGGTCGGAGAAACGGGCGTTAAGCTCCTCTTCCTTCTTTTCGAGCAAGCCCTGCTGCGTCTCCATGCGCTGGCGCTGTGCCTCGGCTTCCTGCTTGCGGCGTGTCAGCTCGTCTTGCTTCTGGTTGAGCTGCATCTCGCGCTGCTTGATGCGGTTCTCACTCTGCTGTATCTGCTGGTTGTGCTGGCGCACTTCCTTCTCAAGCTCAGTGCGCTTGCTCAGGAATTTCTCTTTCACCTCAAGCAGTTTCTTCTGCTTGATGACTTCTGCCTCTTTCTCTGCGTTCTCGCGGGCTTCTTCGGCAAGTGCCTTGCGCTTGGCAGGCACGGCAACGAAGTACCAGACAGCCACGAGGATAAAGAATACCGCAAGGGCTATCAGTAGGGCTACTATGATATCTGTTGTCATGTTCTCTTAATGTTTATCTTTTTATCTTTTCACTTTTTAATGTCTCACCTTTTTACCTTTTCACCTTTTCAATGTTTCACCATTTCACCTTTTGGCAAGTGCCGCCTCGACTTCCGAGAGCAGCGGGCGGAGGGCATTCAGTACAGGCTGTGCATCGTTGGTGGTTTCCTGTCGCTTGTTCTGTACGGCGATGTCGAGGATGGTCATCACCAGATACATCTCTGTGCTTTGTCCGGGGTAGCTGCTTGTGTAGAAGCTGTATCTCTCCTTGATGAGCTTTTCTGCCTGGCGGTAGATGTATTCTTCATCGCGCTTGATGGTCATGGGCAGGGTCCATGAGCCGAAGCGGAGCGTTATTGATAGGGTGTCATCCATAAGTCTTTAATCTCTAATCCCTCTCATTGAGTCACTTTGAGCATAGAGATGCACTTGTCAATGTCGCGCACCATCGTCCTGATGCGGCCGCGCATGTCTTTGACGTCGTTGTCGGCCATGTCGATGTACTTCGCCATCTTCAGACGGCTGTATTGCTGTTTGAGCTCTTCGTTCTGAATCTGCAGCTCGAGTATCTCGTCGTCCTTCCCGTTGAGCTGTTGGCGCAGCTTGTCAAGCTCTTCCTGCTGCTTCTCCTGCTGCAGGATGAGCTGGCGGACGCGCGTCTCCAGTCGGGTGATGATGTCTCTGAGTTCTTGATTCATGGTGCTATTGCCTCAATTTGCGCACAAAGATAGTACTTTTTTTCTCTTTATGCAAGTTTATTGCTCAGTATTTTTCTTTGGCTCCTTTTTTGCGAGCATCACGATGGTATGCACATACTCCGTCATCCACTGTTCGGTGTAGCCAAGCACGTTCTGGTACTTGCGGATGGAGATGCAGGTGCGGCGCACACCTTCGTCCTTCCAGTCGTTCTTGGTCATAATCTGGTGTACCTGCTTTGCTGTCATCTCGCGGAGTGCGCCCCGGAAGAAGCTGGGCAGGCGCATCTTCCATTGCATGAGGTTGCCCATGAGCATCATCAGGTCTTGGCTGAAGCCCTGGAACTGGATGAGGTAGCTTTGTGCGTCCTGTATCTTGCGGCATTGCTTGCGGATGCTGCCGTCGATTTCGGCGAAGAAGGTGTCGCTGATGCCGTAGATGTCCTGAATGAGCTTGCGGCAATGCTTCTTCTCGGCGATGCCGAGCTTGTTGTTGAGAGTGGTGACGCGATAGGTCTGTTTGAAGATGCGCAGGTCGGGCAGTGCACCTAGGTTGTTGATGCCCAGCTGGGCTGCTATCACGGCCTGATAATAGACGCGGATGAGGAGCATGAAGTCCTCCATGCCGCCTGCCTTTGTCTCTTGGCTTTCCTTGTTTCTGCGGAAGAGTTTGCTGAATATGGACATGATGTTGATTTACTATTTTACGATTTACTATTTACGATTTGCTGTTTGAGGCTGTTCTACACATTATATATATATTATGGATTTTGCTTTCGACCTGCTCAGGAGTGTGCCGAGGCGTTGTAGCATGATGCGTATGTCGAGCCAAAAGCCCCAGTTGCGGCTGTACCAGACATCGGCCTGCATGGGGGAGGTGTTCTGTGAAGACGATGCGGGGAAGCGATAGCTGGTGATGCCGGCTTTGAGTCGGCTGCCAGAGGCAAAGAGGTGTCTCAACTCGTGGCGGTAGCTGTCGTATTGGTCGGGCAGTATTGCCCTGGAGCCGACGATTGACATGCTGCCCCACAGCACACAGAGGAACTGAGGAAGCAACTCCAGTTTGGATTGCTTTAGGAATTTGCCGAAAGAGAAGTAGCCTGGGTCGTTAACACCGTCGAGGAAGGACGGTGCCGCTTCGTGGTGCCGTGTGCGGAAGGTGAGGCTCAGGAAAGTCTTGCCATCCATGCCGCACAGATGCTGTGCCATGAGGACTGGCCCTTTGCTCTGCCTTTTGATGCAGATGAAGGCAATGAGGGCGACGACGGGGAAGATGGTGAGTAGGATAAGGAGGCTCAGCGCGATGTCTGTCAGTCGCTTTGTTGTCCTGTTGAGGAAGTTTTGCAGGGGTGGCTTGACAGGCGATAGTACGCCAACGGTGCCGCGACACTCGCTTTGCATGGCCTGTGGCAGGGAGCTGGGTGCAAGGGGCAGGATGTGTAGCATGAGGCCTTGCTTGCGGCAGATGTGTGCGATGTCCTCTATCTCTGCGGCTTTCAGTGCGGAAGGAGCCAGATAGACACTCTCCGTCTCGGGGTGTGCTGCGAGATATGCTTCTATCTGCTGAGCCGCCTGCTGCTCTGCTACCAGCATCTCTATGCGGTTCAGTTGCAGTCCGTAAGTGTTCAGCCGCAGGGCTTCCTGCTGCCACGCTTCCTCCTCGTTGCAAATGATGACACCGTGCTCGCCGTGACGCAGGGCATGGCGGATGAACAAGCTGTTGATGATAAGCCGCTCTGCTGTCAGTGCCACAAAGAAAAGGAGGCAGCCAGTGATCTGTATGGCATTCCTCTCGGTGAAAACTGCGAAGGCAAGCACGCCACAAGCAAGCGCAGTCTTCATCGCCTGTGCCACTACCTCGTCGCGCCGGGCAGTCCTGCTGTAGGCATTGTTAGGGATGAAGCACGCAACGACAAAGAGGAATGCAAGTCCGTAGCAATATAGCACAAACCAGACATAAAAAGGCACTATGCCGGCACCTGCCTTTAATCCATCTGTGAGAGCTGCCAAATAGAAGCAGACCATCCAAACGAGTGCCTCGACCAGCAGGGTCAAGCCATCCAAAAGCCAGCGCCGCGCAGTGCGTCGCACAGATATATTTGTCTTTCCTTCGTGCATTGTTCAGAAGGGAGCGGCGCATCGAGTGCACATACTCCGTAGGCAAAGTTACGACAATTTGTGCGAAATATGGTAAGATAAGGTAAAGAAATATCAAGGAAAGGCATTTTTTCGCGCGAATCCTTTAACATTATTATAATAATTCGTATCTTTGCACGCTGATTGACATTAAGCGAAAACAAATCAAAACTCAATAACGATATGGCAGAATACGTTGCTAACGAAGAAATTCAAAAAGAAGAAGAGTCCAGTGCTTTCACCCTGTTTGCGATATGGACTATAGTTGTGCTCAACTGGCAGTGGATAGTGCTGTCTGCTATTGTGGCACTGTGTCTGGCTTTTTGCTATTTGCGCTACACCCAGCCTGTGTACACGTCTTCCATGAAGGTGCTGATTAAGGACGATGAAGGCTCCAGACGTTCAATGGGCGGCCAGATGAACCTGGAGAGCATGGGTCTTATTTCCAACACGAATGGTTTTGAAAATGAGCTGGAGATACTGACCAGTACCAACGTCAACAGTCGTGTGGTAAAGTCGTTGAAGCTCTATGTCAACTATGCTATTGAGGGTCGTTTCAAGAAAAATGAGCAGTACCAGACCAATCCCATCATCGTGGATATGCCTCAGCATCAGCTTGCAGTGCTGCGCAGCCCCATTGCACTGGAGATGACAAAAGCCAACAAGGGCTTGCATGTGGTGGGCAAGGTGTCTGTGGCAGGACAACGTGACCCGGTCACTTTCGAGCGCGATGTCCAGAAGCTGCCCGGCAGCATCAACACACCTATGGGTGTCATCATCTTCCAACAGAATCCTGGCGCGAAGTGGAAGGATGAGAAGCTGTATGCCACAATCGTCCCGGTTGAAGCAGCTGCACGCTCTTATAGGGGTAGGCTTTCTGTGGGAGCAACCAGCAAGATGACTACGGTGGCCAGCGTATCCTTCACCGATACGCAGGTGGGGCGTTCGCTCGACTATCTGAACGAGTTACTCAAGAGCTATAACGATGATGCCAACGAGGACAAGAATGAGGTGGCCATGAAGACCGAGGAGTTCATCAAGGAGCGTATCGACGCCATCCGTGGCGAACTGGATGTCACCGAGGGCGAGCTGGAGCAGTACAAGAAGAGCAACGAACTCATCAACCTGACCAACGATGCCACGAACGCACTTAGCAGCACGACCGAGTACCAGAAGAAGCAGGTGGAGTTCGAGACGCAGCTCAACATCATCAACGGCCTGGTCAATTACGTAAACAATCCAGCAAATTTCATGCAGGTAATCCCTGCAAATTTAGGTTTGCAGAATGCGAACCTTAACTCAATCATTGGCCAATACAATGAAATAGTCCTTCTGCGTAATCGCCTGCTCAAGTCCTCGAGCGAAGATAACCCCACAATACAGCAGAAGACATCTCTGCTTGAGGAATTGTGGCCATCAATCAAGATGAGCCTTGACGCCATCCGCAGCGACATTATGACGCAGAAGGCGAGTGCCGATAGCCAGTACCACATGTTCAGCAGCCGCATCAGCAGCACACCTACCCAGGAACGCGCACTCACCAACATGAGTCGCCAGCAGGAGATTAAGGCTAACCTCTACCTCATGCTCTTGCAGAAGCGCGAGGAGAACTATATCTCCCTGGCCAGCACGGCAGCCAAGGCTCGTATCATCGACGCGCCCCAGCTGATGGGTCAGGTGGCTCCCAAATCCAGCATCATCTGGCTTGCAGCTCTGGTGATTGGCACATGCCTGCCTGTGGGCATCATCTTCCTGATGGGTTTGCTCCGCTATCGTATCGAGGGACGCGAGGACGTGGAGAAGTTGACGAAGATAAGCATCTTGGCCGACATTCCCTTGGCAGCCAAAACCGTCGATGGCGAGAAAGCCCTTGTGGTGCGCGAGAACACCAACAACACGATGGAAGAGGCCTTCCGAGGCTTGCGCACCAACCTGCGTTTCATTTTGGAGTCGGGCGAGAAGGTCATCCTCTGCACCAGCTGCATCCCGGGCGAAGGCAAGACGTTCGTCTCCACGAACCTCGCCATGTCGCTGGCTCTGATGGGCAAGAAGGTTGTCATCGTCGGCCTCGACATCCGCAAGCCCCGTCTCGTGAAGCTTTTCGGTATTTCGGCGGACAAGAAGGGACTGACCACCTTCCTCTCTGGCAGCGACCAGTCATACGATGTGCTTGAGCAGCAGATTGTCCACGGTGTTGTCAACAAGAATCTCGACGTGCTCCCGGCAGGCATCATCCCGCCCAACCCGGGCGAACTCATCTCGCGCGAACAGCTCGACCTCGCCGTCGAATTGCTCAAGGAGCACTACGACTATGTCCTGCTCGACACACCGCCTGTCGGTATGGTCAGCGACACGCTTTCCATCGGTCGCGTAGCAGACATGTGCCTCTTCGTCTGCCGTGCCGACTATAGTCCGCGTGCCAACTTCGAGCTTATCAACAACCTCAAGTCGGAGGAGAAGCTGCCCAAGATTAACCTCGTGCTCAACGCTGTTGACATGAAGAAAAAGAAGTACGGCTACTATTACGGCTATGGCAAATATGGCAAGTACGGCAAATATGGCAAGTATGGCTACGGCTACGGACGCTACGGACACTATGGTGTCTATGGCCACTATGGAGACCAGCGCACAAACAAGGAGCACATAGAGAAATAAACCAAACCTTATAAGACCTCCAAAAAGGGAGTGTCATATAAGCGACAACGGATTTCACGGATTAAACGGATTGTCTTATATGCTGATTACGATATCGCATAAATCCGTTTAATCCGTGAAATCCGTTGTTGTATAATGTGTTCAAGTGGCTGCACCGTCTCTTACAGCTTCGTGCTGATGTAGTAGCGCGGGCCTGCCAGGAAGTAGCTCATGTAGGCTTCGGCGCGTGTGACGGCAGTGGCCAAATCGTCGCCTTTTGCCAGATGCGTGGCGATGGCGCTTGCCAGCGTGTCGCCGGTGCCGTTGCGGTCGTCCAGTACAAGTTTTTTCTTCGGGTGCGGTGTGAGCGTCTCGGTGTTGCGGTCGTAGAGGTAGTCCACGAGATAGCGTCCCTCGTCAACACTCTTCACCAGCACATTGCATCCCCACTCGCTTAGCTTCCGCAGGTCGCCCAGAGGGTCGCTGATGGCATGTCCCAGCAGGAACTCCGCCTCGTGCACATTGGGTGTGATGAGTGTGGCAAGCGGGAAGAGTTCGTTCTTGTAGGCAGCGATGGCAGCGTCGCTGACCAGTTGCTCGCCCGCGAAGTTCACGATGACAGGGTCGATGAGGATGGGCTGCCTGTCATATCGTCGCAGCACGCTGGCCACGGCACGGATTATCTCGTCGGTGGGCAGTATGCCCGTCTTGATGCAGTCAGCACCGACGGTGCTCAGAAAGGATTCCGCCTGCGAGACAATCAGGTCTGTGGGCAGATGGTGGATGCCCTTGATGCGGTTCACATCCTCGTCCACGATACATGTCAGTGCGGCAGCCGCCCAGCCGCCGCAGCGCGTGATGGCCTTGATGTCCGCCTGCACGCCTGCGCTCCCCAGCGGTTCACTGCCCGCTATGAGGAAAACCTTGCCTGTGTTCTCTTTTTTCTCCATTTCGGCTGCAAAGTTAGATAAAATTCTTGAATAACATGCCAAACGAGAAGGAAAAGTCAGAAAATAATCGTACCTTTGCAGCCTCTAACAATTATTATTTATATAATGAAGAAGAATCTTGCTACACTTTTCGCAGCACTCTTATGCTGCCTTTTTGCCGGAGCACAGCCTCTGGTCGGAACAGTTCGCCCCCACAGCAATCACCATACGCATCGCTTGCCGGGAGTCAACGAGCGTCGTTTGGCGCGTTTAGAGAAGATGCGTCAGGCCAACATTGCCCTCCGCCACCAGTCAGGCCCGTTGCGGGCGCAGACGATGACCGGGACAAAGAAAGGACTTGTCCTGCTTGTCCAGTTCTCCGACGTGCAAATGAAGACCAATGCCGCCACACAGTGGAACAACCGCTTCAACCAGCAGGGCTTCTCGCTCAACGGTCATGTCGGCTCCGTGCGCGACTACTTCAGGGAGCAGAGCTTTGGGTTGCTTACCATTGATTTCGACGTCGTTGGCCCCTTGACGCTGACCAAGACACGCTCATACTACGGTTCTGCACCGAACAGTCAACTGGACGACCGCGCCCCCGAGATGGTCATCGATGCGCTGAAGCTTGCCAATTCGCAGGTCAACTATGCCGACTACGATTGGGACGGCGACGGTGAGGTGGATCAGGTCTATGTCATCTTTGCGGGAGTGACGTACGCCGACACACAGGGCTACATCTGGCCGCATGAATGGAACCTCGCAGCCGCCCAGTACTATGGTTGCGGCAGCGGCTATCAGCGATTAGACGGCGTGTATATCGACACCTACGCCGTCTCCAACGAACTGTCTGAAGACGCAACCACACTCATGGGCATCGGAACGGCCTGCCACGAGTTCAGCCACTGCCTCGGCTACCCCGACTTCTACGATACGGACTATTCCGGCGGCACGGCAGCACAGAACTGGGACTTGCTCGACGGCGGTAGCTACAACGGCCCTTCTGGTATCGGCGAAGTGCCCAGCCCCTATACCGCTTACGAGCGATGGTCGGCAGGATGGATAGACCTCATCCCGCTGACCCAGCCTGCCAAGGTGACGGATATGCCTGCCATCAACCAGGAAGGCGTGGCATACATCTTGCGCAACACTGGCAACACCAACGAGTACTACATCTTCGAGAACCGCCAGCAGACTGGCTTCGGGCAGGGCAACAGAGGCCACGGTCTCATGGTATGGCACATCGACTATGACCAGTCTGCTTGGAACAGCAACACCGTCAATACCAACAAGAACCACCAACGCATGACCTTCCTCCCCGCTGATGGAAAAGTAGGCACGCTCCGCAACTACGGCGGCTACTACATGTATGAGGTGACTGCTGCCGACGAGGCTGGTGACCCCTATCCTGGCACCAAGAAGGTGAAGAGTGTGCAGCAGCTCACATGGTTCAAGGCAGAGAAGAACGGCACAACGAAGCACCAGAATCTCATCCACGACATAGCCGAGACGAGCGACGGCAAAATCAGCTTCATCTATGGCGATTATGTTGCGCTGGAGACACCTGAGGTTGCTATGCCGACAGACATCTCCATCGACGGTTTCACCGCCAACTGGATGCCCGTCGAGGGCGCAATCAGCTACACGCTCCAAGTGGAGGCGATGTCGGGCGAACCAGCTCCCGCAACCATTTTCACCGAGGACTTCTCCGGCTTTGCCGGTGTAAGCAGTGCTCAGGTAGGCAACAGCGTCCTGGACAATTATACTCAGACTCCGGGTTGGGAAGTCTCCAGCCTCTACGGCACGGGCAACGCATCTGTCCGTATCGGCACAGCAACGGCTACCGGTTACATCAAGACACCAGTCATTGCGAACATGGAGGGGACGCTGACGGTTGAGTTCGATGCAGCTTATTATGGTACAGACGCCAGCAGTGTTGTCGTCACTGTGCTCAATGGTAGCCAGACTGTTGCAACCGAGACGGTTAAGCTGACAGCCAGTCGCGCCACCTACAAATGCACCTTCCAGAACATTCCCGCAGGATGCAGGGTCATGTTCGGAACGACGGCAAGAGCAAAGCGTGTTTATCTCTATAATGTCAATATTATGGATATGAGTGGGACAGGAGGAGTCGTCACCACAATCCCAGGCATCACCTCGACCAGCTATACCTTCGGCCCGGTAGAGGTGGAGATGTATTACTACCGCGTGCAGGCGGTTGGCAGTGAAGGCACTTCCGATTGGTCCGACTGGATGGATGTGGACACTGCCACGGGAATCGGCGAACAGTCTGTCTCCCTCTCTGACAACAAGTATAGTGGCGGATTCTATGATTTGATGGGGCGTCGCCTACAGCGTGTTCCGCAGCGCGGCATCTACATTCAGAACGGCAAAACTTATATGGCACGTTAATTACGGCATCGTGATTCAGTACACAAGATAGATGTCAGTTCCTTGTTGGCCATAACAGATTCCACGGGTTCCACGGATAGTCTTTTTGCTGGTTGACAGCACGACAAGATTCCGTAAAACCCGTGAAATCTTTTGTTCTGACATGTCTGTTTTTGTCAAGAAAAATCGGGAACAAACTTCTGTGTTGTCCCCCGCTGTCCTTTGCCCGAGGACAAAGTGCAGGAAAAGGCCTCTCACCATGTCCTTTTTTTCATCATGCCGCCTGCGCATCGTTTTCGAAGCAAAAACAACGCATTTTCCATCGAAAAGACACCGTTCATTGAATAAAATTAACCTTATTTTGTTAAATATACTTAAAATGCGAGCCTTTGCCCATTATAATGTGGTGGGTTTCGTTAAAAAAAACCTAAATTTGCTCTGTTGAGTGTGCGCAATGGCACAAAATGCGACGCAAAAACGAGAAAAACAACAAAAAACTAAATAAAACAATGCGTATGACAAACCGTTTAAGCAAATGGAGCAGACATTCCTCACGGGTGGTGTGCCTGCTGGCAGCTTGCGGGCTAATGTATGCTTGTAAGGACGAGTTCATCTTGGACGACGAGAAACCGAGCTGGCTCAACTCAAGCATTTACGAACGCCTGGAGCAAGAAGGCAACTACAGAACATATCTGAGGTTGCTGGCAGACAAGGATGTTAATCGCGAAGGAGAGCGTCCGCTGACCGACGTGCTGAGCCGTACAGGTTCAAAGACCGTCTTCGTGGCAAACGACTCTGCTTGGGATGCCTTCTTCGCTGCCAATGCAAAGCTGCCCGAGAGCAACCCCTGGCACTTTGCCACAAGTTATGAAAACCTGAGCCCGGCTCAGAAGAGGCTGATGATTCACACCAGCATGCTCAACAATGCCATCGTGATGGAAAACCTGGCAAGTAGCCAGTCCGATGGTACCGCTTCCCCAACTCGTGGCGAGTACATGCGTCGCTACACCGATGTCGTGGTGACGGACTCCATTACTTTCGTACCATCGTCGGACCTGCCCTACAGCTACAACTATTATTGGCAGGAAGGCGGAACAGACAAGGACTACTGGGAGCGCTTCCGTCAAGATAGAGGCGGCAAGGGCGTCTGGCTTGCTACAGACTCCACAGTCCCCATGATGATTCACTTCACGGCAGAGCACATGGCCAGAAACAACTTCTCCGACAGAGGTCCCGATGACTTTGCTCTGATTATGGGTACGCCGCGTGGCACAGGTGATGTGCATATCTACAATGCCCTCCTGAAGCAAAAGGACGATGTCTGCGAGAATGGTTATGTTAATGTAACGGAAATGCCCATCTGCCCGCTTCCGAACATGGCAGAGGTCATCCGCACCAACGGCAAGACCAAAATCTTCAGTCACATCCTCGACCGCTTCAGCGCACCGTTCTATTGCGAGGAAATCACACAGGCGTATAAAGACCTTATTGTAAAGGAAAGTGACTGGCCTTATAAGAATCTTCCGTACCCTGACTCTATTTTTATTAAAAGGTATTTCTCCGACAACAACTATTCCATTAAGGCAGGTTATGTGAAGGCATCTTCGGACAAGGATGGAAATGTCAATATCCCCAAGTTCGAGCCAGGTCCCGATGCCAATCACCTTTACAAGACGTATGACCCCTATGTTGACAGGAGCGGCCTCTCTGCTGATTTGAAGGACCGTATTCCTGCCCTCAAGTTCGACCCGGGATGGAATGGCTATTACGACGAGTCGGATGTCCGCAAGGACATGGCCGCCATCTTCGTGCCCAACGACGAGCAGATGTGGGAATACTTCGTCGATGGTCCTGGCAAGCGCCTGCTGCAGGTTTATTATGCTAAGGAAGGCTTGGGTGCGGACAAGGGAGAGAAGCCTTGGGTTGCACCCACAAGAGGAGACAACGAGGAACTTTTCAAGCAGATTGACTGCATCCCCGTAGGTACCATCGATAAGCTTGTCAACAACTTCATGCAGCGCTCGTTTGTCAATTCGATTCCCAGCAAGTGGGGCAAGCTCACCGACGATGCTATGGAGCCTTTGTTTGATGACGTTGACATCGCTCGAGACCAGTTCCTCGACACGTGTCTGCTTTCCAGCAATGGTGCCATTTATGTGATGAAGACAACCTGTGTGCCTGCCGACTACCGTTCGGTCACTATGCCTGCATTCATCAGCAACATCAGCAAGATTATGAAGTCCGCCATCTACGACGACTACATGAATCTGAACTACTATGCTTATCTGAAGGCCATGCAGAGCCGTTTCACGTTCCTGCTGCCTACCGATGAGGCTCTCAAATACTACTACGACCCTGCCAGCATGAAGAGCCGCACGCCGCGTGTCGTACAGTTCATCTTCAAGGGCGGTACATTCCCCGTGAACTTGACCTTCAAGAACTACTACTGCACCTACAACAAGGACAAGGGCGAACCCGGCACAATTGGTAGCAATATCCCAGGCTCTAACCTTTACGAAAACTCAGAGGTGGTTAACCGTCTGAAGGACATTTTGGAAAGCCACACCATCGTGCACGACGGCACCAATCCTATGGCACACAAGGCAGAACAGGAGAACTACAAGTACAAACTGCCCACTCAGGAATACTATGGTATTTCCACGACCGACCCGTTGCAGGAGTACTACCTCTCCAAGAATGGTAATGCCGTGAAGATTGAGCGCGACGCCCAGGATAAAATCATTGCCATCAAGGGCGGCTTCCAGCTCGAGAATGAGCGTGAGGGCATCGTCAGCGACGAACGCGGTGTGACAAAATGTTTGATTGAGGAGCCTAACTTGACCGACAACGGCTACACCTTTGTTCTCAACGCTCCGCTCGTTCCCACATACCGTAGTGTATATAGTATCTTTACCAACGATGCCGACAGAAAATCTATCGAAGGCACTGGCGGCGAGACACCTTACACCGAGTTCTACGACCTCTGTAGCGCCGATGCATATACAGACGAAATAGTTGGCTGTGGATTGGTGGACGAAACGATTTATAAGACTCCCACTCAAAAGACTTCTGCCCTCAAAAAGTTCATGGTGTTTATAGACGACAAGGGTTTGGACTACAACGTGCAGTTCTTCAACAACTATCGCTACACTGTCTTTGTTCCCAGCAACGATGCTGTCAAAGAGGCTATCGCAGCAGGTCTTCCTACATGGGATGAGATATACGAGGACTATCACAGTCACTGCAAGCCGTTCATCGATGATGAGACCGGCGGACCGAAGATGGATGTCGATGGCGAAATCGAGTACTCCAACGAGCTTGCCACATACGAAGACAGCATCCGCATCCAAGCCAAGATTACTTACCTGACAAACTTCGTGCGCTATCACTTCGCCGACAACTCTGTGTTTGCCGACAAGACTGTGCTTGCACCTAACGAAATGGTAACATCCAGCTACGATAAGGATTTGGAACTCTTCTGCAAAATCCACGTTGCCCGTGTCGCCAATGGCGCCGGAACTGACCTTCGTGTCTGCGACGACGTGTCATGGAAGAAGAATGGCAACAGTATGGCAAGCGCCTTCACGACGCTTGACACCGACGGTGAGGGCAGGGACATCCGTAATGTCCTGGCGCGTGACATCTCCTGCAACAAGACCCCCATTGATGTTGCTATGAAGGGTGTCACCATCAACGCCTCCAGTGCTGCCGTTATACACTCCATCCCCGGTTATCTGAACCATACGGAAGTGATAGGTGGCAGACACGACAAGACGTGGGAGACCACTCTGAAGGCAAAGAGATACTTAAAGAGATACGCTATTAAAGAGATACGCTAAAATCATCCTACTATGAAGAATATAACTATTAAGATTTTATTGCTTTGGGTGGTTGCACTCATGGCTCTACCCGCAAACGCACAGCAACGGCGTATCTCTGGTACCGTTTCTGATGATATAGACGTCATCATCAACGCTAACGTCAAGGAGATTGACAAGAACAACCGTATTGTCAGCCAGGCCATCACCGATATGAATGGTAACTTTACCATGAACATCAAGGACCCCAACAATACGCTTGAAGTCACCTATATCGGCTATAAGAAGTTCAGCCAGAAGATAGGCAGTGGCAAGAGTGTCTTCAAGATTGTCCTTCAGGACAACACCAAGACCATCACCGAGGTCACCGTTACAGCTAAGAAGAATGCACCCACTACTGGTTTGGACATTCCTGCCCGCGAGTATGCCGGTGCCGTGCAGAATTTCAAGATGGACGACATGGAAGGTCTCGCCTTCGAGTCTGTTGACCAGGCCCTGCAGGGACAGATTGCCGGTCTCGACATCGTGCCCAACTCTGGTAACCTTGGTTCCGGCACGACCATGCGTCTGCGTGGTACTACGACCATCAACGGCAACGCACAGCCTCTGATTGTCCTCAACGACCACATCTTCCAGATTCCCGAGGACGAGAAGGACAGATATGACTTCGCCAACATGGACAACGAGGAGCAGTTCTCCACACTGCTGCAGGTTAACCCCGAGGACATCGAGAGTATCACGGTTCTGAAGGATGCCGCAAGTACAGCCAAGTGGGGTTCCAATGGTTCAAATGGTGTCATCGAAATCAAGACACGTCGCGGACATCGCGGCAAGACACGTGTCAACTTCACCTACAAGTTCAGTGGCACATGGCAGCCCGAAGGCTATGAGATGCTCAATGGCGACGGATACACCATGATGCTCAAGGAGGCCTATTTCAACCCCAACCAAAAGCCCACGGATTTGTATGAGCTGGATTATAAGGAGAGCTTACCTTATATATATAACCACTTCAACAAGAACACCGACTGGGTGAAGGAGGTTCAGCAGTTTGGTCAGGAGCATAAGTTCACGATCAACCTCTCTGGTGGTGGCGAGAAGGCTACATTCCGCATCAGTGCCAACTACGACAAGAGCACAGGCTCTATCATTGGCCAGAAGCTCGACCGCTTCACAAGCTCTACGGCACTGGACTACTGGGTCAGCGACCGCATCAAGTTCTCGAGCAACATCAACCTGGCCTTTACCACCAACCACAAGAACTACGGCAACGACATCCTGGCTCGCGCCTACAACGCTATGCCTAACATGAGCGTGTATGAGTACAGGAGGGATGATGCTGGCAATTATGTCCAGACGGACAACTATTTCAACATGTTGCCTTTGGCTGCCATCTATCGTGCCAAGAGTACTGACGAATTGGAGAACAACGGTAGAATGACTTCCTACGAATTCCGCGACGTATTCAAGAACGGCAACCCCGTGGCACGCGCAATGAATGCATGGTGGAAGCAGAAGCAGTACAACCTCACACCGCAGTTCAGCATCGAGTACAAGCTGCTCGGCAAGGACGATGACCACCATCGCCTGAACTATGTGGGCGACGTGCAGCTCAACATCTACAACACCAGCAACGACGAGTATTGCCCCAGTGAACTCAGACCTATGGAATGGATTTGGGGCGGTGACAACAAGGCTGACCTCGCGGAGAACGAGCGTAATTATGTCAGCAACGACGAGAGCAAGTCTCTCGAGTTCACCACACGTCACGACCTGCGCTATTATTCTGCCTTCAAGAATCGCGACCACAGCGTGAGTGCATTGGCACGTTTCGACTTGGCGATAGGTAACAGCAGTTCCCAGCTGCTTGGTCTGTGGAATGTGCCCGACGGCATCACAGACCCCACAGTCGTGGCATTGCTCCGCTCTGCAAGTTCCAGCAACTATGAATGGAAAAGCCAGAGCTTCTATGGACAGCTCCACTACTCCTACAAAAGCAAGTATTCAGTGGATGGCTCTGTCCGTTGGGACGGCAGCACCAGTTTTGGCCGCAATCACAAGTACGGCTTCTTCCCCTCTGTCGGTGCCCGTTGGAACATCATCGATGAAGGTTTCATGAAATGGAGCAGTAAGTGGTTGAGCATGTTGGCTGTACGTGGCTCTTGGGGTGTCACCGGTTTGGGTGGTGCTGGTAACAACCAGTACAACAAGTATGCCACCAATGGCTATTATAACGGCCACCAGGTCATCACGCCCGAAAACCTTTCGTTGAGTGAGCTGCGCTGGGAAAAGACCCGCAAGATAAACCTCGGCTTCAACGTCGGCTTCTTCAAGGATTTGATTACCTTCGAGGGTGAAATTTATGACCATAAGACCACTGACTTGCTGATGGACAACCTCCGTATTCCCAGTGCCAATGGCTTCTCTAGCCTGGCAAAGGTGAATGCCGGTGTGCTCCGCAACAAGGGATGGGAGATAAACTTCTCGACCTCCAAGATTTGTAAAATTGGCAAGTTCGCCTTGAAACTGCGTGGCAATGTCGCTCAGAACTTCAACGAGGTTGAGGAAATGAATCCGCTTATTTTGGAGAGCCTGAACGGTTCTGAGACATACCAGCCTGCGAACTTGGATTACAACCAGCGCGTGCAGATTGGCAATGCCCTCGGCTCCATCTACGGTCTCCGCTATTTGGGTGTCTATAAGTACGACTACGACCACAACGGCATCACCACAGCCTCTGTCAGTGCATACGGCTATGCCGAGGTGGACGAGAACGGCAACTTGGTTGAAAAGGGCAGCAATGCCGGTACTGGATACGATTCCGCCGGCAACCCCATCAATACGGCAGCCGCCGACGCACGCCGCCAGGGTGGTCAGCTGGAGAATCTTGCTGCGGGTGCCACGCCGCTTTGCCCAATCGCATACGATGCCGATGGACGTATGCTGACCGATGCCAAGGGTACGCCCCTGCCCATGTACTATTGCTACAATGAAAGCAGCCGCTACCAGTTCCAGGGCGGTGATGCCATTTACGAGGATATTAACCACGACGGACAGATTGACCGTTACGACATGGTTTATCTTGGCAACTCCAACCCCAAGTGCAATGGTGGTTTCGGTATCAATCTCTACTTCGGCAGATTTTCTCTCAATGCAGGCTTCAACTTCCGTGTCGGCAACCAGATTGTCAACATGGCACGCATGAATTTGGAGAGCATGTTGAACAACCACAACCAAAGCTATGCTACGACTTGGCGCTGGCGTCAGAATGGCGACGAGACCGTCATTCCTCGCGCATTGAGCAATGTCAACGGCTTCAAGAGCTATAACTCGCTGCCCAGCGACCGTTATGTGGAGAATGGTGACTACCTGCGTCTGCAGTACATCCAGTTGAGCTATGACTTCGACGCTAAGAAGCTCAAGAAGTTTGGCATCAACCAGCTGAAGCTGTTTGCTTCCTTGAACAACCTTTGGTGCTGGACCAAATATACAGGTGTCGATCCCGACGTATCTCCTCTGGGATTCGCCGTGTCGAAGGACAACAACCGTACGCCCCGCACAAAGTCATTCACGTGTAGTTTAACCCTTGGATTCTAAAAAAGTGACGACAATGAAAAGTTTTAAGAACATATATCATACAGTCTGCCTTACGGGTCTTGTGGCTCTCGGCATGTCATCCTGCACGGATTGGCTGACCATCTATCCATCAGACCGTGTCGTGGAAGAGAATTTCTGGGAAGACAGGAACGACCTGGAAGGTGTGCGCAACGGTGCATATCGTCAAATGGCGAGAACTGTCTCAAAGCTTGTCCTTTGGGGTGACCTCCGTTCGGACTCGTACAATGAGAACGGCGCTTTCCGCGACAACGACAATCAGCAGACCCACAACGATTACATTGACATTATCAATGGTATGCCGGACTCCAGTATGGATATTTTCGACTGGGGCGGCGTATATACGACAATCAACTATTGCAACAAGGTGCTTCAACATGGCGAAGAGGTTCTTGCAAAGGACAAGCAGTTCACCACAAGCGAGTGGGTACAGATGAGGGCCGAGATGACGGCGCTGCGTGCCTTGAACTACTTCTACCTGATTCGTGCGTTCAAGGATGTGCCTTACACCACCAAGGTGATTAACAAGGATTCCGAAGTGGAACATTTCCCTCTCATGAACCAGCTGGTCGTTCTTGACTCCATCATCAACGACTGTGAGCGTGTGAAGCTCGATGCCCGTAATCGCTTCAGCGACGTTCGTGACAGCAAGGGCATGATTACCAGAAGTGCCATCTATGCCATGCTGGCAGACATGTACCTCTGGCGCGGCTCACTGCATGAGGGCCGTCACGGGAAGAAAGGCACGGATTTGGTCAATGGCGAGGAAGTGAGCCATGATGTTGACACCGACTATCGTCTTGCAGCAGAAAAGGCGGACTCAAGCCTCATGTTCTTGTCAAAACAGAACGAAGAGGAAAAGAACAACTTGGGAATTCGTGCCCTCATTACTGAGACTTGGGACTGGGGACTTTCTGCAATGAAGAACAACACTGATGTCAAGTACTGCGATATGATTAAGAACGACTTTGCGGGAGTTGAAAGCACGACCATTCCATTGTTGGAGGCGCAGACCCTGATCTTTAATACGAAGAATAGCGTAGAGAGCATCTTCGAGCTGCAGTACAGTAAGTCCGATAACTTGGAAAATTCGATTGTCAATAGTCTCTTTGGCTATAGCGAAGGAACGCATCTCTGTGTCAACGACAAGGCGATGGATGTCCTCTTTGCCGAAAAGCTCGAGGGTGACGGCAAATATGATTCCCGTCTTTGGGTCAGCTGCCAATCCCAGTTAATCAACGGTAGTTCAAGCAGCAGTTCCAGCTCGGGTCAGGGCACAGGTACTTATTATTGTATGAAGTACCATTTGCCGGCAACCAAATTCTTGGAAATGACGGGCGGAACAGGCGGTAAAATCACGGGTCTTAAATACACATCCTCAAAGTACAACAACTGGATTGTCTATCGTATGACCGACGTGATGCTCATCGAAGCCGAAGCCTATGCATGTCTGGCTGGTTCAAGCACATCCAGTACTGATTACAAGAAGGCCATGGCGATTTGCAATGCCATCCGCCGTCGTTCATATTGTAATTATGAACTTGGCAACGGCGAGCTTGAAAAAAACAGAAGCAATCCTCTTTCCGGCACGGTTGGCAACACCTATGTCGGTGCAAGAGAGAACAAGTCTAATGTGAAGGTCAGCAATGTGATCCAGGCCGTTATGAACGAGCGCCAGATTGAGCTTCTTGGTGAAGGCAAGCGCTGGTTCGACTTGGTTCGCTTCGCAGAGCGTTGCAATGCAGGTCCTTCTAAGAACAACGGCAAGAACGGCGACCCGGAGGATCCTCGCGAGTCAACGGAAGCATGGCCCATCGAAAATGGCTACACCGGCATGATTACTATGGTCGATATGTTCCTTGGTGCAAGCAGTTCGAATTCGAGCTTTGCCACCACCTTGAAGAACCGCTTCAAGAACCGTTATGGTCTGTACTGCCCAATCTACTATATGGAGGTGAAGGCCAGCGAAGGTGCCATCGAGCAGAATCCCGTATGGAACAAGTCTAAATACGAGCAGTAAGAGAAAGATAAACAGAAATCAGTTATATAAGACATAAATAATATGGCTAATAACAGAATCAACAGATACATCGGTGCAATCGTCCTTGGTACAGTCCTGACGGCTGTTCCTGGTTGTACCGACACATGGGACGACCATTACGAGGGTGATGGGTCTGTCACGGAAACAACGGCTACGTTGTGGGACAGGATAAAGAACAATCCTGAATACAGCCGCTTTGCCGACATCGTACGGAATGCCAAGTACTACAAGGACAATACGCATCCGGTGGCCAATTACAGCTACGAGGACATCCTCGGCGGCGGGCAAGTGAACACCGTCTGGGTTCCCGACAACAGTGTGCTCTCAGAGGCAGAATACCAGAAGTGGATGTCGATGCTCACCAGCGGCGACATGACAGACGGCTACAATGTGCAGCAGCAGTTCTTGGGCAACCACATCGCCCTTTGGCGCCACAACATCTCCGAGCCGGGCGTTGACACGGTGAAGATGATCAATGGCAAAAACCTGAGCTTCGACAAGAGCCAGCGCACATTGGACGGAATACCTCTCGGCGAGTATAATATTCCTTCGGTCAATGGCGTGATGCATATCCTGAAGGGCGTCGCTCCCTTCCGATACAATCTGTACGAGCATCTCAAGTACGGTAATCCGCAGGCGAAAATCAGCCAGTATGTGGTCGGTAAGGACACAATTTTTTTCTCTGCAGACTCCAGTATCGAAGGTTTGCCCGATGAAAACGGCAACCCGACATACGTGGATAGTGTTTATTTGACTTCCAACAAGTTGTTCGAGACAACATCATACGTCCTTGATGACCAGTGGATAATGGCAGAGGAAGGTTTTGGTGAGCACATTGACCGTGAGGACTCTGCTTTCGTGATGATAGTTCCCACCGATGCAGCGTGGGATGCAGCATACGCCAAGTTGGAGCCGGCTTATAAGTATGCCACCAAATACGAGGATAAGACCTTGGGCGATGGTGGTGCTACAGGCTCATCCATTGCTTTGAAGTTGGACGATAAAGTTGACTCTCTGACTAAGATGTCCATCAAGATGGACCTCGTCTCTCCCCTCGTCTTCAATGTTCGCAAGCAGCCAAAGAACCCTGGAGAGCCACTTTGGTCGCTTGACAAGTTCATAGATGAAAAAGAACTGTTGGACAGCGAAGACAAGTACATGCTCAACACCTTCCGCGACACGCTCCGTGCAGTTGGCGACTGGAAACCGTCCGACCTCTTTAGTGGTGTGGAACCCGTAAGGATGAGCAATGGCCTTGCATACGAGGTCAACTCATGGAATTTCCCGTCGAAGTTCTATACGCCCGATGTAGAAGTGGAGATAGAAGGCCAGGAGGTGTTCTATAACGTTGCTGCCAAGAAGAACACGATTTTTGGTTATGCATCCAGGAAGTTATCGTTCTCCAACGAGAAGTTCAAGAAGGTCACAGACATTTATGGTCAGGTCAGCAACAACAACTTCTATTATCTGGCTCCTCAATCCAGTAGCAAAGGCCCCATCGTAGAAATAAAGCTTCAGGGAAAGAGCCCCACAGCATACGTTCCCAATGCTCAGGTTATGAGCGGCAAATACGACATCAAGGTTGTGTTTGTCCCCTATTGGTATCGTATAATTGCTTTGACAGGTGGCATGGACTATTTCTATAAGACAGAAATTGTACAGGTTGTTGATCCGGAGGACGAGAATAATGTAAGGTATGAGACACGTACAACAGAAGAGTTGGATGAGGATTACATCCTGTATTATGCCAGCAACACTAAATACTTGTTCAAGGCTTATCTCACATACAACCAGGCCAGTGGCACTGAAAAGTCGAAACAAACGCTGACATCAAAAGCATTGACGTATAATGGATTAACGGTTGACACGATAACGGTAGCCGAGAATTTCGAGTTCCCTGTTTCCTATAAGAATTTGCGCAAATCCTATCCGACGCTCATCTTGGAAAACACCAAGAAGAAGGAAGACGGTTATGTGTTTGACCTCATCATCGATAAGGTCATTCTCGAGAGAAAGGATTAGCTTGTCCCATAGTAATACGATAGCAGAATTATGAAAAAGATATTCAACAAAACATTCTTGCATAGGACTTTGGGTATAAGTCTATGCTTCACGGCTCTTTCCTGTCTCTGCGTGGCAAACGTCTATGCACAGGATGAGTACGAAGAGGAAGAGGTGGCTGCCGTCAAGAAGGTGGCCAAGGAAAAGAAAGAGAAGACATACGAGATGAAGGAGGTGAAGGGTCGTGTCATCGAAGATGCCACAGGCGACCCGATGGGCGGTGTCCGCATCCAGGCCTTGGGACTGGAGAAGTACTCGACCCTTACCGAGGAGGACGGCACCTACAAGTTGTCCATTCCTGTCTTCTCGGATGCTGTCTATGTGTATGCCGAAGGGTACAACCCCTTGCAAGTGGCTGTCAAGGACGGTGTTGCTGATGCCAATCTGATTCCTGCCGACTTCAACGGTTCCTTCACCGACGGGACGACCATCATTTCGCAGAAGAAAGTCTATGTTGACGAGAGCAGCAGTGTTTCCGTTGACCAAGACATCGAGCGTCTGTTGGCAGGTGATGTCCATACGGTGCTGCGCAACGGTCTTCCCGGCATTGGCTCATACATGACCATCCGTGGTGTGAACTCCATCAATGCAAATGCCCAGCCTCTCATCATTCTGGATGGCAACATGATTGACTCCCAGTACGACCGCGTTACCATGCACGAAGGTTTCTATAACAATCTTCTTGCCGGCATCGACCCCGAGAACATAGAGAGTGTGCAGGTCATCAAGAACGGCACAGCCCTGTATGGTGCCAAGGGTGGCAACGGTGTCATCATCATCAAGACCAAACGCGGCAAGAGCATGGCAACGAAGATTGGCGTGCGCATCTATGGCGGCGTGGAGCTTGCTCCGAATAAAATTTCGATGCTCGACGGCAACCAGTACAGCAGTTACCTGAGCGACATGGTCAGCACCATCAAGAATATGTCGGCAAACAGCCTCAGCCAGTACGCATTCCTGGATAAGAGTCCGTCGAACTACTACCGCAACGTCTTCAACAACAACACGGATTGGCAGAAGGACCTGTACCGTGCAGCGATGACCCAGAACTATAAAATCAATGTGGAGGGTGGTGACGACATAGGCATGTATGCCCTTTCTCTGGGCTATACCAAAGCCAATTCCACCGGCAAGAACAATGACTTCAGCCGCCTGAACCTCCGCTTCAACACCGACATTCAGGTCTTCTCGAAGGTGCGTACCGAGCTGGATATCGCCTATAATCAGGTCAGCTATGACATCATCGACAACGGATGGAGCGAGGACTACTCCATGCAGAACATCGGTTCGACCAATGTGCTCGGCTTGATTCAGGCTCCTTTCATCAGCCCCTATGCATATTATTATAATGATATCGCCAAGGCACAGGATCAAGCGAACGGCATTTACAAGCCGTCCAGCGAGTACCTGCACCTTTCATCGGATTATGCGGGCAAGTATGCCAGCAAGGGTGGCACTTGGGTGAACAATCCCTTCCGCTTCCCGCTCTCGCTTGGCGACAACGGTATCAACGAGGCACTCCGCAACCCCTACTGGATTCTTGAAAATACGCCTGGCGAGAACAAGAACTATGCCCAGTGCACGCAGATTGACCTGAATGTTCATCCCACATATCAGGTTACAAAGACTTTCAGCATCAGCGACCGCTTCAACTTCCTGATGACACGTAACAGCGAGAAGTACTTCCTGCCCGTCAATGGTACGACCAACTACTTCCTTCAGGATTTGGGCTACATCAATGCTGTCCAGAAGACGCTCTTCTCCAAGGAGACCACCTTGCAGAACGACTTGCGCCTTGACTGGCACAACATCTATGGTGCTCATACTATCGGTGTCTTCGGCGGGTGGCGTTACAACAACTATTCATACAGCTACAACTACATGCGCGGCTATAACAACGAGAACGATAAGCTGCCTGTCATGAACAAGAACATGGCCTACCTCAACTATGGTGGCACCAACGACAACTGGATTGACATGGCCTACTATCTCGATGCCAACTACAACTATGCCAACCGCTACTTTGCCGAGGCAGCAGTAAGTATGCAGTCCAGCAGTCGTTTCGGTAGGGATACCAAACAGGGCATCAAGTTGGCTGGCGTTAGCTGGGGCATCTTCCCCTCCGTTCAGCTCGGCTGGATTATTACCAACGAGAAGTGGTTCCCCTATAGCCACGGCGCAGTCAACTACCTCAAGCTGACAGCCGGTTTCGACCAGAGCGGTAACGACGACCTCGACTACTACGCATCCCGCACATATTGGGAGAGCATGAAGCACACAAACAACACGGTGGCTCTCTATCTCAACAACATTGAGAACAGTGCCATCCAGTGGGAGACCACCACAAGGTGGAATGTCGCCCTGCAAGGTGTGTTCCTCAAGAACCGCCTCACCGCTGGCTTCGACCTCTATTGGAACAAGACCTCCAACCTGCTTACGGTCAGCGAGCTGCCCTACATGTCGGGTATGAGCAGGTATTGGACCAACGAGGGTGCCCTCACAAACCGTGGCTTCGAGTTCAGCTTCAATGCTGCTTTAATTAACAACAAGAACTGGAAGTGGGAGCTGGGTGCTTCCTTGGGTCATTACAACAACAAGATTACCGAACTTCCCGAAAGCTCCATCTACTACATCAAGCAGAAGAATGAGAGTGGCGGCTATGACGTCATTCACGGCCGCGCCGACAATGTCTATGGCGAGGAGAATGTCCTCACGGCAGTCGGTTATGCTGTCGGCAGTTTCTGGGGTTGGCAGACCGACGGTGTCTTTGCCAGCGACGCAGAAGCCAGCACAGCAGGCAAGCTCGGTTATCTCAAGTATCCTTCCGGCTTGAAGGATGAGAGCAAGAAGTACTATGACTTCAAGGCAGGTGACGTCCGTTTCGTAGATAGGAACAATGATGGTATCATCGACGAGAGCGATAAGACAGTCATCGGCAATCCCAACCCCGACATCTATGGCAATCTCTTCACCAGCCTGACTTGGAAGAACCTGCGACTCGATGTCAACTTCAAGTACAGCGTCGGCAATGACATCTACAATTACCAGCGCAGCGAGATTGAGGGTCTTAACACGACCTACAACCAGACCACAGCAGCTTTGCGCCGCTGGACGTACGAAGGCCAGAACACCGATATGCCCAGAGCATGTTACACCGACAGTGAGGAATGGCGCAACAACGAACGCATGAGTGACCGCTGGATAGAAGACGGCAGTTACCTCAAGCTCAAGAATGTGCGTCTCACCTACAAGATTCCTTACACCAACAGTTGGCTGCTCGGCCTGAAGGTATGGGGCGAGGCTAATAACCTCTTCACCGTGACCAGGTACTTGGGTCTCGATCCCGAGATGAGCAGCCGCAACAACAGTCTCTATCAGGGAGTGGACACTGGTCTTATCCCCAACGGACGCAGTTTCAATGTTGGTGTCTCGATTAACCTCTAATGCAATTCATAATTCATAATTCATAATTCAAAATTGAATAAGATGAAAAGGAAATCTATTATATGCATGATGTTGCTGAGCATGATGTTGGGCATGTTCTCCACTTCCTGTCAGGACATGCTCTCTCCCAACAGCGAGCGTCACTCCTACGAGGTGGCGAAGGATACCCTGTATTCCTATTGGGGCATTCTCAAGTCCCTGCAGAACATTGCCGAGCGTTACGTCATCCTGAACGAATGCCGTGGCGACCTTGTAGATGAGACAGGTTACGTCAGCGACAGCATTGCCGCCATCATTAACTTTGGTGAGACGGGCGAACCCGAGAAATGGTGGAAGGACGGAGCATGTGCCTATCTTAACATCCGTGACTACTACCATATTATCAACAGCTGCAATGCCTATATTGCCATGTGCGACACCATTCGCACCAAGGGTACTGGCGAGAGGTACATGCTGAAGGAGTATGCCCAGGTGCAGTCCATCCGTGCATGGGTGTATATGCAGTTGCTCTATGCTTACGGCGAGAACCGCGTTCCCTTCTATACTGAGCCGATGCTCTCTACGGAAGACATTGACAACTTCCTTGCTGACTCGAGTCATCCCATGCTCAACATTCAGACTCTGGCAGACAAGCTTGGCCCCGAGCTGGAGAAGATGGAGCCGGTGGAAATCAAACTGAGCGACCCGCAGTATAAGGACATGTATCAGGGTACACTCTCCTATAACTATTATGGCGATGAGGATCCCGCCAATTCACATTTCGTATGCCACAGCAGCAAGTGCCTGTTCCCTGTTTCCATTGTTTTGGGCGACCTCTATCTGTTAAGTGGCAATTATGCGGGAGCTGCCCAGCATTATTACAACTATATCTGTCATTCCGGTGTCTGCGGACCTTTGTCAGCTGGTGATTATTATAGCATAGGCTATTTCGATAAGTTGAGTGGCGATGCAAGCGAACCCCGGTATATTTACTATGACGAGCCATTCGATGAGCCGGGTGCAGTAAGCAGTTCCACGGAGTCCATCACATGTATTCCCAGCAACAAGGGTAAGCTCGAAGGCCGTGTCCTGACCGACATCAATCGTCTGTTCGGCTTCGAGGCTCAGATGCGTACTTCCAACGACGAAAATGGCGGTGCCAGTGTCGGGTTGAGCCGTATCCACGAGCACGAGCTTGCACCCAGCAAGGGTTATGAGGCGCTCTGCAAGAGCCAGACCTATGAGGTTTATGTGGGAACTCCAGTCAGGAATTCAAGTGGTGACATTGAAAACTGGGGAAATGAGGATGATTGGACGCTTGAGGTGCTGGACGATGTGGGAGATGCCCGCCGTTCTTGGCTTTACAATATCGTCGGCGAGCAATGGACTTTCAAGGTCGGCACCGACGTTCTCTACGACAAGTTGGTGTCCAAGCAGAACCCCTACGGTATATACATCAATACCTATCCTATGGTCTATCGCAAGAGTACCGTATGGCTTCGCTATGCCGAGGCTCTGAACCGTGCAGGTTTCCCCGGCTATGCATTTGCAATCCTCAAGTCTGGTCTCTGCAACCATCCCGATTGGCTTCCTGAGGATCCTAAGGAAACATACGAAGCACGTAAGGATGCAAACGACAAGATGACTCCTACCCAGTTTAACACGCTCATCTATGACTATCCTGTAAAGACGGGCGACAGCTTGTTCTGCTACTACAAGAAGGATGACAATACCTATCTTCCTACTGGCTGGGACACCGACAACCAACAGACTACACTGGCTATGATTCTCCAATGGTATAGGGGTAGCGAGTTGGCTTCTTCTTCCGAGATTTCTTTGTCGGACGACAAGCTCTTGGACAAAATCCGTTCCAACATCTATTGGAAGCCTCGCAGTGAAAATTCATTCGAGAGTGTGCCCAGCGAGGATTGCGGCAAGGCATGTTATCATATCAGCCTTGAGGAATGCAGAAATGCTGCTACCACTCCCTACCTCAACTTTGGCATGTTGAGGGGCCAGGGCTATCAGCGATATGTCAGGATAACTGAATCGACAGGTTTGCGTAGTGAGAGTCCCTATTTGGACGTTGTCCCCAAGAAGGCTGAAGACTTCAAGGTTGGTGAGACCTTCACGATTGGTGTCCACCAGCGTGGTTGCGGTTTGATTCTCTGGAACGACCCCGTGAAGTGCGGCCGCTCAACGTACAACTATGTAAACCAGGTGGGCAAAAAGGTTAAGGAGTACGGCCTGCTTGCTCAGGATGCAGATACCGAAACTGTTCAGAAGTATGTCTATGACAATGCACACATTGAGGTTGTCAAGAATGCAGTAGAGGACCTCATCGTCGATGAGATGGGTCTGGAGCTTGCCTTCGAGGGCACACGTTTCAGCGACCTCTTCCGTGTCGCTCAGCGCCGTGGCGAGGATTATCTGGCAAAGCGTGTTTCCACCCGTCGTACAGGCGAAATCGACGCCAACCTCCGCAGCCGTCTTAACAACAAGGCTAACTGGTTCCTTCCCATTCCCGAGAAGTAAAGGAGTGCTTTGACACAGATTTAACGCACAAGAGCCGCTGGAGAAAACTCCGGCGGCTCTTGCTGTATATATCCCCAATCGCTTATTAGAAGTTTTTCAAGTCATGCCACAAAACTTCACATAACGTGTTTACAAATTATTTTCAAGCTTTGAAAATCTATTTCCAAGCCTTGATAATATATTTTCAAAGCTTGAAAATATATTTTCACGCCTTGAAAATAATTATGTAACGAGCATGAAAGAGTTTTATGACGTGTTATGGGGAGGTTTATATTGGGTCCTTCGAGGGTTTGTTCCCTGTAGGTTACTCGCACAGAAAGCACTCTAACTTTGCGGAGGATTGCGACGAAGTCGCATAAAAATAAAAAAAATAAGAAAGATGACAGACAACTCAAGACAGTTTCTTACCTTTGCTGTATGAAGGAAGAATCGGTCTGTCGAGGAGGTA
>JAFXVN010000003.1 GCA_017524545.1 Bacteroidaceae bacterium
AAAATGGTCACCGCTACGGGGAGTAGACCTTGGAGGGCGAGGCCAAGGATGGCTTTCCATCCCAAACTGCGATACACCACCTTTGCCTTGGCTTCCTCTTCGCTCCGAGCGTAGGGCAGCGTTATCAGTCCCGCCGACAGCATCTTGGCAAAGGGGTCAGCCGCAATGATGGCAAGGCTGGCAAGCACGGGAGGCATGGAGAAAAGTGCCGACGCAAGCAACAACATATACAGGATAAGCCCCAGCACGCCAAAGGTGCCGATATGCGAGTCCTTCATGATGGCAAGGATGCGGCCTCGGTCGGTGCCTCCGCCAAAGCCGTCGAAGAAATCAGCCAGTCCGTCTTCGTGCAAGGCTCCCGTTATGAGCAGTCGGACTACGATAGCCAGTAGCACGCTGATGATGTAAGGCAGATACATACTGCCGATGTAGAGCGTCGCCGCCATCAATCCTCCCGTAAGCCATCCCGTCAAAGGCCAGAACTCAACAACGGTCTTATAGCTCTCCCTCGAAGGCTCGTGGATTCGCCAGAATGGAAGTCGGGTGAAGAATATCAATGCAGCCCAAATGCGGTCGTACCATGGGCTTTGTTCGGTGTCTGTGTGCATATTCTTTCTATTTGTCTGCAAAATTACGAAAAAAAATTGTACTTTTGCAGGCGTAAACGAGAATAAAGTGAAAAGTGAAGAATGAAAAGTAAAAAATTTGCTGCCGCCTTGTTAAAAGCCACGATAATTACGGCTTTACTCTGTGCCTGCACTGGGAAGAACGTCAGGCAGCAGGAAAGCAATGACACGGCTCTTGATGACTCTGTCTGCTCCGTCAATGTCAAATATGCTACGGAGTTCACGGTGCGTGACTCGGCTGATGTGCGATTGGTTTGTGTTGGCAAAGGCGACCGCTTTGCCTTGGTGAGGTCGGACGAAGTGCAGGTGCCTGAAGATTATACAAAGGTACGGGTTCCCATCAGCCGCACCATCTGCATGACAGCCCTGCAACTGTCGAACTTTACAGCCCTTGATGCTCATGATGTTGTGAAGGGCATCACGGGTACGAAGAACCTTTTCAATGAGGACATCAACAAGAGAGTCAGCGACGGGCGCATCGTCAAGATTGGCATGGAGGGTGAGTTCGACACAGAACTAATTCTGGCAGCCAATCCCGATGTCATTTTCATCTCGCCCTTCAAACGTGGCGGCTACGAACCCATCAAGGATACAGGTATTACACTCGTCCCGCACTTAGGCCATAAAGAGTTGAATCCCTTAGGACAGGCGGAATGGGTGAAATTCATCGGTATGTTCATCGGCAAGGAACGTGAGGCTAACGAAGTGTTTTCCGGAATCGAAAAACGATATAATGAACTAAGTGAAAAGGTGAAAAATTTAAAAGGTGAAAAGGGAGTGTGTCCCACCGTTTTCAGTGGCGAGATGCACTACGGAACATGGCACGCCGTGGGAGGCAAAAACTACTTGGCACAGATATTCCGCGATGCCGGGGCTGAGTATGTCGTGAAGGATGATGAGACTGCTGGCGAGGACATGGAGTTCGAGAAGATGTATGCCCTCGCTGCCAATGCCGACTACTGGCGCATCCTCAACAGTTTCCCTGGCGAGTTCAGCTACGAAGCCCTGAAAGCCAGCGAACCTCGCAACGAGCTTTTCAAGGCTTTCAAGGAGAAGAAGGTCATCTACTGCAACATGAAGCAAACGCCCTATTACGAGATTTCGCCGGTAGAGCCGGACAGGTTGCTGAAAGACTTTGTGGCTGTTTTCCACCCCGAACTTGTCGAAGCTGACTATCAACCGAAATACTACCAATTACTAAAATAATAAAAGGAACAACGGATTAAACGAATTAAACGAATCGGCTACGCCCTTGATGACAAAGAATAATCCATCAAATCCGTGTAATCCGTTGTTGAGAAGAAAATGAAAAACGTCTCGGTGTTCGTCCTGTTGTTTGCAAGCATCATCCTCCTGCTTGTAGCCAATCTGCTCATTGGAACAGTGAATATTCCTGTGATAGAAGTGTGTCGCATCCTGCTTGGAGATGACAGCAACGAGATTTGGACGAACATCATTTTCAGTAGCCGCCTGCCGCAGGCGCTTACAGCCATTGTGGCAGGGGCGGGCTTGGCCGTCAGCGGTTTGCAGATGCAGACGGTGTTCCGCAATCCTCTGGCTGGTCCCTCTGTGCTTGGCATCAGTAATGGCTCTGCCCTTGGTGTAGCGTTCGTAGTGCTGTTGTCAGGACGCCTCGGTGGCGTTGCACTGAGTCGTCTCGGCTACCTCGGTGATGCCGCCATGAGTGTGGCAGCCATCGTGGGAGCCTTGGCTGTGCTGATGCTTATTCTGTGGGTGTCCCAGAAGGTGAGGGGCAGCGTCACTCTGCTCATCATTGGTGTAATGATAGGCTACCTTGCCAATGCCATCATCGGCGTACTGAAGTTCCTTTCGCCCGAAGAAGACGTGAAGACTTTTGTGGTGTGGGGACTTGGCTCGTTCTCTCGTGTCAGCGGCGACGAGATGGTGCTCTTCGTGATATTGATGTGCATACTGCTTCCCTTGACCAGCCTGTTGGTGAAGCCCATGAACCTGCTTTTGCTGGGCGACCGCAATGCGGCTACTCTCGGTCTCAATATCAGGCGCGCTCGAATGTTGGTCATCATTTCCAGCGGTGTACTTGTCGCCATCGTCACAGCCTATTGCGGCCCCATCATGTTCCTCGGCTTGGCAGTACCCCATCTGGCTCGTGCCATTTTCCAAACCAGCGACCACCGCATCCTCTTGCCCTCAACTGCCCTTTGCGGCTCGGTGCTTGCCCTGCTCTGCAACCTCATTGCCCGTATGCCAGGCTTCGAAGGAGCCTTGCCAGTCAACAGCGTCACGGCCCTTGTCGGCGCACCGATTATAGCGAGTATATTGTTCCGTCGTCGGCAATCAGCAGAATAGTCAGGTTTCCCTTGGGCAGGAGCGGCGCGCAGTATTCAAGGCAATGGGCAATAACAACTTTGGAGAAGGCGGCCAACTTCTCTGCCGGAAGCCTTTCCCAAAGTTCCCGTGCCAAAGTGATGTCGTCGATATTGATGGGGCAACCAGCCTCATCGAGCAGACCGCACACAAACTCCTTGTCCATCGTTACCTTCTTGCTGTGAGTGTCGAGATGACCTTGGGCAAGCTTGACAGCCTTTCCGAGCATCACCCCAAGCGTCACATTGGGAATGGAGAGTTCATCCGCTATTCGGAGCGTCTCGCCGATATAGTTGCCATACTGCACAAAAGCCTGAGCCGGAAGGCCAGGGTAAAGAGCTTTCAGGTATTGCTCGCTCTTGAAGCCGCTGTTAATCACCACACGCTCCGTGCCGCTTGCCTTAGCCACCTCCATACACTTTCGGATGGAGTCTATAAAAGCTTCCTCGCTGAAAGGCTTCACGATGCCCGACACGCCAATGATTGAAATTCCTCCTTCTATGCCAAGACGAGGATTGAAGGTCCGACGGGCTATTTCCTCCCCGTTGGGCACGGAGAGGATAATTGATAATTGATAATTGATAATTGATAATTGTTCAAGGTTTCGTCGAATCATCTCGCGAGGGGCTTTGTTGATAGCCGGTTCTCCAGGCGGGTAGTCAAAACCAGGCAGTGTGAACCTGCCAATCCCCTCGCCAGCATAGACCTCAAAGTTTTCTAATCCTAATGGTACAGGCGTGAGGTTTTCCCCCTCTTGGGGGGATGAAAGGGGGGCTGCCCTTACTTCAATACCATTCGTGACATCAGGGTCGTCGCCTGCCTCCTTGATGCAGTAAGCAAAGCCGTCACCATAGCCAACCGCCACACTGATTGTCTCGCCATCAGGCAAAAGCACAGGAACTTCGCTTGGCATTTCGCCTTTGAGCAGACGAATAGTAGCAGCTACGGCAGCAGCAGTGGCGCATGTTCCAGTTGTCAGTCCGCTATGAAGAGGATAGAACTCGGGCAAGAGCTTTTCCACAGCCCTTCTCAATCCATAAGGGCCATTAACTACCCGCCAACCGCCATTATTCTCCTCCCCTTTAAGGGGAGGTCGGGAAGGGTCTTTTGGTCTCTTGATAGCAATAATCCGCATCCCCTTCTGCCTTGCTGCTTCAACTTTCTCGCTAAAACCTCCAGAAAGGCCGCTTTCTTTCAGCAGAATAGCATCAGCATCGGGCAAAATATTGTCCTCGTAAAAGCACAACTGGTCGTCTGTGGCGCCCTGCTGATGTGCCAACTGAATGCTGCTCTTCCTGTTCAGTATCCGATAAATGACCTTCACCCCTTCCTTCTCCAGCCACTTCAGCTTACCGATGCTCTGCACCCCTGTAGTAGCAAGGAGCCTCCCCCCTTGGAGGGATAAGAGGGGGGCGATTTCGCTGTAGTCATCAATCCAAGTGATGTTTGGGTTGCGAGGCGGATAGATGCGCTCATAGCGGACAATGGGCACTTGGAGGTCGGAGCAAACACGGGCAATCGTCTCGTGCAACTGCGTAGCGAAAGGATGGGCTGCATCAACAACGAGCCGAATCCCATGCTCCCGACAGAAAGCCAGCATCGCCTCCCCGTTCATAGCACCGCTGATGACCGTGCCGTGATGCAGCGCGATGTCCTGTTCGCCCGTCTTCGTGCTGTAGAAGTAAGGCGAACCAGCCTCCTCCAGCACCTCAGCAGCCTTGCGCCCCTCCGTCGTTCCTCCGAATACAAGTATCATCCCTACTTACAATTTGACGATTGACTTTGCACGTAATCGGGCATGCCGTTTATTTTTTCATTTCCTTTGCCACCCACAGTACCCACTCGTCGATGTTGTCGGTGAGTTTTCTCGGGAAGGGCAAGGGTATGATAACGTCGGGGGCAATGCCAAGACCTTCGGAAGAGAAGTCTTTCTCGTAGAAACCAGAATCAACTGTCGTGGCATAGACTAAATCAAGGCGGCTGTTGGGCAATGTTTCCGCTCGGACATTGCCTGTCAAGTTACTGCCGACGGTGTTGCATATACCATAGACTTTGCAGCGGTCGCTGTGCTTCTTGACGAATTTGACAAGACTTTCTGCGGCGCTTGCAGTATAGAAGTCTATCAAAACGGCAGCCCGTTTGATGCGTGATGTCGGTTGGCGATTGTTATCGCTCTCGCCAAGCTTCACGAACTTCTTTTTCGAAGCCTCACAACTTTCAATCAGTTGCAGATTCCAAGTAGATGATGGCTGTAGCTTCAGCATTTCTTTCCAATAGAGAAGATTCTTGGGCGTGTTGCGATGCCATGAGATTTCCGGCTTGTTGGGGTGGTCGTAAAGCAAATCATAATACTTCTTCCATACGTTGTCGCCTCCGCCGCCATTGAAACGTATGTCGATAATGAGATTTTCGCAGTCCGATGCCACGAATTGCTCTAAGGCGTTTACCGTTCCGTCATAAAAATCCTGTTCGCACGATGGAACGCGGATGAGCCACGTCAAGGAGTCCACTTTGCAGGACACGGGCTTCGGGTCATATTCGAGGTTCCCCTGATTGGTGAGTAGCGTGCTGTCGATTTTCATGATTGCCTCTATCTCCAGATTTCCCGCAGCCCTTTGGAAGGCTTCTGTCTTCTCCAGCCAGAGATGCCTGTCGAACTGGCTGTAGAACCACAGGACATAATCTGTGGCCGTCCGCTCCAAATCGGCATCCCCATTGTATAGTTGTTTGCGAAGTCGCTTTTTGAGGGCTTTGTATTCCCGCTTGTACCCTTTCTGCATAATGGCATCGAAGGGAGCGTAGTTCTCTTCCACGAAGCTGACAAGATAGTCGTAGTCCTCCAGCATCTGCTGCTTGGTAAGAGATTGTGAGTTCGCCCCGCAGGAAAAAACAAGGGCGAGCAGGATGATAAGGATTTGCTTTTTCATGTTCTTTTTATCTTAACCCCTAAAAAACTATGGCAAAGATACAAAGATTTTCAGACCCCCCGTCGCCTTGCTCCACATTTTTAATATATATTAGGCATATTAGGCGAATACGCAAAGAAAAAGTCCCTTTACAGCAAAAGCGGACAGCCCCGTCTGTCGGCTATCCGCTCTTATTCTATATGATTGTTTGAGAAGTCGAAATGTTATGCTTCGCCGTGGGACAAAAACGCGCTTTGTGAACTTTTGTTTTTTATAGATCTATCGGGCTATCGTCCTCACCTTCGAGGGCTTGATAATCTGTGCACCCAGCAGGAGGCGGTAGTCCTTGTAGTTGTTGGTGATGATGACGCGGCACTTCTGCTTCCGCGCCAGCACGAACTGCACATTGTCCTCGATGTCAGCCCCCGTCTCGGTGAGTGCCTCGTCAATGTCCTTCACCGTAAAGCTGACGATGGTGAAGCGGTGCTGTAGGTCGCGGACGATGCTGCGTATCTCATCGTTTGTCTTTTTCTTCTGAAAGACCGAAATCCGTTGCGCCACGCTGAGCGTTGATGCGTAGAGCCGCTTTCCCGCGATGGAGTAGAGGTAGTGCAGGCAGTCGCTGTCGGTCTGGAAGCGGGCATCGCCGCTGTAAGCACCGATGAGCACGTTAGTGTCCACGAAGATGTGGTTGGGATTGTATGTCTTGACCTGTCGTGTCATGGCCGTCGCTTAGAATACCAGATGCGGGAACTGTTTCTTTTCCTCAGCAGTGAGCAGGTCGAGATTGCCAGCCATCCACATGCCTATCTGTGCGTCCACGACTTCCTTGTACTTCAGGCCTGTCTTCTCCAGAAGCAGCTGCAGCACACCCTTACGCTCCTTCTCGATTTGTTTTTGTTTCTCGCTCATATCTTTTGTTGTTTAGTTATTTTTCGTTGCAAAGATACACATTTTCTTTGAACCCCCGCCGTCTTGCCAAACATTTTTTATATATATTAGGCGAAGATGCTACTCTTTTCCTTTTCGGAAGAGATGCGTGAAGTGCTTGTTGTATAACTCCGAAAGGCCCACGCGATTGTCAATTGCTTCACCCACGACGAGCATAGTGGTGAGGGTGAGATGGTTGTCGTGAACTATCTTTGCAAGGTCCTTCAGCTTGCCGCGATAGATCTTTTGGTCGGGCCAAGTAAGATGGTAGCAGGCTGCGACGGGCGTGTCCTCGGGGTATTCCGTCAACAATTCTCTTTGCACCTCGTCCACGATGGCGGCAGAGAGGAAGATGCACATGGTGCTCTGGCTGCGAGCCAATAGGTGAAGTTGCTCCTTCTCGGGCATTGGTGTACGACCTTCGCCACGGGTGAGGATGATGGTCTGCGTGCGTTCGGGAATGGTGAACTGACTTCTTAACTCTGCCGCTGCTGCAAGGAAGGAACTGATGCCTGGCGTGATGTGATAGGACATCCCGTTCTGGTCGAAAAATGCCATCTGCTCCTGTATGGCGCCGAAGATGCAGGGGTCGCCTGTATGCAGACGGACGATGAAATGCCCTTTGTCGTAATGCTCCTTCATCAACTGGCATTGTTCTTCGAGATTCATATCAGCAGAAGAACGAACCACTGCCCCTGGCTTGTGGCACTCGGTCAGAGCCTTTGGGACAAGAGAGCCTGCATAGAGGATGAGGTCAGCCTTTTCGAGCATCTTGCGACCCCGGACGCTCACCAAGTCAGGGTCGCCAGGGCCAGCTCCGACAATCTCTATGTGACCAGCCTCACCCCCGACCCCTCTCCTAAAGGCGAGGGGAGTTCGTAGGTGCTTATAGTCTATAGCCAATGCTGCCGTCCAGTTCTTGCCCTTGACCTTGGGGATGATGAGTTTGCCGTGATTGGAGCCAAGGATGGCAGCAGCTTCGCAAACGCTTGGCGTACCAACATGCTTCTGGACGGTTTCGCTGGGATTGGGAACCTCAACTGCCGCTAATTCTTCAGCTGAGAAGAAGCATACTGTCTCACCCCTCTTGCGCAATAGTGATACGAATGGCTCGTTGGCTTTCACATCGATTGTACACCATTGTTTGGCATAAGGAAACAGGCCTTGGTCCATGATAGCCTGTTCTATTTCATTGTAAATTTTTTCTGCTGGCTCTACTTGGTGGGACAGGCCGAAGCCTATTGTGATAACCTTTGGAATATAATGCAAAGTGGGAATGGTGTCAGCTACCGTTTCGTTGTATGGCGACACAACAATGAAGAGCTTATAGTAGCTCTCGTCCGCTTCGTCGATGCTATCCACCAGCGTAACGTGGCTTGGCAGCGTACTGCGCAAATAGTCAGTTCCTTCATCGTGTATCTTTAGCAGCAAAGCCGTAGGCTGGCGGTTGACGAAGGCGAAAATGCTTTCGTTCAGCCTGTCACCATCATCAAGCATCCAGTTGAACTTGTGGTGTAGGGTGTCGAGTGCCCAAAGGCCTGCATTATCGCTTTGAGTTGTGATAACCTCGCGAGCGCCTATGATGCCAGCAATTTCTCGTGTCAAATCGTTTGCGCCTCCAATGTGTCCGCTGAGCACGGAAATGACGTTCTGTCCCAAGCTGTCAATGCAAACAACCGCAGGGTCTTCGTGCTTGTCCTTGATGTAGGGGGCGATTGTTCGCACACAAATGCCCATCGCGCCAATGAAGATGAAGGCATCAAACTTTGACCATTCCTTACCAACATTTGTACGCTGAATCATCTTGGCACTCAGTTGAGCTTTCAGCATAGAGGCAATTCCGCTTCCGGCCTCGCTAATCTGTATGATGGCTATCTTTTGCATTTGAGTATTTCTATGGGGTTAAAGTCGTTGAGTTGTATTCGCAGGGGAGCTTCCTGTCTTAAATCAAGTTCCTTGCAGGCTTCGTCCCAGAGCTGGCGGCTGTTGGTCGATACTTTGGGCGAGGTGACGCTATTAAAGACTATCACGCCATCGGGTGCCAACACCGTCAGCACCTTCTCCATGATTTCCTTCAATCGTCCTCCGTGTCCTCCAATGAAGACAGCGTCAGGTGTTCCGTTTGTTGCGACTGAGTCGCAATTTGCCAGGAAGTCCCCCATGTGGATGTTGATGTCTGGTGCACCAAAGCGATGAGCGTTCTCCTTGATAATAGCCTCGCATTCTGGTCGAATCTCGAAAGCCTCAATCTGAAGGTGAGGAAATTGCAATCTTGCTTCTATTGATACGCTTCCCGTACAGAATCCGATGTCCCAAAAGACTCGTCGCTTGGGCAGTTCAAGGGCTTGAAGTGTGAGCAAACGGATGGGCATCTTGGTAATCATCTTCTCCCTGCCATCAAGGAGCGCAAAGGCACTATCAGAAATACCGAAAGTTTTCGTGTGCTCGACGGTTTCCCCATCGAGAATCACGCAGTTGGGCATAGAGAAGTCTTTTGCGGAAGCTTCTTCCAATGAGAGCGAAGTTACTTTTTCAAGTTCAGGGTTGCCCAAGTGTTCGCCCACATACATTATATAATTAGTATAGCCGTACTCCATCATCCTCTGGGCGATAGCGGATGGTGTGTGTTCCTTGTCGGTCAGGACGCCAATCTTCTCCGCCCTTTCTATGAGCGCTTTGTCAAACTCTTGCCAAGGACGACCTGTGAGCGAAACAATCCTCATGTCGTGATAGGGCATCACCAGCTTGTGAGCCAACATCTGGAGCGAGTTGAAAGTGGGATAAACCACAATCTCGACTTCCGGCATCTTACGTTTGATGGTGTTGGCAAAGCCGAAGAACAGAGGGTCACCGCTGGCGAAGACGATAATACATTGACCATTGACCATTGACCATTGACCATTGTATTCCTCGAAGACCTTGTCCAAAGGTACAGTAATATCTATCCAATGGGCATCTTTTGGCAGCAAAGGAGCCACAATCTCATGATGGCGTTTGCCACCAGAGAACACCCTGCCATTCTTGATAATCTCCAACACTTCAGGCGTGAAGAACGGCTTCGGATTATCCGTAATACCTATGACTATGAACTTTAATTCACAATTCATAATTCATAATTCACAATTAGGCCGCGCGCTTTATAAATCGCGGCCTGGCTTTAATTGTTCTGCATCATCGTAGGTTAGGATGGCATTGCAAAGCGTGGCGGCAAGGTTGCTTCCTCCCTTCCGTCCTTCAACGATAATCTTTGGGATTTGCTTCAATGTCTTGGCAGCATGTTTGCTCTCACAGACATGGACAAAACCCACAGGAGCACCGATGATGCCCGCAGGATGCATTTTGCCCTTTCGCACCAAGTCGCAAATCTCGAAAAGAGCAGTTGGCGCATTGCCCACCACATATAGGGCATCGGGATATTCTTCTGCTGCCAGCTGCATACATGCCTGGCTGCGCGTAATCCCCTTTTCGGCTGCAATTTGCTTGGACCGGGAGTCGTTGATGTAGCAATGAACCTGAATCCCTAACCTTTCCAAAGCACCTTTGCGGATTCCACTGGCAGCCATCGTCACATCGGTAACAATATGCCGCAGACTGCCGCTGGACACCTTTCCGTACAGAATCTCCGTGGCACGGTCATCCATCCAAAGACATTGCTCCATACCGAAATCAACCGTAGTGTGTATGGCATGAAGCAATGGCCAAAGTCGCCATTTGGGAACATTTGGGTTCTGCATCTCGGAAAGAATCGTGCGGAACGACTCAATCATGATAAGCCTCCCCTTATTCCCCTCCGAGGGGAGGGGAGATTTGGAGTAATAGCCTCGTGGCGTTATCATCTTCCCTTCGGACACATACGACTGCGAGTTGCCAATCAGAATGACTGTGAACATGTCCACATCTTCGGGGTCGAACTCGGCAAGTGTTGTCACCTTCACTTCCTGTTCCTCTCGCCCTGCCTGACGCACATAGCCAACGGGCGTATCGGCACTTCGCTCTTGCAAAAAGAGTTCCAGCAAACGATAAAGCTGCCAGTAGCGTCCATGAGATTTTGGGTTATAAACGGCAGTCACGAAGTCGCCCATTATTGCAGCCTTGATGCGGCGCTCAATCACTTCCCAAGGCGTCATCAGGTCGGAGAGCGAGATGAGGCAAAGGTCGTGACCGATAGGAGCTCCCAGCAAAGAGGCTGCCTTCTGAAAAGCAGAAATGCCTGGCAAAGAAACAACCTCGACATCCGACTTGCGCTCAGCCTTCATCTCATAGACCAAAGACGTCATACCGTAAATTCCTGCATCACCACTCGAAATGACGACCACCGTCTTTCCTCCTTCTGCAAGCAGGAATGCCTGTTCAGCCCGTTCGAGTTCCTTCTTCATCCCGGTATCAATGCACGCGCAACCCTCCTTCAGAATAGGCTCAATGAACTGGAAATAATACTTGTATCCGACGATAGCATCAGCCTCCCGAACTGCCTCCAGCACGGCAGGCGTGATGTCTTCCTTGCCGCCAGGCCCAATGCCTGCCACGATGATTTTTCCCATTCAATATGACTCTTAATTCTTAACTTCTAAGTAAATGCAAAGTTACGATTTATTGTGAAAATATTCATCTCCCCTCCCCTAACTAAACTCTATTTTGAGGGCAAATTTACATAAAAATTAGGGAAATTCATTCAATTCAGGAGTAAAGATGTGTTCCTGTAGCATTTTCTGTTAAAAAATAAGTAATTTTGTAGCCGAAAAGAAATAAAAGAACAATATGTCAGAGCAAACTATTGATTTCAACAAAGGATTTATGCCCAAGAGACACCACTGGAAGTTTCTTGCTTCCTCATTTGTGTTTCTTGCCTTGTTTTTAAACTCTTGCTGCAATAGGAAGCCGGATGAAACGAAGTCGGCTGATGCGCAAACGGAAGAAACGCAAAGAACCATTACGGCTGAAATGGCATACGAGGGAGTCAGCAACTACTGCCATAAAGAGTATGACTGGAGTATAGCAGAGGACAATCCGGACATGATGTATCTACAGATGGGCGAAGAGACGGGAACTGAGTATCAAGTTATATTCCGTAGTTACACAGGTGCATTTGTGTATTTCTATGTTGACAAAACAAGTGGTACCACAAAAATGGTGGAGAAAGTTCCCAACCTTGATGTAGAGGAAGATGCAGGAACCATTAATCTGTTTGACTACTTAGAAAAAAAGGACTGATGGACTACCTACCAAAAGACCCGGCAATACTGGTTTCAAGCGTCAACATGCTTCTGAGAGACGAAGAGTTTGACACGCTGGAATCGTTGTGCTATAACTTCGGGACAGAGCCAAAGGATATAAAGAACTACCTGTACGGACATGGATTTGTATATAGCGAACAGCAAAAGCAGTTCCGTCCGATTGGTTATAATGAAATAATATGATAACGAAGGACAGTATAGAGACAGCCTATAGTTTTCTGCATCAGAAGCAGAGAATCTATGTTCATTCAACGCTCGACTGGCAAAAGGATGACATTGAAATTGCCATTGCCTCGTATGCAGATGAAATGAGCCAGGAACTGCTTGATGTTATTTCTGGTGGCAGGGCTGACTTCCTGAGAGACCACAAACGGTTTAAAGAGGACATCACCAAGGCTGTTGAGATACTGGAAAATATGCTATAACGATGATAGATAAATTTGAAGAGCAACTACACAAGGACTTACACCAGTTCCTTCAGTCAATGAAGGAAATTGATGCTCGTCTGCCTGAGTGTCCCGACGTTGAAGAAAAGTGGGAGCAGATAGCCAAAGCCTACATTCCCGACGGCATCAGGGAGTTCAACGACTTCCCCTCCGCATCACTCGGTTGGATGATGTATATTGGAATGGCCGTCGCTAAGTTTTGGGATGCCGAATGGGAAATCTACTCTAAGATTGATGACCTCTATGCTTACATGAGAGACAAGAGGGGCTACGACTCGATGGACGAATACATCCGTGAAGATGTGCTGTTGCTGAGAGGCATCGACTATACTGTGTTGGAGAAACTGGTTGGTGAATGTGCCTCCCGTGTCTACAATGCCCTTCGTCACCAAAACATAGAGCCAGGAACCAAGGAGGCTTTCAATGCCTACGTTTCCTGCCTGCATCAGCTATACCTGTTTGGAGCTGCTATGCAGTTGAACAGGATGGGCTATCACATGACAAAGATGAATTAGGATGAATGATATGCTAAGAGACGAACTTGTTAAGATAGCTTTGCAATGGCAAGCAAAATACGGCGTTGCGCCACAGATTACTACTGTTGTTTCTGAGTATGATGCAGCAATGTTGGTTGGTATGCCTGAAAATGATTACTCTGAATACATGCAGGATAAAACTGCTGTAAACAAAGGTTCGGACTTTGTTTTCAATCATACAAGATACCAAGTAAAAGCAAATCGTCCAAGTGGTAAACCTGGAAGTTTTGTAACAATGGTTCCCAAAGCATCAAATTATGAATGGGATAAGTTGATTTGGATTTTGTATGATAAGAACTATGTTATACAAGAAGCTTGGGAATGGTGCAGGGAAGAATACATATTAGCTTTTGATAGCATAAAAAGATTATCCCCCAATCATTACAGAAAAGGAAAATGTTTATATAAAAAATGAACCAATGAAGCTGACCTACATCTTCCACAGCGGCTTTGTTCTTGAAACAGAGCAGTCCATCCAGGTATTCGACTACTGGCTGGATCCAAGCGGTGTGATGGAAGGTGTATTGAAAAGCGACAAGCCTCTCTATGTGTTCTCCAGCCACTTCCATGAGGATCACTTCAATAGAGGAATCTTCGAGTGGAAGAAACAGAAACCCAATATCACCTTCATACTGAGCAAAGATATACTCAGGCACGGGAGGGCAAACAAGGAAGAAGCAGATGTATGGTTGTCTAAAGGTGGCTCATGGTTTGATGATAGAATCTCGGTCAAGGCATTAGGCAGTACGGATAGTGGAGTCTCATGGATAATTGAGACAGAGGGCAAGCGTATCTTCCATGCCGGGGATTTGAATAACTGGTATGCCCGTTTCTTACCTAATACTGTGCCAGGACAGACAATCTACAGTAAAGAATTTGAAGAGGACATAGACCCGGTAGCGCATGAAAAGCAATATCTTGGGGAACTGAAGGATATTCGCAAAGTGGCTGATGGCTTCGAC
>JAFXVN010000029.1 GCA_017524545.1 Bacteroidaceae bacterium
AGTGAAAAGTGAAAAGTGAAAAGTGAAAAATCAGAATTTGTTTCGTTCTCCGTTTCCTTTAGTTGGTTACTTTCATTTTTCACTTTTAACTTTTCACTTTTCAATATGTCCCCCTTCACAAACTCCACTTCCGCGCCGAGGCGTTCTGCATTCTGCTTGGCAATGGCAAGAGCTTCTTCCGAGACATCCACCGCCGTGACCCGATAACCTGCAAGAGCCAGGGTGATGGCAATGCAACCGCTGCCCGTCCCCACGTCGAGCACACTGCTGTTTGGGGCAAGATGCTGCTCCACGAGATGAACCAACTGCTGAGTCTCGGGCCTCGGAATAAGTACGCCGGGAGCAACGAGAAACTCATGTCCGCAGAACTCCTCACTGCCCAAAACATACTGCACCGGCTCGCCTTTATAGACTCTATCCACAATTATTTGCAGTTCCGCTTTGTCCTTTGCCGATAAAGTCGTATCTTTGCCAAGGAGAATATCAGTACGCGAGAGGCCAAACCGCCGCCGCATAACAAGCTCATAGAGCGCCCGACCCTCGCCGAAACCGTATTTCTCCCGTAACAGTTGAAGTGCATTCATGCTGCAAAGATATAAAAAGATTAGGGATTAGGGATTAGAGATTAAAGATTTTTACCACTCAATGTTCAATTTTCAATGTTCAATGACATAAAATACATGCGCCGGTGCATTCAGTTGGCGCGATGCGGAGAGGCTGGTGCCCCTCCAAATCCGATGGTAGGGGCCGTAATCGTTTGCGGCGGACGCATCATCGGCGAGGGCTACCACCGCCGCTGTGGAGGTCCACATGCCGAGGTGAATGCCATCAACAGCGTGAGAGACAAGAACATGCTCAAGCGCAGCACCATCTACGTCAGTCTGGAGCCTTGCGCCCACTTTGGCAAGACACCGCCCTGTGCCGACCTCATCATCTGCACTGGCATACCACGAGTGGTGATAGGCTGCGCCGACCCCTTTGCCAAGGTCAATGGCTTAGGTATCAAGAAACTGAGAGAGGCCGGGCGTGAAGTCGTGGTGGGTGTTCTGGATGAGGAATGCCGCGAGCTGAACCGCCGCTTCTTCACCTTCCATCAGGAGCACCGCCCGTGGATTACCCTCAAATGGGCGCAAAGCAAGGACGGATTCATAGGAGCCTCCCCCTTCCCCTCCCAAGGAGGGGTGACAAGCAGCGGCACAACTCCCTCTCCTTTGGAGAGGGCTGGGGTGAGGCTTTTTTTCTCCAACGCCCTGACACAGACCCTTGTGCACCGTTTGCGAGCACGAAGTGGAGCCATTCTCGTCGGCACCGGGACAGCCCTTGCAGATAACCCGACACTTACCACCAGATACTGGCAAGGCCCGAATCCCCTGCGCCTGACCATCGACCGGCATGGCAGCCTGCCCCCCACCCTACACCTGTTGGACGGCAGCACACCCACCATCGTCTATACCCACGAAACCATCAACGAGATACTTGCCGACCTCTTCGAGCGTGGCATCCAGAGTCTCCTCGTGGAAGGCGGTGCAAAACTGCTGCAAAGCTTCATCGATGCCGGCCTTTGGGACGAAGCCCGCATCGAGACAGCACCCTCTTGCTTAGGGCAAGGCTTGGCGGCACCTTCGCTCACGCATAAGCAACTGCAAAGCCAAAAAGACTATGGCGGACACACCATACAATACTACCGGCACAGACCATGAAAACTATGGAATAAAGTGTTACACAAGATGCTTTATTCCCTAATTTAACTTAAAACAAGCCCCGATTTGAACAAAAATCCCTAATCCCTAATCTTTTCGTATCTTTGCACCTTGAAATCAATATACACGCTATGCGCGCAACAAAAATTATGGGAAATCGCTGGCTTCTGTTGCTTCTGACGCTGACCTTCCTGGCATCATCGTGCTCCAGCGATGACGACGAAACTCCAATCAACGACTACTGCTACATAAAATCCGTGACACTGGGAACGGTAAAGCGTAAGATAGAGAAACGCGACGCTGAGGGGAACATCATCAGTACCGTCAACGCTTTCTTCGCCGGCAGTGGCTATGCCATGACCATCGACCAGCGCACCGGCATCATCGAGAACCGCGACTCCCTGCCCTACGGAAGCCAGCTCTCTGCCGTACTTGCCACAATCACCTTCGACGGCTCTTTGCTCAACTATCTGAACGCGAACGGCGAATGGATAGCCTATAATGCCGAGGACAGTCTCAACCTGTCAAACCCGCTGAAACTCCAGCTGACCAGCAACGACGGCCTGACAAACCGCACCTATACCCTCCAAATCAACGTCCACCTGCAGGAGGGAGACTCCCTCTATTGGAACCTCTGCGAAAAAGATGTGGCAGAGCTTACTGACATGACCGACATGAAAACCTTTGTCATGGATGACAAACTGATAGTGCTCGGAAACAAAACCACTGGCATCGTCCTCGCAGAACGCTCAGGCATCGATGCACAAGGCACATGGAAAGAGAACACGACAGACCTGCCCCCCACCGCCGACCTCCAGACACTGCGTCAGCAGGGTGGCAAGCTCTTCCTCAGCACAAGCGATGGGAACATTCTCTCTTCAACCGATGCCAAGACATGGACGCAGGAGGGTACGACCTATACACCTGGCCTGACGCTCCTCGAGAAGACAGACAAATTCTTCTATGCCATCTCTGTCATAAAGGATGAGAATGGCACCACATGCACGTTGCTCCGCTCTGCCGATGCAACAACATGGGAAAAGGAAGTGCCTAATCCGAAAGACAAGACACCTAACCCGGATGACAAGATGCTACCCTCCTCAGAGATAAGGACATTGACCGTCCAGCAGGCCAACGGGAGCAGCCGCATCATTATACTCGGACAGAGAGACGAAAGCAATCACTCCGTCGTTTGGAATAAGTCGTGGAACAACGGTTGGAAAATCAGTGAGGAAGAAGCCCAATGGATGTACTTCCCCATCACTGGCGACAACACAATTCCCTGTCCCAGAATGAGCCACCTTAACCTGCTATCCTACGACGGCCAGTGCATCGCCTTCGGCGGAACACTCGACGCCATGTACATCAGCCGCGACTATGGCATCACCTGGCGTCCCGACACCGACCTTCACCTGCCCGTCCAACTGAAAGGCAATAGCAGCTGCACTACCAGCGTCGTCGATAAGAACAACCACATCTGGATTATCACCAACGCACAAGTATGGCGAGGAAGACTGAACAGACTTGGATTCGCGCAGCAATAAATGGGAGTTAAAATGGAAGTTATAAGAGGAAGTAAAGCCCTTCGGGCTGGAAGTAAAGCTCATCGAGCTGGACGATACCAATGGAAGCTTCCAGTGCTATCGTCCATGAGCATAGCGAATTTACTTCCACGAGCGAAGCGAGTTTACTTCCTCCTGTTACTTCCATTTTTACTCCCTTTTACTCTCCGTGCCGAGGAAGAGGTGGAGTACAAGATGGACATGGGTGCCGGGCTTGGCGGATGCTACTACATGGGCGACGCCAACGGTGTACCGTTCGCCAACCTTAGTGCAATGGGAGCCATCACTGCCCGCCGCATCTTCAATGCACGCATGGCACTCAAGGCAAACCTCGCCTTCGGACACATCCACGGCAGCACCGATGGATTCATCCCGACGGACGCCTACAGCAAGACAGCGGAAGGAGGCTACCCCACCAAGGTGGATTTCTCCCGCAACGTGCTGGACTTGGGAGTGCAGTTCGAGCTGAACTTCTGGGGCTTTGGCACTGGTGTCGGCTACAAAGGCAACAGCCGCATCACGCCATACATACTGGCAGGTGTCGGCATCACAGTCGGCATGGGCGGCGGTGGAGGCACATGCGCCGGCATGAACATCCCAGTCGGGCTGGGCGTGAAGTACAAGCTCAAACCTCGCGTCAACATCGGTTTCGAGTGGACCACGCGCTTCAGCACGACCGACAAGCTCGATGCCACTCCCGAGGGAACGCAGCTGAAGGACCCATACGGCGTGAAAAGCAAAATGTTCAAAAACAAGGACAGCTACAGCTTCGCCATGTTCTTCATCACATACGACATGTTTCCGAAACTGCGCAAATGCAACAACTGAATAATAACTTGCCAAATCGTTAAATCGTAAATCGTCAAATCGTAATTTACAAATATGGACTTTGAGTTAGACAGAAACAATATCCCCGCATCCATCGCCATCATCATGGACGGCAACGGACGCTGGGCACAGGAAAGGGGACTTCCCCGTTCAAGTGGTCACATCCAAGGCGTGGAAAACGTGACGCGCATCACCTCCGAGTGTGCAAGGCTTGGGGTCAAATTCCTGACCATGTACGCCTTCTCCACCGAAAACTGGAACAGGCCGGAAGCTGAGGTCGGCACCCTGATGCAGCTCGTTGCAGACAAGCTCGAGGACGAAATCTTCATGAAGAACGACATTCGCTACCGCAACATCGGCGACATCGAGAAGCTGCCCGCCTCGTCGCGCCAACGCATGTTGGAGTGCATGGAGAACACCAAGAACAACAAACGCATGACTGTCACCACAGCCCTCAACTACAGCAGCCGCTGGGAACTGACCAAGGCAGTGCGCGATGCTGTCCGCGAGGCACAGGCAGGACGCATCTCCCCCGACGACATCAACGAGGAGTACGTCACCAACCACTTGGAGACAAACTTCATGACAGACCCCGACCTGCTCATACGCACAGGCGGCGAGCTGCGCATCAGCAACTACCTGCTCTGGCAGTGTGCATACAGCGAGTTCTATTTCTGCGACACCTACTGGCCCGATTTCCACGAAGAAGACCTGCACAGGGCAATTGCCGCATACCAGCAGAGACAACGACGCTTCGGAATGACCGGCGAACAGGTGACCAATGAACAATGAGCATTGAAAACTGAACATCGAAGTGAAAAGGATATACCTTATTATATATAGTCTCTTCGGACTGCTCCTGCCACTGCTCTCGCAAGTGGTGCAGCGCGAGGTGGCTCCCGAAATCGACTATAGCCGTTCCCCGCGACAATACTACATCGGCGACATCACCATTGACGGCGTGAAGAACTACGACGACTACCTGCTTATCGGACTGAGCGGACTGAGCAAAGGGCAGAGGATTGAGATTCCGGGAGAGGAGATAACGAAAGCCGTGAAACGCTATTGGCGCAACGGACTCTTCAGCAATGTCGCCATCAGGGTGGACAGCCTCGTCGGGGACTCCGCATACCTCCATATTCAGCTCACACAGCGCCCACGCATCTCGGAGGTCAACATCAACGGCGTAAGGAAGAACGAACGCGACGACCTGAAGGAAAAGATGGGACTGGTGAGGGACAATCAGCTGACGCCCAACATGATTGACCGCGCCAAAATCCTCGCGAAAAGGTATTTCTCCGAAAAGGGCTACAAGAACGCCGAGATAAACATCGTGCAGCGCGACGATGCCGGCTCACCAGACAGGATTATCGTGGATGTCAATGTGGAGAAAAAGGACAAGGTGAAAATCCACCGCATCCACATCATCGGCAACAACAATCTGAGCACAAAGAAGATAAAAGGCAACCTCTTCAAGCCCGGTGTGCTGAAGAAGATACACGACAAGCGCTCCATGTCCGGCTGGTTCAGGAGCAAAAAGTTCGTGGAGTCGAAGTACAAGGAAGCAAAGGAGAATCTGCTTACGAAGTATGGCGAGATGGGCTATCGCGATGCCATCATCGTGGCGGACAGCATAGTGCCGTACGGCGAGAAGGAAGACGTTGACATCTACATCAGCGTCGAGGAAGGGCAGAAGTATTATCTCCGCAACATCGAATGGGTCGGTAACACGCTCTATCCGACAGAGATGCTCGCCCAGATACTGCACATGAAGAAAGGCGATGTCTATAACCAGAAGCTTCTCGACGACCGTCTGCAGAACGACGACGACGCCGTCAGCAACCTCTACTACAACAACGGCTACGTCTTCTCCCGCACGGAAGCCGTCGAGACGAACATCGTCGGCGACTCCGTCGATTTGGAGGTACGCATCTTCGAGGGGCAGCAGGCCTATATCAGCCATGTGCGCATCAGCGGCAACGACCGCGTCTATGAGAATGTCGTGCGCCGCGAACTCCGCAACAAGCCCGGCGACCTCTTCTCGAAGGAGGCGCTCATCCGCTCCTACCGAGAGATTGCCACCCTCGGACACTTTGACGAGAACATCGACCCCAAGGTGGAGCCGGACCGCGTGAGCGGAACCGTGGACATCAACTGGGGACTGACCAGCAAGGGCAGCGACCAGATTGAGTTCTCGCTCGGCTACGGACAGACGGGCATCGTGGGACGCATCGGACTGAAGTTCACCAACTTCTGCATGGCAAACATCTTCAAGGGGAAAGGGCTGCGCCGTGGCGTGATGCCGATGGGCAACAGCGAGACATTCAGCATCAGCGGCCAGACGAACGGACGCTACTACCAGTCCTACAGCGTCAGCTACATGAACCCCTGGTTCGGCGGCAAACGCCCGAACACATTCAGCCTGGGTGCATTCTTCATGAAACAGACGGACGTGAGCGACAACTACTATAACTCCGCCTACTACAACAACTACTATAGCAACTACCTCTACGGCCTCGGCAACAGCAGCTACAACTACTACGAGAACTACTACGACCCCGGCAAGTACATGATGCTCTTCGGCCTGAGTGTCGGTTGGGGCAAACGACTGCGCTGGCCCGACGACTGGTTCTCGCTCTCTGCCGAACTGAGCTACCAGCGCTACATGCTGAAGAACTGGCAGTACTTCCTCATGTCCAACGGCAACTGCAACAACATCAACCTTGGCCTGACACTGAGCCGCAACAGCAGCGACAACCCCATCTACCCCAGAAAGGGCTCCGAGTTCATGCTCAACGTCACCTTCACACCTCCCTACAGCCTCTTCGATGGAAAGGACTACGCCAACCTCGCCACGAACAGCAGCAGCCCGACGTTTAACAAGGAGATGCAGGAGAAGTATCGCTGGATTGAGTACCACAAGTGGAAGTTCAAGAGCCGCACGTTTACCGCCTTGACAGGTGGCAACAAGTGCTTCGTCCTGATGACGCGCGTGGAGTTCGGCATTCTGGGACACTACACCAAGAACAAGCGTTCGCCCTTCGAGACCTACTATGTGGGTGGCGACGGCACCAGCGGCTACAGCTCCAACTATGCCACCGAGACCATCGGTATGCGTGGCTACGACAATGGTGCACTCACGCCGAGAGGACAGTCCGGCTATGCCTACGACCGCTTCTCCGTCGAGCTGCGTTACCCCTTCATCCTGAGCAACAGCACCAACATCTATGGACTGGTGTTTGCCGAGGGAGGTAATGCATGGAACGAAATCAAGGACTTCAACCCCTTCGACATGAAGCGCTCTGCCGGTGCAGGCGTACGCATCTTCCTGCCTATGGTCGGTCTGCTGGGCATCGACTGGGCATACGGCTTCGACAGCGTCTTTGGCAGCAAGACATACGCAGGCAGCCACTTCCACTTCATCCTCGGACAGGAATTCTAAAAAAGGCTTCAATAACCAATAACCTATAACCATTACAAACGAGGAAGCCTCAATAACCCATAACCTATAACCTATAACCATTATAACAGATGAAAAAATTTTTGATTGCAATGGCAGTGCTGCTGGGCAGCACATCCGTTTGGGCACAGAAGTTTGCCCTGGTCGATATGGACTACATATTGAAGAACATCCCTGCATACGAACGCGCCAGCGAACAGCTCAATCAGGTGAGCAAGAAATGGCAGGCCGAAGTCGAAGCTCTGACCACAGAGGCGCAGACACTCTACAAGAACTACCAGTCGGAAGCCGTCTTCCTGAGCGAAGAGCAGAAGACAAAGCGCGAGGAGACCATCGTGGCGAAGGAAAAGGAAGCCGCAGAGCTGAAGAAGAAGTACTTCGGCCCCGAGGGTGAACTCTACAAGAAGCGCGAGAGCCTGATGGCTCCCATTCAGGAGGAAATCTACAACGCCGTCAAAGACATCTGCGACCAGAAGGGCTACAGCCTCATACTGGATCGCGCCAGCGATGCCGGCATCATCTTTGCAAGCCCAAAAATCGATATCTCCAACGATGTCCTGACGAAGTTAGGATATAACTAAGTGTCACAACGAAACAAATAAAAGATTAAACAATACAACATTATGAAAAAGACATTGATTGCCATCCTTTTGATGGCTCCCCTGAGTCTTTGTGCTCAGAAGTTCGCACACTTCAACACTGCAGACATCATTCCCAACATGAAGGAATACACCACCGCTATGGAGGAAATGCAGACAATGCAGAAACAGTACGAGGACGACCTGAAACTCATGCAGGACGAACTGCAGAAGAAGAGCGAAGAATACCAGAAGGAACAGGCCAATCTGCTTGAGAACGTCCGCCAGCGTCGCGAACAGGAGTTGAACGACCTCTATACCCGTCTGCAGCAGTCCTATCAGGACAACCAGACTGCCCTCCAGAAGGCACAGGCAGAGAAGATGAGCGCCATCACAGAGAAGGTGCTCGCGGTGGTCAAGAAGTTGGGCGAGGCAGGCGGCTACGTCTATGTGGTCGATACCAGTGCCGGCGTCATCCCCTTCATCAACACCGCACTGAGCACAGACATCACTGACCAGGTGAAGAAGGAACTGGGAATACAATAAACACATCACGATGAAACGCTTGTCATTCTTCCTTTCGTTTCTGCTCTGTTGCATTGCAGGCTCGGCACAAATGGTGCAGATTGGCTTTCTCAGCTACGAGAAAGTGCTCGCGGAGCTGCCGGAGTATGCGCAGGCCAAACAGGATCTTGCTGTTCTGAAGGCGAAGTACGAGGCGGAGGCACAGAAAGGCGAAGAGGAGTTCCAGCGCAAGTTCGTCGATTTCATGCAAGGACAGAAGGACTTCCCGCAAGCCATCATGCAGAAGCGGCAGGCAGAGTTGCAGACGCTGATGGACAACGGCGTGGCCTTCCGTCTGAAATCGCAGGAACTGATAGCACAGGCAGAGAAGGAACTGATGCAGGCCGCCCACAACCGTCTGCACCATGCTGTGCTTGAAATCGGTGCCGAGTACGGCTATGTCTGCATTCTTAACACCGACGGTAACAGCTGCCCCTACATCAACCCTGCCATGGGTGTCGATGTGACCGACTTGGTCCGCCAGAAGCTCGGCCTCCCAACAGCGGAAGAAAATTGAAAGTTGAATTAACTTCCTTTTTTACTTCCGAGACTTCATTTAAATGGTAAATCGTCAAATGGTAAATGCCAAAGGTCCTATCGGTGTCTTTGATTCCGGCTATGGCGGACTGACCATCCTGCGGCAGATACGCAGGCTGATGCCGCAGTACGACTACCTCTACCTCGGCGATAACGCCCGCGCACCCTACGGCACACGCTCCTTCGACATCGTCTATGAGTTCACCCGTCAAGCTGTGCGCCACCTCTTCGACCAAGGCTGCCATCTGGTCATCCTGGCCTGCAACACCGCATCGGCAAAGGCTCTGCGCACCATCCAGCAGAAAGACCTCCCGCAGCTCGACCCGCAGCGGCGCGTGCTCGGTGTCATTCGCCCCACCGTCGAGGTGGTGGGCGACATCTCCAAGAGCCGACATGTGGGCATCATGGCAACGCCAGGCACCATACGCAGCCGCACCTACGAGCTGGAAATTGCCAAGCTCAGTCCCGACATACAGGTTACGGGCGAAGCCTGCCCCATGTGGGTGCCGCTGGTGGAGAACGAGGAATACGACAGTCCGGGCGCAGACTACTTCGTACGCCAGCGCATAGAGAGCCTGCTGCGCCGCGACCCACTCATCGACAGCGTCATCCTCGGTTGCACACACTATCCCCTGCTGCTCGGCAAGATACGTCAGTACATGCCCCAAGGCGTGCACATCATCGAGCAAGGCAGCTATGTGGCGCAAAGCCTGCAGAACTACCTCCTGCGCCACCCCGAAATGGCGGAACGCATCACCGCCGGAGGAACCGCCCGATTCCAAACCACAGAGCAGGCCGAGGCTTTCCAGGCAAAAGCCGCCGTCTTCATGGGCGCACAGCTCGAAGCCCAGCGCGTCCAACTATGAACTATGAACTATGAACTATGAATTATGAATTATAATCAAAGCGACACCCTCGTAATCATCCCGACATACAACGAGAAGGAGAACATCGAAGCCATCATCCGCGCCGTCACCTCGCTGGACAAGCCCTTCGACATCCTCGTCATCGACGACGGCAGCCCCGACGGCACCGCCGCCATCGTCAAGCGTCTCATGCAGGATGAGTTCGCCGGCCGCGTCCACCTTATCGAGCGTTCCGGGAAACAAGGGCTCGGCAAAGCATACATCTGCGGCTTCAAGTGGGCGCTCGCAGAGGGCTACGACTACATCATCGAGATGGATGCCGACTTCAGCCACTCGCCCGCCGACCTGCCGCGCCTCTATGCCGCCTGCCACGACGAGGGCTACGATGTCTCCGTCGGCAGCCGCTACATCACCGGGGTCAACGTTGTGAACTGGCCCATCGGCCGCGTCCTCATGTCCTACTACGCCTCCGCCTACGTCCGCACAATACTCGGCATCTCTCTGCGCGACACCACGGCGGGCTTCGTCTGCTGGTCGCGCAAAGTGCTGGAGACCATCCGCTTGGACGACATCCGCTTCAAGGGCTACGCCTTCCAGATAGAGATGAAATACACCGCCCTGCGCCTCGGCTTCAGGATAAAGGAAGTGTCCGTTGTCTTCGTCAACCGCGAGCTAGGCACAAGCAAGATGTCCGGCGGCATCTTCAGTGAAGCCCTCTTCGGCATCATGCGCCTCCGCTTCACCAAGTTCAGAAGAAACCAATACCCCGAATAAAATTAAGATAAATAACATCTAATTGCCATATAATTGCCCATATAATTATTCATGGAAAATTCGTGGCTTATTCGTGGTAATTCGTGTTTCTATCCCTTCTCGCTTCCCTCCGTTTCCCCCTCCTTTTGTTCGGAATCCTGCAAAGTTAACATCATTTAACAAGCCCGAGGGGACAATTTGCCAACTATTACCTACCTTTACCACTTCAAATGACATGCGCCCACGCGCGCACGAACATAATCATATTATATTATAACGGGGTCGCACATCAACCACGAATTACACGAATAAGAGCGGTAGCAAACTGAATAATAACACCATGCAAGCAATATCAATCGACAACGCACT
>JAFXVN010000030.1 GCA_017524545.1 Bacteroidaceae bacterium
AGAGATTAGGGATTAGGGAATTTATAAGATGATGTTCACGAGCAAATTCACGATGACCCAAATATAAAGAGCCAAGGGAATCATTAAGCAGAGGCAGATGGCAATGAGCACTGCCTTGAGACAGCCTTTGTTCTCGTTCTTCACAACCACAGGCTCCGAATCGTTCATGACCTGCTGGGCCAGATTGTCGGGCGTGACTTCCTTGCCTTGCTGACGCAAACGGTCTTCGGGGGTGATGGCGGCCGGTGTCACAAGCCACAATACTACATATATGATGAGAAGGGGCAGACCTACACTCAGAAGCGTGAGTGCAATGGCGCCAAGCCGCCAGATAAGTGGCTCGCCGGTGTTGAAGTAGGTAGCCAGTCCAGAGCAGACACCGCCCAGCACCTTGTCGTCTGCACGACGATAGAAACGGTGTGTGCGGATATGGTTACGCCCTCTGTCGTAGGTGTCGCTTGCGAACCGTCCGGCTTCGTTGGTAAAATGCTTGAAGTCCTCCGTGAAGCTGCTTTCCCGTTTGTCGTAGTTCGAAGAGGCATTTTCTGCTTTGTTTCCGCCATCGCTGGCTATCTGCTCGGCATTGCCTATGGTGTCGATAATCTCCTTGACCACACTGATGTCGATGGCAGTCATGCCTGCCTCGTGTTTCTGCCAAAGGAGTTCTGCCACACGGTGCTCGATGTCGTCAGCGATTTCCTCGCCGCCTTCCTGACGGCTGAAATAGCGTTGCATACTCTTCAGATAGTTCTCCAAGAGGTTGTATGCGTCCTCGTCTATATTATATAATGTACCGAAAAGATTGATGCTGATGTTCTTTTTCATTGTTTTGGTCGTTTTGGGTTGGTCGTTACTTTCATCATTCATTCTTCAAGAAGTTCACTGTCCTTTCGATTTCCTCCCAGCTGGCATCCAGTTGGGCAAGAGCTTGCTGCCCTTCGCTTGTCAGGACGTAGTACTTGCGTGGCGGCCCCTGCGTGCTTTCGCGCCATTCGTAGCCCAGCAGCCCGTCGCGCTTCAGCCGTGAAAGCAGCGGATAGAGCGTGCCTTCCATCACTATCATCCGTGCTTCGTGCAAACGCTGGATGATGTCGTTGGCATAGCAGGGCTGGTGGCGCAGCAAGAGCATGATGCAGTATTCCAGCATCCCCTTGCGCATCTGAGACTTTGTGTTGTCGGTGTTCATCTTTTACTTATTAACATGTTTCGACACTGCAAAGGTAGGCATAATTACAATACCTTGTATCGCAAGGTACTAACATTTAACATTATTTAATGTGTAAAGACATGTTATGCAATGTATGTTATGGAATGATTTCTTGGCGCAAGTAATTCTTAATTTCGTTAAAATCATTCAAAAAAACAATAAAAAAGAAGGCTCTCAAACGCATAAGTGCTTGTTTGTCGGCAAAAAAGCCTTACCTTTGCACCGTCGAACATGCAAGGACATGCAAGATGATGTTTAACCATAATGGTAATATGACTATGAAAAAGATTATTCTATTCCTCACAGCAGGATTGTTGCTGGCCTCCTGCGCCAGCAAGAAGCAGTTCGTCGAACTCCAGACCAACTACAACAAACTGAACACCGAATACCAGACTGCCAAAGAGCAACTGGCCGAGAACCGTGCCACCATCAAGAGCCTGGAAGAGCGCCTCGCCGAGTGCAGAAGCGGCAGCGAAAAGATGCAGGCTGCCTACGCACAGCTCCAAGGGTCGCTCGACAAGAGCCTACAGCAGAACTCCGAGGGCAACATCAACATCTCAAAGCTCGTGGATGAAATCAATGCCTCGAACAAGTTCATCAAGCAGCTCGTGGAAGCCAAGGACAGGAGCGACAGCCTGAACATGGTGCTTACGAACAACCTCACCCGCTCCCTCTCCAAGGAAGAGCTCAAGGATGTGGATGTGCAGGTACTCAAGGGCGTGGTTTATATCTCGCTCTCCGACAATATGCTCTACAAGAGCGGCAGCTACCAGATTAGCGACCGAGCCTCCGAGACCCTCAGCAAAATTGCCAAAATCATCACCGACTACAAGGACTACGACGTGCTGATTGAGGGTAACACGGACAATGTGCCCATCAGCCAGACCAACATCCGCAACAACTGGGACCTTGCCGCCCTCCGCGCATCCAGTGTGGTACAGGAGCTGCAGAACCGCTATGGTGTTGATCCCAAGCGACTCACAGCAGGCAGCCGTGGCGAGTACAACCCCATCGCCAACAACGACACGGACGAAGGCCGCCAGCGCAACCGCCGCACCCAAATCATCATCACGCCCAAGCTGGATGAGTTCATGGAACTCATCGGCCAGGCTCCAGAAGAATAAGGAAAGACTCTCGATAGAAGGGACGCGCCAGGAACAAATGGCGCGTCCCTTTTTTTATCATTAACAACAACGGATTTCACGGATTTTACGGATTATCTTTTTTGCTGATTATAGTATCGCATAAATCCGTATAATCCGTGAAATCCGTTGTTTTATAATACTCTCCGTGTTTTGGCAGAGCAGCCTTTGTACATTTACGCAGGGTGCTATAAAACCTCTCAGAGCGTGCTGCAAAATGTCACGCAGCGTGCCTACAAACTATTTTCAAGCTTTGAAAATCTATTTTCAAGGCTTGATAATATATTTCCAAGGCTTGAAAATATATTATCAAGCCTTGGAAATAATTATGTAACGAGCATAGAAGACTTTTGTGCTGTCCCTTATTTAACTAGCACCTTCTTTCCTCCGACGATATAGACACCCTGCTTTAACTGCCCACCGACGCTGCGTCCGCTCAAATCAAAGATAGCAGAAGGCGTGCACTCGTCCTGCTGTCTTGATTTTGCCATTTCGTTCAGGCCGTCGGGGTCTTCTTCGAGCTTGAAGTATGTCCTCTTTTCGGCAGATGGCATGTAGCAGCTGAATGGCGGCAGGGTGATTGTGGCTGTGGCACGATAGATGTTCGTGCCGGTCGTCTTCATGTAGTAACCCTCGCCCGCTGCAAGCTTTTTGCCAGGATAGGTGCCTGCCAAGAGATTCTGACATTTACCATTTAGCCATTTACCATTTACCATTTCATTTGCCGCTTCATTTACCTCATCTTTGTTCAAGGCTGTCAGGGTGACGGCGGCTTTTGCTTTGCCTTTGAGGAGGACGGGCGTTCCGTAGGGGACGTACTCGCCAGCTTCGGCAATGGCTTTCAGCATGACGGACGGAGAGGCAATCTCTGTGACGATATAGGCTGTGCAGCCCTCCGGCACTTGCCAGATATAGGGCAGGCAGACGGCAGCATAGCCGTTGGCACCCAGGGTGTAGCTTTGCTCCTGTGTCCCAAGTATGCCGTAAAGTCCCTGCACCTCGGCCTGACTGAGTGCCCTGCCATAGACACGCACCAGAGCCACATCGCCCAAGAAGGGATAGGTGCCAGTGGATGTTGTTGCCTCGAAGGTGCCGTATGCGTCGCCACCGATGGCCAGCCAAGTCGTGGGTGTCCATTCATAGACAGGGCACTCCTTGAAGGTCAGCCAGCGCGTACTTGCCAGTTCGCCGTTGATGTAGAGCTGCGACAGATAGTTCTTGCGGTCATAGACGACACAATAGTGTGTGTAGTCGGCCGTGAGGGTGCCTGCGCCAATCCATGTCCACTGCGTCTTGGCGAAGGTTTCGTCCGCCTTGTTGCCCTGCGTAGTGGTGGTGTAGGCGATGTTGCCCTTGCTGTTCATCTGCAAGGCAAAGCCATAGCTGTTGAGGAAGCCCAGAGGCCGCGTATTGGCAGAGGGCAAGGCCGAGTTAGTCCTGCAGAAGACCTCGACGCTGTAGGCATCCGAGAGCTGGTTCATTATCGATGGCTCGTCGCCCACGGCGTACTTGAAGAACTGCGACCGAGTGCCGCTGAACTGAGCCTCATAGAGATTGAGGTCGGCATTGTAGCCCACTGGCACATCGCCCATCATGACAATGGGATTGTCGCGATAGGCAGCCGCATGGTTGACGGCTCCCTCGGGCGTAAACTCGCAGTCCATGAGGAGTTCCGTCCCGAGCGAAGGCTGCGGCTCCGTGAACCGCTTGACATCGTCGTTATAGAGGTTGGCGACACCCTTCTGCGAGAGCGCACCGTCGTATATTCGGGCGAAAACGAAGCTGCAAGCCGCCGAGTTCTCCGCTCCGCCGCCATAGGAGCTGGCCGTGGCGTCGCCGCCAAGACATATCCACATGCCCTTGCGTCCCTTGCTCGTTCCGCACTGGGGCATCGTCATGTCTGTGCCTGCACGGGTGCCGGTGCAGACGAGTTTGCCATTGATGAAGTAGCGCATGATGTGGCTCGTCCTGTCCATCGTCACCACCAGATGGTAGAACTTGCCGGACAGGAGGATGGAGTCGCCCGTGATGCTCTTCATGGTGCTCTTCACGCCGCTTTTGTGCTGGTAGGAGAAGCAGCTTGCCAGTGCCGAGTTATAGAAAGCCCAACCGCCGCTCTCCTCGTTGCCGAGGATGCAGGTGCGGCTGATGTTACCGTTATGGTCGCCCAGACCGTCAAGGCGCACAAGCATCTCCCATGTCACATTATTGTTGAAGGCATTTGCCAGAGGCGAGCCTTCGTCGTAGGTGGCATAGAAATAGTCGGAGGAACGGGCTTTGGAGCAGCCATAGTAGGTGTCGTTCTTCGCATCGTAGAAGACACCGGCCGTGCCATGCTTGCCCACCTTGGTTTCGTATGTGCCCTGGTTGACGATACCATCCGCCGTGAAGCTGAGGTCTAAGAGGCGTTCGGCCTCCTCCACCTCGTTCGTGCGCTTCAAGTCCTTTGTGATGATGTTCTGCGCAATCAACCTGCTGTAGATGTGGTTGGCAAGCTGGGTGCCGCCGTAGGCCGTGGGGTGAAGCTTGTCGAAGGTCGAAGCGCCCCAGTTGCTGCTCCAGGGCACAGGCGTACAGTCGATGAAGTACTGGCCGAACTGCTCTGCAATGTACTTGATGCTGGCATTGGCATCGGCTTGGCTCCAACCCTGCGCGTTCTTGTCGTTGACACCGTTCCCTCGCGGAAAGATACTCAGACAGACAATGCGGGCCTGTGGGTACTTGGTGGTGAGCTTGTACAGGAGCCGCTGATAAGCCCCTCGGAAAGAGACGGAGTCGGTGAAGTTCGACGTCCTGTATTCGCCGAGAGGCACCTTTGCGACGTTCCAGTCGTTGGTGCCACCTGCGATGAAGATAAAGTCTGGCTTCCCGGCACGCCCCAAAGCCGTCACGCGGTGATTGCTGAGAAAAGGCGCATTGCTGTTGAGCACATCAGCCGCCACACGCGAGCCGCTCCACGAGGCATTTGCCAGGAACGTAAGCCCGGAGGTGCGACTGAGCTGCATCCACCACGTGTCGCCCACCTGAAAGCCGTAGTTCTTCTCGCGGTCGGCACTGTAATAGACGGCATACCCCGAGGGGAGGTAGTCGTAATAGGTTGAGATGGAGTTGCCCAGCACAGCAAAGGTCAGGCTGTCGGGATTCTCCGCGCCAGCCTTCACACCAGCCAGCAAAACGAATAAAAGTAGTAACTTCTTCATAAAAACGCTTTATTTGATTTCTCTGCCTACAAAGTTACAAATAATTATTTAATCACAAGGAATCCAAACGCAAAATCTTTGCCTCTCACTCACAAATCTTCTTTGCCAGCGCATTAAGAGCCAGACACTGCTCGCGCCGGATGGTAAGACGCTCATTGTGATGCTCCCACGGAGCCAGCAACAGCAACTGACCGCTGGCACAGGCTTCCATGCGCCTACCACCAGGCTTGGCAAGGTCGGTGAAGCCGTTCTCCTGAAGCACAATAAGTGGCAATCCCTCCTCGAAGGCGGCACGCATCACCTGCTTCTCGCCCTTGGAAATGCAGGGCGACACCAACACGGCACCAGCGCGAGCCTGTTCAAGCCACCATGCCTGTTTCTCTGCAATCTGCTCCTCGGTAAGGCTACGCGAGCACTGCACCTGCAAACGCACAGGACGCTGAAGGAGGAAGCGGTTGCCAATGGCCGAGCATTGGTGCGTGCCAATCATCACACCCCGTTGCACGCGAAAGAGGTCTGGGTGCTCACGCTTCATCAAGAGGCGGCGGGGATTGTCTTGGAGATAATGGAGCCATCGCTGCAACTGCCCCTCGCGCAAAAGCAGTTTGTCGTTAAAGCCCCGGGCAAAAAGCAGGCCGTGGCTGCGGCGTTTTGTTTGTTGCTGTAGTACAGCAACAGACTGAACCGACGGAACCAGCTCCCTGTATGCCTTGTTGCAGCCCTGCTTGAAGCCAAGGAGAGCCTTGCCCAGGGGCTTCTCCATTTTCTCTTTCACGAAGAGGATGCCATGGAAATGGTCGGGCATCACCTGCATCACTGCGACCCACCACGGTTCCCAAGAGCGGACGGCGACCCTCCACGGTCATCGTCACCATGTACATCATGCGCTCTGTATAGTCATGACCCACACAGCGGCGTTGCATGGAGGGTTTCTTCTCGCCGGCAAAGGCCTTCTGGCTCTCATAGACCTCGCGCTTCATATCCTCTTAGATTATCTACTTCACCATTATCTTCTTTCCGTCCTTGATATAGATGCCCTTCTTTAATTGAGGATTACGCACCTTGCGGCCGCTGAGGTCGTAGATGGCCGATGCGTCATTTTGAATTTTGTATTTTGAATTTTGAATTTCATCAATGCCGTCTGGGTCTGTGGGCGTGAGGGGTTCTATGGTGACACCTTCGAGCTTGAAGGCGCTGATGCCGAAGCTGCACTGGCCGGTGAGGTTAACGATAATGCCTAAAGAGACTTCTGCCTCTTCCGCCAGGGTGAAGCTGACGGTACCCTCTACAAGCTTGCACCAGGCAATGGCATTCTCCTCGACTTCGGCATCGCCTATCATCGTCTTGCCGTAGCAAACCACCAGTCGGCTGGTCTGCATGTCGTCCACATCGCCGGGCGTGATGCTGAAGGTGTATTTGCCTGCGGGAAGGGTGACAGCCTGCCAGAGGCGGTAGTCGAGCAGAGGTGTTGCAAAGCCGCTCCACTGTGTCTCGAACTGGATGTCGCTATGATGGCTTGTGTCGATATGCGCTCCGGTGGTGATGCCACCCTGTACGATGGCATTGGCATCCTGCCACTTCGAGCGGCTTGTCCGCATGGCCAACTTCAGGAAGCGGCTGCTGTTGTTGGGGTTGACCGTGCCAGATGATGTGAGGTACGGGTTCTTGTAGTTGGTAAGGTATATGGCAGAGATGTCGCCATGCATGAGTGCCTCTGTGTCGAGGGTGAAGACACCCAGGGCCGAGTTCCATGCGTCGCCGTCGGGACCGAAGCCGATGCGCTGCGCGTTGCAGCCGTTCGAAGTGCGGTCCAAAACATCGCCTCCGCTCTGGTTGAAGTCATAATAGAGCAAGAGGTTGTCCGAGGTCTGAGCCGCCTGCACATCGGCAATGTGCTGGTTGCAATAGGCATTTATCTTCTCGGCCGTCAGCGCAACGCCCCACAGCCGCACCTCGTCCATCTGTCCCCTGAAGCCTGCCTCGCCCATCGTGATGGTCTGCAAGGCGGGGAGGCGTGTGGCAAGCTTTGTGCTGGAGGTGCCGAAGAGCTGCCCGTCGCGGAAGAACTTGACGGTGCCTGCGCTATAGGTCACGGCGTAGTGATGCCACTCGTCGGTGACAATGTAACCTTCTGCCGACTGCGCCTTCCTGGTGCCCAGGGTAATGGTGAGCATACCCTTGTTATCGACGGACGTTGAAAGCTCACCCTCGGTAGAAGTGAGGCTTACGCTGCCCTGATACTGCTGCGGACGCATCCACCAGTCAAGGGTCAGGGCCTTCTGCTCCTCTGCAAAGGGACAGGGCAGCTGCAATGTCTCCTTGCCAGTGAAGTTGAGGCAGGTGACGGGGTCGTCGTTGCTGACAATGAGATAGCGGCCTTGCGTAAGCGTGTTTTCGCCAAGCGCATTCGTCACATGCAGACTGATGTCGTAGATGCCGGGGGCGGTGGGAACGATGAATGGCGACTGCTCATCGACGGTCAAGGCACGGCAACCGTTGTTCAGTTCCCAATGCCAAGTGACAGGACTATAGCGGCTGTCGTCGATGAGCTGTATGCCTTCGCCAAGCATGATGGCTGTCTTGGAGAGGTCGAAGCGGGCATTGGGAGCCGACTCACGGACTGTCACCACCTTGGTCACGCTGCTGGAGCCGTAGGGGTTTGTGGCTGTGAGGGTGACAGAGAAGGTGCCTGTCTGCGGATAGAGTGCCGTGGCATTGGTGCCTCCCAGCGTCTCCACCTCTGCCCCTGGCATACTCCAGAGGTAGGTGCAACCAGTGCCTTCAGACCGGTTGACGAAGCTGAAGCGGTCGCCGGCAGGGAGGGTGTCGTTGAGCACCTCAAAGGCAGCAACAGGGGCTTCACCCTCGGCAACGGTTATCTCCTTCTCGGCTGTAAGCGTACTGCCATCGGCGTATGTGGCGGTACACATTATATTATATGTGCCTGCCTCTGGCAAATTGAAGATTGGGGATTGAGAATTGGCAATCAACGGCTCGCCGTTGACCTTCCACTCCCACCCTATCGCATTGAGCAGCGTCTGGGCTGTCAGGTGGAAGGGAACACCAGCCAGATGGGTTCCTGCCTCCTCGGCGATGGTCAGTGTGGGCGCGGGTGCTGCGCTGGTGAAGGGGCCGTCGGCCTCCTCAACCTGCCAGGTGCCTATGGATTGGAACTTGGCATGTTTGCCGCTTACATATTCGCGCAGTCTGGTTTCGCCGTCCACCTCGATGGTCTCCATTGGCACATAGACCAGAAGGTCGGGCTGGAGGGCAGGGGCTGCAATATGAACACGCATGTTGTTCCTGATCTCTGCCTGCGTGCGAACAGTGCGCCAGACACGTATCTCGTCCAAGCCGCCTATCCACCATTGGTTGATGTCGGAGGTGCGGCCGAACTGGAGGTCGCCAAAGGCGACAAGACCCGAATAGGTCTTAGAGGTTATCGACCCCTTCCTGACACCGTTGACATAAAGCACAAGGTTGCTGCCATTGATGGTAATGGCTATGTGGTTCCATTTCTTGAGCGTGGAGAAGACACCAGAGACATTCAGACGGTCTGAGCCGCCACTGTCCCAGCCTACGGAAAGCGTTCCGTTGCTGCTGTTGTGGAAGAGGAACTTGCCCCAGCCGGGACCTACCTGATGCGTGTAGCTGACGTTCTTGTCGCTGCGCATCCAGAACTCGATGGTGGCCTGTCCCAGCATCTCGGAGATGGCATTGGGGATGGTGATGCCGCTCTCGTTCATATCCACATAGCTGTTGGCTCCCGGCTGTCGGGTCTCGAGCACGACGGCATTGGAAGGAGCGGACTCCTGCTCGTACTTGCCGGCCTGATATACAGCCTTGACGGTAAACGCATCCGAAGCGCCGGCAGCAGGAGCATAGTAAGTCTGGGCAACAGGCAGCTGGGCGACCTGCCTTGTTCCCTCATAGATATGATAGCCCGTCAGGGTGAGGCTGGAAGTCTGTGGCGCAGACCAAACCAGCACACCATCCATGAGGCCGAGATTCGTGGGAGGATAGAGCTGTTCGCCCGGCACAACAACGCTGATGACGGTCTCCCGCCCGTTGTTCTGAATCTGCACATCCTTATCTGCAAAGGGAATCTCAACGCCCTCGTTCTCAAACTCGTAGTTGACAATGGAGGCATTGTAGATGTGTCCGCTGCCAATGGCACCAGACTTTGTCTTGACAATGAAGAAGTACTTCAAAGGCTTGGTACGATCCACCGAGAAGGTGAGGTCGGTGAGGTCGTAGCCGAACTCCATAGGCTCGTAGTGCATCCCGTCCGTCCAGCGGCCCAGCATCGGCACTTCGGGAGCAGGGTCGGCACCCAGGGTGTTGCCTGCATAGCGGAAGTGCTCGAAGGGGATGGTCTTCTCGGGCTTCGTGGCATTCAGGTTCTCTGCAACACCGGCAGAGAGCAGAAGCTCGCTGCGGTGGCTATAGTCCATCAGGAGTTTTATGGTGCGCAAAGGACGATAGTTCTGGCGGATGATGAATGCACCAGGTGTCCAAGTCCAGACATCATTATCGACGGCAAAGCTATACTTGTAGGGGCAATAGATGAAGCCCTTGTTCTCCCAGCCGTCGCCCCACGAGTTGGCAATAATCCATGCGCCCACCTCGTCTTCTTCCACCTCTCCGATGATGCCATCCTTGTCGAGGTCGAACTCTATGCGGTCGTCATAGCCGCAGACGGTAAGGGCATGGTTGAACGTGTCGCCCCACTTCTCCACATACTTCATGCCTACCACGCCGGCAGCTTTGTTGGCCGCCGTGTTGGGAATGGCGACCCAAGTGCCGCCGGCAGCCACGCCGATGCCAGCCACACCGCCTCCGTGCATGGTCTCGTCGCCGCAATGGTTGTAGAGCCATTCTTTGAGCATTTGCCGGCCTTCGGGTGTGTTGGTGGGACCAAGGTTGATTTCGTAGGCCGAGCGGTTCCACATGGCACTATACCACTTGTCGTAGCCCTGCATCCAGCCATAGTCGGGGTCGTCGTGTGTCTGTGCACCAAAGAGTCTGCTGTAGGTGCGTCCGCCGTAGGTGGGGACATTCGGGATGCCGTTGGCCTTAGCCATTCCCTCTGTCGTGCTGGTCTGATAGGCCATCAGCCAAGTGAAGTGCGAGGGGTATTGGTTTTCGGGCAGAGAGGCATCGGCATCGCGATAGCTGTTTATCTCGTGCGTGAACTGATAGCCCACACCAGCGGCCGAGCCGCAGGAGCCGCCACTCTGGTTGAAGATGGGCGGGAAGTATTTGTCCTGTCCGTTATAGACGTAAGGCGGCAACTGCACATTAGCTTTGCGGGCTTTGCGTCGAGCCACAATGTCGGCAGGCAGATGCTTGGAACTTACATCATATTTGAGGTCGGGAAAGACACTGCGGTCTATCTTCACCACCTTGCCATCGGGCAAAGTATAATCTTCTATCTGTGCCAAAGCACCGAGGCACGGCACCAGACTCACCATCAAAAGCAGACACTTTTTCATTTGCAATTTGATTTTAATTTCGGGAGTTATAAAATGGAGTTAAATGGGAAGTTAAGCCAGCAGAGCTGGCTGGAAGTTAAGCACATCGTGCTGGACGATAGCTTTGGATGCAAGGAAAACTATTTGGTATTGTCCTCTTTAACTTCCACGAGCGTAGCGAGTTTACTTCCATTTTTACTTCCACTTTAACTTCACAGATTTATATGAACTAAAAAAAGGGAGCCTTCAGGCTTGCCCTGAAGAACTCCCTTCAATTATAGGATATTGTTTACTTTACAACTACCTTGACACCATTGAGGATATACATACCCTTTCCAAGTGCCTTCAGGCTGTTCAGCGTTGCACCTGTGCGGAGCAGCTTGCCGTCCATGCTATAGACGTCACCACGCTGGCTGATCTTCTCGATAGCGGTAGGAATATCCTTAACGCCGTCGGCCTGGTCAGGATCAGCAGCGATGCAAATGCTGAAGTCATACTCGCCTTCGGAATCAACCTCTGGGCAGTCCATGAGATTCAGAACAGCGCTGCAAGGAGTAACTGCAACGGATGATCCACCTTCAACAGGCCATGCAGCATAGTTGGCATTGAAGTAAATCTCGTTGTTCTTAAGCGTATAGGTAGCAAGCGTACCCATAAGACCGTTAACTGTTGTACCCTCCAATACTGGCTTCTCGTCGCCAGAGATTTTGAACTTCACGGGTTCTACATACTCGTCCTCTGCATCATATTCTGTCGTATCGCCAAAGATGTAGAGTGCAGGCTCACCAGCGGGGATAGTCTCGATAGCATTCAGAGCGAGGAAGAGAGCATCGTCTTCGTCCCTATACCAACCAACAGCTGTGTATGCATTAGCATCCTCTGGATCATCAACGGGAGTGATAGTCACACTGTTGCACCAGTCAGCGATACGGCCGGGCTTGATGTCCTTGAAGAAGGTGAACTCTGCGGGAGCTTCGTATGGCTCTTCTGCCTCGCAGATAACGAGACCAGAGTTAGAGGTAGGCTCTGTAGAATTCCATGTGCAGAATCTGCGGTTGCTCTCTCCTGCATGGAAGTTGTTGCAGCTCTTGCCATCGACTGTCTTAGCGCTCATCAAGCTTCTCTGATAACCGAGTGCCTTATAGCCAACGAGAGAAGGAATGGTCTTCAGGTAGATATTGTTCTGGTTGCCAGTACCGCTAACCATAACGAAGAGACCAGTAGCCTTGTTCTGGAGTGCATATACAGGATCAACCTTGTCCTTACCGTAAGGCAGAACGTCCTTGCCAGCCTCTGCGTTGAACTCAGAACGATAGTTTCTGTAACCATTTGCAGCAGCAGCGAGGTCTTCTGCAGTAGCATCCTTGATGACAATCTTGTTGGCAGCGGTATAGGCATTCTGAAGAACCTTGGCCGAGCCAGTCAGTGGCTGATCTTCCGTTACGGGATAAATCTGGAACTCAGCAGCGTGGAAGTAAGTCCAAGTCACATCATACTCATCTGCACTCTTGGGTTGTGCGAAGGGATCCATTTCAGCGCTGTTGCCACCGCCATTAAGCCATCTGCAAGTATTGATGAAGCGCAGATACTTGTATGTACCGTCCAGATTAATTGGCTGGCTGGAAACAACTTCGTTCGGAGTACCACCATAGGGAGTTTCCATATAACCAATATTTGTCCAGTCCTCACCATCATTGCTACCCACGATGTACATACGAACGATATGACCGAAGTCATTGTTTCGACGTGTAACTTCAACCTGAATAGGACCAGAAATGGGTTCGACAAAAGCAACCTGCAAATATGGAGGAGCTATGACATCCTTGTGCCAGTCGCTATGCCAGAAGGTGCTTGGATTGCCGTCAATCAGGTTGCCGATGTTTGTACCTTCAGCGGAGTCGGAAGCGTTACTTGAGAGCTGTGAAGCTTTGGTAATCAGCTTTTCACCACGAGTGTAGGTCGTGCTCATGTCGAGAGCCATTGCCATGTTTTCCTTAGCATCTATGAAGAGAGGAGTGCAGTCGGAATCATCAGCCTTTTGTTCAACGAAGCGGAACATGCTGGCATCCTTGTCCTCAATTTCGTCCTCAGCCATGAAGAACAGGCGATCAGACTCGCGGAGATTTTCACCACCAATAGCCTCAAGCCAAGAGATGGTCTGCGTCTTTTCGTCTCCTGTTTCATCGTCAATAACTGTTTCCTCTTCGGACTCTAACTTGGCAGCAGTAACGAAATTACCACAAATAGACCACTGATCCTCAATAAGGTCACCACATTTGTCCACGCCTTCCTTGCTGAAGTCGAAAGCGTCGTACATTTCCTCTGTGGGAACCATGATGCGATACCACTTGTCGGTCTTGATGCCGTTAGCCTGCTCCATGACGCTTTTCTGCATTGCTTTGAGCATCACGGCATACTTGTGGTTCTGTTGGGCAGTGTAGCGGCCAGCCTTGTCGTAAGCATTAGCCTCTGCAAGGAGGGCATCAAATTCAGATGCAACATTGGTCCTGATCCACTCACCGGGATTTGTACCTTCGACAACACCCTTGGTCACGTTGGCATATTTAGCCAAAGCATTGCGCAACTCGGTAGGATCGACCATACCTGCATTGAATGCCTTGAATGCATCCAGGAGGGCCTGATACATCTCGGGAGTAATATCCTCGTCGGCGGTGGCTACGTTTGCATTATAAACATTCTCCAGTTCCTCTGCCACTTCGCCGAGAGCTGCGAACTGAGAGTTGGGATTATCTTCTATAAGATAGAGCTGAATCTCTGCAGCATGCCAGAAGGAACGGAAGGAATAGCCACCATCAGTGTCAACAACCACAAGGCGGATGTGCGGATAGGCTTTTTGCATAAAGAAGGGAACAGTATTCTCTTCGCCCTTGCCTGTGTGAGGAAGTGTAATCTTTGCAATCTCTTCCCATTCGTTGTCTTCAACATTCGGATCGTCTGCGCCCAAGAGCACCAAAGTCTTTACTCGGTCGTTGTCAGCGCCGGCTCTTTCCTGAAGGAAGAGTTTGCAGTTGCCAACCAAGTTCTCCGTGCCGGAAATCGGGAGGTAGTGGCACAAGAGAGCTTCCTCATTTTCTTGGTCCTCTCCAACAACAAAGCTGCCATTGAGATAGTACATCGGCACCATACCTTCACTGAGGCCGTGCCAAGTGGTGTGCCAGAAGGTAGCAGGGTCGCCGTCAATCAGGTTGCCGATGTTCGTACCTTCGGAAGGGTCACCAAAGGTGTTGGTCAGCTGATCTACAGAAGTAATCTGTGCAGTCTTGATAGCGTCCTTGGCTGTTTCCAAAGCTGCGGCAACTTCTTCACGCAGTGCATTGTTCTTGGCTACCAGGATGTCGTGGTTCTTAATCACCTCGAAGTCTGCAATGAGTTCCGCTGCTTCTGCATCATCTACATACTCGAGATACCATTCGCTGCACCACTTATCGGTCGTTCTGTTATTATCATAGGTTCTAATCCAGAAGCCCAGTTCCTGATCCGAACCTAAGTCCTTACCGTAGCTACCCCAAGGTGAAGAATCTGAGTCGTAAGAGGAGTGGTTCATCTGGTGGATGTATCTTCCATCAGTGCCTTTCTTCGTGCCAGCAAGACGAATGGCAAAGAGATCCCTATAATCATCTACGCCACCGGGCTGTACATAATCATTGCCTGCATAGTCGAACATCACGCAGCTTGCATCGGCTGGATCATCGGTCATGAAGACTTTGTTATCGGTAACGTCGGAAGAGAAGCTGATGTAGGTTCCCATACCGGCATTCTGAATAATGATGCTGTCACCGTCTTCGCTCTTGGTGAGCTTCCAAACGTAGTTGGCCAAGTTCTTCTTGACTGTGCCTATAACTGCTTTGTCCTTATGCTCATCTACGTATGCAGCTGCGATAGCTTTGTCAACGAATCCACTTTCATCAAATGTGGAAGCATAACGCTTCACAGCATAGATGCGGTAGTAGCCGTTCTGAGGTATCATGTAGGGCACCTCGCTGTCAAGCACCACCTGGAACAAGGAATCAGCAGTAGCAGCCAATGCCTTGGCCTCTTCCGGTGTGAGAGCATCGGGGTCGGAGTAATAGTCATAGTCATCTGCAACCATCTTGTTCAGAATAACTTCTATTTCGCCAATCAGGTCAACAAACTTTTCCCATGTCTCTGCATCGGAATACTGACCAAACTCTGTACCAATACCGAGATTCATGCTCCAACCATCATAGTCATCAACGTGATCCAGATACTTGTCATAAGTGCCATTGAGAATCACCTTAACCTCATCTGCACCCGTAGGCACTTCCAGTGTCCAGATGTAGGCAGGTTCGTAGCTGTAGGCAGGCATGGGACCGAAACCGCCCCAAACAATCTCGCCAGCCTCGTCAACCTCGTAGGTCCAGAATGCGCGGCCTGCGTCTTTCCAACTGCTTTCAGCATAGGCTGTGTTACAGGAACGAATGGCAATCTTACCTTCCTCGTTCATGTAGAACACCTGACTTTCCCAATCATTACGGCTATTACTGGTATCCAAACGGAAAACTCCGGTACCAGGCTTCAGAATGGCTTTGTCGCCAGACAGCGTGGTATTAGAGAAGTGTCCATTGGCACCTTCAATGTGCCAGGCGACATCGAAAAGTTTGTCACCAGCGCTAGACGCATCGACCTGATTGATTGAGAACAATCCCTCAGAGCTTTCGATACCCTCATACCGTTCTTCCAAAGAGCCGGAGGCAGTCACATAATACTTGACACCGTCCACTTCCGTTGTGATGTAATAGGCGCCACTGGGGATAGCTGCAATCGCAGCATCATACTCTGCTTTTGGTGGATCAGCAGCAAATGCCATGCCACCCATGATGAGTTGAACGAACAACATCATCAGAAATAAGTAACTTTTTCTCATTTTTTTTGTTTTAAGGTTATTTTATAGCGTTAACTTGGGGTATTCTTTGCATTTCACCATGCAAATCTAACTATAATGCTGGACTCCACCAAGCTTTTATAACATTTTTTCTTCCTTATAAACACTTTTTAACTCATGCGGGAGAAAAATATCGGTTTTTTGCCTCAACATTCAAAAATAATGAGTAGCTTTGCAGCAAATTTGATGCATAATTACGATGAAGAACAACATATTCGTTTTCCTGCTGCTTTTTCTCCCTGCGACACTGCTCTCGCAGGAGACAGATGACACATTATTAATTATAAATGAAGTGCAGGTTGCCAACATTGACCAGTACTTAGACAATGCCAACTGCTACGGCAGCTGGATAGAGCTGTACAACCCCACTTCGACCGACATTTCCCTCAATGGTATGTACCTGACCGACGGGGAGAACGAGCATCGCCTCTTGAGTGCCCACGGCTCTGTGCCAGCGGGTGGCTTCCAGACGCTTTGGTTTGACCATTATCAGGCAGAAGGCAACTACGGCAGTCTCGCCAGGCTGCAAATAGCCTTCAAACTGGAGTACGAAGGCGGCACCATCAGTCTGCTGGCTTCGGACAAGTCGCTCATTTCGTCCGTCAGCTATCCGCCTGCCATCCCACGCTGCTCCTGGGCACGAACCGAGGATGGCGGAGAGGAATGGGGCACTACGGCCGCCCCCACACCAGGAGCCACAAATGCCACCAGCTCGTTTGCCGACTTCAGATTAGAGGCTCCCGAGGTGAATGTAGATAGCCGCGTCTTCTCCGAGGCTTTCACGACACATGTCAGAATCCCGAGAGGAGCGACCCTGCGATATACTACAGACGGCAGCGCACCGACAGCCACCAACGGCGAGACCAGCCAGTTCGGCCACTTCCAAATCAACTCCACAACCATCCTGCGCTTTTGCCTCATCCAAGAGGGGTATCTGCCCAGCCCCGTGGTGACGCGCAGCTACATCTATCAGAACCACGACTACTACCTCCCCATCCTGTCCATCTGCTCCGAACCGAAGAACTTCTTCGACGACATGGTGGGCGTCTTCGTGAAAGGCACCAACGGCATCATCGGTAACGGACAGAACACTGCCTGCAACTGGAACATGGATTGGGAGCGTCCCATCAACATGGAGTACTTGGTGCCCCAGACCTCCACCGACTCCCCCTTAGAGGGGTCTTATTCAATGGCACTAAACCAAGAGGCGGACTTGGAGATTTGCGGAGGCTATACACGAGCCTACGGCGGAGGCATTGTAGATGACAGATACTGGGAAGCAAGAAGCTCATTTCGCATCAAGACGGACAAGCGCTACGAGGGGGTGCACGTCCTGAACTATCCTGTCTTCCCCCTGAAGCCGCATAACAAATACCGCTGCTGGCAAGTGCGCAACGGCGGCAACGACACAAAAGCACGCATCATAGACCCCGCCATACAGCAGATTGTGCTGAAGAGCGGATTCTACATCGACTGTCAGGACTACCAGCCCGCCCATGTCTTCCTGAACGGGGAATACTATGGGATGCTCAACATACGTGAGAGCAACAACAAGCACTTCGCCTATAGCAACTACGGCATCGACTTCGACGACATGGATCAGTTCGACCTGAGCAATGGGCAGTACAACCAGAAGATAGGCGACATTAAGGCCTGGACACAACTGCAGACGCTGGCGAAACGTCTGGCTTCAATCAAGAAGGAAGAGATATACGACGAGATATGCACGCTCTTGGACATGGACGAGTTCATCAACTACATGGCGCTGGAATGCTACATGGGGCCGACCGACTGGATAACGAACAACAACAACGTGAAAGGCTTCCGCAGCCGCTCGGACGGGAAGTTCCACTTCGTCCTCTTCGACACAGACTCTGCTTTCGGTATCGACAACATGGTTCAGACCTTGATAAACAGCACAGTCAGCACCAATGTGGATGACCTCTTCCGCAATCTGATGAAGTACGACCCCTTCCGCCGCCAGTTCCTGGATGCCTTCTGCATCGTGGATGGCAGCGTGTTCGAGCCCGAGCGCTGCGAAGAGATTATAAACGACATCTACCAGAACATCAACCCTGCCCTGAAGTTCGAAGGGAGCAAATCCAGCACAAAACTGGCCAACTCCATCCGCTCGGCATACAACAGCGAACGCATCACCAACCTTCGCGGCTATTTCGCCGTAAGGTTCGGCCTGTATGCCAACCTCTCTGCCAACATTCCAGAGGCACACCTGAGCTTGAACGGCCAGGAAATCCCCACCGGCAAGTTTGCAAGCTATCTCTACTCATACAAGAACTTGCCCATACAGCTCTCGGCAAAAGCTCCGGCTGGCTACGTCTTCAGCGGATGGCAATCCGAAGAGGGCGAGATAATCTCTGCCGACGAGACGATAGACATGCACGAATGTTTCAACGACAACGACAGCATCACCCTGCAAGCCATGTTCACCCCCATCACCGATGAACAGCAACGTCTAACAGCGGGTGCCGCGCCACTGCGCATCAACGAGGTGAGTGCCGGCAACGACATATATATAAATGAATATGGAAAGAAAACCGACTGGCTGGAACTCTACAACACCACCGACCATGACATCAGCCTGAACGGACTCTACCTGAGCGACAACCGCAACAATCCGCAGAAGCACCGCCTAGAGGAGGGTGTCGTGCCGGCTCACGGCACCTGCCTCATCTGGTGCGACGGCATGGAAGGCATCTCACAGCTGCATGTTCCCTTCAAGCTCGAGAACGCCGACAACGCTTGTGTCAGCATACAGGCGGCAGACGGTTCCTGGACAGACCGTCTGGAATATAAGAAGCAAGGCAAATGGCAGACCTACGGGAGGTATCCCGACGGCGGGAACATGACTGCCATCCTGAACCAGCCCACCATAGACAAGCGCAACAAGATAGGCATGGTGGATTACAACACCATCATTGCCGACGAAGACAACATCATTGAGATTAAGCCAGACATGGCATCCGACGCCGGGATTCGCGACATACAGTACTTCAACCTTTCAGGACAGCGCATCGCCCGCCCGGAGTCTGGCATCTTCATCCGCAAGATTATCCGGGAGGATGGGAGCGTCCAGGTATCTAAAAGGCTACGGTCACTTGACCGCAACCTTTCTGCCATTGACGATGTAGATGCCCTTCCTTAATTGAGGATTGAGGGTTGAAGATTGAGGAGCATCCACCTTGCGGCCTGCGAGGTCATAGACACCACTTTCAACTTTCAACTTTGAACTTTCAACTTCTGCAATGCCGTCCGGGTCTGGTGCCTCTGTCACGCGGAAGGTGGAGCCGTTGTCTGTCAGGCTTCCGGCGCTGTCCCAATAGCGAAGGGGACCGGAACTGCTGCCAAACTGGTTGAGACACTGGAAGGCCGAACCTGGCACGCGCAGCACAAAGCCGTCGAGGTTGGGCAGCAACTCCCATTCATAGTCGCCTTCGCGCATCACGCCGTACACGCCGACAAGCGTCAGCGTCTCGTCCAATCCAGTAGTGCGGTTATAGACCTTAACCTTATAGGGGTTGCCGCTGAATGCCCACTGATAGGAGGGCATGAACGGTATATCTGCATCAAACACTTCAACGGGATAATAGGGTTCATCCTGTGTCTTGCCCACCATGTAGTCGGAGCGGATGGTCATGTTGTACCACTTGGCATCTTCCATCGAGGTGGTGAAGTCGAAGGGACCAATCCATGTGGCTTCGTAGGTTACAGTCGTTTCTTCTGTGACATACTTCGGATGTGTGCCAATGGGTTGCAGCTTCACGAAGGCATTCTCCCAGTCGGATGGCGGTTCGGGCATGTCTGCGCCGAAAGGCACCTGCTTTGTCTCGGAAGCAATCAGCTTGCCGTCGTACATAAGGTTCGAGGTGACAGCCAGGAAGCTGTTTCCTGCTATATCGAGCGCCTCTGTCGGGTCGAACTCGCCAACCTCGGTTATCTTCCAGCGGTTGCCGGCATCGGGTGTGCTGTATGTGTTGATAACGATTGTGCTGGTGTTGTTGTTGAACCAGAGAATGTTGCCGCTGTCGGTGAGTGTGCTCATCATGTAGAGGTACTCGCCGTAGGGGCTGGAAGTGTCGAAATAGATGGGCGAGCCGAGTGCATCTATCCACTCGCCGTTCAAGACGTTGCCTGTCCGCAGGTATTTCTTCAGGTAGGGGCTGTAGAGGTAGTTGTTGCCCTCAATGTTGATGATGGCAAACTGCCTTTCATAGTCATAGACCGTCCACCATGCACTCTGTCCTGCCTCCAAGCCCTGATAGTTATAGCTGAGTATGAGCTCGCCGCGAGGACATTCGATGGTGTAGAGCTTGTTGTTGGCAAACTCGATGGGTTCAACTGGGTCTGGCTTCTTGGGACGCACGTCATTGAGGATGTCCTGATAAATCCTGTTGGCTCGCTTTTCCAGCCAGCTTGCAGCGTCCTTGGCCTGCTGGGCATAGTCCGTGCGGTCGCTCCACTTGTTGCGGTTGAGGTCGAAAGAGTTGTGGGCGAAGTCGTAGTAGTCCTGGCAATACTCCACCAGCTCCTGCAAGTCCTCGTCCATGAACTTCTCCCACAGCTGCTTGTAGAGTTCGCACATGGGTTCGTAGTTCCAGCGGAGGTCTTGGATGAACTGTATCACCTCCATGTTGGGCATCTCCGTCCAGTAGTTGCTGAGGGTGTTGGCTTTGAAGTAGCTGCGGTTCTGCTCGTAGCCGAATGCCCAGTCGAGATCCCAGACGGGGCCGAAGACATACTTGCTGCTATCCACCTCGAAGCTTTCGCGGTAGCAGAAGGTGCTCTTCGGGTGATAAAGCTCGAAGTTGCAGATGAGCTCATTGACCATGAGGAAGCGCGACAACTGCTCTATATCAACGTGCTGCGAGATGTCCCCGCCATTGTAGAGCGTCTGCATGAAGCCGTCGAAGTCGTTCTGTATCATCCCCAAGGTCAGGGTGGTGGTGCCTTCGGAGAAGTCCGGCTCCTTGATGTTGATGGGGAGGTTGTAGTATTTGGTGCGGAACTTCTGGCCTGTCGGCTCGTCGTAGTAGGAATCCAACTCCAAGAGGGCAGCTGCCGTCTCGTCGTCGAGATCGACGCTGTTGTTCGAGAAGCCGACCTTCTCCGTCAGGTTGTAGCTGCCGCGATACTCGCCATTGAGGTAGAGGTCAACGGGCACGATGTGGTTGGCAGCAGCAGCATCCATGAGGTTTGCAGCCTTCATGCCTATGGCATTCGACATCAGCGAACCCGTCTGGTAGTTGGAGAGCAGCACCCAGCTCTTGCCCTTCTTCATGCCTAAAGGCTTCACCGATGTCTCGAACTTCATGCGATACGGCTTCTTGGGCCATCCCCAACTGGTGTTGCCTCGGCCCTTAATCTGCATGGCGGTTTCTTCCATCGAGGGGAAGATGCCGTGCCCGTCGATGGTGATGGTGGCATCCTTGTAAACGGTCTTGCTCGTGATGGACTGTCCGTCGGCAGTGTTGATGTAGATGGTGGGCACCTCGGCTCTGTCGGTCAGCCAATCCACATGAACGCGGACGATGCGTCCGTAGGGCTTCATGAAATACTTGTTGTCCTCCTCGGGGGTAAGTATTCTGCACCCCTTTCTGGCTACAACGTAATAGATGTCCTTGTCGAAGCGCAGGCGGGTTTCCTTGCTTGTCTGGAGCTTGTTGTCCACATACGCCTCCACATCATCGTCTGCCACCTTGAACGAAGGTGCCAAGCGTTTGCCGATGGCAGCAACCGTCACGAAGACGGTGTCCTCCACCATTTCGCCATTGGCTGTGGTGAAGAGCTGGTCGTTAAAACTGTTGTTGAATTTGAACGACTCGAAGGTCGGGAAATCCGCAGGAGTCTTTTCGCTCAGGGAATCGACTTCGGAAAGGTCGTAGGTATAGTTCCACCCTATGCTGGTTTCAATGACCAGCTTGCCGTCGGCCTCCGAGTGACCGGTGACAAGTTTCAGGGGATAGGCCTCAATGCGTCCGTCGTTCAGATAGACATGCAGCGCTTCGGGGAAGCTCGGACTTGCGGAGGGGTCTGGCTCGTCGCCAGGGTCAGGACCCGGACCCGGTGTGTCGCTCTTCTTGTGGAAGACGTAGCGCTCGTTTGCGCCTCTGCCACTGCTGCCGCTGTAGGTTCCCATCATGTTTGTCCCGCTGCGCAGGTTCCAGTAATAATTGGGGGCGGCAGCACTCTGTATGCAGAAAGCTTCGTCGTCGCCCGCAATGATGTTCCAATACTCTGTGCCGTCGCCCGGCGCTTCAGAAGCCAGCGTCATATATTTGTAGTATTGGTCAACACGGTCATACGTGAAGACGAGCAGCTGTCCTGTAGCTTCGTTGCGGAAAGTATAACCCGACTCGGTGTTCGTAATCACCCAGTAGCCGTCGGCAGTTCTGTCCTGTCCGTCGGACACATAATATATATATGGATAGACATCATGGTAGGCACCCAGCCCCAAATAGCCGTCCAGAGCGGTATTGGAGATGTAATAGACACCGTCCTCGACAGGTGCATCGGCAAGAGCAACTGTCGGGAGGCTTCCCAGAAAGACAAAACAGGATGCGATAAAGGTAAAAAGGCTATTTCTCATGTCAGTTTTAGTTTATTTTCGGGTGCAAAGATAAGACTTTTTCAACACTTCATGTTCTTTTTTTGTTTTTTTCTTTGTTATTTAATAGATAATGTATAAATTTGCCGCATAAAATAAATTATTATTAAACAAAAACAAAACTTCATTAAGACGAACATGGATACACCAAAACCATATAGCATGAAGGAGATTAACTCTATGATGGACTTGGCCGAGCAACAGTTTGAAGCAGGAGAGTACAGTGAAAACGAGGAGATGTTCGACAGGCTATATAGAAAATATGGTCTGAGGGACGAAGTAGCAGCCTGCGCATGAAAGTCATTTGGAGCAACCTCGCAGAACAGCAGTTAGACCAGTCCATAGCTTTCGTCACCGACCTATGGGACAAGGCTACTGGTCAACGCCTGTTGCAGGAAAGCCGGAGAATTAGCAGATTACTTTCAACTCATCCACACATAGGACATCCAGAACCTCTATTAGCCAACTGGCCTTTAGGCTACAGAAGCATAGTTATCGGGCGTTATAACAAGATGATTTATTATATCAAAGAATCCACAATACATATCTCCGCAATATGGGACACACGTCGGGATCCTTCTGTCCTCGCTAATGAAGTAAGCTTTGAATAATTACTAACACATAATAACAAAACTCATCTATAACAAAACAAACCAAATTTATTAACTTAGTTATTAACTTAAAACAAATCATTATGAGAAAAGTTAAACTTCTCTTGACCGCTGTGTTATCGATGATGACATGGACGGGCGTAATGGCGCAGAACACAAGCGACGCTGACTATGTCGCTGCGAAGAATGCCGTTACCGCAGGTACTTACCGCATCAAGACAAATGTGAGTGGTACAGACTACTATGTAACCACAGGCGGTGGATTGACAAGTAACAAGGACATTGCTGGTTACTTCGACATCACACAGACCTCTGGAGGCACATTTGGCACAGGCTTCCGCATCGACACGGGAACAGACCGATTCACCAATCCTCCTTTGAGCAACAACGTTGCCAACCTGAAGCCAGGCAGCTTTGCTCATTCTACAGGCGACCGTACCGACTGGGAAAGGCAAATCCTCTACCTGAACGGCGACGGCAAGTATGCCATCCGTTCCTGCAACTGCGCCGACGGTACAAGCAGCTGGAACGATGCTGCTCGCACACACTGGACATATTATATGGTAGGTGATGTTGTTACCCCCTGCTACAGCTACGACAGGGCTTACATTTGGGACTTCGAAGGTCCTCTGACAGCTGTCAACGTAACCTACAAGCTCGTCGAGTCTGACGGCACAGAGGTTAGTTCAACAACCAAAAAGCAGGAGGCTAACAGTGCAATTCCTAATCCTCTGCCCGGCACATTTACGGACTTCAATGGTTTCCCCCACGAGAAGTTCTACTATGATTATGCAGTTAGTGGCACCATTGGCGACTCCGACTGCACCATCACCATCACCCGCACCGAGAAGGCTGGCCTCGTTAAGGCTCTCTCTGAGCTGAGCAACACCAAGGCATACAACATCGGCTGCGACCGTGGCGCAATGATTGCATACGATGGGAAAATGGTAAATACGGCATTGATCAATGCTGAAGTCAACGCACAGCCTTATGGCAAGTTTGCCCTCCTCAACTACGAAGGCAACTACTACATCTTCAGCATCGACGAGAACAAGTTCGTCAAGAACGATGCAAGCGTGGCTCTCGACCTGACAACCGTAGGCTTCAGCACAGAAGACGCTATGGTGATGACGTTGCAGACAGCACCCTACTTCCTGTGGCATTTCAATGCGAAAGACAAATACCTCAACACTAACGGCAACACACCTCTGGGATATGTCATCAACAGCTACAGCACTCCCGACGAGGGCAATCAGTACTACATGGTTGCAGTTGACGACTTCGACCCAACAGCCGCTTTGGCAGAACTGGAAGCTTACTTCCACCCCTCATATTTTGTGACCTATGTTGTGAAGGATGAGTTGGGCAACACCATCTTCACCTCTGAGCCGCAGCCAACAAAGCTTGGTGCCAATATCACCACCCTGCTTGATGAGTTCAAGCGTCCCTACTACACCTACAATGACGTGGATGTTACCATCAGCGAGCAGGAGACGACTGTTGAGTTCACCGCAACATGGAATGGCCCGTTCAAGCTCTCTGCAGACTTTGCTAATGCACAGTGGCAGAATATGGCTATACGTGGCACATGGTATGTGACAAGTGCAGTCAAGGAAAGCGACGGTGCATACAAGACACAGGACGCCAACACATTTGGTCTCGTTGAGGATTCCTATCAGTGGGCATTCCTTGGCAACGGCTACGATGGCTTCAAGGTTATCAACAAGGCTGAAGGCGACGGCAAGAGCTTCGCCTACGGAGACGTAGCCAGCCTGAACAGTGGCAGTATTCCTACTATAATGGACGACGCAGAAGGCAATCATGTATGGAAGATTGTTGCAAGTACCAATACAAGTGTTCCTGCTAACTCATTCTGCCTGGGTGTTCCCGGCACAGACCTCTACATCAACCAGTATGGCGGCGCTGGCGGTTCTCTGAAGTTCTGGAACACCACTGGCAACATTAGCGACGCAGGCTCTGCCTTCACCGTATTCGACGTTCCTACAAACTTCGCATCCTACCTTGTCGATGAAGGAATTGCTGCTGAATACGAGGCTGCATACACCGCTACTGGCTACTTCACATTCACTGACGCAGCAAAGGCTGCCCTCGGTTGGGATCCCGCCTACAAGACAGACTGCCCCTTCGATACATACAAGAGCCTGAAGGAAGGTCTGCCTGCAGCAATGGCAGACATCAACAACTTCGTTCTGCCCGAAACAGGCTACTACCTCTTGAAGAACAAGCACTATGGCACCTATATGGGCATTGACCCAAGCGACGCTAATATGTATGGCAACTATGATGGCATAAAGGGTGCCAAGAATATCGTAAAGCTGACCAAGAATGACGACAACACTTACACCATCGGCTTGATGGGCAAGTTTGCTCCTGCTACTGTAACAAAGAGCGGACAGGTTACAGCTACTGCTGACGCAGCCAACTACACTGTTGTTATTCCGGCTTTGGGTTATGCCGCATTCCAGGGTACTCCTGCAGCAGAAGGTTCAGAAGGCTTCTCTGCTCTGCACTGCGCAGGTGGTGGTTCAATCGTAGGTTGGGAAACTGTTTCTGCTGCATCTCAATGGGAAGTTGTGGATGCTGAAGATACTGAAATCAGCGTTACTGTTGAAGCTGGCTATGCAACAGCTTACATGCCCTTCCCCGTTTATTCAAAATCCAAGAAACTACAGGCTTACACAGCTGAATTCACAAAGAATGAGAATAACGGCTCACTGTATTTGACATTGAATGAATTAAATGGCACTATTCCTGCTCTGACAGCTGTCATCCTCAAGGCTGACCCCGACACCTACACATTCCTGGTTGGCGAAAAGCCTGTAGTACCTGATGGTGCTCTGGAAATCTTCGAGGACGAAGTGGACGGTCAGAATGCTCTCGTCAAAGGTCTTACAGAACCTCTTGATGATGTGAATGTTCTGAAGGGTACCCTCGAACCCATCGAAGCTGCTGGCAAGTACGTTCTCGCTAAGCCCGACGGAATGCCAGTTAGCTTCTACGAGGCAACCACAGGCACCATCGCCGCTGGCAAGGCTTACCTTGAACTTCCTGCTGGAACCGAGGTTAAGGGCTTCTTGTTCCCGGACGACGATCCCACTGGCATCGAAAATCTGATGATTCAGAACACTCAGAACACTCCGATTTACAACCTCGCTGGCCAGCGCATCGGCAAGATGCAGAAGGGCATCAACATCATGGACGGCAAGAAAATCCTTAAGTAAGGAATAGTTCTCTTTTCCCCATCCCTCTCTTCTCTTATGAGGGGGAAAGGGATATATAACAAGCAAGGCAGCTCCCCAAAAAGGAGCTGCCTTGGTGTTTATGGGACTTTTTCTCCACCTCTATAACATTTTTCCTCGAATTATTATACACATTATCATAAATAATGTTATCTTTGCTCTCAGTATAGCATATAAAACAGACAAAACAACACGAAAACCCAACATATTTATTAACCTTAAACACAACCAACATGAAAAAAGTCAAACTTCTACTGACTGCCATGCTTTCGATGATGGCATGGACGGGCGTAATGGCACAGGACACAAGCGATGCTGACTATCAAGCTGCGCTTGCTGCCATTACCGACGGCGGCATCTACCGCATCAAGACCACTGTGGGTGAAACGGACTATTATGTGACCACAAGCGGAACATTGACAAGTGTCAAGAACAATGCCGGTTATTTCACCATCACCAAGACCTCTGGTGGTTACTTCGGAACTGGCTTCCGTATTGACTCTGGCAAACGCTTCACCAATCCTAATCTGGTTAACAGTGTTGCCAATTTGAAGCCAGGAAGCTTTGCAACTTCTACGAACGACCGTACAGACTGGGAAAGGCAGATTCTTTACCTGAACGGTGACGGCAAGTATGCTGTACGTTCCTGCAACTGCCAAGACGGCACAAGCAGCTGGAATGACGCAGCTCGTACACACTGGACATATTACATTAACAATGAGGTGGTTACTCCCTGCTATACTTACAACAAGGATGAGGCTTACCAATGGGAATTCGAAGGTCCTCTGACTGTTGTCAATGTCACCTACAGGCTCTTGGATGAGGGCAGCAACGAGGTTGTCAGCTCAACGACTGTAAAGCAGGAGGCTAACAGCGGAATTATCACTCCTCTGCCCGGCACTGGTATGGACTTCAATGGCTTCTTCCACGAGAAGTTCTACTATGACTACAATGTTAGCGGCACTATTGGCGACACCGACTGCACCATCGACATCACCCGCTCCGAGAAGGCTGGTGTTGTCAAGGCTCTCTCTGACCTGAGCAACACCAAGGCATACAACATCGGTTGCGACCGTGGCGCTATGATTGCCTACGATGGAAAAATGGTTAATACAGCCTTGAACGATGCAACAGCCAATGCACAGCCTTACGGCAAGTTCGCCCTCCTCAACTACGAAGGCAACTACTACATCTTCAGTGTCGATGAGAACAAGTTCATCAAGAACGATGCCAGCGTGGCACTCGACTTGACAACCGTAGGCTTCAGCACAGAAGATGCCATTGTAATGGAAGCGACGAATACCTCACCCTACTTCCTGTGGCACTTCAATGTGGCAGGCAAGTATCTCAACACAAACGGCAACGCACCTCTGGGATATGTCATCAACAGCTGGAGCACAGCCGACGAGGGCAATCAGTATTATATGGTTGAAGCTGCTGACTTCGACCCGACAGCTGCTTTGGCAGAACTGGAAGCTTACTTCCACCCCTCGTATTTTGTGACCTATGTTGTGAAGGATGAGTTGGGCAACACCATCTTCACCTCTGAGCCGCAACCAACAAAGCTTGGTGCCACAATCACCACCCTGCTTGATGAGTTCAAGCGCCCCTACTACACCTACAATGACGTGGATGTTACCATCAGCGAGAATGAGACGACCATTGAGTTCACAGCAACATGGAACGGCCCGTTCAAGCTCTCTGCAGATTTTGCTAACGCACAGTGGCAGAACATGGCAATACGTGGCACATGGTATGTGACAAGTGCTGTCAAGGACGGAGACGGTGCATATAAGACGCAGGACGCCAATACGATGGGCCTCGTCGAGGATTCCTATCAGTGGGCATTCATTGGCAACGGCTATGATGGCTTTAAGGTTATCAACAAGGCTGAAGGCGACGGCAAGAGCTTCGCCTATGGAGACGTAGCCAGCCTGAACAGTGGCAGTATTCCAACGATAATGGACGACGCAGAAGGCAATCATGTATGGAAGATTGTTGCAAGCACCAATACAAGTGTTCCTGCTAACTCATTCTGCCTGGGTGTTCCCGGCACAGACCTCTACATCAACCAGTATGGCGGCGCAGGCGGTTCTCTGAAGTTCTGGAACACCACTGGCAACATTAGCGACGCAGGCTCTGCCTTCACCGTATTCGACGTTCCTACAAACTTCGCAAGCTACCTCGTTGAGGACGGAATTGATGCTGAGCTTGAGGCTACAGGTTACTTCGCATTCACCGACGAGGCAAAGGCTGCCCTCGGTTGGAATCCCGCTTACAAGACAGAGTGCCCCTTCGAGGCTTATAAGAGTCTGAAAGAGAATCTGCCTGCAGCAAAGAATGACCTCTCTAACTTCGTTCTCCCCGAGACAGGCTACTACCTCCTGAAGAACAAGAACTACGGCACCTACATGGGCATTGACCCCAGCGATGCCAACATGTACGGCAACTACAAGACTGCAACCGCAGCCAAGCAGATTGTCAAGCTGACCAGGGAAGGCAGCGCAACCTATACCATCAGTCTGATGGGCAAGTACGCTCCTGCAACCGTAACAAAGAGCGGACAGGTGACAGCCAGCGAAGAAGCAGGCGTTTACACCATCGTTATTCCCGTTGTGGGCTTTGGCGTATTCCAGGCTGACCCCAGCGAAAACATGTCTTGCCTGCACTGCGCAGCTGGCGGCTCTATCGTAGGTTGGGAAGCTGCCGCTGCTGCATCCCAGTGGACGGTAGAGGAAGCTACAAGCATCGAGTTCACAATCGGCGAAGAAGGCTATGCCACAGCTTACATGCCCTTCCCGTTCGAGAATGCCGGCGCAGTTCCCTACGACCTTCCCACACCTGTCGGCTCCTGGACGTTCGACGACCCCACCAACCCGCTGGCTGGCACCGGCACAGCCACCCTCACGCCTTCCATCCACGGCACGAACGCCACAGAAGGTCCCAACTCTGGCAGGGGATGGCTTGATACAAAGGAAAGCCTTGAAGCAGCAAGCATCGAGGTCATCGACGGCGGCCTGTATCTCCCCAAGGGTTCAAGCCTGCTCATGAACACCAACAACGGTGCTGAAGGCTTCGACAAATATACCGTGATGTTCGACATTTGCTCCGACGACATGAGCGGCTACACCCCACTCTGGCAGAACAGCATGACCGACAGCAAGGACGGCAGCCTCTTCATCAAGAACGGACAGATGGGTCTCGGCGGCTCTCTCGGCTACAACGGCAACTTCTCAGCTGGCGTGTGGTATCGTGTCGTATTGGTAATTGACACGCCCAACAAGGCAGCCCTCTATGTTGACGGCGAGCTGTTAAGCGCTTGCGAACACACAGACTCCTACAACAAGCACTGGCTGCTGTCAGGACCCGGCGCAGTGTTCTTCGCAGACGAAGACGGCGAGGAGAAAGCCATCAAGGTAACAGGTCTCCGCTTCTGGGATGTTCCCTTCAACTCAGAGCAGGTTAGAATCCTCGGCACAGTTGACGGCGAAGCAACCACAATGGCTACAGTGCCTGATGCAACAGGTGCGTGGACATTCAAGGGTGGCAAGCCCAACGGCAAAGGCACAGCTACCATGACAGCTTCTGCTGGTGTCGTAGCCAACGAAGACGGTTCCATCACGGTTGCCGAGGGTGAGCGTCTCGAGCTGACCACCAACCTCCCGGAGGAAACGCTCGACACCTATACGCTTATGATGGATGTCAAGTTCCCGGATGTTGCCCGCTACACAGCCATCATCCAGACCGACCTTGAGAATACTGAGGACGCTGGCCTGTTCGTTCACAACGGACAGATTGGCATCAACTCCGGCGGCTTATACTACCACGGCGCTCTCGAGAACGACACATGGTATCGCATCGTATTTGTCGTTGAGGACCTAATGGCAAAAGTATATGTTGACGGCGCAATGATTAGCAAGTCTTCTTCCCAGCTTGCAAAGTGGGGCATGAGCACAGGTCTCTACCTCTTCGAGGACGAGGATGCCGACAACGACGAAGGCATAGCTACAGTTTCCGAGATTCGCTTCTGGAACGAGGCTCTGACCCCTGCCCAGATTTCTCAGCTCGCCACCGTTGGCACAGAACCGAACTTGAAGGCTTACACAGGCAAGGTTAAGAACGACGCTCTGACATTGAAAGAGGTTAAGGGAACTGTTCCCGCCTTCACTCCTGTTGTAATCAAGGCCGCTCCCAACACCTACATCTTCAATATCACAGAGGATGTTGCTCCTATCACGAACAACGACCTGAAGGGTACGCTCGAACCCATCGATGCTGCCAGCAAGTATGTTCTTGCAAAGCCCGAAGGCGAAGAAATCGGCTTCTATCTGGCAACAGAAAGCAAGATTGCAGCAGGCAAGGCTTATCTTGAAGTTCCATCAGAGGCTCAGTGCTTCCTCTTCATCTTCGACGACAATGCCACTGGCTTGTCCGAACTGTCCGACAAGTCTGACCTGTCTGACAAGTCCAACCAGTCTGGCTTTATCTACAACCTCGCCGGCCAGCGCATCAGCAAGATGCAGAAGGGCATCAACATCGTGAATGGCAAGAAAGTCTTGAAGTAAAGCAAACTATTTGTCAAGAATTAGAGAATTAGAGAATTCTATCTATTCGCATTAGTTCAATTGCATATAACATTGTATAAAGAAGAAAATTCTTAAATTCTCTAATTCTTGATTATTAAAGAGAGACAGCAACTCGTTAACCTTCAAATAGTAAATTGTTATGATGAAAAAGTATTTTTGCCCTGCAATGCAGGTAGAAGAGGCTCAGGCAGCACAGATGCTGGCAGAGAGCCTGGCAATTAACAACAACAAGACTGTTACTGGCGACGATGCCCTGACCAAGGAAGATTTTGCTTGGGACATTTGGGGCGGCGAAGAGGAATAACACATTCTTCCATAAACCCAATCAGAAAAGGCAGCTCTCTTTTACGGGAGCTGCCTTTTTTGTTGCTTTTTCGCGCCTAACACAAAATAATTCACCGAATCCTTTGCATTAAGAGCAAAAAATAGTAATTTCGCCTTATATTAGACACATTATAACTATCATTTATTACATCTAAAAACACAAAAGACTCGAATACTTCTCGACATCAAGGGCATAGTTAATTCGCTTATTTCGAGTTTTTAGATGTGACAAATAGAAATATAGAATTAAATGTAAACACTTACTTATACTACCATGAAACAGGGATTTATCGCATTAGCGTTTTTTGCTATGGCATTCATCATGCCGACCTATGCCACCGACTGGCAGGCAAAAACCGACACCATCTGGCCTGCCCGCCACTACCGCGAACTCGACGGCGAGGCAACTGGCAGCCAGCGTTCTAACACCTACATCAACTGGAACTACGCCGAGGGCACCGTGCTCGTCTATGGCATCCACTTCCCCACGGGGCATGTCCGTGCCGATGCCGTGTTTAATGGCCAAAGCGGCCAGAGAGTCACCTTTGGCGTGCGCATCGTGCACCCCGCAACAGGCACCGTCGTACTCGACAATATCGCCAGAAGCACCAAGACCACAACAGCGGAGCAGACCCTTGAGATAATGCCCGACACCGAGATGCCCTACGACGGCTGGTATCGTTTCGAGCTGACCTGTCCCAATGGCTCGAGCACCCTCAACCGCCTCAATCTGCTTCTCTTCCAGCGCACCTCGTCGCTCGAAATCACCGACTCGGAGATATTCATGGCTCCCAGCGTCCACCTCTGGTGGAGCACACAAGTACCCGGAGCACCTTCCGGCCAGAGTTACAACTGGACGTACCTCGAGGTGATGTACCCCAGCGGCTACAAGCAGCCGGCAACCTACCAAATGGCTATCGGCACCGACGGCATGTACTCCGGCATACAGATGCCGAACCGCGCCGACGGCAGCTACGGCCACACCGTCCTCTTCTCCGTATGGGACAACGGCGACGTGGATAAGGACAAGACTCTGCCCGACATCATGCGTGCCGCTGCCGTCGATCTCGGCCCTGAAGCCTATGCCACACGCTTCGGCGGCGAGGGCACAGGCTCCAGCATCCGCTACAACCGCGACGACTTCTGGGAGTTCGACCACTGGGTGCAGTTCCTCTACAACGTGCGCCCCGACATCGTCAGTGTGAAAAACGAGGACGGCACCGTCTCGGAATATGAAAGCACGCTGCAGTCCGTATGGTTCAAGAATGCCGAGGACACCGACTGGCGCTACATGGGCACACTGCGCATGGCAAGTGCAAACCGCCTCACCAGCGGCATCTACAGCTTCTTAGAGAACTTTGGCGATAAGGGTGGAAACCTGATGCGCCGCTGCTACTACCGCAACGGAGCCATGCGCTCTGCCGCCACAGGAGAGTGGTACGCACTGAACCATGCCGGCTTCGGCAACACGCAAGGCAAGAACCAGCGCAATTCGCGCCACGACTTCGGACACGGTGTCACACAGCTCTTCGACAAGACCTTCTATTTGGAGACGGGCGGCTATATGGGTACACGCGACAGTGCCAGCACCTGCGAAGCCCCCCAGATGGGGCAGATGCCCTGGGTGGATACCATCGACATCAAGCGCCTGGAGCGTCGCGTGGATGAAGGTGTCGTCCACTATCAGGCAAAGACCATGCAGTCGCGCATCGAGCTGACCCGCACCGTCTCCGACCCTGCCACATGGCAGCTCATCAGCTTCAGCGACGAAGAGACCGTCGGCGAGGGCGATTACGGACGTGCCGCCATGATGCTCGACGGCAACAGAAGCTCCTACTACCACAACAAGTGGAAGAACGGAAGCGTGGGCTATCCCCACACCTTCACCTTCGAAGCCCCGGAACCCGTGACCGTCAGCTCGATAGAGCTCTATCAGAACCGCGACAAGAACTATCGCGCCAAGACGCTTGCACTCTACATTTCCGACGATGGCAGCCACTGGACCACCGTCTCCTCGCGCCTCTCCATCGAGGATAGCGAAAGCCCCACCATCTTCCTGCCGGAACCCGTCACTGCCAAATTCTTCCGCCTACGCTTCTCTGCCGGCTACGGGTCAAACCTTGTCATCAACGAGCTTTACTTCAAAAACGAGTACCGCCTTGCCGACATGCTCGAACTCACACGGCAAATCATCGAAGAGTCCGATGTCTGGGGCGGCTATGCTCCCGCAGACATAGAGCCGCTTGTGGCACTTTATGCCGACGGCACCTGCACCGATGTCGAGGCTTTGCGCCTGGCAATCGAGAACCTGGGCGCAACAGCCCAGCCGCTCTCCTACGGTGTCCTGGCCAGAGCCGAGCACTTCACGCCAGTGGCTGTCTATCAGCTCCACAACGCTTCGGGAAGCGGCGACCTCATCGCCACAGCAGACGACGTGCTATCCATCGCCGGCTCCAATCTCTCGACAGCACCCGAAGCCTACCGCGTGCCGTGCTCCGTCACCAACCCGCGATGCAACTGGATGATTCTGCATTCCGGCAAGTACAACGAATACTACCTCTACAACCTCGGCTCCAAGATGTATCTCAGCATCGAGGGTACAGCCCTGACGCTCTCCGACATTCCCACCCCCATCAGCTTCAGCAAGAACGGCACTGGCTTCACATTCAGCGCCGGAGGCAAGAACCTCAACATCAGACCCACGGCCGACGTGCCTGTCACGATGCTGGCTTCTTCCGGCAGTACAGCCATCTTCCAGCTGCGCACCAACCAATACCTGAGACCCGATGAGGAGGCCGTCGCTGCGCTCACCGTCGAGGCCGAGCAGTATGTCCATGAGAACACGCCCGAGTTCCTCTTCACCCAGGCTCTGCAGACCTATTCGAAAGCATTCGTTGCCCACCCGAACGAGAGTTCAAAGCTCATCAAAGGCAGCACGTATCTCTCCTCCAACGCCAACTCCACACAGCAGGCGGAACACAACCTGGCCAAGCTTATCGACGGCAAGACCAGCACCTACTACGAGACGTGGTACAGCGGCATCGAATGGCCGGAGGAGATGTCCTACATCCAGGCACGCACGACCAGCAACGTCAGCGCGTTCGCCTTCAGCTTCACGCCATCGCAGCACCCCGACTACGGCCTGACGGACATCCCGACGGACATCATCGTTTCCGCCTCGCCCACCAATCGCAACCTCCTGCAGGTGGCACGCCTCACGGGAGGTATGCCCACCTCCATCAGCGAGAGCTACACCTCGCCGGTCATCTTCACCGACGGCGCATCGCGCTTCCTGCGCTTCCAGGTCATGGAAACCCTCGGCAGACGTACCGACAGCCGCATCTTCGCCATGAGCGAGTTCCAGATTCACGATGCCGTCATCGACGAAGCCGAATCGCCCTACTACCAGAAGCAGGAGGTCAAGGAAGCCTTCGACGCCCTGCAGACAGAGATGCAGGCGATGCGCTCGCTCATCGCTGGCAACGCCGTCACCACCGAAGCCCGCGAATCGCTGCGCGAAGCCATCAAACGCGCAGAGCAGGCTCTGGAAAATGCAAGCGGCATCGATGAAATCCACCTTTCAAAACCTGGAGTTGACAACGACACGGTCATCTACGACCTGAGCGGACGCAAGGTCAATGTCCGTGGTTCACAATTGCCAAAGGGAATATACATCATCAACGGCAAGAAAATACTTCGATAACATTCACTTAATAACAAAAACATGACAAAACGATTCCTTTCCACGCTGAGCATCCTGCTGGTTGCTCTCGTCTGCTTTGCCGAGGGCAAGGCAAAGTATGTGTTCTATTTCATAGGCGACGGTATGGGTGTGAACCAAGTCAATGCCGCCGAGACCTATCTCGGCGCACTGGAAGGCCGCATCGGCATCAAGGAGCTGTGTTTCCCCAGCTTCCCCTACTTCGGCCTCATCAACACACAGAGCGCCACAAACGGCGTGACCGACTCTGCTGCCGGTGGTACGGCTCTGGCCAGTGGCAACAAGACGAAGAACGGTGCGCTGGGCGTGCTGAAAGACCTGACCACCCCCGTCACCTGCATCGCCCATTGGGCAAAGGACGCAGGAGCCGCAGTGGGTGTCTCCACGAGCGTAAGCATCGACCACGCCACACCTGCAGCTTTCTATTCCCATGTGCCTAAGCGCGGCATGACCTACGAAATCGGGGCGCAGCTTCCCGGCTCTGGCTTCGACTTCTTCGGTGCCAGCGACTTCGTGAAGCCCGAGAACCCCGACGGCGGTCCCGACCTCTATGCACAGTCACAGGCTGGCGGCTACACCATCGCACGCGGCTACAAGGACTATCTGAAGAAGGCAAAGAAGGCCGACAAGATGATTCTCTTCCAGACAGAGGAAGCCAGCAAGGTGGAACGCAACTCCATCCCCTATGCTCTGGACCGCACGAAGGATGACCTCACCCTGGAGGACATCACACGCGCCGGCATCAACTTCCTCATGAAGAAGCAGGGACTCCGCGACGGCTTCTTCTTCATGATCGAGGGCGGCAAAATCGATTGGGCCTGCCACGCCAACGACCCGGCTTTCATCGCCGAACTCATTGATATGGACAACGCCGTGAAGGTGGCCTACGAGTTCTACCAGCAGCACCCCGACGAGACACTCATCGTCATCACTGCCGACCACGAAACGGGCGGCCTTGTGCTCGGCCGTGGCCCGTACGAGCTGAACCTCAAGGCCGTATCCTACCAGCGCATGAGCATGGTGAAGCTGGAGCGCGAACTCAAAGCCAAGAAGGAAAAGATGGGCGACAGCTTCACTTGGGAAGAAGGCAAGAAGTTCCTCACCGAGAACTTTGGCTTCTGGGACGGCGTGAAAGTTGACGATGACCAGGCAAAGCGACTCGAACGCTCCTTCAATGAGTTTATCGAAAAGAACGACCCCGGTCGTCTGTCAGGCACAGTGAAGCGCGTCATCTCGGAATGCGCCCTGATTGGCTGGCAGAGCGGCGGCCACAGCAACGGCTACGTTCCCGCCTTCGCCATCGGTGTCGGTGCAGAACAGTTCCACGGCCGCTTCGACAACACCGAAATCTGCAAGAAGATGGCAAAGGCCGCAGGCTGGAAGACACCGTTTGAGGAATAATTGAAGTAATAAAAGGAAGTTAATTCGCTTCGCTCATGGAAGTTAAGCCTGCAAAGCAGGCTGGAAGTTAAGCACTATGTGCTGGACGATAGCCTTGGATGTTTGGAGCTTCATTACTATTGTCCATTTTAACTTCCACGAGCGAAGCGAGTTAACTTCCATTTTAACTTCCTCTTTAACTTCCATTTTAACTTCAGAAACTTCAGTATTTAAGGTAAAAAGATGAAACGATATTTCTTTATTTTCTGTGCTTTCTGTGCTTTCTGTGTGACGATGAAGGCCGAGGGCGGCAAGAGCCAAGTGCCGTTGGCCGACCCTTACATCCTGCTCGACAATGGCACTTATTACGCCTACGGCACCAACGATGCCAACGGCATCCGCTGCTACACGAGCGACGACCTGCGCCTTTGGAAGTACGAGGGGCTGGCTCTCAACAAGACCAACACCACCGAGACACAGTGGTTCTGGGCACCAGAGGTCTATCACATCAATGGCAAGTACATCATGTACTACTCTGCCAACGAGCACCTCTTCGCCGCCACCGCCACCTCGCCGAAGGGTCCCTTCGTGCAGGTCGGTTCCTACCAGATGGAGAGTCTCATTGGCGACGAGAAATGCATCGACTCGCATGTCTTCATCGACGAGGACAGCGCTGCCTACATCTTCTTCGTCCGCTTCAACGACGGCAACTGCATCTGGCAGGCAAAGCTCAGCGACGACTTCATCACACCCGTGGCAGGCACGCTGCGCAAGTGCTTCGCCGCATCCCAGTCGTGGGAGCTGAAGATGGGCAGGGTCAACGAAGGGCCGAACGTCATCAAGTCGGGCAAACGCTACTACCTCACCTACTCGGGCAACGACTACCGCAGTCAGGACTATGCCGTGGGCTATGCCTATACATCGAACATCAACACCGGCACATGGACGAAATACACCAGCAACCCCATCCTGCGCCGCTGGGACGACCTCGTAGGCACCGGGCACCACTCGCTCTTCTACGACAAGGAGGGACTGCTGCGCATCGTCTTCCACGCCCACAACAGCACGGAATCGGTGCAGACGCGACTGATGTACATAGGCACCATGCAGTTCCGGGGCAGCAACCTCCAGATGCTGAACGACCCCATCATCCGCCCCACACTCTCCACTTCCGCGCCCTACAACCCCGAGCTTATCACTTCGACCTGGGGTTTTGAGCACGGCGGAGCGGTCACCGTAGATCTGAACAACGACGGAAACCAGGACATCGTGGCCGGTGGGTTTTCCTACGTTCAGGACTCCGCCACAGGCGAGACAACAACCAATCGCATCTCCTACCTCGCAACCTTTACACCCACTACACACAAATGGACGAAGGTCTCCACCGCCCCACCCTTCCAGGTGGCAGACTCCCCCTCGTTCGTTCCCTGCGACATCAACAACGACGGCAACATGGACATCATCGCCTTCGACCAGACTGGCACCGATGACGCAGAGGACAGCCGCGAAGGCATCTTCCTGGGCAAAGGCAACGGCACCTTCGAGGAAGCCGAGGTTCAATTCATAATTCACAATTCACAATTCACAATTGAAGATGCCAAGGGGGCATGCAATGCCGAGGTCATCGACATTGACAACGACGGGCGGCTCGACATCATCCTCGTTGGTCATCAGGATGAAACAAGCTACAATGTCATCCTCCACAACCAAACCTCCGACAGCGGTGGTGCTCTATGCTTCTCCATAGAGCCTTACGAGCAGGACTTCCTGCTCCGCGAGGCCATCATCAAGTCTGCCGACCTCAACAACGACGGTCTGCAGGACTTCGCCATCTCTGCCCTCGTGGATGGACGCGAGGACCAGCTGCGCTTCACCGACGTTTATCTCAACGACCCCGAACAGCCCGGCCACTTCATCCGTCTTGGACTCGGAGAGAGGGGGGCTGACCTGAAACGCAAGTCGAACGGTGCCCTGCAAATCGCCGACTTCAACGACGACGGCTGGCTCGACATCATGCTCGCCGGACTGGGCGAACAATCCTCGGGCGAGACAAGCGCACGACAGCGCATCTACATCAACCAGAAGACGGCAGTGCCATCCTTCAGTGCCATCAGCAGCGACTTCCAGTCGGACACCTACACGCTCTCTTCCTCTGCAAGCAACTCTGCAGGAGTCATCGACTGGAACGGCGACGGCTGCTACGACATCCTGATTGGCGGCACGAAGTCGAACGTCTATGGTGGAATGCTCTACATCAACGACGGCAAAGGCCGCCTCAAGCGCAACACCGCCATTCCGGGAGCATTAGGAGCCTGCACCATCTTCCCCGACTACAACGGCGACGGACGCAAGGACTTCCTGCTCATCGGACTTTCCAAGGACAAGAACTACCTGACCACGGAGCAATTCGGCGACAATGCCATCCTCTGCTACAACCTTCTGACCAGTCAGACAAGTCCGACCAGTCCGACCAGTCCGACAGTCACCAAGCAGGATGGCTGTGTCATACTCTCATGGCAGGCACCCGACACGGCACATCCGGGCTTCACCTACGAAATCTATATCAAGGACGAAGCGGGCAACCTCATGAACAGCACGCCGGCCATCATCGGCGGCACGAAGGACGGCCTCCGCAAAGCGAACCTTCCGGGGCGCGTCGGCTGCCGCACGGAATGGGCTTTCCGCCCCACTAAGCCCGGCACATACACATGGGGTGTGCAGACCGTCGATGCTGCCTACGTCGGCTCCACCTTCACCGAGGGGCCGCAGTTCACCGTTACAGAAGAGGACATTGAGGATGGCATCGCTCTTCCTCAAAATTCAAAGTTCAAAATTCAAACTGATGGGACAGTCACCTACAACCTCGCAGGGCAAATGGTAAATGGTAAATGGCTAAATGGTAAATATGGAATCGTCATCACCCACGGCAGGAAAGTCCTGAAATAACATTCATGACAAAACCCCACAGAGCGTACCATAAAACTTCACATAGCGTACCATAAAACTTCACATAGCGTACCACAAAACTTCACATAGCGTGTTATAAAACTATTTTCAAGCTTTGAAAATCTATTTTCAAGGCTTGATAATATATTTCCAAGGCTTGAAAATATATTTTCACGCCTTGGAAATAATTATGTAACGAGCCTAAAAGACTTTTATGCCGTGTTATGGGAAGCTTTATATCGTGTTTCCCGAGGGTTTGTTCCCTGTTGGAAAGCGTTTTACTTTGATTTGTGTTAAATCCGTAAAATCGGTGCAATCCGTTGTTTTATGTGCTTCAAAATGAGGTTGTCTGTGCTGCCGAGGGCGGTGCAGCCTTCTCGTCAGCACCCCATTCCTTGTTAGGCCGGCTGCCCATTTCGAGGACAAGCGTCGCGCCGTTCTTTATGTCCTCGTGGCTGAACCAAGGCTTGTCCCACGGCTTGCCGTTGAGTGTGGCACGCTGGATGTATTTGTTCTCGCGGCTGCATCCCTTGGCAACGATGTGCAGTTCCTTTCCGCTGGGCAGTTTGACGCGAATGTCCGGGAACAGGGGCGAGCCGATGTTGTAGATGGGGAAGCCGGGCGTGACGGGGTAGAAGCCAAGCGAAGAGAAGACCACGAAGGAGGTCATGCCGCCGCCGTCCTCGTCGCCGGGAACGCCCATCACATCGTTGCGGAACCAAGCATCGAGGCACTGGCGGATGCGTTTCTGCGTCCGCCAGGGCGCGCCAGCATAGTTATATATATAAGGTATATGCAGCGACGGCTCGTTGGCCATCGTGAACTGTCCCATGTTGCCCGTCTGGTCGGGGAACTCTCCGAAGAACTGCCACTTGGCTTTCCCAAGAGGCTCGGCAAAGGTGCGGTCCAGCTCGCGCACCATCGCCTCTCTGCCTCCCATCAGCTGGGCAAGGTCGGCCAGGTTGTGCTGCACGTCCCAGCGGTACGTCCATCCGTTGTTCTCGCCGTAGGCCGCACGCGCTCCGATGCCGCCGCTGAAGCGGTAGTCGAAGTCCGTCAGGAAGTTGCCCGCCTCGTCCTTGGGATGGAAGAAGCGCGTCTCGGCGTTCCACACGTTGCGGTAGTTATAGCTGAGCTTTAGATACTTGGCAGCGTCGTCCTTCCTGCCCATGAACTCGGCGATGCGCGAGAGGCACCACTCGTCGTAGCTGGTGCCGAGGGTGACGGCGATGGGCTGCCGTTGCTCGAAGCTGTTCACATAGGGTTCCGTCTCTTTCTCGCCATTGGCGAGGGCGGGGAAGTAGCCGTGCTCCTTATAGAACTGGTCGAGGCGGCAGGCAGGCTCGCCGCACCAGGGCACAAGCGTCTTCTCCTCGATGCCTCGGCGGCAATACTCGAAGCCGCGCTCCGCATCCACATTGAGACCCTTCCACAGCGCATCCGCCACCATAGCCACGCCGTGGTTGCTGTTCATGCGCCGCGTGTCGCCCGTCATCTCCGGGAAGGTAGGCATCCACTTCGTGCCCATCTGCTCTGCCATGCGCAGGTAGCTCTCGATGATGTTCTCCTCCTTTGCGGGCTGGATGAGGGCACGCAGGGGATGGGCGGCACGGTAGGTGTCCCAAATCCAGTCGTCGGTATAGAAGGGCTTGCCGCCGTCGTCGTGCACCTTGCCGTCGAAAGCGGAGAAGTAGCGTCCGTCCTCGCTCAGGCAGACGGGACGCTCGAAGGTGCGGTAGTAGGAGGTGTAGAGCACCGTCTTCTGGTCGTCCGAGCCGCCCTGGACCTGAATGTTGCCCAGCGTCTCGTTCCATTCCTTGCGACCCTCCCTTATGACCTTCGCCATGTCGAAGCCCTCGCCTTGCTCGCGGCTGAGGTTCTTCGCGGCCTGCTCCTGGCTGATGAGGGAGATGCCGTAGCGGAAGCGTATCGTCTTCGTGCCGGCAGGGAAGCGAAGTGCAGCACAGGCGCGAGGCCCTTCGCCATCCGTCTGCTGCGAAATCCTGCCGTCCTGCAGGAGTCCTGCTTTCTCCGGCTCAATGTCGAACTCACCCGAGAAGTATATCATCATGTTCCGGCTCAACCGCTGACTGGCAGAGGCTTTGCGACCCTCGGCACACATCCTGCCGTTCTCGGTGAAGAGCGTGACGGTGGCGGGCTTGGAGGGGTCGAGAAGCGTCAGCTCGTAGATGGCGCTCTGGTGCGAGACAGCCAAGTGCACATCGATGGAGTTGTCGGCAATCTGCACCTGGTAGTCGTAGGGCGTGACCCTCTCGTGGTCCCAAGCCGTCGGGACAATGTCGCGCAGCTCGCTGCCCTGCGTGATGCTCAGGCGGAAGGCGCTGCGTTCGCGGTGGTTGGTCACGGCCATAGGCAGTCCGTCGAGGTATTCGGTCACATAGTCGCTGCGCGTCGGGTAGATGCGCATCAGGCTGTTGGGCAGCTGGATGGTCGGGAAGCAAGGCACCAGCAGATGGCTGATGCTGCCGATGTAGGGGTTCACATAATCCACAGGCTCCTTCGTGCTGCCTCCGGCACAACCTGCAAAGTAAAAAAGAGAAAGGGTGAAAAAGTGAAAGAGGAATAAGCGTTTTAACTTCATAGCACAGACATCTTTATTGGTTAGTTTTTGCAAAGATACAAAGAAAATAAGAATTAAGAAATGAGAATTAAGAATTATTTCGTACCTTTGCATAGAAAAAAACAAAAAATCAAGATATGAAACACCATTCATCCAACCACTTGCAGCTTTTCGTTCTTTTTTACCTTTTCACCTTTTTACCTTTTCACCTTATATTTGCTCAGGATGCCATCAAGACAACCCTGACAAACGGGCCGGGACGCGGACAGGAGGGAGCAGCTATGGTCTGCGACGGACAGCTCTCCACGAAATGGTGCATCGACAGCCCACAGCAGATGCCCTACACCATTGTCCTCGATGCCGGACAAGCCACGACGGTCTGCGAGTACGGACTCGTCACGGGCGACGACACAAGAGCCTACCCCGAACGCAACCCCATGACCTGGAGGCTGAGCGGCTCAAACGACATGCAGGACTGGACTATGCTCGATGACCAGAAGAACAACCGCCAGATGCCCGACGAAGACCTGCAGGAGTACCGCTTCAAGCCCGCCCACAAAGGCCAGTACCGCTACTTCCGCTTCGAGTTCTTCCGCATGAGGAGCGGCACACGCATCCAGCTCAGTGAAATCAACCTCTACAACACCGTTCAGACTCCCGTCAAGGCCACCTTCGTCAGTGGCAGCGGCAGCAACAACAAGGAGGGCGCAGCTATGGTGACCGACGGACGGCTCTTCACAAAATGGTGCATCGACGCCCCCGGACAGATGCCCTACACCGTCGTCCTCGATGCCGGACAGCCCACACCCATCACCGAGTACCGCCTCTTCACGGCCGACGACACACACACCTACCCCGACCGCAACCCGGTGACATGGCGCATGAGCGGCTCGAACGACAAGCAGAACTGGACCGCCCTCGACGAACAGAAGAACAACCACCTCCTGCGCGACGAGAACGAGCAGGAGTACCGCTTCAAACCCGCCGCCAAAGGCTCCTTCCGCTACTACCGCTTCGAGTTCATCCGCATGACGGCCGGCACCCGCCTCCAGCTCAGCGAAATCAAACTCTACAAATAGGCTTTTAGCAGACAACATCAACCCATAAAGTCAATCTCGTCTTCTGATGGGATTCGAAAAGAGAATGTTGTCTTTGCGTTTTGATTTGTTATTGCATAGTCACCCTTGCAAATAACATCCATTCCTATAACGACATCGTATTCGTCACTGTCAAACTCCATTGCCATAATGTTCGTGACAATGTCGCCAGTAGGCAGTCCAAGATGAACAAGATAGGTGTTCTTCACATCTACACCCTCATTATAGCCAGACACGCCCGACTTGCCTATTGATTCTAAGCCAAGCACCTTGGCCACCCGAACGGAAATAAGCGAAACGGATGCGCCTGTGTCCCAAAGCGACCGTTGCACTTTAACACGTTTTACAGGTCCACCTTTCACAATATCCGTAGCAGCATAAACGTAGCTTTCTGTCACGATGCATTCTGCCAACTCCTGGTATTTACGCGTTACTGCTCCCATTCTTCTATCCCTTATAAGCATTAACGCCACCTTGAATTACCTCACTCGGTGGGACTATTACATTCAACTCGCGCCAGAGCACTTTGGCTATACCTGTCCGCCGAATGCTGATACCATCAATTGCAGTACCACTTGGGACGATGTTCTCGTGTTCTAATTTCACTGTCTGCAATTCCATAGTTCCTCTATTCTATATGTTTCACACTGCAAAAGTACAACCTTTTTCCGAAACCACAAAACTTTACCAAAGAAAAAGCGCGGAGCTATACCTCTACAGGGACTAATTCATAGAGGTGCTGAATAAAGGGAAGCTTTCGCCAATAGCTTCAATGAGCATACAACTTGCAGCCAAGGTTTTCATTCCGTCTGGGGACGAAAGCCAGTCATCTGCACTTGCAATACCCTCATTCCATTTTTGAAGGTCATGTATCGCATGCTGAATTTGCAGAAGCAAATCCCGGACTATTTCAAGCTGCTTAGATGATACGGATTCCATCGGTTTCTATTTGTTTGCGGAAAAAGGGACGCATATTTCGATGTTCCTGTATGAGGTCGACACTACAACCCAACAAGTCTTCCAAGTAGCGGGCAGCCGCCGCATGGTTATAAAATTTGGGCGGCATGGTGGCAAAAAGGTCAACATCGCTACCCTCATGATGCTCGTCTCTGGCGACAGAGCCAAAAATGCGCAAAGAAGTGATGCCGAAGCGTTTTTGCAACTCGTCGGCATGGCTACTGATGATATCTATATATTCGCCCCGCGACTTCATTTTCTCATATTCACATGTTTCACACTGCAAAAATACAACCTTTTTCCGAAACCACAAAACTTTACCAAAGAAAAAGCGCGGAGGCAGAGGGACGATGCCCTTTCTGCCTCCGCGCTTTTTATAGATTGTGGATTAGCTTAGTCCCTTAGGTCTTAGACTGCCAAAGCAACCAAGCCCTAATCTTTAATCTCTAATCCTTAATCCTCGCCCACGAGAATCGTGGCGACAATTACCACTCATTGTCCCAAAGGGACTTATCGGTGATGCCCTTGACTTCCATATCGGAACCGTCACCTTCACCGCCATTCCTAAGTATTCTGTCTCCACTGCCATTGCTTCCCGAGAGCATGGCTGCATTCCTAATGCAAAGTTCCACAGTCAGAGATGTGGGTGCCACATATATCTTTTTCATTGTATATACAGATTAAGAGTTAGAATAAAACCTTTTTACCATTCACGATATTGATGCCCTTTTGCATCCTGCTGATGCGCAGACCAGCCACATTATATATAACTCCATCGCCTTCAGAGAGAGTTGGAGCATGACTACTTATGCCATCCGCATCATCCTCAATATCAAAACTGAGTGCCTTAACGGGAGAGTCGTCATCCAGAGTGAAGTAAGCACGGAAGCCTTTCATATCAACGGATGAGTCCGTAAGCTTCTTCAACTCACTATTGTTTGTAATGTAGTAGTCGCCAACATTGATTGAGGCCTTTTTGAAGCGGCCAACCATGTTAACTTCAAACCTATCTATCGTATGAGCTTCTGCAACAATTGTCTTGTCGGTAGCAGTTATCGTCGGAACATCAGCACTTGTCTTAACGAGATAGGGCTTGCTTGCCTCGATGCTGGAAGCGGCTGTGAATATCATACATGCTTCGTCACCTGTTCCGTTTACATTTGTCAACTCGCGCACGTCCCAACCGGAGGGGATGGCATAGTCGAAAGGCAGACAGAGGCCAACCCACTTACCAGCAGTAATGCTACGGGCAACGCTCACATGCTTAGCTGTTACGTTTGCGCCGTCAGGAAGCGCATACTTTGTCTTCGAATCATCAAGGTTCAGCTGATAGACAGTATAATCGTCGCCATCCTGATTATAATAAACATCATCTTCGGAATCATTGAACCATTGACCAGTCAGCACTTCCTTAGAGCCGAAAGTAGGATGACCTTCTTCCTGACTGAGGTCCTGGGTGAAAGGACTGTCAAGAGTTACACAGAGTTCACCAGAATAAACCTTGTTGATGTCGTAATTATTAGTCTTACCAGAGTATTGAGAATCGGACAATATATTATAGCATTTTGAATAAATCCAACTTCCGTTACCTCTTCCTAATGTGCGTTTTCTGCTGTCTCCTTCAACATGCTTAATTGTGCCACAGTTATAAAAATTTGTTACCGTTAGAGTTGCACCATCATTCCATGCAACAATGACAGCATCCTCATCGCCATTGGTGTCATCACCGATTGTGCCAGAATTGTAACAGTTTGTTAGAGAAATGTTAATATTGTTACTTGACTTGTTGGCACCGACGAAGGCTGCGGTGTTCTTTTTCCCAATAACTGTTGCCTCGTTACCGCAATTCTGGAAGGTCAAAGTGCCCGAAGATCCTTTGACTGCAGCTACGAATGCTGCATTGCCATAAGTGGTATTAGTTGTCTTAATAGAACATGTTGAATCTAAAATGAGGTTTTGGATGGTCGCACCAGCACAGACTGAGAACAAGCCCTGTTCTGCCAAACCATTGTTAATGTTCAAATGAGTAATGCGGAATCCTTTACCATCAAATGTACCTGCATAATTATATGTAGTAGTACCTATGGGAGTGTATGTGACATCACTCATATCAATATCATTGGTCAGCTCTGCGTTCAAAGAAGCATTCCCTGCATTGACCAAAGAGGAGAAGTCTGTCAAATCTTTTGCTGAGCTGATATTTACTGTACCTGTACTGTTAAGATTGGAGTACCAATAGGAATCACTTTCCCCATATCGATAAACAGTTCTTTGTGTATCAAACGGAATGGGATAATCGTCAGTGCCTATAGTCTGAGTCCATGTAGCTTCGCTTTCTCCATGACCAAGTTTATAGCAGAGTTCGCCACTTGCAACTGTGGTTCTTGCTATCTTTGTTCCTTGTGTATAGAATTCTGCTCCATTGGCATCATAGCAGTTTGAAAGTGTAATGGTTGCATCGTCAGGTTTGCGATATAGGCTTTTATAATTATCCATATTATGGATGTCACCAATATTCCAACAGTTGGTGAAGGAGGTTCCACTCTGTGTCCAGCCAGCAAATGCTGCACATTCACCATCCTGACCATGTATTTCACCGGTATTGGCACAATTTGTAGCCACAATCTTAGTTCCGCCTTGACCACAGCCGACAAGACCAGCTGCGTTGGCACTACTATTGCCTGTTGAAGTAACATTGGCCATATTGATGACATTAGTTAGTGTAACTGTTCCACCTCCTTCTGCCGAACCAATGATGCCACCGATTTTTGCAGTTCCTTTGAACGAGCATCCGGTGCCAACAATCAAATTCTTAATGACGGCACCATCAGTTGCATAGCAAAACAATCCTGTATAACCAAAAGATGTGTTATAATCTACCTTTAGATTGGTAATTGCGTGGCCCTGACCGTCGAACTCTCCGGTGAACTTGATTGCATTTGCACAACAGATGGGTGTAAAGTCTGTTATAGAAGTCATATCAATGTTTGCGGTAAGTTTTGCCTTAACGCTGGGGGCTATTGCTCCTTTGTTGATTGCATCAGCAAAGTTTTTTAGGTCATTAGCAGTTCTTATTTGATAGTATCCATCCGTAAGGGTGGGAATAGTCATCGTTGCTGACTCGGCCTTAATGGTTTTGTCACTTGTGTTGACGGTGATTTTGTAAATGCCATCCGATGCTACCTTCCATTGGTAATCCCCTCCACTACGGTCTTGAATACTGCTTGGTTCAGAAAGGGTTACAAGTGAAGAAGTAGCATTGTAGCCATAATCCCAACTGTCTTTATTAGTTAAAATCTTGAATTGGCCTGATGCTTTGAAGTATCCAGTCCATTCAAAAACATTCGTACTTGTTTCTGTCATTTTCGTTGCCCTCATAGCATTGTTAATGTTCCAATCGATAGAAACGGCACTTCCTACCAAGTACAAATCTTCCGCCCAGCCGGTCAAGGTTCCTGCAGCGAGGAGGAGTGTAAATAATAGTTTTTTCATTTTGTTTGTTGATTAATTATTTTGGTTAGTTGTTTTATGTTTGTTTTGTTTTAATACTCTATCAGTTCAAGCCCTTGATAGGCGCTTGCCCTATTAAGGTTGGGGTTTCAATTCGTTGAACATCGTCGTCTCCTTTTCAAAGACTGCGAGGATATTTTGAAGTTGAGGGTTGCTCCGTTGCACGATAATTGCCACATATTCTTTCCTACTATCTTCTCCATGTATTTCCACTGAACGCGCCACATAGTACTTATTCTGTTCGGATCCATTAAACCATCGCAAGAATAGTCGGGCACGCTGTGCTTGCTGTCCTCCTTCTGTGCTGCACATGTATAAGAGAATGTCAGGATTCTGACGAAAGAATTCCTCTATAATACAGATGACTGTCTGGGGGATTTTGGGATCACCGGGTGACGACTGATGCTCAAGGTTGGTAAGATTAAACCAGTATGCTGTGAAATAGGGGTTGCTATCCAATTCAAAATCGACGGCATAAAGGATATCGTAATCAGTCTTGAACAAATACTTCCCATTTGGACTTAACCAAACGAGATACTCTGAGTGCGCATTGATTAGGTTAAGATTGAGCGTATTCATTATCTACACGGCAAACTCGAAATAGTGTGACTCTTTAGCGCGGCGACTTTCTTCAACGATAGATCTAAGTTCCGCTTTCGTCTCTTTTTCCCATGCTGCTTTACGCTGGCGGGCTGCATTAAACCACGCAACAATTTCTTCAGGTGTACGTATTTTCTTCGTGATTGCTTCCATAGTTTTGGGCATTATATGGTTTGTTGTTGATATTATTATCGTTTTATTCTATATCCATCATGTCGAAGAACATCAAGCGTGTATGTTCGTCCTCTTCTTTCTTTGTAAGTTCCTTAAAGCCGTTCTTGCGATAGAACTCAATGGCGGAAAGGTAGGCAGTCAAACTCGGTCAACTTATAGTCAAGTGTCAAAGGTACAACAGTCATCGTTTACCAACAGAAAGTGATTCGTTTACTGATTTCCTTGAACTGGTGCTCCTGCTTCTTTTGGTAGGCAGCTCTCGCTTCCGGGCTTATTGCCTCTACGCGCTCCATCTCCTTGACGAAACGTTCCGCATCTTCACCGTATAGTATTGGTGTTTCTCTTATTGGTCTTGCCATAATTATGTCTTTATTTTATGCCGTTTGGATTTACCGTCTGCAATTCCACAGCTGCAATGTATTATGCGTTTAGCCCTCTCGTTTTTGTGTTCATGCGTTGGCGCTCATGCGCCTTTAATCAGACGCAAAGATACTACAAAAAGAGGAAAGAGAAAAGCAAAAAGAGGAAAAATTATTTGTTATTCATCAAAAAGGGAAAAACTATGGACTATGGACTATGGATTATGAACTATTATTCGTATCTTTGTGGCGGAATTGATGCCGTTTATGTCAAAGATTGAGATAAAACAAGTACTGGAAAATGAGCTGAAACGAGAGAATTGTTTCTGGTCATACGATGCAACATCGGTTGATGATGTCCCACAAAGTATGCTCATCGAAAAGACGCTGCTGTATCTCGACCTGAAAGAGATAGACCTGCTCTTCCAACTCTATCCATACAAGCAGATAAAGCAAGTATGGCTCGACCGCCTCGTGCCGCAGGGCGAATACCTCTATACGCTGAACAGGTTCCTTGCATGGTACTATTTCAAGGCAAAACGACCCGACCAATACGTTAAGTCAATGGCAACACGACACTTCAACAAGCTTTTCACATGACAGCTCTCGCTCCACACACCACTCTTGTTTTTGAGCAGGCCACTTCTCTGGATTGCATCAAACCGTACATCCTTGTCGGTGGGACCGCCCTTTCTCTCCAGATAGGCACTCGGCAAAGCGAGGATTTGGACTTCATGCGTTGGCGCACAAGTAAAGACGAGAAAATGGAAGTGGATTGGAACGAGATTAAGAAGGAACTTGCCACCATCGGCGATGTGCGGGGAATGAATCTGATGGACATTGACCATGTGGAATTCCTCGTCTCGGGTGTGAAGTTTTCTTTCTATGCGAGCAATCGTTTTTCTCCTGTTGAGAATGCTGTCAAATACCGTAACAACCTGAGACTTGCCGACATTGAGGCCATCGGTGCGATGAAAATGGAAGTGATGCTCCGAAGAAGCAACTTTCGTGACTATTATGACATCTATTCCATACTCAAACAGGGTGTCAGCATTCAGACGCTTGTCAACAAAGCCCTGGACTATAGCCAGCACCAGCTGCATACCAAAAACATCCTGGCGATGCTGACAAACGGGCAACGCTTTTCACAAGATGAGAGATTCCGTCAGATGCTTCCGAAATATAATGTCAGTGCAAAGGAAATAGAAGAATACATCAAGTCGCAGTTGCAGCTTTTCACACAGAAAACGTCACATTAGACATCGAAAAACACAAAAGATTCGAATAATTCTCTGTCACACAGAAAACGCAGAAAGCACAGATTCTCTAATTCACTAATTCTTGATACTTAATTGTTATCGACCACGAATTGCACAAATTGCTCGAATACATTGTTCTGTGCTTTCCGTGGTTTCTGTGCGACATAGAGCACGAATGGGACGATTATATTGTTCTGTCAAGAATTAGAGAATTGGAGAAGGTTTAGCTCGGAGACCTGGAGGTCAAAGTAAATGGCAAACATAACTTAGGCAGGTTGGAAATAACATGCTTCGCCAAAGAAGATTCGGCCACTTTTATCCTGAACGGCTATTTCCTCCCCCATGAAGGGATTGGTACGGATTTTTATGACGACACCTTCTATCCACTCTGTAAGTCCTGTCAGCACTGGACTGACTTTTGCCCTTAATCCAACACTCATACGTCTGTATTTTATAGTTGCGTGACAAAGGTACACATTATTTTGCACACAGAAAGCCCTGTGGCATATTTTTTTCTTAACTGCACAGATAAGCGCACAAAAAGGAAAGGTTTCGCGCCAAAACACAAACCTCAAACATCGAAAAACACAAAAGATTCGAATAATTCTCTGTCACACAGAAAACAGAAAGCACAGATTCTCTAATTCACTAATTCTTGATGTCATATTGTTATCGACCACGGATTGCACGAATTGCTCGAATTTATTATAATTTCTGTGCTATCCGTGGTTTCTGTGCGACATAGAACGCGAACGGAACGGATTATCTATTGTCATACCGGCTGGGAGGACAAGGGTATTTCGTTTATATTTCTGTTCATTCTTGCACATAAATTTGCATAATTGAACAGAAGTTTATAACTTTGCGCCATCAAACAAGAGTATTAGATACATGCTAATTGCCAAGTGATAAAGTTAACCACACGAAGCGAATACGACGAAGCAAAAGCCAAAGTAGGACAACTCATTGCAGAGGCAACTGCGAAGGGAATGCTGGAATCCGAAATGGACAACGACTATACACGTGAGATTGCCCATTTAAGCCAACAGATGGCAGCATACGAAGACGAGTATCTGAAAATTCTTCCTCTACGCCAGAAGTCCCCACTCATTGCAACCATCGAGGACTACCTGTTCGCACATGGCTTACACAAGAAAGATGGTGCAAGACAGCTGGGAATCAATGAATCACAATTTTGCCAGATAATGAGCGGACATCGCCGTATCTCAATGTCATTTGCCAAGCGTCTTCATTCGCAATGGGGTATTAACTCAGACCTCATTCTTGATTATGCGTAAGAAAGCCAACAATTTTTGACAATCTATTTTTTGTCGTCCTTGATGTAAATGCTCTTTATGGCATCGAGACGGAGGTTGGTGACACTGATGTCTGCGCCCCAGAAGGATAATTCATTGACCATTGACCATTTACCATTTACCATTTTACCTTCCGAGGTGGAGGGGAGAGGGGTTGCGTAGCTGTACAGCCCATCGTCGATGAAGACTTCGACGGAAGTGCGGTCGATATAAACATCCATCGTGAGCGAGAGGCTGGTGGGGTCTTGCGGCGAATAGAACTGGCCGTTGATGGTGTTGCGGTTGAGGTCGTAGTCGATGACGTTGCGGCCGTTCAGCCTCAAACCTGCACTGGTGGCATAGGAGAGGTTCAGGGTGGCGTGAAGATGAAGACCGTCAGACCCACCCCACCCCTCCCTTAAAGGGAGGGAGTTTTTGTTCTCCCCCTTTAAGGGGGAGTTAGAGAGGGTCTTTAGGGCAGCATTAGCTTCCTGTTCGGTCAGGGCTTTGTCGCTGGAATAGAGTGGCTTCAGGAGAGAAGCAACTTCGGCGATGGGTTTGCTGACGAGGCGGATGCCGTCTTTGGTTGTCCGCAAGGTCAGCTCCGTGGGCAGCAGCATCTGCCCTCGGAATGGCATCCCCGGATGGTCGATGTTCGCCCACCCTATCTGTATGCGGCGGCCATCAGGCACACCCGTGAAGGTCTGGGCGGCATAGATGGCACCCGTGGAGAAACGGTGTTTGCCGCTTTCGGGTGTGAAGGTCTTGCCGTCGAAGCGGCCTATCATATAGGTATTGCTTGCCCCCAACATCACCCAACGGACATCATCGGGGTTGCCATCCACAGGCAAGGGGAAGAGGTCGGGGCACTCCCAAAAGCCGTTCACATGACTCTGGTAGGTCCAGTCGCGCAGGTTGTCGGAAGTGTAGATGCTGTGGCCGTTGCGTTCGTTGAGGACGAGAACCCAGTGGCTGGACCCACCCCAGCCCTCCCTTAAAGGGAGGGAGCTTTTGTCCTCCCCCTTTAAGGGGGAGTTAGAGGGGGTCCACCAGAACACCCTGGGGTCGCGGGTGTCGTGCGTCTGCCACTTGTCGTGCGAATCAATCACAGGATTGCCTTCGTACTTGTGGAGCGTCATGCCACCATCGAGGCTGTAGGCGATGCACTGCACCTCGCGGTCGCTGCGGTCGGCTGTATAGGCATAGACGAGGGGAGGGCAGCTTTTCGTTCCGAAGCCCGAGGTATTGTCCTTATCGAAGACGGCAGAGCCGCTGTACATCGTGCCAAGATGGTCGGGATGGAGCACAGGGGCGTGCTCCGTCCAGCGCAGGAGGTCAGGACTTGTGGCATGTCCCCAAGTCATATTCTCCCATTCACGCTCAAAGGGATTATGCTGATAATAAAGATGATAGAGCCCATCGTGCCAGATGCAGCCGTTGGGGTCGTTGAGCCAGCCTCGACGTGCCGTGAAGTGGAACTGCGGGCGGTTCACTTCTTTATATATACTGGAAGCATCGCGAATGGTGTCTGCCTGATAGACCAACGCGAGCGCTTCCTCTGCGCCATCGAAAGTGATGGTCAGCGTCTTGCCCTTATAGGCAGACATGTCCTTGAATACCCAATACTCGGGATTGGCAGAGAGGCGAGCCACGACACAGAGGTCATCCACGCCCTTCGCCTGAAAATGTAGGCGACATCTCGGCTCCTGTTGCGAGATAGGCAGATTCAGGTACTGGCACTTCACCTTGAAGCTCAACTCGGCTGCTTGAGCCATTGACCATTGGCCATTTACCATTGACCATAAAGCAAGAAGTATCAGCGTAAACTGATAACAGACAAGAGACTTTCGCATAATCATCTTTTTACCTTTTCGTCTTTTCAACTTTTTACCTTTTCACTTTTTCACCCTTTCACCTTTTTCTTCGGCAGTAATGCCGCTGCCAGAATAGTCATGATTGGACTCAAATAGCAGAAGAAGCAATAGGGGGCATAAACGAGGGTGCTGACGCCAAGGACGTTGGCTTGCGTCATGCCGCAGGTGTTCCAAGGAATCAGCACGGAGGTGACGGTGGCGCTGTCCTCGCAGGTTCGGCTCAACAGGCGCGACTCGTAGCCGTTCTTCTTGTAGGTGTCGCCGAACATTGTGGCTGTCAGGATGATGCTCAGGTATTGGTCGGCACTGACAACATTGAGGAACACACCCGAGAAGGCTGTGCTGGCGACAAGCGAGACGGTGCCGCGCACCAATCGAAGCAAGGCCTGCATGATGCTGTCGAGCATCCGCGTTGCCGTCATTGCCGCACCGAAAGCCATTGCACAAAGGATAATCCAGATGGTGTTGAGCATTCCGGCCATGCCTCTTGTCGAGACAAGTGCGTTGAGGTCGGCAACGCCTGTGTCGAGGTCTGTGCTGCCATAGACAATGATGAATGCTCCACGAATGCGCCCGGCTAAACCTTCATGGTCTGTTCCGGCTATCTCATCGAGCAAGTTCGACTGGCTCCAAACTGCTGCCACCACGCCCAAGAGCGTTGCAAGGAAGAGCACAACCATTGAGGGCAAGCGCATCAGGATGAGCACAAACGTCAACACAGGCACAACGATGAGCCACGGCGAGATGAAGAATGTCTGCCGCAAAGCTTGCTGAACGGTGCCGACGTGCGAAGTGACAGTTTCCCCTTGTCCCAAGCCAACGATAGTAAAGATTGTCAGGGTGATGAGGAAGGTGGGCACCGTCGTATAGAGCATATAGCGGATGTGCGTGAAGAGCGGTGTGCCGACAGTGCTGGAAGCCAACACCGTCGTATCGCTCATAGGCGACACCTTGTCGCCGAAGTATGCGCCGCTGATGACTGCGCCCGCTATCCAGGCCTCCGAGAAACCAAGCGCCCGACCTATACCCATCAAGGCAATGCCGATGGTGGCGACCGTCGTCCACGACGAACCAGTCAGCACACTTACGAGGGCGCTGATGAGGCAGGCGGAAACAAGAAACCACTGCGGACTCATCATCTCCATACCATAATATATAATAGACGGCACAACGCCGCTTACCATCCACGCGCCACCAAGTGCGCCGATAAGCAGCAGGATGATGATGGCCGAGCTGACGCCTCCCACCTTTTCGCTGATGGCACGCTCGAAGTCGTTCCAAGTGATGAGTCGTGAAGCAATGCCGATGCAGACACAGAAAGCCGTTGCAACGAGCAGAGCCAGCTGCGAAGCACCAGCCAGCGTCTCATCGCCAAAGATGCTGACGACGGTAGCCACGAGCGCCACCAGCAAAGCCAGTGGCACACACGACAGCCAGAGCGGAGGAAGGCGCTTCACCTTTCAATTTTCACCTTTCAATTTTCAATTGCCTTTATGCCACCTTATTCAGCTTCTTGATAATCGAGAAGATGAAGAGGGCTGCGAGGAGACAGATGCACATCAGCGTACCCCAGACGATGGTGAGATCCATGCCCCACATGTGGCCAGGAATGCTAACAAGCTTATTGCCAATAGCCGTTGCCACGAACCATCCGCCCATCATCATGCCCTTGTACTTCACAGGAGACACCTTCGTGACAAATGCAATGCCGATGGGCGAGAGGAGCAACTCGGCAAAGGTAAGAATCAGATATGTCCTAACCAGCAAAGTCGGAGCCACATTGGCCTGATGAATATGGTCTATGGGGTCGGCAGCAGGAAGTCCCAACGAATCCACTGCTAACAACAGATATGCAATGGCAGCCACGAGCATACCCAAGCCAATCTTAACAGGATCCTTGGGTTCCTTACCTTTACTGCCCAGCCAGCTAAAGAGAGCAACGCTGACGGGGGTAAGAATAACCACGAAACAAGGGTTGAAGTGCTGGAAGATAGGCGCAGAAATAGCAGTCTCAACACCTGCACCGGGAACCATATTGAAGAGGAATGCTGCAGCACCTGCTATCATCAAGCCAGCCAGAATACGAGCCACGCCCTTTGACTGGAAGATGCCAAACAAACCATAGACAATGAAGATTACAGCCAAGAGGTTACGGACATCGAACATCATGCTCTCAATACCAGTAGAGGTCGTTGATGTATATTCATCAGCAAACCAAGTAAGTGTAAGTCCATTCTGGTGGAAGGCCATCCAGAAGAAGATAACCACAGCAAAAACAAGGCAGAGGCAGACAATGCGCTCCCTTGTGTCATTCTCGGAAGGAATCTCTGCCTCCTGCGTCTCTGACGTCACATTCGCTTTCTTAGTCGTTCCGATAACATGCGCAAAGGTTCTCTTGCCCAAATAATATATAAGGATAGAGCCAATTACGCTGACGCAAGCAACAGCAAATGCGAAATGATATGAGTCTGCCTTACTGTAACCGAGCGACATTTGTGCCCACTCCATAATCTTGATGGCAGCTGTAGGAGCAAACAAAGCACCGATGTTGATGGCCATGTAGAAGAGCGAGAAGCCGCTGGCACGCTTGTCCGCAAACTCGGACGAATTGTAAAGGTCGCCCACCATCACTTGCAGATTGCCTTTGAAGAGACCCGTTCCTAAAGATACCAACAACAAACCTGCCACCATAGCCACGATGGCAGGAGTGGCACCGCCCATAGGAACAGAAAGAATCAAGTAACCCACGAACATAATCATGATGCCCAGCACCACCATCTTGCTGTAGCCATACTTGTCGGCCAGCATACCGCCGAACAAAGGTAGCAGATACACTACGAACAGGAAGTTGGAGAACGTCTCGCTGGCCCATGCAGAGTCGAATCCGAAGTTGTCGTGCAGGAAGAGCACGAACACAGCCAACATGGTGTAGTAACCAAAACGCTCGCCGGTATTGGCAAGGGCTAACGTCCAAAGACCCTTTGGCTGACCTTTGTAGAACACCAGGAGGAAGCAGAACCAAATTGCAAACAATCCCACGATGATGGGAGTAGATAACACTTCAAACATAGTTTAATTTGATTTAAGTTAATAATTTGCCGACAAAGATACAAAAAAGATTAAAGATTAAGGATTAAAGATTAAAGTTTTTTGTACTTTTGCACCGAAAAAGGAAAAGACATGAAAGGATTGAAACCAAGAATTGCCGATTGTCTGAACGGCTACAACAAGGAAACATTCACAAAAGACCTGATGGCGGGCATCATCGTGGGCATCGTTGCACTGCCCCTTGCCATTGCCTTTGGCATTGCCTCGGGCGTGACACCGGAGAAAGGCATCATCACTGCTATCGTGGCAGGCTTCCTCATCTCGCTGCTCGGCGGCACTAAGGTGCAGATAGGCGGCCCGACGGGTGCCTTCATCGTCATCATCTACGGCATCGTGAACAACCCCGAGTATGGCCTGCAAGGTCTTCTCATAGCGACCATCCTGGCCGGCATCATCCTCATTGCCCTGGGAGCATTCCGTCTGGGTGTGGTCATCAAGTTCATCCCCTACCCCATCATCATCGGCTTCACGGCTGGCATCGCCCTGACCATCTTCACGACACAAATCAGCGACATCCTTGGCCTGACGCAAACGGCCATCAGTACGACAGGCGAGGCCATCCGCATCCCCCTGAAGACACCAGGCGACTTCGTGGGCAAGTGGATATGCTATGCCGAGAACATCGGGACGTTCAACCTCTGGAACTTCGTCGTTGCCATCGGTTCGCTGCTGGTCATCATCCTGTCGCCCAAGGCATTGAAGAAGGTGCCAGGCTTGGGCAAGATACCGGGTTCGCTGTGGGGCATCCTGCTTGGAACCATCGCCGTTCTCATCATGAAGCAGTACGGCATCGAGGGCATCGACACCATCGGCGACCGCTTCCACATCCAGGCTCAACTGCCGAAAATGGTTGTGCCGAGCATCACCTTCGAACTTTTCCAGCAGCTCATGCCCGTTGCCTTCACCATTGCCATCCTCGGAGCCATCGAGAGCCTGCTCTCCGCGACGGTTGCCGACGGCGTTATCAGCGACAAGCACGACTCGAACATGGAGCTTATCGCGCAGGGTGTGGCGAACATGGTGACACCGCTCTTCGGAGGCATTCCCGCGACGGGAGCCATTGCGCGAACCATGACGAACATCAACAACGGCGGACGCACGCCCATTGCCGGCATCATCCATGCTGTCGTGCTGCTCGCCATCCTGCTTCTGCTGATGCCATACGCCGAGTATATTCCGATGGCATCGCTGGCTGCGGTGCTGGTCATCGTGAGCTACAACATGAGCGGCTGGCGAACTGTTCGAGGCTTGCTGAAGAACCCGAAGAGCGACGTCATTGTGCTCTGCGTAACCTTCTTCCTGACAGTCGTCTTCGACCTCACCATTGCCATCGAGATTGGCCTCATCCTCGCCTGTGCCCTCTTCATGAAGCGCATCATGGAGACGACGGAAATCTCTGTCATCAAGGACGAGATAGACCTTGGCGACGCTTCGGATATGGCTGTGAACGAGGAGCACTTGGTGATTCCCAAGGGCTGTGCCGTCTATGAAATTAACGGGCCGTACTTCTTCGGCATTGCCAACAAGTTCGACGACCTGATGAAGAACATCGGGCACGAACGGCCCAGAGTTCGCATCATCCGAATGAGGAAAGTGCCCTTCATCGACTCGACCGGCATCCATAACCTTGCCAACCTGATCGAGATGAACCACGAGCAGGGCATCCACGTCATTCTTTCCGGCGTAACGCCCAAGGTGCACAGCCAGTTGGAAAAGGCGGGATTCTATGAAAAGATGAATCCCGACCACATCTGTCCCCACATTGATGTCGCCCTCGCCAAAGCAAGGGAGTTCTTGGGGGAATAATCGTCACCTCAGTTGTTTGGTGAAGAACGTCACCGCCCGCTTCACAGCCTCTTCGGGATGCGGGCCGAAACCGTGGTCGTAGTGGTCGAGCAGATGCCACTCGCTCCCCTTCCATAGCTGATGGAAACGGAGGCCGTAGGTGTAAGGCACGGTGCGGTCGGATGTGCCGTGGACGATGCAGGCCGGGCCTTTATAGCCTGCCGCCGTCTCGTAGATGGGCAGCCAAAAGGCAGTCTTGATATAGTCGCGCCCCAGATGATGCCCCCACACCTCGACATATTCTGGCGGGTCCTGCGGGTCGCCAAGATCACCAGGCTGTCCAGCGGGATGTCCTCGGATAGCATCATCGCGCAGCACTCCAGCAGGAGCCAGCAGCACCACGCCGCCCTTAAAAGCCTTCTTGCCAAGCTGACCAGCCAGCATCGCCGTCACGACACCGCCTTGCGAGTGCCCCGCAATGCCAACCCGTCCGAAGCGTCCGTCTGCCCTCACCCATTCATAGACATGGCGGGCATCCTCAATCTCATTCGGCACAGTCATCTGCACAAAGTCGCCCTCGCTCTCGCCATGCCCGTTGAAGTCAAAGCGGATGCTGGCGATGCCTTGGGCTTCAAGGCCATTGGCAATGCCGGTCTCTATGCCGCCGTTCCTGTTGGCCGTAAAGCCGTGACACAGAATCACAATCGGACACGCCTTCGGCATCACATCAGGCATTTGCAGGTCGGCCACCAGCTTCCCGTGGTCGCCCTGAATAATCACCCGCTCACTACGGGCATTCGCAAAGCTTGCAACGAGCAGGAAGAGGGCTCCCCAGCCCCATCTTGCAGGAATAGTTAGATGTTTCATGGTCAATATATTTGTTCAATGTTTGATGCTCAATGCTCAATGAAAACAATGATTTCCTGCGCAAAGTTACAAAAAGATTTTGAAATAAAAGAACATGAGGCACAAAAACTCAACCCGCAGCATACAGCTTGATGGTTCTGCAGCCCAATATACCCACCCCTTACATCTGTGGTGTAAAGTTTTTACACGCATGATGTAAGAACCGTGTAAAGCTGTTGACATACTCATGATTTCACTTCATTTTATGGCTAAACGCTTTTATCATTAGGAAATTATTTATACCTTTGCAGCATCAAGCACCGACATACTAACGTCGTAACGATACGACTAACAACAAAAAAGCGACAATGAAAAAGACCCTTTTATCACTTATCCTCTCCTGTGCCGCCATATCTGTCGTAGCACAAGAGACGTATAGAATCCCTGTCAGCGAAACCGACGAGAAGATGCAGACAGGACAGTTCGAACCCACTTGGCAGTCACTCATGCAACACGAGACACCCGAATGGTTCCGCAACGCCAAGTTTGGCATCTGGGCACATTGGGGTGCGCAATGCGTGGAGGGCAGCGGCGACTGGATGGCTCGCGAGATGTATATGGAGGGGAACTACAAATACCAGTTCCACCGCGAGCACTACGGGCATCCTTCGGAGTTCGGCTACAAGGACATCCTGCCGCTTTTCAAGGCCGAGCGTTGGCAGCCTGACAGCCTCGTGGCCCGCTACAAGCGGTGCGGCGCGCAGTACTTCTTCGTCCTTGGCAACCACCATGACAACTTCGACCTCTGGGACTCGAAGTACCAGCCTTGGAACAGCAAGAACATCGGACCCAAGCGAGACATCTTGGAGGAATGGGCTGCGGCGGCCAAGAAGTACGGACTTCCGCTCGGCATTTCCTTCCACGCCGACCATGCATGGACGTGGTTCGAGCCTTCGCAGCGTTTCGATTTGGAAGGCGAGAAAGCGGGCGTTTATTATGATGGCAACCTTCGGAAGGAAGACGGCAAGGGCAAGTGGTGGGAAGGCCTTGACCCCCAGATGCTCTATCAGCAAGACCACCCGATGAGCAAGGGTTCGTGGGACAACGGCGCCATTCACGGGCAATGGGACTGGAGTCATGGTGCTTGCCCGCCCTCGCAGGAGTTTGTCACTAACTTCTACAACCGCACACTCGATGCCATCAATCGTTACAACCCCGACCTCATCTATTTCGACGTGACCGTGCTGCCCTTCTATCCCCTGAGCGACTGCGGCCTCAAGATTGCCACACATCTTTATAATAAGAACCCGCGAGGCGTGGTGTTCGGAAAGATACTGAATGAGGAGCAGAAGAAAGCTTTGACGTGGGATGTGGAGCGCGGCGCACCCAATCAGATGGTTGAGCGGCCTTGGCAGACCTGCAATTGCATCGGCGACTGGCACTACAACACAGGGACTTACGAACGCGGCTATCGCTCGGCAACAAACCTCGTGAAGCAGCTGGTCGATATTGTCTCGAAGAACGGCAACCTGCTGCTTAACATCCCGCTTCGGGCTGATGGCACATACGACGACAAGGCGGCCCGTTTCCTCGACGAGCTGGAAGCTTGGATGACGCAGAACGGCGAGAGCATCTTCGGCACTCGCCCCTGGGTGAAGTTCGGCGAAGGTCCTGTGGCCGAGAAGGACATCAAGATTAACTCGCAGGGCTTCAACGAAGGACAATACAACGGCATGGACTATCGCGACATCCGCTTCAACCAGACAGAGAAGCACCTTTATGTGACCGCGATGGGTTGGCCGGACGACGGCAAGCTCCTCGTCAAGTCCCTTGCCAAAGGAAACCCCGACTTCAAGAAACCCATCTCGTCCGTCCAGCTTTTAGGTTACGGCAAACTCAAAGCAAAGCAGACAAACTCAGGGCTGGAAGTACAACTCCCCCAGCCCTGCAATAAGATTGCCCCTGTCCTAAAAATCAAGAAATAGCTTCGAAGAACAACAACGCAAGCTGTGCGAAGGTAAATGTGAATAAAGTTTCGTACCTTTGCAAAGGGAAAAGGAATAATATGGCACAGAAAGAAAACAAACTGATTCTCTATAAGGACGATGAGGGGCACGTAAGCGTGAACGTGCGCTTTGCCGATGAAGATGTGTGGCTGACACAAGCACAACTGGCTACAATTTATGCCACAACTCAGCAAAACATAAGTTTGCACCTTAAAGGAATCTATGGCGACAGCGAATTAGAAGATAACGAGGGAACTCACAAGAAATACTTGTTAGTTCGTCAAGAAGGCAAACGTCAGGTGCAAAGAGAGATTGACCATTATAACCTCGATGTCATTATTGCCCTCGGTTATCGTGTGCAGTCGCCTGTGGTTTGACCTAAAACTTTTTCGGAGAATACTTTAGGAGCCATTCTGCTGTCCTAAAATCAAGATACCTATGATGGAATTTCTGGAAAATGTCTTCGTCAGGGAATTCAGCAATAATTGCTTCTACAAAAGATTCAAGGCTAATAACCTGAAACTTGTATTTATATTTTTCATTCAATATGTCTGATAATTGTTTCTCGTCTTTTTCATTACTTGTGTTTTCTTGAGGGGAAATAATTATCGACAAGGATTCGTCAAGTTGTTCGTATAATCTGACTGCTTCTGTCAGAAGCAAGTTCCGATACACTTGAGATAACTTTATTTTGCCTGCTGCTATTCTCTCTTTACCCTCTTTGGTGAAAACGTGCGAGATGCCCTCACGTTCTGTGGCGGTTTTAACTGCTAATGACGGGTCTGAAGCTTGGTTAGTTCCAAGAATATCTGTGTATTTCGTTTCAATTGCAATAATGCCTTTCTTCCCATTCTTGGTGACATAGCGGAAAAAGGCATCCATGGCAGTCCTGTCATTCAGGCAATGATTGTAATAATCAGGAATGAATTCAATACCAACCTCTGTGATTTGTTCAATGTTAAGAATATCGTTTTTATCTACTAAACTAGAAACAACGTTAGCAAGCCGTCGTTTACCCTCATCACATGTTATAATTTCCATTAGAGGGAAAAACAAATTAAAAGCCATTGGCTGGCTTGATAGGAAATTATTGAAAAGCCGGTCTTCGCCAATAGTCTCATACGCTTTTTTATTCTTTGTGCGGTATTTTGCATACTCGAAGATTTCATGGTGTAGGAAATTACAACCAGATATTTGTCCGTCTTTAGCAAGATTAGGATGATAATATGTTATTCCTTTCCTGGTGAAAGAACCACTTTCTGCGTGTGTTTGCCATCTACGAATTGCTTGTAGCAGTCGTGCTTTTCTTGTGAAGGCATTATCTGTTTTAACAAAGTGATGATTATCGGGTCTGTTGGAAGAATATGACAAGTATGTATCCAAATCACTCAAAACAGCAATCTCATCATTGATAGTCATTTGATCAATTACTCCTTTTAAGTCCATATAGTTGGTTTTATGATTATGTTTGAAAAAAATGAGCAATTATAGAAGGCCACTTAGCTTCAAATCTGATGCAAAAATAGCGAATTTATATGAAACATGAAGCGCGTAGGCACAATTTTTGATGAAATAAATCAAAAATGGGCTTGCATTGACACCCGTTTACTTCACCTGTGTGCTTTGAGGGCCGAGGTAGGAGCGACGCTGGCCGCCGAAGTCGAGGACAATCTTCTGGAGCATGGTGCCGGGGTCTTGGCAGAGGATGCGGACGTAATGCTTGCCAGGCTTCTTGATGTAGAGCGTCGTCTTGTTGATGCGCGTGTTGCGCGGCACGCTCTCGTACCACTGCTGGGCGTATTCCCATGAGTTGGTGGCAGGATGCACTTGCAGGCCGTCGTCGATGCGCACGCCGTACTGGTTCTCGACATTGGTGCGCTCGTGACCTGCGAAACCTCGGTCAACGCTGGTCGTAAAGGTCGGCAGGACGTAGGTATAGACATCCACGAGTCCCTGCTGCCATGTGTAGAACTCGTAGTCGAGGCAGGGTGCTTTGCGGGCGCGGCTGTTCTGGCGCGGCAGCGTCGGGTCGCCCATCTGAACGACCTTGCCCTCGCAACCGAGGTTGTCGATGACGGTCATCTTCGTCACATCGTTCTCGTTCTTGCGGGCAAAGCACTCGGCAGGAATGGAGATGATGCCGTTGTCCTCCACGAAGAGGCCCTTCAGCTCTTCCACTGAGGGTAAAGCAGGATTGAAGGCACTGACCTCGATGGTCTCGCTACTGCCTGCGCCCTCGATGGTGACGGTGCTGAGAGCCATCTCAGTCTGCGGCACCTGCTGCCAGTCGAGGCTGACCATGATGCGCTGCTGCTCGGCAGTCGTGCCTTCGGTCATGCTGAGTTTTATCCACGAGGCAGAAGCAGAGGCTTTCCACGAAAGCGGCTGCTGTCCTTTGTTATACACATCTATATAATATTCGCGCGCGGGGAGGAACTTGTTGAAGATCGGCAGAGCCTGTCTGCGACGAGGACCGACGGTGCCGTACTCGCCCTCTGCCAGTACGCCGAGGCTTGCCGCCTCCGACAGTTCGGCCTTGCGCAGTTCGGGTTTCTCGAAGTAGCTGGCCGTCACGCCCTGCGTCATACCCATGATGCCGTCCCACTTGCCTTGCTCCAACTGGTTATAGCCCTTAGTGATGGTTTGCAGCTCGTCCCAGCAGGAGAGTGCTTCCTTCTCCCATCGCGCAGTAGCCGCTCTGTTCTGCAAGGCGTACCAACGGTTGCGCTGACCTGCCAACGTCATACGGTTCATCAGCTCCGCTCCCTTGACGGGATAATAGACAGCTTCGTAGTAGCAACTGCGGAGAGACTCGGGCACGAGCTGCATGAGGCTATCCGCCATGCCACCGATTGTTATGTACTCGGCAAGGCGACGCTCGGCCTCACCGTAGTTTGTCAGCGAGAACTCCGTATCGGTCTTCTGCTCGCGGGCATGGTCGTCGCTTGCCCACTCCTGTCCCCAGCCCATGCACTCGGGCTTGCGCTGGAAAGCGAGGTCGTAGAAGGAGCAGAAGATGCGGTCGTAGGCAGCAGCGTGTCCGTCGTGAAGCATACTCTCGGTCCACTCGGTGCGGTAGTTCAGACAACGCTCATAGCTGAAGCTCGGCATGTCGTAGGCCATCGCAAGGAACTGATCAACGGCGAACTCGCAGCCCTTGATGTCGCCAGCATTAAGGAGCCAGATGCGGTCGGCAGTGAGGTCGTAGGCTTTCTTCAGCTCTTCGTACATGAGGCAGGGCGACTGCGTTGCCATCCAAAGGTGGTCATGCGGGCGGCCAAGGTACGAGACGTGATAATACACGCCGCTTCGTCCACTGCGTTTCTGCTCGTCGGGACTCGACAAGCGCTTCATGTAGCCATAGTTATCGTCGGGCCAGATGATGGTGACATCCTCTGGAAGCAGAAGGCCGTGGTCATAGACATCGAGCACCTCCTTGTAGGGCGTGAAGGCCTGCGGAATGCTTTCGGCGGGCTTGCCCGTGGCGCGAGCCACCATGTTGCGCTGTGCCATCAGAGCCTCCTGCATGGTATTCTTGCGCTCGTTCATATTGTCGGAACCAGCCATCGCCACATCATGCAAGCCGCGAAGGGCGAGGGTATAGACGTTCTCGTAAGGAGCGAGCAACTCGGCACGGGCGTTGAGAACGCTGTCCACGCCGCGACGGTTGCTGACATAGTCCCAGGCTCCGTACTTCTGCTTGTCCCATTCGCTGGCCGTATTGAGCAGCAGCGGCTCGCAATGGCTGGAGCCCATCGCGATGGCAAAGGTGTCGGCAACGAGCTGATTGGCAGGCAGCTTGAAGAAGGCAAGCGAGGCCTCGTGCATGGCGGGAGCCAGATAGTTGGCATTCAGGCGAAGGAGCAGTTCGCAGACACGGGCGTAGGTTTTGGGACCGAAGTTGCCGACCTCGGGTTCGTAGGTCTTCTTTGCCCAAGGACGCAAGCCCCAGTCCTCGTCGTTGATGAATACGCCGCGATACTTCACGCTTGGCTCCCGGCTTGTGAAAGCCTTGACCTGCAAGCTGATGGTACTGTGCTTCTGAGGCTTGGCATCCATCCACCAAACCCAAGGCGACACACCGGCGGCACGACTGATACTGAGCAGACCGAATGCTGTGCCGCGTCGGTCGCTGCCAAGGATGACGATAGCCTGACCGATACCTTTGACAGGGTTCTTGACCATTTGCACCCGATAGCGTTCCCATGCCCCGCCAAGTCCAATGGTATCGACCTTGCCGGAAGCAATCAGGGCATCCGCCCACTTGCTCTGACCGATGGTGCCGGCAATGACAGCGTAGGAAGCCTTCTGACTTCCAGGAACTTCGCTGCTCAAGGGCAACGCCTTACCTGTCACATCGCAGATGTCCTGCGAGAGCATCATGGCCGAGCGTTCCACCACAAGCGCATCGCCTTTATCGTAGAAGATAGTGGCAGCCGTCTTGCCGCCCACAAGCGGAAAGCTATCCTTCCCGCCCGTCATTGTTACCTGTGCCGATGCGCATAAAGCAGCAGCACCGAGCATCATAGAGAAAACAAACCTTTTCATATAAAACGTAATAAAACCGACACAAAGGTACAAATTATTTAGCACATCTGCCTGCTTTCCTGCTATTTTTGTAACCTTATCGCATGATTATTGAATATATATATGTTACTTTGCAAATATACAATGAGGGATTGGTCAACGCAATGTGACCAATCCCTCATGTAGTTTCTTTCGCTTAGTCCCTACCTTATTATATCCTCGGTTTTTGGCAGAGGTGAACGATAAGGGAGATTATAAGAATGATGATGCCGTAGATAAACGGAACGAGGACACTCTTGTATCCGCCATAGATAACGGCAGGCGGTATCAGATTGGACGGAGAGACATCGCCCGCCTCATTAAATGCCCTGAACGACTCTTGCAGAACGCCATACATCTGATAGAGGCCGAGCGCACCAAAGAGTAATCCACAAAACAACGCAATAACGCCTATGTTACGCACCCAAGCGGGAGCCTTCCATGCTGCCAGGAATACCAAGGCTAACAGAAGTGTGAGGGCGGACATGAACCAAGGGCCGCCCATCATAAAGAAATCAGAAATCACATTCATAATCATTACTTTTAATAGTTAAACATTTTTTGCAGCTGCTGGTGCAAAGGTACGACAATATGGCAACGAGACCAAATTATTCGCTCGTTAAAACCCCTCCTTTGATTGCCGAAACCCTCTATAATGGGTTTTTGTCTTTATGCAATGGCTTTTGAATGAGGAAAAAGTGTTATCTTTGCTTCCGAAATGAAACGCACAGCACTCATTATTTTCTATTGGTCGGTGGCATTGCTCATGTTTGCCACTGTACTTTCAAGCACAGGCTACACATTTGCCGATGCTTTCTTCCTTGCAAGTTCGCTTTTGCCTGTAGCTGTGTTATTCCGCTACCTGTTGGCACAGGTTCGTTTCACTTCCAGATGGCAGGGAATACGCGATGTGTGCTTCCTTATGTTGTTCATTCTCACGATGGCTTTCCTTGCCGTTCATTTGGCGCACACACTAATCCTGGCTCTGCGTCGCCAGTTGTTTAGTAGCGAACTGGGCGTGTCTCCCATATTGCTGAATCCTGTCTTCCTGCTGGCGATGCTTCTGCTGATAATCGTGGGTGATTATTTCCTTGGCCGCATGATTGAGCGACGCTTGCCAGAGGCTGATGAAACGATAACCTTTACGAGCGACCGTCAGCCCGTCACGCCCCAAAGACAGGAAATTCTTTATGTGGAGAGCTGCGATACAGAGACATGGATTTATGCCACAGAAGACCGTCGCTACCGCAACAAGCGTCCCATCTCTGCATGGGCCAATCTTTTAGGTAAAGATTTCCTGCGCATTCACCGCTCCTATCTTGTCCGCATCTCCGCCTGTCAAGGACGCGAAGGTGAGAACATCTTGATAGGCGACATCCGCCTCCCCATCTCGCGCAAGTACAAGACAGAAGTGCAGGAAGTATTGAAAACGTCGGTAATACTCAAATAATTCCACACTCCCGCCCGATTATCGTCTTTTTTACGAGTTAATTGCTCTATTATTGAAAATAAAAGTGTATCTTTGCCCTCGCAAAGACATCAAATCATGTTTAGCATTAAGGACATATCCGAGTATATTGTGCTGCTTATTGCCGCTTTCGCCAGTCATTACAAGATGACTGATGTCGAGGCATACCGCTACCTCAACCGTTACGGAGCCATCAAAGTGGCGCACGACTTCTACGACGTGATGCACACCCAACCATTCGACGATATGGTGCAGAGCATGGCCTCCTACTGCCATCGGAAAGGAGGCGAGCTTTTATGATTCGACTTTATCACGGCTCTACGGTTGACATCGACCACATTGACCTAACGAAATCGCGTCCCAACAAAGACTTCGGACGTGGCTTCTACCTTTCTGCAGACCGCCAGCAAGCCTGGCGCATGGGTGAGTTCAAGGCACTAACCGAAGGCGGCAATCCTGTGATGAACACTTACCTTTTCGACGAGACAGCACTCACCTCTGGCGAACTTCTGTACCTGCATGATAATCTGCGGCAGAACAATTCGTGCAATTCGTGTAATTCGGTTTAATAAAAAGGAACGAGTGCGTTTGCTGTTAGCGTTGCCTATTCTTCTGGGAAGAGGCCGTAGAGCTTGGCGTCGATTTGCTCTGTGATGCGCTGGAAGTCGGCGACGCTGGATTCGAACTTGAGGGTGTCGCCATCAACGATGAGGAGTTTTCCGGGATAGCTCTTTATCCATTCCTCGTAACGCTCGTTCAGGCCGGTGAGGTAGTCGATGCGGATGCTTTGCTCGTACTCACGGCCGCGCTTGGCAATCTGCGCGATGAGGTTGGGGATGGAGCTGCGGATGTAGATGAGCAAATCGGGCAGTCCGACGAGGGACATCATCAGGTCGAAGAGGTCGCTGTAGTTCTGGAAGTCGCGGTCGCTCATGTAGCCCTGCGCATGAAGGTTCGGGGCGAAGATGCGTGCGTCCTCGAAGATGGTGCGGTCCTGGATGATGGTGTCCGTGCTCCTTGATATTTCCACAACGTCGCGGAAGCGTTTGTTGAGAAAATACACTTGCAGGTTGAAGCTCCAGCGGTTCATGTCCTGATAGAAGTCGTCGAGGTAGGGATTCGTCTCGACAGGCTCGAAGCGCGGCGTCCAGCCGTAGCGCTTGACGAGCAACTTGGTGAGGGTGGTCTTGCCGCACCCGATGTTTCCGGCTATTGCTATATGCATAAACTTAATTTACTATTTGACGATTTACTGTTTATTTACAATGGGAATAATTGACAATTTATAATCCTTCGTTACGGGCGGCAGCAAATTCTTAACTCTTCATTCTTAACTCTTCATTCGTTAAGTGGGAACATGCCGTAGAGCAGTCCGTCGATTTTGTCCGTTATGTCTTTGAAGTCTTTTGGGTTGTGCTGGTAGTCGATGTTATCGACCTCGATGGTCAGCACCTTGCCTTTGTATTTGTTGTAGATGAAGTCTTCGTAGAGGTCGTTCAGGCCCTTGAGGTATTCAAGCTGGATGGCCTGCTCGCAGTCGCGGCCGCGTTTCTGGATGTTGCCGACGAGGTGGGGGATGCTGGCACGCAGGTAAATCATCAGGTCGGGATAGCGGACGATGTTCTTTATGTGGTCGAACAGCTCCATGAAGGTCTCGAAGTCGCGGTCGTCGAGGTTGCCCATGCGCTTGTTGTTCGTGGCAAAGACATACACGCCCTCATAGATGGAGCGGTCCTGAATGGTGTCCTTTGCATCCTTTTGCATCTCGAGGATGTCGCGGAAGCGCTCTTTGAGGAAGAACACCTCCATAGGGAACGACCATCGCTGGATGTCCTTGTAGTAGTCGTCCAAATAGGGATTGAACGTCACCTGCTCATACATCGGCTCCCAGTGGTAGTGCTGTGAGAGCATCTCTGTCAGCGTTGTCTTGCCGCTGCCTATGTTTCCTGCTATCGCGATGTACACTTTCTGTTGGTCTTTGCTGTTTCATCTGCAAAGTTACGATTTTTTTCTGAAAGAAAGAACAAAATCGTCAAATTGTAATGAATTGTCAATCGTAATTCGTTAAATTGTATAATTTCCCTGCCTCTGCCACAGAATGACGTACCTTTTTCGTAACTTTGCAGAAAATTCTTGAGTTATGATTAACAACGACAGGGGTCAAACCTTGATAAACAAGTACGTCTGGGTGATAGAAACCATTTATCGCCGGCGAAAGGTTTCGTTCAACGAACTGAACGAGCTATGGCTTCGCGACATCGACATGAGCCGAGGCGTGGAAATCCCCAAGCGCACCTTCGACCACTGGAAAGATGCCATCTGGGATATGTTCGGCATCAGCATCGTCAACGAGAACCGTGGCGAGTACCGTTACTACATCGAGAACGAGGAGGACATCAAGAAGAATGGAATCCGCTCGTGGCTCTACAACACGTTCTGCGTGAGCAATGCCTTGGCGAACAGCCAGAGCATCAAGGACCGCATCCTGCTCGAGTATGTGCCTTCCGGCAGGGAACATCTTCAGACCGTCATCGGGGCAATGAAGGAGAACACTGTGCTGAACCTGACCTATTATAATTATTGGAAAGACGAGGAGAGAAGTTACGATGTTCAGCCCTATTGTGTGAAGCTGTTCCGCCAGCGGTGGTACATGATAGCCAAACCCGATTACGACGAGGGAAAGCTTCGCATCTATTCCCTCGACCGCATCCAGAAGCTTCGCCGGACGGAAAAGACCTTCGTGATGCCCAAGGACTGGAGCGCCGAGGCGTATTTCAAGGACTGCTTTGGCATCTTTGCCAGCTCTGAAGTCAAGGCAGAAAGACTTCTGCTCAAAGCCAATGCCAGCCAAGCAAACTATATCCGCGACCTGGAGCTTCACGAGTCGCAGGAAGAAGTGGAGCAGACCGACGAGTACAGCATCTTCCGCTACTGGCTCCGCCCGCAGTATGACTTCATCCAGGAAGTGCTGTGGAACGGCAGCGACGTGGAAGTGCTCGAACCCCTCTGGCTCCGCGAAGAGATGACAAGAATAGTTGGTCAAATGTGGAAGAATTATAATAAAAAGAAATGAAAGACTTTGCAGCAATAGATTTTGAGACCGCCAACAACGAGCGCAGTTCAGTCTGCTCCGTTGGCGTTGTTATTGTCAGGAATGGTGAGATAGTGGATAGCTTCTACTCCCTCATTCAGCCCGAACCTAACTATTATAACTACTGGTGCCAGCAAGTGCATGGACTGGGACACGAAGATACTGACAACGCCCCCATCTTCCCTGAAGTGTGGGCACAGATAGAGCCTTTAATAGAGGGCCTGCCGCTTGTGGCCCATAACAGACCCTTCGACGAGAGCTGCCTCAAGGCCGTCTTCCGTATGTACCGGATGGACTATCCCGACTATGAGTTCCTCGACACCCTTTGCGTCTCGCGCCGCAAGTTCCCCTGCCTGCCGAACCACCAGCTCCAGACTGTCGCCGAAGCTTGTGGCTTCTGCATGAAGAACCATCACCACGCCCTTGCCGATGCAGAGGCTTGTGCTTGGATTGCAAGAGAAATTTTGTAAAAGAGTTGTAGCAAAACGAGAAGACATATATCTTTGCAATAGAATTCAGTAATTATGGAAGAAAATAAAATCGTAATCTATCAGACGGCGGACGGCCAGACACAGATTGATGTTCGGCTGGAAAATGAGACAGTGTGGCTGACGGCGAATCAAATGGCCTTACTCTTCGATCGCGACGAAAAGACCGTCAGAAAACATATCAATAATGTTTTCTCGGAAGGAGAGTTGGAGAAAATTAACAACACGCATTTTTTGCGCGTTGATGGTGTAAAGCAGTTAGTCGCCACTTACAACCTCGATGTCATCATCTCCGTTGGCTATCGCGTGAAGAGCAAACGTGGCACAGCCTTCCGTATATGGGCAAGACAGATTTTGAAAGACTATCTTGTCAAGGGTTTTGCTGTCAATCAGCGCATACACAAAGAGCAGATTGGTGAGTTGCGCCAATTGGTTGGAATGCTTGGTCGCACAATCCAGAGCCAGCCTTTGCTTTCCACAGACGAGACCAATGCCCTCTTCGAGGTCGTAACGGATTACACCTATGCCCTCGACACGCTCGACAACTACGATTATGAGCGGCTAACGATAGAGAAGACGACAAAGGAGGAACCTTTCCACGCCACTTACGAGAATGCAATGGAAGAGATTAACCGTCTTCGTAACAGATTTGGCGGCTCTGTCTTATTTGGCAACGAAAAGGACGGCTCCTTCAAAAGCAGCATCGGACAAATCTATCAGACCTTCGGAGGCGAAGAGCTCTATCCCAGCGTGGAGGAGAAAGCTGCCATGTTGCTCTATCTCGTCACCAAAAACCACTCCTTCAGCGACGGCAACAAACGCATCGCCGCTACCTTATTCCTTTGGTTCCTCAACAACAACCACATCCTCTATCGTAAAGACGGCTCAAAGCGTCTGGCAGACAACACTCTCGTCGCCTTGACCCTGATGATTGCCGAGAGCAAAACAGAAGAGAAAGATGTGATGGTAAAGGTCGTAGTAAACCTGATTAATCAGCAAAACAGCTGACAAACGTCCCGAGGAGTCTCGTTGGAAAACTACTCGTGTATGTATTTCACTCGAAAGATTTATCCTTTGCTCTTCATTTATAAATAAATTCGTATCTTTGCAACGAAAAGAGAAATTGTATACCACAAATTATTCAATATTAACTAACAAATGTAGATTATGAACATTCAAGAAGAACTAATAGATTGGGCTAAAAAAGTCGTTAAGAAGTATAATAGTATTGCAAATGGGATTTCCTATTATACTCAATCTAATTTATGGGAAATCCAAAATAATCCTCAGGTATTAATTCTGGGAATTAATCCGGGTTCCATTGGCACAGATGAAGGGAAAGACTATAAAACCTTTTTAGAGGGGAACAAGTCATTTTCGACAGATGTTAATTGGCGTTTATGGAAAATCCTTATAAAGATATTTAATGCCGGTGGCATTGATAGTCTTCTTAAAGACAAAAAGGATTTTGTATTCTCAAATATCTTCCATTTAGGAACATTGAAAGCAGAAGCACTTTCTAAGGACATCACAAAAGATGATGAATTAATAGAATTAACAAGGATGTTAATACGTATTTTAAAACCTTCTTTTGTCATTTGTTTGGGCCAAAAGGATTGTATGATGAAATTGATTATGAAACCAGAATCTCTTATTGATGGTGAATTATCATATGCGGAGATGTCGTATGCAGAGAGTAAAGAGCAGATACCGATATATGGCATTCCTCATACAAGCAAATTTTACACAAATGAAGAAATCACGATGTTAGGAAGAGTTTTAGGTTCATTGTACAGAAAAGAAATAAGACCAGAAAAGGAATGTATCTCAAATACTTTTAAGGAAGAAATCCATGCATTTGAAGAAAGAAGGGATCAATTATCACCTGATAGTATTTCGAACACAATGATTGAAGATTCGTTTAAGAGATATGCAGGAAAAGATATTTGGGAAAAGAAAGGTGGTAATATCTGGTATAGATTATCTACTAATTTTATATTTGAAGTAACACACAAAAATGGTGGTGCGGTTATTATCAAAGATTGCGGATTCCGCTCCGATAATAATTATTCAAAGAGGACAATACCTAACCAAGAAGCAATAAAAAAATATTTGAAAGAAAAAGGCTATGATTGCAATAATACGTCTTTAGGTTCGAAACCTTTCAAGAAATATAAAGAATGGAAAGACGGGCCTCAACATGTTGTCCTTGCCATATTAAAAGATATAGATGAGTTCGAATCGGAACTAGAAGCTATTTATGAAGGGGAAGCAATGTGCACAAGCTAAGAGATTTCTGCCCAGACCCAATCGAATAGTTTTTTCTTAGAAAAATACATTTTCCTTTGACCTCTGCCTCAAAACGGCAGAGGTCTTTGTTTACTTTGCACTCGAAAATGTTTAATCGTTAAAGACAAAGTAAGATGGCAACGACAAGGAAGATGGATTTGCTCACAGCTGTGGAGCAGATTGTTGAAAAGGCAAAGGATTCGAAACTCAGCCCTGAGTTCTATCGCAAGGCCTCACGATATATTAAATATGTGTCAGACAAACTCGATCTGACCAAAGAGCAGAGCGTCATGCTGGCATTGTTTATAAACAGAAGCGATGATGATAATATTCGCATCAGTGATTTGGGTGAATTCGTAAAATGCCAAACAGTTCATATGCTACAATACTTAAAAGATATCGATGTACTTGTGAAGAGAGAATTGCTTCGTTGTCATAAAGGCACTGGTAGCGATAAGAAATTTATCTCTTACAGAGTGCAAATTGAGTTGATTGATGCAATAAAGCTTGATGAAAAGTATGTTCCAAGAACAAGAAAAGGCCTCTCTTGCCACGAGCTTTTTGCTGAACTCGAAGATATTTTTCAATTGCGTGAAGACCATGAGCTATCTTTCGAGATGACGACACAAATGATTCATTCTCTATTTGAAGATAATCATCATCTTAATTTTGTTCAAACCATACAAAAGAAAGATTTGGACGAAAGAGATGAAATGCTCTTGGTTTTGTTTTGCCATCTGTTCGCAAATAATGGTGATGACAACATCTACTTTTATGATTTGGATTTCTTGTTTGAGAAGAGTGATTGGAGACGGGTTAAGTCAGATCTTAGATGGGGATGCCACAGATTATTTAATTTGAAAATGATCGAGAATGCTAATGATAGTGGAATGGCCAGTCGTGAGAAGTTTCGCATGACAGACACAGCCAAAACTGAATTATTAAGCGAACTTGACTTGGATTTAAGATACAGTAAAATAGCTGCTAAGGATATGATAAGGTTCGACAAAATAGTTGAAAAGAAACTATTCTATGGGGAAATTGTTCAGTCACAAATCACAGAACTGAGCCAGCTTTTGGAGAATAGTCACTATCATGTAATTCATACTCGTATGCAGGAGTCTGGTTTGCGTTGTGGATTCACATGTCTTTTCTATGGTGCACCAGGTACAGGTAAGACGGAAACTGTTCTCCAATTAGCCCACCAGACTGGTCGTGACATCTATCAAGTCAATGTGTCACAGATAAAAAGCTGTTGGGTGGGCGATAGCGAAAAGAATATCAAAAGAATCTTTGATACATACAGAGAATTAGCAAGGAAGAGTACTACGACCCCTATTCTGCTATTTAACGAAGCTGATGCCATTATCAATAAACGTATGGAGGGCGCAGAATCTGCAGTTAATAAAATGGAGAACACCATCCAGAATATAATCCTTCAAGAGATGGAAACACTTGATGGTATTCTCATTGCCACAACCAATTTGGCCCAAAATATGGATAAAGCCTTTGAGCGTCGATTCCTCTATAAGATCCAGTTCGAGAAACCAACTTTGGAGGCTCGCATGCACATCTGGCATGAAATGATTCCAACTCTTTCTGAGGATGATACCAAGATAATAGCAGAGAAATATGATTTCTGTGGAGGTCAGATAGAGAACGTCGCTCGCCGTAATACCATCAATGGTATACTCTATGGTGATAAGGGTAACTCCCTTGAAACCCTCATGTCCTACTGCGATAAGGAGCGTTTTGAAACAAAAGCAACAAGAAAAATAGGTTTTTGAAATGAAATATCGTAATAAAGTGAAATTAGAACAGAAAGCCGTTAAGGTGAAAGGCCAGAAACGGCGTGTGGTGGAGCAGCCAGAGTGGAAAACGAAGTACACTGATGAGGAGGTTGCTCAGATGACAGATTATGACTATGGGTGTTTGCTCGACATGATGTATTATAAGTTCGAGCGCATGGTAGCCTTCTTTAATAGTAAGCATACTCATATTGTTGGTGCAAAGAAAGTAGCCAAGCAGATAGAAGTGGCTATGCGCTTGATAAACATTATTCGAGGAAGATCATACATCGATGACTATGAGGAGTTGGAGAAAATCGTCAACCAGCGTAACAGAAAAAGGTTTAGTCATTATTATGACCCTCCTGACTTCATCACTTTCTGTGCCACAAAATGGCATCCATTGTTTTACAGGTGTTTAGACAAGTTTTCCGGGTGTCTTTGGGTGTCGCAAGGTAAAAAATGTGTACCTTTGCACCATGTATCCACGTAAGAAACCCAAT
>JAFXVN010000031.1 GCA_017524545.1 Bacteroidaceae bacterium
GTAGTTGAGCGTCTTCTTTCCCTTCTGCTGACCGCGTTGCCCCGTGACCAATTCGATGGGTGTGCTACCCTCGCGGCCGAAGAGACGGAAGGTGCTCTTCGTGTTGCGGTTCTGCGCCCACCAAGGCACCATCATCAGCACAAACAATCCGAGGGCTATCCACAGCGAAGTGGTGTTCAATGGCTGGCGCTCGCGGCAGAGGTCTCTCAAGCCTTTCAGAAGCGAGGCGGCCTGCGTGACATACGGGCTTTCTGCGGTGTAGTCGGCGGTCTGCTTCGATTCGCTCGACAGCCGTCGGGCGGAGAACTCGCTGAGCTGTTGGTTCCATCCTGTGATGGCCGAATTGATTTGGTTGATATTGCCCAGCAAAAATACGTTGAGCGTGCTGGGCGCGTCGGCTGTCTCCTCCATCCATTGCATGGCGGCCGTGTGCAGGTCTTCATAGTTCTGGCCGATGAGTTGCAATCGCAAGGCACGCATAGTGTTTTCGCGGTTGAGTTTTCGCTCAGCTTGAAGGTCAGCGCTCTCGCCCCCAATGTCGTCCTTCGAGCGGTTAGCCGAAGCCTTCCGCTGCTCCTGATAGAGGCGGTCGCCCAGCTGGTTGATGCGGTCGTTGGCGTAGGCTTCGTAGTCGCTGAACATCACTTTTGCGGCGTCGATGGCCTCAGTGAACTGGCTGGCGAGTACGGTTTCGTTGTTGCGTAGACCCAACCAGTGGTTGATGGGAATCATGGCGGCGGCAACAGCAAGTGGGGCGAGGACAAAGACCATCCAACGCTCCACAATGATGTATTTCTGGAATGGCCCGTCCCAAATCTTCAGTTGCTGTGCACCAATAAAGACGAGGATGAGCAAGACGTCGATGGCGGCCACGAGCAGTCCCGAAAGCAGGAAGCGCCCGCCCGTGTAGTAGCAAAAGCCCACGAAAGCGAGGTAGCTAAAGGCAATGATGGCGAGCAACGCGATGATGTGGCCCCAAGAGAATACGAGTTTTTTGTTCATGATAAAGAGTTCCCCTATGCCTTCCCCAACTGTGGGTGCGGCGGGTGGGTGTGTGTGGTTTTTGACGTTCGGTTTTTAAACTGTTTATGATTCGTTTTAAACTATTGGGCAAAAATAATAAAAATTTCGCGCACGTACAAATTTTTAACTCACATTTTTCATGCAAAAGAAAAAGTTGAGGTGCACGGTTGGAAATAAAGAATTGCGGAATTGACGTCCAGACAATTGCCTTAATCGTGAATCTGTTTAATCATTTTTCCAACTTCTATGCAATGATGTAGCGGTTTTCAAGCATTCTCTTTATTAGAAAATATTATGAAAAAACACTACAAATTTTTGTCAGCTTTTTCGTGCAATCTAGAAAAGAAATATGTAAAGAATCTTTACTTTTACACGCTTCCGTCTTCTCTTCTAGCCGCCATATTTGTCATTTGTGGCTTTTGAGAGTGTCATATGTGGCTTTTGACCGTGTCATTAGCGGCATTTGAGCCGCTCATATGCCACAAGTGAGGCCCTCAAAGCATAGCTCTGACAACCTAAAAGCATCGTTTTGGTTGGCTTGGAAAATGTAAGAAAAACGGAAGCCGTTGATAACCAACGACTTCCGAAAACGTCAAAAAAAGGCCATTTTCGCACCAAAATCTTTTTCAGTTCAAAAAGATACCCTTCTTTTGGGGGCAAAATTCAGAATTTTCTTGACAGTTTCCTTTTCCAGCTTTGTCTATTCAGCAAACAACTCTTTTATCACCAAGTCTTTGTTCGTGATGAATGCCCGCATGTCGCGATAAATATAGCAATCTTCGTATGATGTGGCCTTCAGCTTGCCCTCCTCAGCAACGAATATTTCTGCATCGGGATAGGCAAGGATGACGGGAGAGTGGGTGGAGATGATGATTTGTGACCCTGCGCTGACCGCTTCTTTCATCCACAACAGGAAACGAAGTTGGTTGATATAGGACAAAGCCGCTTCAGGCTCGTCAACGATATAAAGTCCCTTGCTTCTCATTCGGTTGGTGAATAACGACATGAAGCTCTCACCATGCGATTGCTCATGAAGGCTGACTCCGCCATAGCTGTTCAACATACTCAAGTCGCTCTCAGCAATCCTGTCCACTTCGGAGGCAACGTTATAGAAACTCTCCGCGCGGAAGAAGAACGCGTTTCGGTAGCTCAAATCGGCTCTTACGGCGGTCAATTCTTCAAAGAGGGAAGAATGGGTCTCCTTTGTCCTGAAATTGAAATTCTTGCTTCCGCCTTCAGCATTCAGCCCCAAAAGAGTGGCGATGGCTTCCAGCAGAGTGGATTTCCCAGAACCGTTTTCTCCAACGATATATGTGACACTCTTTGAAAACTCCAAGGTCTTCAAATGGCGTACAATGGGGAGGTTAAACGGATAAGCATCATCCCGAGACGGGACATGCTCATTCCGTATTGCCCTTAGAAATATGTTTTGACCGTTGATTGTCAATTCTCTGTTTTAATTCTTTTAGTCGGCTGACACCTTTCTTAAGACTCGCTTCGCTCATATAAGCGGCATAGCCGAGCAATCAATTGTTCAAAAGATGTTCGGCTCGTCCCACACGCGGGTTTCCTGACAGCGGATGAGAGTGGTCTGATTGCCCACTTTCAGGCGGAATTCGCCCTCTTCAAGTCGCCAACGGCAGTCTTCGCCCACGAAGGCGAGCCGGTTGGCTGGCAAACGGAAGGTGACGGTCTGCTGTTCACCAGGCTCCAGCGAGATTTTCGTGAAGTCGCGCAGACGGCGGTTGTCGGGAACGATAGAAGCAATGAGGTCGCTGGAATAGAGCAGCACAGACTCTTTTCCGGCCCGGCTACCTACATTTTTCACGTCGACAGAGACGGTCAACACGTCATCGGCGCGGAAGTCGGTGCGGTCGACACGCAGGTTACTGTATTCGAATCGGGTGTAGCTGAGCCCATAGCCGAAAGGCCACTGCAGCGACACGCGGGCATCGTAGTTGTAAGCACCAGCCATCGTACCCACTTCTTCAGAGACTTTGTAGTCGTAGTTGTTGAGCGAATTGATTTCACGCGGATAGGTGTAGGGTAGTTTGCCCGAGAAATTGGCGTCGCCACAGAGAAGGTTGGCGAGTGCGTCTCCGCCGTAGTTGCCAGGCAACAACACGTGGACCACAGCGTTGGCCATGCGCTCGATGTCGGCGATGATGCGTGGGCGCCCCTCGTTAAGTATCAGCACGATAGGCTTTTTCGACTTAGCAAGTGCCTTGACGAGGGCACGCTGGTTTTCGGAAAGAGTCAGGTCGGTCAGGTTTCCGGGTGTCTCACAATAGCTGTTCTCGCCGATGCAAGCCACTATGACGTCGCAAGTTTCAATGCCGTCTGCAAGTGCCGAGCCCTGCTTCACGGTGAATCGTCCGTTGTCAACTAGCAGCTGCTCGTTGTCCACTCTCTCATCCCAATATTGGCCGCGCTCGTTGTAGGTGACAGCCTGCTGCAGGTTGACGTTGTCTTTGCCGAACTTCAAGCACAGAGCCTCGTAGATGGTGTTGTATTTCTCAGCCAGATCCTCAGCTCCCGAGCCTTGCCACGTGTAACTCCAGCCGCCGTTCAGGCAACGCATCTGGTTGGCGTTGGGACCTGTAAGCAGTATGCGTGTGTCTTTCTTCAGCGGCAGCATTGGATGCATTTCCTCTAACACGAGTGGAACCTCGTCGATAACGGGCTCTGCCTGGTTTCTGCCAATCTTACGCCGCTTGACAGGCTCCACCTCCATAGGCTTCCTAACGGGCCGGTTGGGGACAATGATGGTGTCGTTTCTGAGCAGCACTATGCTTTCCTCAGCAGAGCGCAAGGCAGCTGCGGCATGCTCTTCAGAACCGAACTTCTCGTAACCCTCGGGGCCGGTGTTGGGTTGGTCAAAGAGTCCCAATCGGTATTTCAAGCGGATGATGCGACGTGCAGCATCATCGATTCGTTCGCGGGAGACTTTCCCCTCGTCAACGAGTTGTCGCAGAAGGGTGCAGAAGTCCACGCTATAGGGGTCCATCGACATATCGATGCCGGCATTGATAGCGATGCGGATGGCGTCTTTCTTATCCTTGGCAACACGCTCACGCTGGTAGAGGTTGTTAATGTCGGCCCAGTCGGTGATAATCATGCCGTCCCACTGCAGGTCTTCCTTCAACCATTTCGTAAGGTATTCATAGCTGGCGTGCACAGGTGTGCCGTTGATGCTGCCCGAGTTAACCATGATGGTGAGGGCTCCAGCGCGGATGGCGGCACGGAAAGGCTCGAAATATTTCTCTCGCAACATCTGTGGCGAGAGGTAGGCGGGGGTGCGGTCTTTGCCTGTCCACGGTGCACCGTAGGCGAAGTAGTGTTTCACTGATGTTGCCACATTGTACGGACCCAGGTGGTTGGGATTGTCGCCCTGATAGCCGCGAATCTCGGCTTCAGCCATCCGTGCGTTCACCAACGGATCTTCGCCGAAGCTCTCCCAGATGCGGCTCCATCGCGGGTCACGGCCGAGGTCGAGAACGGGGTTGTATACCCACGGGCAGTTGCCGGCTCGGCTCTCGTAGGCGGTGATACGAGCCCCCTCGCGTGCCAGGTCAGTGTTAAACGATGCGGCGAGGTTGATGGGTTGCGGGAAGAGCGTGCCGCCCTGTGTGTAGGTAACACCGTGGTTGTGGTCGAGTCCATATACATCAGGGATGCCGATGTGTTGCATCGACTTCTGCTGTATCAGTCTGATCCAGCGCTGCCATTGGTCGATGGTGGCGGCTCGTGTGCCAGGTGCGTTGAGAATCGAACCGATTTTGTATCGTGCGATAGTCGTGTCGAGCATCGTCTCGTTGAGTTGCCATTGGCGGTTCTGGTCGAGCCGGCCCATGATGTCGAGATTCAGTTCGAGCATCTGCCCGATTTTCTCATCGAGCGTCATGCGGGCAAGTGTTTGCTCTACGCGGGCTTCCAAGGCTTTGTCTCGTGGAATGGCGGGCGTAGCCTTTGGGGGTTGAGTTGCTGTTTTCTTGGTCTGGGGTGCAGTTTTCTTGGTTTGGGCCGTTGTGGCCACGGGTGTGAAGGCCAGTACAAAGGCCAATGCGATAAGACTGTTTCTTGTTTTCATATTGATGTTGGTATTGTTTTCTTGACAGGAAAAGGGGAGGGGTGCCTATTCGATGCTCTCAAGTGTTGCGCCTTCAAAGAGCGGGAGCAGTTGAGAGATGGAGTCGCGGGCACGACTGACTTTTATTTCCAAAGTGACGCGCAAGGGATTTTCGTCAGCATAACGGTCGCTCCCTGCTGGTGAAAGGTCGCCGGTTAGCGCGTCTTCTTCGGATTGGGAGTTGTGAGAGTCTTTATTTTTCTTCATCTGATAGGTGTCGACAGTGATCCCCTCAGCAGTAAGCCGGTCGACGATGCACTGAAGCGTTGCAGTATCGGGTGCCAGGAATGTAGCGGTGACATAGTGGTGGCCTGTGCGGCGGAACATGTAGTTGAGAGCTTCAAGACACAGTAGTACGAGGACGGTAGCGAAGGCGGCAATGACGTACATGCCCGCTCCAGAGGCAAGACCTATAGCGGCAGTGACCCAGAGGCCGGCAGCAGTAGTGAGTCCACGCACGGCGTGGCGCTGGAATATGATGGTACCGGCACCGATGAAACCTATACCCGACACCACTTGCGCAGCGATGCGTGAGACATCGAGACGGTGCTCGGCCGAGAGCAATGCGTCGGCAAAGCCATGGGCTGAGACAATCATGAAGAGCGCTGAGCCAAGCGCCACGAGGAAATGGGTGCGAAATCCGGCTTCTTTGGCGCGGTATTCGCGCTCGAGCCCAATGAGTCCGCCAAGGAGGGCGGCGATGAGGATGCGAAGGATGAAATCGTAGGTCATA
>JAFXVN010000032.1 GCA_017524545.1 Bacteroidaceae bacterium
AATATAAAATGTTAATAATCAATAAGTTATAAACAAAGCAACAATAAACATGAACAATAATTTTGAAGAGATAAATAAAAGCTTGGCAACTGCTCGTATAGAGCGGAAATCGTACCAAGTTATTTTTTAACGGTTACTTAGTGACATTTTCTTAAACATCAAAATATTATACTCAAAAAATGTTCACAGAGTCCACAAGTTTCTGGCGGAATCCGTAATTTCCCGTAATTTTTCGGTCGAAACTTGCCAGCCATTCATCACAAATCCATGCAATTTATCCCAAAAATTTGGCTAATTTTGTAGTTATTTGTACTTTTGTAGCGTCAAACAGATAAAATTCGAAATTAAATAGGTATGAAAACATTATTCAAAATCTTCAGCTTTACGCTGATGCTAATGTGCGGAACAACAGCCTCTGCACAACAACTAAAGGGTTACGACAAGACCAACATGAACCTTGACGTAAAACCAGGTGACAACTTCGTGGAATATGCCTGCGGCAACTGGCTCAAGTCGCATCCGCTGCGCGACGACCAGATGACTAACGGTGCCTTCCTCGACCTTTACGAGCAGAATCAGAAACAGATTCAGGAAATGATTCTTGAGTTTGCAACGAAGCCGCAGGAGAAGGGCTCGCTGGGCTATAAGATTGGTACACTCTACAACCAAATGATGGACACGCTGAAGCGCAACGAGCAGGGGCTGACTCCTATCATGCCCTACATTGAACGGATTCGTGCCATCAAGGACCGTAAGGAATACCAGCGCGTCACCGCAGAGATTGACCGTCGCGGCGAGGCCACGATGATGTATGCCTGGGGGGTGAGTGCCGATATGCGCGATGCCGACAACAACATCGTCAGCATTTCGCAAGCAGGACTCGGATTAGGTAATCGCGACTACTACTTCAACGAAGACCCGCAGACGCAGGCCGTTCGCGAGGCCTACAAAGCCTACGGCAAGCGACTGTTCGTGGCATTAGGCTATGACGAGGCCAGGGCCAACGAACGCATGGAGAAGGTATATGCCATCGAGAAACGCATTGCCGAAGCTAGCTACAACAAAGTAAAATTGCGCGACATTGACGCCAACTACCACAAGATGACCTACGACGAACTGGTGCGCGACTTTCCTGGCATCGATTGGCCTAGCGTATTCTGGGTAACAGGATTCCCCGTTTTCAAACAACTCGTAGTGGAACAACCCGAACCGCTTCATGAAGTGGAAAAGATACTTGCCGACACCCCACTCGACGACCTGAAGGCATACGCCGAGGTGCGCATCATTCAAGGTGCTGCCTCTTGTCTGACACAGGACCTGCGCCGTTCATACTTCATCTTCTCACAGGCGCTAACGGGTAAGCCGCAAGACGATCCATTGTGGAAGCAGGCCACAGCTCTGGTCAACGGCGTGCTGGGCGAGGCTATCGGCAAGATGTATTGCGAGAAGTACTTCCCTGAGTCCAGCAAGCAGCGCGTGCTCACGATGGTTCGTAACCTGCAGACAGCACTTGGTCAGCGCATCGATGCCCTCGACTGGATGGGCGATGCCACGAAAGCTGAAGCCAAGAAGAAGTTGGCCGATTTCCACATCAAGATTGGCTATCCAGACAAGTGGAAGGACTATAGCAAAATGCATATTGACGACCAACTGTCGCTCTACGAAAACCTGGCTAACGTGAGTGAATGGAACTGGATTGACGCCTTGAACCGCAAGGTGAACAAGCCCGTCGACAAGGTGGAGTGGCACATGACTCCGCAGACAATCAACGCCTACTATAACCCCACCACCAACGAGATATGCTTCCCTGCAGGTATTCTACAGGCCCCCTTCTTTGACGTAGAGGCTGACGATGCGCAGAACTATGGAGCCATCGGTGGTGTGATTGGCCACGAGATGAGTCACGGATTTGACGATCAGGGCTGCCAGTTTGACCTGACGGGCAATCAGCGCAACTGGTGGACGGCTGCCGACAAAGCTGCCTTTGACAAGCGTGCCGCACGTCTGGCTGACTACTTTTCAACTATCGAGGCAGTGAACGGCAAGAAGGTTAACGGCAAGCAGACACTTGGTGAGAACATCGGTGACAATGGCGGTATTCATGTAGCTCTGCAGGCACTCCACAACACAGGTAACAATCGCGTTATTGACGGTTTGACTGCCGACCAGCGTTTCTTCCTGGGCTGGGCCCGTGTGTGGGCAAGCAATAACCGCGACCAGTATATGGACATGCTCCTCAATCAGGACGTCCACTCTCCAAACCTTGTGCGCGTCAATGGTGCCCTACCCCAGATTGACGAGTGGTACGACGCCTTCAACATCAAGAAAGGTAAGCTGTTCATTCCAAAGAAAAAGCGTATCAAGATCTGGTAAGATGTGTTTTCTATTTACCGATACAAATAGCGCTTGATACTCATTTTCGGCGTCTTTTCAAAAGGCTCGTCCACAAATGCCACTTCGTTAATCTTACTGTAGACAGGAAGTGACTTGTTGGCGGTAGTGCGGATGAGTTCTGGAATCTCCGAACGTTTGTTCATGTCCAGGTCATCGGGTATCTCAGGATATACCAGCGCCACTAACCTACCCTTTCGCTCTACGACCAGCGACTCACTCACGTATGGACAGCCAGACAGCACGGCTTCTAGCTCCTCTGGATAGATGTTCTGGCCGGAAGAGTTGAGAATCATCGACTTGATGCGACCTCGGATGAAGATGTTGTTGTTCTTGTCCAACAGGCCTAAGTCGCCTGTGCGGAACCAGCCGTCGTCGGTAAACGCGGCAGCATTGGCTTCTGGATTCTTGTAATAGCCTATGGTCAGGTTGGCGCCTCGTACCTGTATTTCCCCTGGGACGTTCCTGGGATCGTCGGAATTGATACGAAGGTCGTGAACGGGCTTGCCACAGGAACCAGGTACGAACTCTGTACACCATTCCCAACCCAGCAGCGGGCAGGCTTCCGTCATGCCATAGCCCACGGTATATGGCAGGCGTATCTTGGTGAAACAATCCTCCACCTCTGGCTTCAGGGCAGCACCCCCCATAATGAAGCCGCGCACCTGACCGCCAAAGGCCGATAGCACCTTCTTGCGGATGATTTTATAAATCGCCTTACGAGCTTGGGGGATAGCCGTCAGCCATTTCATCTTGTCGAGAGCAGGCTTGATGGAATTGGCGTAGACCTTCTCCATCACCAGCGGCACCGTAACCACCATATAGGGTTTCACCTCCTGCATGGCTTTCAGCAGCGTCGAGGGCGAGGGTGTCTTGCCAAGGAAATAAACCGTTACACCATCGACGTTAGGATGGATGAACTCGATGGCCAGTCCGTACATGTGGGCCATGGGGAGCATCGAGACAATGGTCTCACCGGGCTGGTTGGAGAAATGACTGTTGCTGAACGCATCGGTATCTGAGATAGCGCCATAGGTGAGCATCACCCCCTTTGGGTTGCCAGTCGTTCCAGAGGTGTAGTTGATGATGGCCAGCTTGTCCATATTGTCCGACGGATAGGAAAGCTGCTCCTTCGTCAGACCTGTGGGATATTTCTGGACGAAAGCCTTCTCGCGATTCTCCCAGGCCTTGGCCACCAGCTCGTCGCGATGCCACAGCATCGAGCGGTCCTTCACATTAATGGCTGCTCGGAGGTTCGGCATCTGTCCAGGATTAAGCTTCTCCCAAATTTCCTTGTCGGTGAACAGCAGCACGCTGTCGGAATGGTGCGTAAAGGTAGAGATGCTGTTAGGGTGGAAGTCGGCAAGGAGGGGCACCGCCACACATTCATTGACATTGATGTCCCAGAACGTCATCGCCCAACGGGCACAGTTTCGCGCACAAATGGCGATCTTGCTGCGCTTGGTAATACCAGACTTGTTCAGGAAAATCCGAAACTGTTCGATGCTTGTTGCCACATCTGCATATGTAAACGCGTCGCCCTCGAAGTCGCAGAGTGCTTTCTGATTCCATTGTTGGCGGACGGTTTCCTCCAACGTCTTCAGATAGTGTTTTACCGATAAAAGTTCCTTTGCCATACTCTAAATCATAAAGTATTGTAATATTTGGGGACAAATATACGAAATTTTCTTCATTATTTCGTAACTTTGCAAATAAAATTGCAAATCTACATTTTAAATAGGTATTATTATGACACCACAAGAACTAAGAAATGAGCGCCTGGCTCAGACAATTATCAAGAACCTGAAGCGTCGCCACATGGAGGGCTTCTATTGTGCAACGGCAGAACAGGCTGTGAAGAAGGTTTCCGAACTCATTGACGACGGAAGTAGTGTGACATGGGGCGGTACCATGACAGTCCGCGATATGGGTATTCCGAAATATCTCAAAGATCGTGGCACGTTGGAGGTGCTTGACCGTGACCTAGTAGAAACGCCAGAAGAGAAGCTGGCGATGTATCTCAAGGCGTTCTCAGCCGATGTTTATCTATCCAGCGCCAATGCCATCTCAGAGGACGGCGTCATCGTGAACATCGATGGCAACGGAAATCGCGTAGCTGCTATTACGTGGGGACCTAAGAAGGTAATCTTCGTCATCGGCCTGAACAAAGTGGCTCAGAATGTAGAGGCTGCTCTCGCCAGGGCACGTAGCACGGCATCGCCCATCAATGCAGCCCGTTTCGACATCAAAACCCCTTGCCAGACGGATGGTGTGTGCCATAACTGCAACTCACCAGAATCCATCTGCAACTACGTCCACTTCCTCAGGAACTCACCACGAGGCCGCCATGTCGTCGTGTTGGTAGGCGAAGACCTCGGCTATTGATAGTTTGGGCTTAGTATATTCCTTGGAGCCTAATTTTCGTGCCGCTGCTATACCGGTACGTTTACGTTTTTACGATATCCCATGCCCGTCACATGACAAATCAGCCGTCCGTCCTGATTGGTCACGCGCACCTCTACGGCAGGTATCTTGTGGTGGTCGCAAATGCCGACAGCTTCAGCCCGCAGCACATCGCCCTCACGTGCACTTGATACAAACATGATGCTGTTGTTGATGCCGAACGTCAACTGTCCGTTGTAGTTCATCCAAGCCGCTATCGCTAGGTCAGCCAACGTAAACAGCGCCCCGCCTTGACACACATTACCGCCATTCAGGTGCATCGTCGTCACCGTCATCTCCGCCACAGCATGTTGCTCGTCCACCTCCGTAATCCTGCAACCCGCATTGGCTGCAAACCTATCCGTCCTATTCAATAGTTCCTTTATATCCATTGTTGTCATTAATGATGATACATATCTATTCCATATTTTGAGCCAACCGCTTGGCCATCTCGTTAAGCGCCACAAACCGGTAGCGCTGCGATGTCACAGGGATTGGCGTATAGGTATAATGACGTGCCTCTGCCTTATGGCGCAACGTCTCTTCAACAGTCGTTTGGATGCCAACATCGAGAAATGCTTGTTCGGTAGGCTCCAACAGCAACAACTGCCCTTTCGAACACGCCTCGAAATACACGCCACCCGGTTTGTAGAAACGCTCATGTGCTGACCCTTCCTTGGGAAAACCGTCGTTGAGCAACACCACCAGCGGATAGCCCTGCTCACGCAAAGTACGGGCGATGAGCTGTTCACCCTTGCTGATAGCCGCCGTATAGGTGACCGTCCCGTTGTGTTCTGCCGCCAGCACCATCCGCAACCGTTCCTGTACCTCATCGTTAGTTGCACTTCGCGACATCTCCACCACCTGCTTATCGGGCCAATCCAAGAAGAAATGATTCCCCATTGATGTAAACGACAGCCCTGATGCCTCCGTCTGCCTGTGTAATCGGAAAAGTTCCGGGTTGTGGCTCTTGAGCCAAAGCCGCCGCGGGTTGTCCTTCACATAGTCAATCATCCTTCGCAACTGCCCTGGCGCATGGAGTATGCGCTCATGATAATAAGCCGCGTCCTGTTGCCAGATGCTACCCCTGTCCGCAAAAATGCGAGCGAAATGCACAGGAGCCTTCCCTTCATCATTTCCGCGCACTCCAGCGGCGTTCTCGCCGCTGCCATACATCTCCTTATACACCTTCGTGCACCCGCTCTTAACCCCGCGCACCACCGCCCCGATGCTCTGCGGCAGCGGCTCCAGCACCTGAATCACCAGATGCACATGGTCGGGCATCACCTTCTGCGCTAGCACCTTTAGGGCGAACCCCTTCCTCGCATAAAACTGCGCCAGCCCGCACAACATCTGACACACGCGACGTCCAAAGGGATTAAGCTTCACGAAAGCCGTCTCCGCACGCTCACCCTCCAATGTCCCAAACAACGGATAGCGCTCCTCCACAGGCAGCGTAAAATGATAGATGGCCCGCCCCTTGTAGTCCCATCCGTTTTCACGGTGGTGCCTCATGGGGTCTACCGGCCTCCGCTTCCCTTGTCCCTTATCCATCGTCTGTGCCATATATTCTTATAAAGTTTTGTTCATAAGAGTCTCTATCACCTCCAAATCCGCTGGCAGCCAGTCAACACTATCAAGTTGTTCTTTGCTGAGCCAGCGGGCGGCCTCGTGCTCTTTAAGCGTTAGCGAGCCACTCTCTACATGGCACCAGAAACAATGCATCGTCAGATGAAAGGCTGCGGTTGAGCGAGAGGAGAGCAAAGCTTGCTTTGGCTCTTCCGAGCGTGAGCAGGCTCGGCCGGAGGCCAACTGCGGGTAATCATATTCAACGGTCTGTACCAATCTTTCCACAACGATACTTGTTTCCAGCTCTTCCCAGATTTCACGCTTCAGCGCCTCTTCCGGCGTTTCTCCAGCTTCCATTTTCCCGCCAGGAAACTCCCACCAGTCCTTCCACTCGCCATATCCTCGCTGAGTGGCGAAGACGCGCCCCTCGCCATCGTGTATGATTGCAGCTACGACTTCTATCTGTTTCATAACTCCTTAATACCTAAACCTTTCAAATACTTATACGTCCCATCATTAAAGAATCTGCTATTCTATCCCCTATATACCGAGAACGCTACAGATTTCGGAGATGTACTTCAGCATCGTGGCAGGCTCCCATTTCCCGTTAGCATTACTCCTCACCTTTTTGTATTTTGACAGATAC
>JAFXVN010000033.1 GCA_017524545.1 Bacteroidaceae bacterium
ACTTATATCGATTACCAAACACTATTCAACGACTATGGCAAAGAAGATTCCTAACATCGAACAAAAGACCCCCTCCAGCTCCCCCCTTAAAGGGGAGACTTCCCCCCTCCCTTTAAGGGAGGGACGGGGCGGGTCTTTCCCCTCTGAATACAACGGCATCCCCTACGCCGTCATCATCAACGGCCTGCTGTCCCTCTGGGGCTTCGAGGGCGGAAACGTCCCCGAAGGAGCGAGAAACACGACACTCTACAAACTGGCACGCAACCTGCGCTACATCTGCGACTTCAACCCCGCCTACGTCCGCGCCGTACTGCCCTCGTGGGGACTGAGCGAGGAGGAGGTCAGGCAGACCGTCGCCTCCGCCATCGGAAGCACACGCGCCACAAACATGCCCTACGACCTGAAATCCATCATCAATGACATCACAAAACCCGACCTCTCCACAGCCGCCAAGCGGCAGGAGTATCTGGAGCGCCTTAACCCGCTGCCTCAGAAAATGCCTTTCCTACTGCGTTACATCAATAAGCGTTACGGGCGAAATGGCCGTTCTGCTCTCGTTGCTGCCCTTCCTATGCTCGGCACTCTGCTGGGTCGTTTTGAGAGCAAGTATCTCGACGGCCGCAAGCACCGCCCGGTCTTTATGGTCGTGGTCAGCGGTCATGCTGGCAGCGGTAAGGGATTCATATCGGACATGCAGGAATGGCTCCTGAAGCCCGTGCTGGAAGAGGACGAGCGCGGCCGCGCCGAGCTGGAGGCCTACGCCCGCGAGCGCGAGAAGAAGAAGGGAGCCAAGCAGCTCCCCGACAAGCCCACGCCCTGTATGCGCATCCTCTCGGCCACCTCGTCCAACGGCATGTTGCTCGAACGCGCCAAGGCAGCCCTCGGACAGCCGCTCTGCGTCATCACCGAAGAGATAGACGAGAGCACCCGCGCCAACCGAAACGGCGCATGGGCGGACAAGAGCGACATCTACCGCAAAGCCTTCGACGGAGCCGTCTGGGGGCAGGACTACCTCACCTACTCCGGGAGCGTGCGCATCTACGTCAACCTCGTCTTCGCAGGCACATACGTCTCCGTGCGCAACTACTTCCGAAACGTCGAGAACGGACTGATGACACGCTTCTTCTTCACCGAAATGGCGCGCGACCTCGGCCGAAACGTAGAGGTGCGCTGGGACGGCACAACCAAGGACGACCGCAAGGCCGCCGAGCTGGTGCAGCGGCTCTACGAGCAGGGCAGCACCACCACCATGCCCGAACCCGACAACATCATCGCCTTCAACCTCCCAAAGGCCAAGAAAGCCGCCTACGACTTCAACGCCGAGAAAATCGCCGAATGGGAGGAGAGCGGCCAGACCGACGAGACGCGCGACCTCGCCATCGACCTGCTGCGCCGACGCGCCGCCGTCACCATCTTCCGCGCCGCACAGGTGATGTACGCCCTCGAAGGCAACCGCGAGACAGCCGCCGGAGCGGAAATGGCGCGATGGTACGGCAACGAATGCTTCCTCAACCAGTACATCATGTTCGCCGACAGCATCAACGAAGCCGCCCGCGAGAACGAGGCCATACAGAAGAAGCAGGACATAGCCGCCAGCCGCGTGGCAAGGGCAAACGCCATGTTCAAGCTCCTTGACCTCATGCCCGACGAGTTCACCGCCGCCGACCTCCGCACCGTCATGGCCGACAAGGGTCTCTCCCCCGAAAGCTCCCGAACGTACCTCTCCCGAATGCTGCAAAGAGAGCTAATCATGCAAACCCCAGAGGGCTACAAGAAAATCCCGCTCTGACACCCTCCCCTTAAGGGAGGGACGGGGTAGGTCTGCAACACTTGCAACACCTGCAACACTTGCAACATCAAGAAAAAAGAGAAGGAGCCAGCGGCTTGTGTTAAGCTTTCGGCTCCTTCTTCAGGTCGGGATGACAAGACTCGAACTTGCGACCTCGCGCCCCCCAGACGTGTGCGCTACCAACTGCGCTACATCCCGATTGCAAAATCGGGATTTGTAGTTCCAAATCTCAATTTGCGCTGCAAAGGTATGACTTTTTTTTGTTCCTTCCAAACTTTTTCGTAACTTTGTGCCAAAATTAGCCATTTTTTGAATCGATGAACCATCTGAAGATAACTTCGACAGGGCGGCTGAGAGGCCGTATCGCATTGCCTGCCAGCAAGAGCATCTCGGCCAGGGCGTTGCTGATAAATGCCCTGGCCGGAAACCGTGCGCTGCCCGAAAACCTGTCGGATTCCGACGACACGCAGGCGATGCTCCGCGCCTTAGACCCACCCCAGCCCTCTCTTAAAGGGAGGGAGTTAGAGAGGGTTCTTGACATCGGTGCTGCGGGGACGGCAATGCGTTTCCTGACAGCCTACCTGAGCGTGACGCCCGGCGAGCATGTGATTACCGGGACGGAGCGCATGAAGCATCGCCCCATAGGCATTCTTGTGGATGCCCTTCGCTCGTTGGGAGCCAACATTACATACGAGGGGGAGCAGGGGTTCCCGCCGTTGCGTATCGTGGGGAACGACAGGCTGGAGGGCGGCGAGCTGACCGTGCCTGGCGATGTGAGTTCGCAGTACATATCCGCTTTGCTGATGATTGCCCCCACGCTGAAAAAGGGTCTGAGCCTCACCCTGACAGGCAGGATAGCCAGCAGACCCTATCTGGAGATGACGATAAGCATGATGCGCGACTTTGGTGCCAAGGTCGAATGGAGGGGCGATGATGTCGTTGAAGTCCAGCCGGGTCCCTACTTGCAGCGCCCCTATCATATCGAGAGCGACTGGAGTGCTGCCAGCTATTGGTACGAGATGGTGGCACTTTCCCGCGACAGGGAAGCCCAGATTGACTTGGTGGGACTTCACCGCGACAGCATTCAGGGCGACAGCAGGGTTTGGCGCATGTTCAGCGAGCTGGGCGTGGATACGCAGTATTATGAGGAGCCGGACGGTACGGAGGTCGTCCGAATCAGGAAGACAGGAAACATCACTTGCCATTTCTGTTGCGACTTCACGCACCAGCCAGACCTGGCACAGACGTTTGCCGTGACCTGCGCAATGCTCGATGTCCCTTTCCATCTCTATGGTCTGCAGAGCCTTCGCATAAAGGAGACAGACCGCATTGCCGCCCTGATGAAGGAGCTTGGCAAGATTGTGCGCTTGGAGCAAAGGGACAGCGAATTGCTATGGGAAGGGTTCTACAATATAGAGGATATAGACCTGCTGCCATACGAAACATTCGTGTTCGACACGTACGAAGACCATCGGATGGCTATGGCGTTGGCTCCCGTCTGCCTTCGCACAGGCGGAACGGTGCAGATTAACAATCCACAGGTGGTGAGCAAATCCTATCCAGCCTTCTGGGACGACCTGCGGAAGGTCGGCATAACTATAGACTATAGACTATGAACTATGGACTAAATACTGAGTGTTGCGGCCTGCACGAGGTCTGCGAAAAGGATAGCCTGCGGGCCCTTGAGGACATCGACTACTACGAGGACGAGGAGCTCGACCGCTTCCGGGGCCGTACGGCCTATAGCGAAGAGGAAGTCGAGGAGTTCCGCGAGGTGCTCTACACCATGCGAACCGACGAGGTGGCGGGCTGGATGCACAGCCTCGAACTGCGGCAAGTCAACCTCCCCGACGAACTAAAAGACGAAGCCTTCCTTCTGATGAGTTCATAGTTTACGTTTTAATAGTCTTATACAATAAAAGGGGACGCGCGTGCGTTATATATAGAGAATGAGGAAAAAGAGCAACAGCATACGGAAGAGATTGTCCCTGCAAGCAATGTTGGCAGCTGTTTCCCCCTCCTCTGGAGGGGTTAGGGGAGGCTTGTGTTTTATGCTGCTTGCCCTGCTTTTTGCTTGTTCCACGAAGAAGAACACGCCCGCCACGCGAGCCTATCATGCCCTGACTGCCCACTACAACACGCTCTACAACGGACAGGTGGCTTTCCTCGAAGGCCTCGAAGCCCAGAACAAAGGCCACAAGGACAACTTCAACGAGCTGCTGCCCATGTACATCTGCACCGACAAGGCGACAGCATCTCTGGGAAAAAGCAACTACGAGACCGCCATCACCAAATGCGAGAAGGCCATCAAAGTGCACAGCATCAAGAAGCGTCCCACCGTCAAAGGCAACAGCAAACGCTCGGCAAAGGAGAAGGAGTTTCTGGCACGCAAGGAGTTCAACCCCTACATGTACCATGCCTGGCTGATGATGGCTGACGCACAGTTCCAGAAGGGCGATTTCTTCGAGGCGGCCTCCACCTACAACTACATCCTGCGCCTCTACAGCACCCAGCCCGACGTGACATCCGTGGCCAGAGCGCGGCTGGCACGCTGCTATGTGGCACTGGAGTGGCCCTACGATGCCGAGGACCTGCTGAACAAGATGAAGCGCGACAGCATCACGCGCCGTGGACAGCAGGAGTTCGACAACACGAAGGCAAGCTACTACGTCCTCACCCATCAGTACAACGAAGCCATCCCGCACCTGAAGGCCGCCATCGGCACCACTCGGGGAAAGCTGCCCCGCGCTCGCCTCAATTTCCTGCTCGCCCAGCTCTACCACGAGACGGGGCGCGACACATTGGCATACAAGGCCTTGTCGCGCGTCATCCGCGCCAATCCGCCCTACGAAGTGGCATTCAACGCCCGCATCATGCAGACCGAAGTGATGGACAAGAGCAAGTTCCGCCAGATGATAGCCCGCCTGAAGCGCATGGCGCGAAGCGACAAGAACAAGGACTATCTCGACAAGGTCTATTACGCAATGGGCAACATCTACCTGCGCTCCGAGGACACGACGCATTGCATCTATGCCTGGGAGAAGGGCTTGAAGGAGAGCAAGAAGAGCGGCCCCGACAAGGCGACGCTGCTGCTGCACCTGAGCCAACTCTACTGGGAGCAGGAGAACTACATCGAGGCTGCCCGCACCTACAAACTTTGCGTCAGTGCCTTGGACAAGGAGCACAAGGAATATGCCGAGACGGAACGCCGCAGCAAGATACTCACAGACCTGGAGCCGCACCTGAGCACCATCAAGCTGCAGGACAGCCTGCAAGTCCTCGCCCAAAGCCCGGAAGAGGTCTATCTGGCTGCCATCGACCGCGTCATTGCCGAACTGCGCAAAAAGGAGAAGGAAGAGGCGAAACAGGCTGCTGCCAACGGCACGCTCAACCCCGACAACTACGGTACGCTGAACAACAACAACAATGCGCCCGAGTCCGGCAAGCCCGCCATCGTAAAGGACTTGAGCTCGTTCGGCAATCAGCAGCAGGGCGACTGGTACTTCTACAACCCGACGGCGGTGCAGAACGGCACCAAGGAGTTCCAGAGGCGTTGGGGTATGCGTCCTAACGAGGACTACTGGCGCATCAGCGACAAGAGGACACTTCTGAGCGACACGCCGGAAGGCGAGGGCTACAACTACGACGAGGCGGCTGCCGACAGTCTCTTCGGCGGTGCAGGCGGTGCGGCTGCCGACAGCCTTGCCGCTGCAGAGCAGGCCATGAAGGATTCGCTTGCCAACGACCCGCACGAACGGGAATACTACCTGAAGCAGATTCCCTTCACCGAGGAGCAGATGGCCGAGTCGAACCGTCTCATTGGCGATGCCCTGTACAATGCAGGCATCCAGGAGCAGGAACAGCTCGAGAACTTCCTGCTTGCAGAGCGCACGATGGTGAGGTTCCTCAACGACTTCCCCGAACACGAAGGCACGGACAACGTCTTCTACCACCTCTTCCTGCTCTATGGGCGGCTAGGCGACGTAGAGAGTGCGGAGGAGTTTCGTGGCTATTTGCTCGAGGACTTCCCGGAGGCGAAGCTTGCGGCCTTGCTGGGCAATCCGAACTATGAAATGATAGCCCGCGATGGTAAGCACGTCGAGGACAGCATCTACGTCGAGGCATACGGGGCTTACCAGAAGGAGCAGTACGACAAGGTGGAAGAAAACTACCGCTTCAGCACCGACAACTTCCCGCAAGGCACGCACCGCGCCCGCATGATGTTCATCCGCGCCATGAGCTCGCTCTACGGCGGCGAGCGCGACACCTTCATGGTAACGCTACGCGACGTGATTCAGCAGTTCCCGAAGGAAGAGGTGACGGAACTGGCGCAGGCCATCGTGAAGGGTATCGACGAGGGACGCCTCCTCATGGACGACCGCTACGATGCCAGCAGCATCTGGAGACGACGCACACGCGCCGAAAACGACAGCACCGATACAGCCCCGGAACTGAAGGAAGACCGCTACTGCGACTTCAGCTTCGTACTGGCCTATCCTACAGGCGGCCTCGACGAGAATATGCTTGTCTTCGAGATGGCACGCTACAACTTCACGAACTTCATGGCGCGTAACTTCGACATCGAGATACAGGCGGATGCCGGCCTGTCGATGATGATAATAAAGGGCTTCCTTTCCTACGACGAGGTGCACGCATACGCCCAGCAGCTCTATGCCGACGACCACATGCGCACACGTCTCGAAGGCATCCGCACCCTCCTCATCTCCGACGATAACCTCAAGATGATAGGCAAGGAGTTCAGCTTCGACGATTACAAGGAATTCTACGAAGAGCACTTCGCTCCCCTCGAAGTGCCGGAGGATTTGCAGATTGACAGCCCGACAGACCTGGAGATTCTCGACCCCGACGAGATAGACGAAACGGAAAAGTCCGAAAAGCCCGATAGGTCTGGCCAGTCCGATGATGACGACGACGACTTCCCCTTCGGCTTTTAAGTGAAAAGTGAATAGTGAAAAGTGAATAATTTGCTTCCGCACTTGAACTTGTCAAATTGTAAATAAATAGTAAATCGTAAATAGTCAAATAGTAAATGACATACAAGCTTCTTTGGGTTGACGACGAGATAGAGCTGCTGAAGGCTCACATCCTTTTTCTTGAGAAGAAAGGCTACGAAGTGGAGACCGTGACGAACGGCTACGATGCCCTCGACTTAATCGAAAACGGCAAATCGTCAAACAGTAAATCATTCGACCTCATCCTGCTCGACGAGAACATGCCCGGACTAAGCGGTCTGGAGACACTGACGCGCGTCAAGGAACTGCTGCCAGCCACACCTGTCGTGATGGTGACGAAGAGCGAGGAGGAGCACATCATGGAACAAGCCATCGGCGCAAAAATCGCCGACTACCTCATCAAACCCGTCAACCCCACGCAAATCCTGTTGACGCTCAAGAAGAACATCCAGCAGAAGGAAATCGTGACGGAGCACACGCAATCGGGCTACCAGCAGGACTTCTCGCGTTTAGGCATACAAATCAACGATGCATCGAGCATCGAGGAATGGAAGGATGTCTATAAGAAGCTCACCTATTGGGAGTTGCAGTTGAGCGAGACGGAGAGCGGGATGCAGGAAATGCTCTCCATGCAACGGCGCGAGGCCAATGCCGGGTTTGCCAAGTTCATTCGCAAGAACTACATACGTTGGATGGAACGGCCGGAGGAGCGTCCAGTGATGAGTCCCGACATCTTCAAGCGCACCGTCTTTCCTCTGCTCGACAAGGGAGAGAAGGTCTTCCTTATTGTCATCGACAACTTCCGCTACGACCAGTGGCGTGTCCTCCTGGGCGAGATTGCCGAAAGCTTCACGGTCGAAGAAAACCTCTACCTGAGCATCCTCCCGACAGCAACGCAATATGCACGCAACGCCATCTTCAGCGGCTTGATGCCCACGGGTATCGCCAAGATGTTCCCAGACCTCTGGGTGGATGAAGACAGCGAGGAGGGCAAGAACCTTAACGAGGAGCCGCTGGTCAGGACGCAGCTCGAACGCTACCGCCGCAAGAACACCTTCTCCTATCACAAGATAAACCATTCGGGAGCCGTGGAGAAGTTCGTGCCGCAGATTCCGCAGTTGCAGAAGAACGACCTGAACGTGGTGGTCATCAACTTCATTGACATGCTCAGCCATGCACGCACCGAGAGCCTGATGGTCAGGGAGTTGGCCAGCAACGAGGCCGCCTATCGCAGCATCACGCAGAGCTGGTTGCGCCATTCGGCCGTGAGCGACCTCTTCCGCAGCCTTGCGGCACAGGACTGCACCGTGGTGCTCACCACCGACCACGGCAGCATCCGTTGCTACAACCCAATCAAGGTGATTGGCGACCGCAACACGAACACCAACCTCCGCTACAAGCTTGGCAAGAACCTCTCCTATAATCCCAAAGAGGTCTTTGAGATAAAGGACCCTGTGCGTGCCGGACTGCCCAGCCCCAACCTCAGCACGACCTACATCTTCGCCACACAAGACGACTTCTTTGCCTATCCCAACAACTACAACTACTACGTCCAGTACTACAAGGACACCTTCCAGCACGGCGGCATCAGCATGGAAGAGATGCTCATACCGCTCATCACGTTGAGAGGGAAGAAGAGATAAAAGACCAATTCAAAATGTATCAATTCATAATTCAAAATACAGAGGGACTAAAGGCTGCCGCCCAGCAGTTTGTCGAGGCAATGGGCGATAGGCGCGTCTTTGCCTTCTATGGCAAAATGGGTGCAGGCAAGACCACCTTCATCAAGGCCATCTGCGAAGCCCTCGGCGTGGAGGACACCGTCACCTCCCCCACCTTCGCCATCGTGAATGAATACAAAGCCCTTCGGGGGTCTTTCTATCATTTCGACTTCTACCGCATCAAGAACCTTCGCGAGGCTTACGACATCGGCACGGAGGAGTACTTCTACAGCGGCTGCCCTTGCTTCATCGAGTGGCCAGAGTTGATAGAGGAGCTGCTTCCCGAAGACACCGTCAAGGTCTGCATTGAAGTCCACGAAGACGGTTCGCGCACCGTCACAATGTAATTATAACTCCTCGTTTATGTTTGTAGTAAAGTAGATATCGCTTCGCTCTGTAGTTAAGCCAAATGTATGGGGAGCTGCAATCAAGCAAGTAAATGTATTGGCTTAACTACTTAACTACTGACTACTTTACTACTTCCGAAATTTCGCTGATGCGGGTCAGTTCCTCTTCTGTGAAGGCTGGGCTGCGGAGGGCGGCAAGGTTGCTGTGTAGTTGCTGGGGCGAGCTTGCTCCTATGATGACGCTTGTCACTTCCTTGTGATGGAGAATCCAGCTGAGTGCCATTGCTGATAGGGGTTCGCCGCGTTGGGCTGCCAGTTCGTTCAGGCGCCTGATGCGCGAGAGGACTTGTGGCGTGAGCATGTCTGCGTGCAGGAAGCGCGGGTCGTGTGCCATGCGGCTGTCGGCAGGGATGTCGTGCAGGTAGCGGTCGGTGAGCAGTCCCTGTGCCAAGGGCGAGAAGCTGATGAAACCTACGCCGTTCTTCTCTGCCTGGCCGAGGATGCCTTCATGCAAGGGGGACTGGTCGAAGAGGTTCAAGCGTCCCTGATAGATGAGGCAAGGCACATCGTGACGGCGGAGGTAGTCGTAGCCCACCTGTGCAGCTTCAAGAGGCCAGCGGGAGAGTCCGATGTAGAGTGCTTTGCCCTGCCGCACGATGTCCACCAGCGTCTGCAATGTCTCTTCAAGGGGTGTCTCGGGGTCGTAGCGGTGGCAATAGAAGAGGTCCACATAGTCCAGATGCAAGCGGCGCAGGCTTTGGTCGAGGCTTGCCATGAGGTGCTTACGCGATGCCCACGAGCCATAAGGCCCTTCCCACATGTCGTAGGCTGCTTTGGACGAAATGAAAAGCTCGTCGCGATAGGAATGCAGGTCATCCTGTAGGAACTTGCCCAAGCGTAGCTCTGCTGCCCCTGGCTCAGGGCCGTAGTTGTTGGCAAGGTCGAAGTGGGTAATGCCTGCATCGAAGGCGGCAAGCACAATGGCACGGCTCTGTTCTTCGGGTGTGATGGTTCCGAAGTTGTGCCAGAAGCCAAGCGAGAGTGCAGGCAGCAGGACACCTGAATGCCCGCATCGGCGATAGGTCATTTCCGAGTAACGTGTAGTGTTGGCAGTGTACATGTCGGTAAGCATGATAGTTTTCTGCAAGTTAATTTGATTTAGAGAAACAGAACAAACCGAGGAAGGTCAAAGATGCATTCAGCAAGAGGAGTTCATAGCTGAAATGGTAATTCCATAGCACGGGGGCGAGATAGTCCAATGCGGCACAAACTATCGGTGAGAGGACAGCGATGTAGGGGACTGCACGGTCAATGACCCTTCTGCGAGTGAAAAGGCCGAAGCAGAAGAGACCCAAGAGGGGACCGTATGTGTAACCCGCCAAACGGTAAATGGTGCTGATGATGGTCTGGCTGCCTGCGACATAAAAGAGGGTGATGAAGAAAGCAAAGGATATGGCAACTGCCAAATGCACATGCCGACGCAGTCGCAATGCTTTCTTGGGGTCGAAACCTTCACGCTCCACGCGAAGAATATCCACACAAATACTGGTGGTGAGAGATGTCATGGCACTGTCGGCACTTGAAAGGGCAGCCGCCGTGATGCCAATGGTGAACGGAAACACGACGAAGCTTCCCAATGCACCGCTGCCTACAAGCATGGGCAGAAACTCGTCCAGCCTCTCGGGAAGTCCGATTCCTTCCTTCTCGGCAAAGGTGTAGAGCAACACGCCAAGGATGAGGAAGAGCAGGTTGACGGGAAGAATGATTGTCCCGTAGAGGCACATGTTCTTCTGCGCATTGCGCAAGGAGGTGCAGGTCAGGTTCTTCTGCATCATGTCCTGGTCCAGTCCGTTCATCACAATGGTTATGAAGATGCCGTTGATGAACTGTCGCAGGAAGAACTGGGTGCTTGTCGTGTCCCAACAGAACATCTGTCCCATCGGACTTCGGGCGATGGTCTCTGCTATGCCCGATGGTGAGAGGTTCAACTTCGTCCCCACCATCCATACCAAGCAGAATGTGGCAGCCAGCAGGCAAAACGTCTGAAGGGCATCGGTGCGGACAATGTTCTCTATGCCACCGCGACGGGTGTAGAGGAATATCGCAAGCAGTATGGCGGCCACGGTCAGTCCGAAAGGCAGTCCGAGAGGACGGATGGCCAGTTCGTGGAGGACCAGGCAGGTCACGTACAGACGCGCTGCGGCACCGGTCAGTTTACTAAGCAGGAAGAAACTGGCGCCTGTGAGATGGCTCTTCCGTCCGAAGCGCTGGGCAAGGTAGCCATAGATGCTGGTGAGGCGAAGACGGTAGTATAGGGGAAGGAGCACAAAGGCAATGACAATAAATCCGGCGAGGAAGCCTAAGCACATCTGGAAATACGTCATACTGCTGGTTTTGACCCATCCCGGCACGCTGACAAGGCTGACACCGCTGATGCTCGCCCCAACCATACCGAAGGCCACAAGAAGCCAAGGGGACTTCCTACCGGCACGGAAGAAGGCGTTGTTGTCCCCTTTCGACTTCACACACTTTGTGAAGAAAACCAGCAGCAGAATGTAAAGTCCCAGAGCGGAGAAGACGAGATAATTGGTTGGCACCATTTGTGGCATGATTACGATTTTTCTGCAAAGATAATGTTTTTTGCCGTTATTGTTCGTCAAAGAGAAGAAAAAAGTGTATCTTTGCATCGTAAACCTAAAAAGAATTTGACTATGAGACGACTATTTGCTATCCTTCTGTCCTTGATGCCTCTGCTCCTTTTTGCCAAAGGCGACCAGGACACCCGCCTTGTCATCATCACCATCGACGGCCTGCGCTGGCAGGAGGTCTTCGAGGGGGCCGAAGAGAATCTGCTTTCCGACACAAAACAAGTGCGCGACGTCAAGCAGTATCGCGAGACCTATTGGCGCGCTACGCCAGAGGAAAGGCGCGAGGTGCTGATGCCTTTCGTCTGGAACACCATTGCCAAGAAAGGTATCCTCATTGGCAACCGCAACGTGAACAGCATGATGCAGCTTGCCAACAAGACCAACATCTCCTATCCTGGCTACTGCGAAATGATGACGGGCATGGTGGACGAGGCCATCACAAGCAACGACCCTGTGAACAATCCGCACCGCAACGTCTTGGAGGCTGCCAACGAGGATGCACGCTACAAGGGCAAGGTCTCGATGTACGGCTCTTGGAAATCCACACGCTTTGCCATCCACAACGAGCAGGCTGGCATTCCTGCCAGTGTCTCCTACGAATCGAATATCGCCAAGAAGCAGACCCCTCGCCTCAAGCTTGTGGAGAGGATGCTGGCCGGTATGCCGCACTTCTGGCGCAGCGAGCACTTCGATGCCTTCACCTACGCCTTTGCCATCGAGACGCTCCTTGGCGACCACCCCAAAGTGATGTGGATATCCTTTGGCGACTGCGACGAGTGGGCGCATTCCCGCAAGTACGACCTCTATCTGGACGGTGCCAACTACACCGATGCCTTCATCCGCGACATCTACGAGCAGTGCGAGGCCGACAAGTTCTATCGCGGCAAGACCGTCTATCTCATCACCTGCGACCACGGACGCGGCTTTGGCAACGAGTGGGCTGGCCACGGCAGCAGTACGAAAGGCTCCGAGGCAACTTGGCTCATGCTCCTTGGCAAAGGCATCGACTCCAAGGGCGAGACCACCGAGTGTGGTCCCTTCTACACCAAGCAGATTGCCGCTACCATCGCCTCCATCCTCGGCATCGACTTCACGGCCGACGATGGGAGTAGGCTTGCGCCTATTGGATTTGGGGATTAGGGAATAGAAGATTAGGGATTAGAGATTAGGGAATAGGGATTTGAAGAGAATTTTTCACTTTTCACTTTTCACTTTTCACT
>JAFXVN010000034.1 GCA_017524545.1 Bacteroidaceae bacterium
ATTATGAATTATGAATTATTCTTCGTACCTTTGTCCCTGCTATGACGCCTTTAATCTCTTTTATCATCACCTATCACAACGAGCCGGAGGCTTATCTTCGGGCTTGCTTGGAGAGCATCTGGGCGCTTCGCTTTGCCGAGGGCGAGGCGGAGGTGATTGTGGTGGATGATGGAAGCGAGCCTCAACTCATAATTCAAAATCCAAAATTCAAAATTCAAAGTGTCTTGGACGTGAGGCTCATAAGGCAGGAGCAGGCAGGGCTTTCTGTGGCGCGGAATACGGGCATAGAAAATGCCAAGGGGCGTTACATCCAGTTCGTGGATGCTGACGACTGTCTTCTTTCCTCTGCCTACGGAGCGGTAATCGAGCAGGTGAGGAAGGAAGAGGCGGATGTCGTGATGTTTAGGATGATTGCCTCACCCCAGCCCTCTCCAGAGAGGGAGATGAGTCGCGGCAATTGGCTTTCCCTTTGGCCGCCGACCTGCGGTTCACCCCTCCTATGGAGGGGAGGTGGGAGGCTGTTCCTCCAGCGTCGCAACCTGCGGGCTGCGGCTTGGGGCTATGCCTTCAGGCGGGAGATTCTTGGCGATTTGCGCTTCCATCCTGGCCTTTTGCACGAGGATGAACTCTTCACGCCACAGCTTTTCCTAAAGGCTGAAACGCTTGTCGAACTTGATGCAAAAGCCTACTTCTACCGCCAGCATGAAGGCACCATCACCCATTCGCAGATATCCGAACAGGTGCAGAAGCGTCTCAACGACATCCATTTTATTCTCAACAAAATACAGTCTTTTGATAATCCCGTACTTGAACGTCGTATCCATCAGTTGACCGTCGATTATCTTCAGAAGGTATGGACGCTAACCCATAGCTTTTCGGAGCTTCGCCGCCGCAGTCGGGAGCTTCGTCGGGAACACTTCCTGCCCTTACCTGTCCGCAGATACTCCCCGCGCTATCTGTTTGCCAGTTTGGTTTGCCGCTGTCTTTGAGATTATTCCGTCAGAATTGGAAGTAGATGAAGGGCTGCATCTCGGCACTGACGAACTGGTAGATGATGAGGATTGCGAAGATGCAGACGATGCACATGACGGGCAGGGGAAGCGAGGCAAAGGCCAAACGGTAGCGGCGTTTCCAATTCTCAGGCAGCCAGTGAATAATCATTCCTATTACAAACAGGGTGAAGACACTGCGATAGGTGCAGATGATAGCCCATTCGTTGCCTGTCCAGCGCGAACCGATGCGCGTCACCATCTCGCTTGCCGTCTGCCAAGCCTGCTGATTGGCAGTAGCCGGGTCGAGGTTGCTGCCCGAACGGAAGAAAAGGCGTGTGAAGCTGATGAAGGTGAAGGTGACGAGGATGGCCCAAACAGACCCTACCCATCCTCCCCTTAAAGGGGAGGTGTTTAAAGCGCATGAAGTCTCCCCTTTAAGGGGCAATTGCCCGTTGGAAGCGGAGCAATTGGGGAGCGTAAGCGACGGAGGCCCGAAGGGTTTTGAGGGGTCTTTAGAGAGGGCCTTTAACCATGCACTTACTGCGATGAAGCCTGTGAAGCAAAGGAAGATGCGCCACAAGGGTGCTGGCCAGAAGATGGTGAGTGTCCAGCAGGCAAGGGCTGCGGCGGTGGTGAAGAGAGCCCGATGCAAGGGCTTGGCATCGCGCCAGAATTTATAGACAATCATGCCCACGCCGTTCAGTCCGCCCCAAATGAGGAAATTTAGGCTGGCTCCGTGCCAAAGGCCGCCTAAAAGCATCGTAATCATGCTGTTGAGGTTGGCATATATCTTCCTTCTTCTGTCAGGGCATCGCCATGCCGTCATGATGACTGAAACTGCCAAGAGCAAAGCACAGATTGCCACCCAAACACTGCCGCTTAGTATCAGGGCAGAGAGCGTGAGCGTTACAATCCAGAAGTATGTGCCGAAGGTGATTTCCCTGTTGCCGCCAAGGGGGATGTAGAGGTAATTCTGCAACCAACGGCTGAGGCTGATGTGCCAGCGTTTCCAGAAGTTAGAACAGTTCTCGGCCTTATAAGGTGAGTTGAAGTTTCGCGGCAGATGGAAACCCATCAACAGCGACAGGCCGATGGCAATGTCCGTGTAGCCCGAGAAGTCGGCATAGACCTGCAGTGAATAGAGGAAGAGGGCTGCGAGGTTCTCGAAACCTGTGAAGAGCAAGGGATTGGCAAAGACGCGGTCGATGAAGTTCAAGGCCAGGTAGTCGCTCAGGATAATCTTCTTGGTCAAACCGCCCAATATCATAAAGATGGCAAGTCCGAACATCCTGCGGCTCAGGAAGTAGCGACGATAGAGCTGGGGGATGAAGTCGCTGGCCTTGACTATCGGGCCTGCCACGAGTTGCGGGAAAAAGCTGACGTAGAAGCCGAAGTCGAGGATGTTACGGACGGGGCGGATGAGTCCGCGATAGACGTCGGCTGTATAGCTGATAACTTGGAAGGTGTAGAACGAGATACCGACAGGCAAGATGATACGGTCCACGCTGAAGACAGGACTTCCCGCCGCCGCATTGAACCACTCGGCAGCAATGTTCCTGACCTCAATATGGATGCCGAAGATTTGACCAATGATGTCGGCAAAGAAGTAGCTGTACTTGAAGTAGCAGAGGATGCCGAGGTCGAGCGTGACGCTAAGCGTGAGCCAGAGCCTCTTCCGCCACCTTTCGCTGCAAGCGTAGATGCGCTGGGCAATCAGGAAGTCGCTGCAAGTGACCAGAAGCAGAAGCCCTACGAACAAGCCGCTCGTCTTGTAGTAGAAGAGCAGGCTGACGGCCATCAGATAGGCATTACGCATGAGCGTGCGCTTCTGCATGAGGGCAAAGCCTGCAAAGACGATACAGAAGAACACCCAGAAGTGCATCTGCGTGAAGAGCAAGGGGCTGTTCTCGTCGAAACGGAAGACGTCTTGCAGGTAGCTTATGAGTAATTCAAAGTTCAAAATTTATAAATTCAAATTGTTCTCCCTTCCTTCGGAGGGGGTGGGGGAGGCTTGGATAGCATTGTATAGTAGGTCGGCAAGCAGTTCATAGCCTGCACGGAGGAAGTGTATGTGGTCGCGGTTCATCAGGTGGGCATTCACCCATCGGTTGCTGCTGCCATAGCCGCCCATAATGCGGAACTGGTTCCACACGGCACCGTTGCATTCGCGGGCAAGTGCCATCATTGCCTGCTCCACCTTCTGCGTGTTGCGGTTGAGGGTGCGACGCTGGCGGCCTACACGCAGCCAACAGTCGTTGTTGGTGATGAAGAGGAAGCAGACATTGGGATTCGTCTTGCGTAGCTCGTCCATGAGGTCGCGGTACGATGCCTTGAACGCTTCTGCATCAAACCGGGCGAAAGGCACGTTGGCGTCGTTGATGCCGATACCAAAGATGACAAGGTCGGGCGGACAGATGCGCGAAAGCTCTTCTGTGAGGAGGTCGCAGCGCAACCATGAAGGCACGCTGGCACCATTCACGCCGCTTTCCGTATAGACGATGCGTTGTTCATCCTCTGGGAAGATACCGCGCAGGACGAAGCGCGAACCATCCCCCATGCTCCTAAAACAAATGGTGCAAAGGCTGTCGGGATTGTTGAAGGAGAAAAGGAAGTCTCCGCCTTGCCGCTCCGCCATAATTGTGTCGCCGTTGTCGCATAGGATATACGGCTCTACCGTCCCCTCGGCCTCACCTATGATGCGCAGGCGGGAGAAGGCATACTTTGAGGGAAGTTCCAGACGGAGCGAGGCGAGGGAGTCGGAAGTAATGGCTGCCGCACCGCTCACGCCAAGCTGTTCAGGTGCCGAGGGCTTTATACAGGTAGATTTGCTCCAGTTGCCTGAAGGCATGAGGTTGTAGTCAACAGGAGCGTTGCTGCGGATTGCCTTCCACGGGAAGAGCAAACCTCGGGATGCATTGAAATGTTCTCTCAGGCGTTGGGGGAAGTAGCCTGCCTGAACGTGGCTGCCTCCGATGTGCAGGATGTTTAGATGCTCTTCGCTGTTCTGCAAACGACAGATGAGCGAATCGAACCGTTCACGTGAGCCGGGGAATACCAGTCGGTTTGTTCCCAGCTTGATGCCCAGTGCTTCGGGAATGGGAATCGTATCCTGTGCGACTGTCGCAACAGAGAAGCACATAAATAGAAACAACCAACTAATTTTCATTCCTGCAGTTCCTCCTCTTTCTTCGGGGTGATGTTCACTGCCGCAGAGTCTTCGGCTGTGAGTTCCACTTCTTCCTGTCCTGTGCGGAAAAGGTAGAAGCGGTAGTAGAGATGAAGTGTGTCGTAGAGCAGTTGGGCAATCTTCTTTGCACCGAGCGGAGTAAAGTGGATGTAGTCTTCTCCTGCCAGTTGCGGATTGGCTTCCACCCAGCGGATGATGCTGCCCCGACCTCCCATCGCCGCATACATGTTCCAATAGGCTGCTTCTGCTTCATCGGCTGCAGCGCGGAGGCTGTCGTTCAGGGCTGGCAAGATGGAATAGGACTCCAGCTCGCCGTCCTCGCGGTTGTGCGCCATATCTGCAGGGCCAATGAAGAGCACCTTGGCTTTTGGCGCAAGTTCGTGGTATGTGCGTATGAGCCGTTTGATGTTTTCTTTGAAGTCGTGCAGCTTTTCGCGGGTGAGATAGGGGGTGCTGTTGCCGCCAAACTGCAAGATGACAAGTGCCACGTTTTCGCGGTCGAAGAACGGACGGAGCGACGCACGGCTGATGGTTGTGAGGCTGCTGCCCGAGCTGCCGCGCATAGGGATGTTGTCCATGCTGACGCCTGTCTGCCCGTCTAACTGAATGCCGAGGATGTCCGTCTCGCCTTGAACCTCTATCGTTGCTTTGCCGATGGCTCTGTTCAGGGATGTTGTATAGAAGCAAGGCACACCTCCGCTGCTGAGAGGCATTTCCTGTGGCTCTTCCTCCTCATCGTCGCTTGTTTTCAAAAGAAGCGTCGCCGGCTGTTTCGTAATGACCGTAATGCGACTGAAGCGGCAAGCTTTCGGATAGTCTCTACCGCCTATGCCTGTCAGCTGGATTGTGGCTTGCTCAGGAATGTGTGTCACTTTTGCCATAGGGCCGTAGAAGTTGTCGGCGCTTCGCATGTCGGCGGGTCCGTAGGAGAGGTATTGCGTCACATCGTCGGGCGTTATGCTGGAGCTGAGTGTAAAAGTCGGAATGGTCTGCAGGGCTGGCACCAAGCCTACTCCCACGCCGCCGAATTCCTCTTGAAATTTCTCTCTGAGCAAGCTCGTGATGCGGTCGCACTCAATTTGCGAGTCTCCATAGTGCATGATGCGCACATGTCTCGTAGCTGCGAGCTGGAGCGTTTCCCAAAGCCCATCCAAATAGGTCTCGTCATCGCCTGGCATATAGATGCGTGCCGCATCCTTCGCGCAATAGGCACGGAACTCTTCAATCTTTTGGGCATTAAGAGCATCTTGCCGCATTTGCAAAAGCTCTTCGGGTGTGAGGTCTTGCAACTCTTGAGTAATGGAATCTGTATCCTCCTCGATATAGGAAGCCCCGGATTGTGTCTTCTCCATTACCTCCGTAAGGCTTGGGAAGTGCAGACGGTAGCCGCCCAACAACAACAAGCCATCGGAAGGGAAACAGATGCAGAGCAGCACAAGACCTGCCAGCACGCTGCAAAAGAAGAGCAGTGAATGACGAGCGTTCATGTGTCTATGGACGAAACGCAACGCACTATGTGCAATGCGGGCTGCAAAGATACAAAAAAAAGTTCATAGTTCTTCGTTTTTTTTGAAAAATCACACAAGCGAGGGCGGAACATGTTTCATGGTTCACAATTATTTTATAACTTTGCCCTATCAAACAGCAAACATCGTATATGGTGCAAAAAGACATGAGAGACCGTTACCGACAGATAAAGAGCGATACAGAGCTTGCGCAGTTGCTCGACCAGCCAGAGCTGGAATTGCGCCGCTTTGCCTTTCATAATGTTGATTTCTTGGAAGTCTCAGAGCTTGCCATGAGACACTTTTATCGCGAATGCCTCTTCCTGAGCTGCCGTTTGCCAATGGGGTTCAAACGCCAATCAAAGGACTGCCTCTATCTTCCCAATATGGGAGAGGCGTTCGGCTTCCCAAATCATCTGTATTCAGCAGAGGAACTCTATGATGGCTACAGCCCTGACCAGCAGGGTAGTTACGAGAAATGTTATGACGGACGTGTCTATCGCCATTATCTGAAGAAAGGAAAGTATGCCACAGACATCAAAGAGACTCTGGCGCGGACACTTCACGACCACTCCATCAGCGACTGCCTGCAAGACTATCTTTCCCGCTTCGAAAAGCGCAGGCTTGTGGGAGTGATGGGAGGTCACAGCCTCTCCCGCCATGATACCGCATATACCCAAGTGGTTCGACTGAGCAAACGCCTCACAGAAGCTGGTTTCCTGATGATTACTGGCGGCGGGCCTGGCGCAATGGAGGCGACGCATCTCGGGGCGTGGATGGCGGGACGCTCCGAAGAGGAATTGCAGCAGGCACTCTCCATCATGTCCGCAGCATCGGTTTACACCGATTCTCTTTGGCTCCCGACGGCTTGGCAGGTTCGCAACCAATTCCCAAACCTTGGCTACGAGAGCTTGGGCATTCCGACCTGGCTTTATGGACATGAACCATCCACACCACTTGCCACGCACATTGCCAAGTATTTCGACAACAGCATTCGAGAAGACGGTATTCTCAGCATTGCCCGGGGCGGTGTCATCTATACACCCGGCAGTGCCGGAACATTGCAGGAAATCTTCCAGGAAGCTGTGCAGAACCATTATCTCACCTTCGGCAATGTCGCGCCAATGATATTCATGGGGAAGAAGTTTTGGACAGAAGAGGTGCCTGTTTGGCCTTTGGTAATGAATCTTGTTGAAAACGGAAAGTACAAGAATCTCAGCCTCTGCCTAACGGACGAGCTTGGTGAGGCGGAACGGGTGTTAGAGCAATCTAGCATTCGGACATAACCTTCGGATGAGGGCTGCTTTTGTTCGGAAAATCCAAAGATGTTTGTTTTTTTCGCTCACAGAATCGCAGCCTTCTTAATTTCTTTGTATCTTTGCGCACGAAAAATAACATTAAACGTGAAAAAAGAGCCTCAAGAGCTACTTCAAAAGATAAACTTGCCGGCAGACCTTCGGTCGTTGCCCATTGAGGCGTTGCCTCAGGTTTGCAGCGAGCTTCGGCAAGAAATTATACGCGGAATGGCAAACAACCCGGGCCATTTCGCCAGCGGTTTAGGTGTCGTGGAGCTGACGGTTGCCCTTCACTATGTCTTCAATACTCCCTATGACCGCATCGTGTGGGACGTGGGGCATCAGGCTGCTGGACATAAGATTCTTACGGGTCGCCGCGAAACCTTCCAAACTTATCGTCACATGGGTGGACTTCGTCCTTTCCCTTCGCCCGACGAGAGCGAGTACGATACCTTTGCTTGCGGACATGCCTCCAACAGTATTTCCGCTGCCTTGGGTATGGCGGTGGCTGCCCATCAGCGTGGTGAAGACGAACGCAAGGTGGTCGCTGTCATTGGCGACGGCAGCATGAGCGGAGGTCTTGCCTTCGAGGGACTAAACAATGCCAGCAGTACGCCCAACAACCTGCTCATTATTCTGAACGACAACAACATGAGCATCGACCGCAGCGTGGGGGGCATGAAGCAATATCTCCACCAGCTGCATACGTCGAGCCTCTACAATAAGGTACGTTTCCGCTTGTCGAACGGACTTATTCGTATGGGTGTTCTGAGTGATAGCCGTCGGCAGAAGATACTTCGATTCAACAATTCCTTGAAATCGCTGCTTGTCGGCCAGCAGAACATCTTTGAAGGTCTCAACATCCGCTATTTCGGTCCCATAGATGGACACAATGTCGTTGAACTGGTTAATACGCTCCGACAGATAAAGGACATGAAGGGACCGAAGCTGCTGCACCTCCATACGATAAAGGGCAAAGGTTTCAAAGCCGCAGAGAAGAATCCGACCGTCTATCATGCTCCGGGAAAATATGACCCGGAGACGGGAGAACGCCTCAAAGACTGCTCTGAGGGGTTGCCACCCAAGTATCAGGATGTCTTCGGTGAGACGCTTCTTGAACTCGCTCGACAGAATGACAAAATAGTCGGTATCACACCGGCAATGGCAACGGGATGCAGCCTCTCTATTATGATGAAGGAGATGCCCGAACGTACCTTCGATGTGGGCATTGCCGAAGGTCATGCCGTCACATTCTCTGGAGGTCTTGCAAAGGAAGGACTCGTTCCCTTCTGTAACATCTATTCGTCTTTTGCGCAGCGTGCATTCGACCATATTATCCACGACGTGGCACTCTGCCGTCTGCCAGTTGTGTTCTGTTTCGACCGTGCCGGACTTGTGGGACAGGACGGAGCTACACATCATGGTGCTTTTGACCTCGCTGCTCTGCGTCCTATCCCCAATCTCACCATCTCTTCCCCGATGGATGAGCATGAGTTGCGTTGCCTTATGTTTACGGCACAACTGCCCGACAAGGGGCCATTCGTTATCCGATATCCGCGAGGTAGGGGAGTCCTCACCGACTGGCGGTGCCCGTTCAAGGAAGTGCCTATAGGAAAGGGTCGTTTGCTCTCAGAGGGAGGCGACACTGCGGTTCTCAGTCTTGGTCCCTTGGGCAATGTGGTTAGCACTGTCGCCCGTGAGCTGAGGGAGGAAGGACATCCTGTCTGGCACTACGACATGCGCTTCCTTAAGCCCATCGATGAGGATATTTTGCAGAAGGTTGGCACCTGTTGTCGCCGCATAGTCACTGTCGAGGATGGCGTCGTCCGTGGCGGACTGGGTTCGGCTGTTATAGAATACATGGCCGACCACAATCTCCATCCCGAAGTTATTCGCCTTGGTCTGCCTGACCAATTCGTAGAGCATGGCACTCCAGAAGAGCTATACCGTCTTGTTGGACTGGATGCAGAGACAATAAAGGAGAGAATTGTAGGATGAAAATACAATATAAATAAACACAATGAAAATCGTCATAGCTGGAGCAGGAGCCGTTGGTTCGCATCTTGCTGCACTTCTTTCGCGCGAAGACCAAGACATCATCCTTATCGATGAGAACCCGGAGAAGACTGCCCGCCTTCTCAATTCGGGTGATCTCGATATGATGACGCTCAACGTCTCGCCTACCTCTATAATAGGTCTCAAGGAAGGTGGCGTGCATCATTGTGACCTTTTCATCGCTGTCACACCAGAGGAAACGCGCAATATCACTTGCTGTATGCTTGCCCACACCCTTGGGGCACGCAAGACCATTGCCCGTGTGGATACCGCAGAATACACTATGCCCCAGTATCGCGAGCTTTTCCAGCAGATGGGTGTCAACTCTATCATCTATCCCGAGGGACTTGCTGCACGCGAGATACTTGATGGCATCAAGCGCTCGTGGGTGCGACAGTATTGGGAGGTGGCTGGCGGCGCGCTTGTCATGCTCGGTGTCAAGTTACGCGAACAGGCTCGCATCACAGGCATCGCCTTGCGTGACCTTTGCGATGCTCAGACCCCATACCGCGTCGTCGCTATCAAGCGTGGCGACGACACCATCATTCCTACAGGTAACGACGAACTGCGCAATGGCGACATTGCCTACTTTATGACCACCAAACGCTATATCCAGTACATTCGCGAAATAGCGGGCAAGGATGATTACGAAGATGTACGTAATGTCATGATTATGGGTGGCGGACGTACTTCTGTTCATGTGGCAGAGGGTAAGCCCGATTTCTACAATATGAAAATCATTGAGCAGAGCGAAGAGCGTTGCCATCGACTAAATGAGATTCTTGAGGACAGCGATATTCGCATTATTCAGGGCGATGGACGCGACACCGCGCTCCTGCTCGACGAAGGTCTCTCCGATATGCACGCTTTCTGCGCCCTTACGCCAGAGACCGAGACAAACATTTTGGCTTGCCTTGCTGCAAAACGAATGGGCGTGCGCAAGACCGTTGCTCTTGTCGATAACATGGATTACATCTCTATGGCGGAGAAGCTTGACATTGGTACTATTATCAACAAGAAGATGATAGCTGCAGGTCGCATCTACCAGATGATGCTCGACACAGATGCCCATAACGTCAAGTGTCTGACTGTGGCCAGCGCCGATGTGGCGGAGATAGTCTGTCAGGAGGGTAGTCTCGCCTGTGCGAAACCCGTTTGCGAACTGCGTCTGCCATCTGGCATCACGCTTGGCGGCTATGTTCGTGGAGAAAATCAAGGTGCCCTCATCTACGGTAATACCCAATTGCAGCCTGGCGACCGCGTTGTCGTTTTCTGCAAAAGCGGTCTCATCAAACAGATGGATCGCTACTTCAGTAAGAAGACAGGTGGTCTGCACTTGTTTGGATAGCTGTGAATCTCTATTGCAAGAGTATATTATTTCACCTTTCTCTCGCGTGCGCGTGTATTATATATAATGTGTATTTTCATAGTTCGTCGGGCATTCTGAAAAAAGTTGGATAATGTTTTGTGGGTTTATGGAATTGTCGTACCTTTGCATCCGCAAACGGGACGAGGCCGCCCATCCGGGCGGACGTGTCTTGGATGC
>JAFXVN010000035.1 GCA_017524545.1 Bacteroidaceae bacterium
TAGTGGCGGGGTTCCACCTCTTCCCATTCCGAACAGAGAAGTTAAGCCCGCCCGCGCCGATGGTACTGCACACCCGTGGGAGAGTAGGTAGCCGCCGTTTTTAGCGAAGCCTTCGAGAGAAATCTCGGAGGCTTTTTTGTTTTTGTACCATTTTTTTTGGTTTTTCCTTTGCACATATTGAATAAGTCACTAACTTTGCAAACGAAATAAGAATAATAAGACATGAATAGCACATTAGCACTCAATGCAGACTTCCTGCGTGACCTCAGTGTCGTGGCTGAAGACGAGAACCTGCTTACAAAGGCTGTCAAGTACATACGCAAGCTTGCTGCCCAAAAAGAATACCCCACGCTGATGACAAAAGAGGAGTTCTTTAAGAGGATAGATAAGGCAAAGGAAGGCCCCACATACTCTATGCTTCCAGGAGAAAACCTTACATCATTCCTTAAACGTCAAGGCTATGATTTATAGAATTGATTTCAAGGAAGCAGCCAAAGCAGACCTTATAGCTCTTGCCAAAAATGAACCAAAAGCATTCTTGAAGGCTCAGGCCTTGATTGAAGAATTGAAGGTGCATCCTCGTACGGGTACAGGCCATCCAGAGCCGCTTTCGAATGATCGAACGGGGCAATGGAGCCGCCGTATTACCAAGAAGCATCGCCTTGTGTATGAGATTCACGATACAGAAGTCGTGGTACTTGTCCTCACCGCTTACGGACACTACGAGGACAAATAAAAAGCAAACCCCAACAGTTTGAATTTTATATTTGGAGTTTTACCGGACAGCAATAAATCTGTTTATCTACTCAAGTTGCAGTCAAGATGTTGTCTTATCACAGAGCCCATTTCTTCGAGCAGTTTGTCTGATACCGCACCGCTGAGTTGGCGAGTGTGAATTACCATTCTTTTACCATCAACACTGTGATGTACCCAAAAGGCGTTTTGCGGTCCAACTTCATGAGCACCTCCATTGACATCGAATGTTACATCGAACAATGTGTCTATTTCACGACGGTCACCATAGTTTACGATGTAGTCGGAACAGGCAAGGATGATGACTTTGAACTCCTTGAAGTAAGGATGTGCGAAGAAGGTGTGTTTGCGTTGTGCCAGTTGCTCGTCAAAGTCGTGAGTTTTTCTGCCTTCGGCTGTTGTGATTGCTGGTATTGCGCTCATTTCTGTTACGAAGACATGCTGTTCGAAGTTCATCGTGCCTGGCAATGATGCCCGTTCGGGGAAGATGGAATTATAGAGTTTCTGATACTTGTTCCATGTGTGTCCTTCTTTCCAAATGGGGTCTGTTGTGTTATCTGCCTTGACGCGGTCGAAGAACATTGGCAGTGATGTCATCCAATAGGTTGTGCCGCCAAGTCCACATTGTAGTGGCAGGGTACTGCTTTGTTCTTTGCCGACGATGCAGATGTCTGCGTTAGGATTCCCATAACCTATGTATTGGTCCGGGTTGCTTGCTAATAGATTCTGAAAGCTTCTCATGCTGATTTCTGTTTTTGCTTGTTTGTTAATCTAATACTCCGTTTAAGCCAAGTATAATAATGAAGGCTAAGACACCAAAGAATATAGTGAATATAAATGTGCTCTTGTGTTTTGCAAGGAAGCGTCGCTTTTTTGCTTTCTTGAAAACCTTTTCGAAATGTTTTGCCATCGGACTTGTCGGAGCCACATGTTTCATTAAGATGAGACATTGGTTGAATTTCTCGAGAACGGCATCAGGGTATTGTGAACGGATTTTACCCTCCTTGTTGTCAAAATTCCAATTGGCATTTCTAATTGCGCTGCCCATATTGACATAAGGTTTAACAAACCTGCTTCATCTTGAGGAATAGGTGTCTGTAAAACAATATCTACATTTTTCAAAACTGCGCCATCAAGAATGTTCAAGTCGTCCTGCTCTTGTTTTTCAATCTGAGCACGCACTCGTTCTCTTTCTGTGTACGCTCTTGTTTGTTGAGCCTCGGCACGTGCTTGGTGAACCTCGCTGCTTCCAACGCGGCGATATGGTGTCGCATGGCTGTCACCAAAAAAGAAATTTGAGACGGCTTTGCCTGTGTTTTTACCGATTTCTCTCTTGAAGGAATCAAAGGTCTTTCCCATAATTTGGTAATGTTCCATTGCCCTCCAGCACCAAAAGGACAAGTTAATGGTATGCAGAAGCGTGGCACTGTATGCCCACTCTTCCATCGGAGGTCCTGAGAAAACCCTTGTTGCACGAATGGTAAAACAGCCCACGCTATACGCGCGAACCATTATACTCACTTGCGCAACAATTAGAAATTTCTCAGGTTTCCGATGTGCAAGCAAAGCATAACGCTTCGTTTGTTTCCGATAAGTCATGGATAAGGGTGTTTATCCCTTAAATCCGATGCAAATATAGCGAATTTATGTGAAAAAGGATACAAGAAGGCATAAAAATTGCTGAAACAAACAAAAAAAGAGATTGCGCAGCTTGCGTAAGCCTATTAAAACGTAAATGGTATTTATGCATGTTGCGCAAGGCTTTTTAGAAAAAACATGCTTGTATAGTATGTGCAAGGGCATGTTGAATGTGAAAACAGGTTTTATTTAGTTTGATATTTCCTCCGATAAACGAAAAATTGCTTCGTTATGCCTAATAAACGCGAAAAAAATTGTACCTTTGTGCGGTAAAATACACGTTATTCTATGGAAAAGCAATTTAAGAGAACTACCATCACGTCCGCATTGCCATACGCTAACGGACCTGTACATATTGGCCATCTGGCTGGTGTCTATGTGCCTGCTGATATTTACGCACGTTACCTTAGACTAAAGGGTCGCGAGTGCCTGTTCATTGGTGGTAGCGACGAGCATGGTGTGCCTGTCACCATTCGCGCCCGCAAGGAAGGCATCACCGTTCAGGAGGTCGTGGACCGCTACCACAACCTTATCAAGGACAGCTTCGAGAGGTTTGGTATTTCGTTCGATGTCTATAGCCGCACGACGAGCAAGACGCACCATAAGCTTGCCAGCGACTTTTTCCGCAAGCTCTATGACGAAGGCAAGTTCATCGAGCAAGTCAGTGAGCAGTTCTACGACGAGCAGACTGGTCACTTCCTCACCGACCGCAACATTCGCGGCGAATGCCCCCGCTGTCATGCCCCCGAAGCCTACGGCGACCAGTGCGAGAAGTGCGGCGCAACACTCTCGCCAGAAGAACTTATCAACCCATATAATGCCGAGACGGGCAACCCGCTCGTCAAGAAGCCGACCAAGCACTGGTATCTGCCCCTCGACAAAGACCAGCAGTGGCTCGAAAAGTGGATTCTTGAAGAGCACAAAGAGTGGCGCTCCAACGTCTATGGACAGTGCAAGAGCTGGCTTGACGGCGGCTTGCGACCTCGTGCCGTGACGCGCGACCTCGACTGGGGCATTCCCGTACCCATCGAAGGCGCAGAAGGCAAGGTGCTCTATGTGTGGTTCGACGCTCCCATCGGTTATATCAGCAACACCAAGGAGCTGTGCGATGCACATCCCGAACTCGGCTCATGGGAGAAGTGGTGGAAGGATCCTGAGACACGCCTTGTCCATTTCATCGGCAAGGACAACATTGTCTTCCACTGCATCGTATTCCCTGCTATGCTCAAGGCACATGGCGACTATATCCTTCCCGACAACGTGCCCAGCAACGAGTTCCTCAACCTCGAGGGCAACAAAATCTCGACCTCCAAGAACTATGCTGTCTGGCTCAACGAATACCTCGACGAGTTGCCGAACCGTCAGGATGAGCTTCGCTACGTCCTCACGGCCAATGCGCCCGAGACGAAAGACAACGACTTCACTTGGGACGACTTCCAGGCACGCTGCAACAACGAGCTTGTCGCCGTCTATGGCAACTTCGTGAACCGTGCCCTGCAACTCACACAGAAGTATTATGAGGGGAAAGTTCCCGAGTGCGGCGATCTGAACGATTATGATAAGGAGACACTTGCCGAGTTCTGCGATGTCAAGGCACGATTAGAGCAGCTTCTCGAAGGCTTCAAGTTCCGCGAGGCGCAGAAGGAAGCCATGAACCTTGCCCGCATCGGCAACAAGTACATCGCCGACTGCGAGCCGTGGAAGGTCATCAAGACCGACCCCGAGCGCGTCAAGACCATCATCTACCTCAGCCTGCAAATCACAGCCAACCTCGCCATCGCCTTCGAGCCGTTCCTGCCTTTCAGCAGCAAGCGCCTCAGGGAGATGATAAGCCTCGACACATTCTCTTGGGAAATGCTCGGTCGCACCGACATCCTGCCTGCGGGCAAGCAACTGCCTAAGCCCGAACTGCTCTTCACCAAGATAGAGGACGAAGTCGTGGCCGCCCAGAAGAAGAAACTCGAAGACACGCTCAAGGCCAACGAAGAGGCAGCTTATAAGGCCGCTCCCGTGAAGCCCGTCGTCAGCTTTGAGGACTTCGAGAAGCTCGACATCCGCGTTGGTTTCGTCAAGAGTTGCGAGAAGGTGAAGAAGAGCAAGAAGCTCCTGAAGTTCATTCTCGACGATGGAAGCGGCAAGGACCGCACCATCCTCAGCGGCATTGCCCAGTGGTACGAGCCAGAGCGTCTGATAGGCAAAAGAGTCCTTTTTATCGCGAATTTCGCTCCTCGCCAGATGATGGGAGAAGAGAGTCAGGGCATGATACTCAGTGCTGTGAACTACAATGGCGACCTTAGCGTCACCACCACTATCGACGACGTCAAAGGCGGTAGCCAAGTGGGGTAGTGAAAAACAAACGATGAAACGAGTAATAGCTTTAAGTTCCTTTGTCGCTTCGCTCCTGCTTTGTCCCTGTTTCCTTTGGGCAGAGGTCTATACCATAGACTTTAATAGAGGAACAAAGAATGGGGAAAACATAAAAACGCTTTGTACGGAGGCCACTCCTGAGGCGTTTTGCAAGACAGGGGCAGAGCTTATTACGCTGCAGCCGACCACAACGAGAAGCTATTACGACACAAACGGTTGTGGCATCCGAATCGCTACGCCTACCAAGACAGGTTTCTTTTATTTCTCCCTTTCCGAAAAGATAAGGGTCAAGAAGATAGTGGCTTATGCCTCAAAAGTGTCTGGCAACGCCACGTCAACCTTAGATGTGTATGTGCTTAACGAGGTGGTCCGTGCTTTTGCCAATGAAGAGTTGAAGCCATATTCGCCTGACGAAGCAGCTTCCGCAGATTATCAGTTGCCGGACATTGTCATCGACGAAGAATTCAAAAGCTTGAAGTTCCAAGCCCCAACGGGGATTGTCATGCTTCATCGCGTTGACATCTATACGGAAGACGGTTCCGATGAAGATGCCATAGGAAGTCTTAATGCAGTGCCTTCTCTGAATAGAGGTAATATATATAATGTGGCAGGCCAGCGCACCTGCAAACCTCTGCAGGGTTTCTATATAAAGGACGGCAGGAAGTACATCGTGAAATGACCGTGATGCTCAGATGTCGTCCTTCCATAAACAGAAGGGGTAGCGGCGCATGTGGCTGTTATAGAAGCGGCGGTCGCCTGTGACTTCCTTGCCGATGAAGTCGGGCTTCTCGAAGATGTCGTTTTCGCTCTCCAACTCTATCTCTGCCATTATCAATCCTTCGTTGTCACCCTCGAAGACATCGACTTCCCATGTGTGACGGCCGTCTTCAGTGGGTACGAGCCAGCGTGTCTTCTCAATGATGCCAGGTTCGCAGATGCTCATCAATGCCTTTGCCTCTGCCAGTGGAATCTCCTTTTCCCATTCGAAGCGTGCCAAGCCAGCCTTGTTGCTGGGGCCTTTGATGGTGAGATAGCCTTTGTCGCCTCTGATACGAACTCGGACAGTACGTCCATTACCCGAGGCTACGTAGCCCTGAGCAATGTGAGTGCTACTGACGGCAAGATGTTTGAACTCACCGATGACGAGAAACTTACGCTCAACTTCTATAAAACTCATGATGCAATTATTCGGGTGGACTTTATTTTTCAAAGGGATTACCCTGCGGGTCGCGACTTACAACCCATCGGAAGGCATTGACGAAAAGAAGATTCTGCGTGGCATCGATGAAACCGTCCTCGCCATGCCCCATGTTGAGGTAAATCATACGGTAGCGAGTGTTGGTCCACACGATAGGGAAATCACCGAAACGGACAACGTCCTTCAGCCCGAAGGGATACATCTTCTGCGAGATGGAAAGGAGAACTTGCACGTCGGCATTCTGGCGAGGCGATGGTTGCCACTGGTAGAACTCGCTGGCAGGGACCACAAAGCTGGATGGCAGTGAGACAGTGACAGGATGCAAGGTGTTGTCGCACTCGACGAGAGCTGGCTGCGGTGGCCAGTTGTTGCAGTAGAACTGTCCGCATCCAAGGAACTGGTTGAACCAGGGCCAGTGGGTGTTGCGGTCGTTGTAGGCAGAGGCATGGAATCCCATCCATCCGCCTCCGTTTTCCATGAACTGCTGGAAAGCCTCGCGCTGCTCCTTTCCTGCAGGAGCGGCATTGAGGCTGATGATGATGCTATAGTCGCGCAGCTTTTCGTATGAATAGTCGGCCAGGGATGTGGTGGTGTCGAGTATCCAGCCTTCGCCGTAGGTGAGTTTTTGGAAGAAACGGATAGCCTGCTTGTCGAACTGCACGTGGGCTTCTTCTGCTCCAGGCTCCCAGTGGAGAAGAGCCTTGAAGCGTGGAGCACGGGCATAGTTGGCAGGGTACTCGTCAGGTTGCTGGGCAAGGGCAAGAAGGCAAGTAAAAAGAGAAAGCAGGGCGATGATGTGCTTCATTGTCGTTCATGCTTGTTTATTTATCGTTCAGAGTCCAACGGATGGCATTGCGGAAGAGAGTGAGGAAGGCAGGATTGTCGAAGAGGGAGCGGCTGTGGCCGAACTGGAAATACACGTTGCGGGCCTTCTTGTGTGGATTGGTCCAGATAACAGGGTGGTCGCCCATCTTGATGTCGGTTGGAATCGTATAGCTGCACTCGTCAACATGTGCAAGAACATGTACATTGGGACGAGGGTTGGTATCGTATATGTACCATTCGTCTTCTGCAACGACAAAGGTGGCAGGTGCACCCTGCATGACGGGATGGGTTGTATCTTCTACCTGAACTGTTCCATCTGCCTTCTCTGCAATGTAGTTGCGATAGCGTATCTTGCCGAGGAAATCGGAGAACCAGTTCCACATAGGGAATCCGTCGAACTCCCCGAGCAGGCTGGCGTGGTGGAAGCCAATGAAGCCGCCCTTGCCCCGGTCGATGTAGCGTTGCATATCGTTTTTGGCGTCGGGACTCCAGGCATAGGGAGGATGGTTGAGCATGAGTATGAGCCGGTACTTTAGCAGTTCACCTTTCTGTATATGTTGTGCCGAGCTAAGGACGGTGAGCCGGAAGTTGAGTGAATCCTGCTGTCCTTCCAGCCATCGGAGTCCGGCGGATGTGAAGCCTTCGTGAAGTCCACCTCGCTCTGCCAATACGAGAACCTGGCGAGGCTGCTGGGCAAAAGCGAAGATTGGCAGAAGGAATAATAGGAGAAAGGGTTTCATTCTGCACCAAATTCCATTAAATATGCTTTGATGAAGGCGTCGATTTTGCCGTCCATGACGCCGCCGACGTCGCTGGTCTGGTAGTTGGTGCGGTGGTCCTTGACGCGGCGGTCGTCGAAGACATAGCTGCGGATTTGGCTGCCCCATTCTATCTTCTTCTTGCCGGCTTCGACCTTTGCTTGCTCTGCCATGCGATGCTGCAACTCTTTGTCGTAGAGGATGGAACGCAACAGACGCATGGCGTTCTCCTTGTTCTTGGGCTGGTCGCGCGTCTCGGTGTTCTCGATGAGGATTTCCTCTTCCTCGCCTGTGTAAGGGTCTTTGTACTGATAGCGCAAGCGGACGCCCGATTCTACTTTGTTGACGTTCTGACCGCCGGCACCAGAGGAGCGGAAGGTGTCCCAAGAGATGCGAGCCTGCTCGATGTTCACCTCGATGGTGTCATCGACAAGCGGGGTGACGAAGACGGAAGCGAAGCTGGTCATGCGCTTGCCCTGGGCGTTGTAGGGCGATACGCGGACGAGGCGGTGCACGCCGTTCTCGCTCTTCAGGTAGCCGTAGGCGAACTCGCCTTGTATTTCAAGGGTGCAGGACTTGATGCCGGCATCGTCGCCGTCGAGCAAGTTGCTGACGACACACTTGTAGCCGTGCGTCTCGGCATATCGCATATACATGCGCATCAGCATCTGTGCCCAGTCCTGTGCCTCGGTGCCGCCTGCGCCGGAGTTGATTTTGAGGACAGCATCCATGCTATCCTCTTCACGGCGCAGCATGTTTTTGAGTTCGAGTTCTTCAATGGCGGTGATGGCTTTCTCGTAGAGAGCATCGACCTCATCCTCGGTGACGAGTTCCTCTTTGTAGAATTCGAAGGCGGTGTCGAGTTCGTCGCAAAGCGTCTTGACTTCGGCATAGCCCTTGAGCCACTTCTCCAGACCCTTGACGAGCTTCATCTGAGCTTCGGCGCGTTTCTGGTCGTCCCAGAAACCTGGGGCCTGGGTGCGGAGCTGTTCTTCTTCGTATTGTATCTTCTTGGAGTCGATGTCAAGGTAGCGGTTGAGTTGCTCGGTACGGTCCTTGACTTCTTTGAGTTGGTCTTGGGTTATCATCTATGGAATTTACGATTTGACGATTTACTATTTATTTACGATTTAGTTATTTTCACTTTTTCACCTTTTCACTTTTTCAACTTTCCTCGTACATCTTGTCTATTTGTTCCTTGTAGAGCTGGTTGAGGACGGGGCGTTTGACTTTGAGGGTGTTGGTCAGTTCGCCGCGCTCCATGCTGAAGGGTTCGGGCAGGAGGGTGATGCGCTTGACCTGCTCGTAGGAGGCGAGGTCTTGCTGGATGGTGTCGATGCGGTCCATGACGAACTGCACAATCTGCGGGTCGGCGCAAAGCTCGGCTCGCGAGCTGTAGGCGATACCGCGCTTCTTTGCCAAGTCTTCGAGCAGGCTGTATTCGGGAATGACGAGAGCCGAGACGAACTTGTGCTGGTCGGCAATGATGACAATCTGGTCGATGTAACGGTCAACGCAGAACTTCGATTCGAGCATCTGCGGCGCGATGTACTTGCCGTTGCTCGTTTTGAAAAGATCCTTGATGCGCTCCGTCATAAAGAGTTCGCCGTTCTTCATGTAGCCAGCATCGCCAGTGTGGAACCAGCCTTCCTCGTCTATTGCCATTGCCGTGATTTCTGCCTTGCGGTAGTAGCCTTTGGTGATGGTGTCGCCCTTGAGCAGGATTTCGTTGTTCTCGCCGAACTTGACCTGCACGCCGTCGAGCGGCCGTCCGATAGAGCCGAGTGTGATGGGCTTGTTCCAGCGGTCGCAGGAGACGGTGGCAGTGCTCTCGGTGAGGCCGTAGCCCGTAATCATCAGGATGCCGGCCGAGCGCACGAATTCCTCGATGACAGGCGGAATAGCGGCTCCTGCGGTGGGGAAGAAGTTGTGGCGCTCCAGTCCCAGCGTTTTGAGCAGAATGGAGATGATGGTCTTCTCGTAGAAGAGATAACGCATCTTCAGTGCCAGAGGCGGGATAAGCCCTCGCATCTTGTAGTCCACGTTGTATGCCTTGCCCACGCGAAGCGCGTCCTCGAGCATCCGTCGCTGTATAGGACTGGAGGTGTTCATCTTCTCCTGCACACCGCTATAGACCTTTTCCCAAAAGCGAGGCACGGCGCACATGCAGGTGGGGTGCACCTCGCGGAGGCTCTGCAGGATGTCGGCAGGGCGGCGGTTGACAGCCAGCGTACAGCCTGTCTTGATGCAGAGATAGGACCATCCGCGCTCGAAGACATGGGTGAAGGGCAGGAAGTTCATGATGAGGTCTTTGTCCGAGAGAGGCAAAGCTCCGACGTGGCCTCGGAAGGCGGCGTTGTACATGCGATGGGTGAGCATCACGCCCTTGCTTATGCCAGTCGTGCCACTGGTGTAGAGGATATTGGCAAGGTCATCCTCCTCCGATTCGGAAGTAAGCTTTTGTATCTCTTCGCTATGGTCTTTGTCGTCAGAGAGGGCGAGGAACTCGTCGAAGTAAAGGCTCACGTTGTCTTGCGGGTCCTTCTGTACGGAGGGGTCGAAGATGATGAGCCTCCGCATGGAGTGCTCTATCTTGAGGATGCGGTAGGCGGTGTCGTACTGGTACTGCTCGCCGACGAAGATGTAGCGAATCTTGGCATCCGACACCATGTACTTGACCTGCGTCTCGCTCGATGTGGCATAGAACGGGATGGTGACAGCCCGGATGCCGTATGCTCCGAAATCCACGTACATGCACTCCGGCATGTTCTGCGAGAAGACGGCGATGTTCTCCTGCACCCCGACACCCAATTCCAGTAGGGATGCCGAGACGCGGCTCACGGTCTGGGCATAGCTGTCCCACGAGATTTCCTTCCATTTCTGCTGTTCGTCATCGCGATAGAGCATAGCGGCTCGCTTGCCGTATTTTTCGGCCTGACTCTGGATAAGGGAGGGTAGGGGACTGGGGTTCTGCATGGCTATTTGTGCTTTGTTAGCACAAAGGTACGACTTTTAATTCATAATTCATAATTCATAGTTCATAATTTTGTTTTTTTTCGTAACTTTGTCGGCGAAACTATTAGCTTTTGAGATATGGTAGAGATAAAGCACATTACCTGTAACAGTCCTATTGAGGCTGAGGGATTCCGCGCTGTTCTGCGGGAAGCGGGAATAGAGAATGACCTTTTTGACGAGACGAACAGCAAGGTTGCTCGCGGCATTCTGGATCAGACGACTGACGTTCTTGTGAAAGAGGAAGACTACGAAGAGGCAGAGAAGCTCTATCAAATGTATCTGTCCGAACAGCAGAATGTCACGCCTTGGTGTCCGAAGTGCGGAAGCGAGAATGTGATTCTCAGAAAGAATAAGTGCAGCACCCGTCAACTGCCTCGCATATTGGCAGCTTTGCTCACGTTTATTCCCATTGGTACTTGCTGGACTAAAAAATATGTCTGCAACGATTGCGGACACAAGTGGGAATGTTGAAAGCTCAAAACACAAGGCCCAATGTTCAATGAAACAATGACAGAAAAGGCGGTCGATTTGCTTTGCAGGCTAATTGAAGTGCCGCGAATCAGTAGGGAAGAGAAGGCTGCAGCCGACCTCTTGCAAGACTATATGCAAGGCGAATTGGGGCTCGAGGTGAAGCGGGAAGGCAACAACCTTTGGTCTGTTCAGCCGAACTTCGATGCGGAGAAGCAGACCTTGCTCTTGAATGCCCATATCGACACCGTGAAACCCGTTGCTGGATGGCAGCGAGACCCCTTCAAGGCGACACGCGAAGGCAGCCGAATCTACGGGCTTGGTGCGAACGACGACGGTGCCAGTCTGGTCTCTTTGCTTCATGTCTTCGCCGCACTCAAAGAGGAAAAGACACAATACAACCTCGTTTTCTTGGCGAGTGCAGAAGAAGAAGTGAGTGGGAAAGGCGGCATAGAGAGCGTTCTGCCCTCAATCCAAGAAAAGGTAAATAGTAAATTGTCAAATGGTAAATGGATTGATTTCGCACTCGTTGGCGAGCCGACAGGAATGCAGCCCGCTATTGCCGAGAAAGGCCTGATGGTGCTTGATGTAACGGCTCATGGCAAAGCAGGCCATGCAGCCCGCGACGAAGGTGACAATGCCATCTACCGTGCCATCGAGGACATCGAGTGGTTCCGCAATTATAAGTGGGAGAAAGTCTCGCCCCTGCTTGGTCCGGTCAAAATGACCGTCACTATCGTGAATGCCGGCACCCAGCACAATGTCATTCCTGACACATGTACCTTCACCGTCGATGTTCGCTCGAATGAGTGTTACACGAACCGAGAAATCTTCGATGAAATCAGCCGAAACGTCAAGTCGGAAGTCAAAGCCCGCAGTTTCCGTCTCGGTTCTTCGAGCATCGACGTGGCTCATCCTCTTGTGCAGCGCATCATCGCACTTGGAGGCAAGCCATTCGGCTCGCCCACATTGAGCGACCAAGCCCTCATGCCTTTCCCCAGCCTCAAGCTCGGCCCGGGCGAGAGCAAACGCAGTCATTCTTCCGATGAATTCGTGGAAATTGACGAAATCCAACAAGCAATAGAGACCTACCTTGAACTGCTAAAGTGATTCGCCATTTACTCTGTTATTTGTGTGCAAGTTGCACAATTGTCAGAGCATAAATAGAAATAAAACCCACCAAACGTCTTTCTTATATAAAAAGAAAGTCGTATCTTTGCACGCAGAAAAACATAAAAAGAGATTATGGAAGCAGGAGTGATTACAATTGAAGCCAACAAGAGGCGGATTGCGAGAAGAAATGCGTGGCTGAAAGCCCACAAAGGCATCATCTACGAAGTGACTGACCCTGAACTGAGGTCGCAACTCAGCTATTACAGAAACAAGGAGAAAAAGCAGGCATGAAACGACTATTGCTTGACACATGCGCCGTTATCGACCTGCTCGTTGCCAGCGGGGATTTGGATAAGAGTGTAAAGGCAGTCTTCGACGACCCTGATTACACGCTCTGCGCCAGTTTCGAGACGATGCGCGAACTCGTGGTAAGCTTCAACAACAAGAAGCTACTCTCGAAGTACTGGAAGACAGCCGACGATGTCATCCACACGGTGGAGAACGACCTTGAGATTGAGTTCCTGCCGCTGCGTCCGCAAGTGGGCCACACCTATGCCAACCTGCGGTTGAACACGGGGCAAGACCACCGCGACCAAGGCTTGGAACTCATCGAGTACTAAGCACGTTCTTATGGTTAACAAGGCACGTTGTTCTGACTTATTCGTGACTTTGCAGGCAGAAAGGAATAATCATTATGAAGAAACTGACAACTATTCTATTTGTGTGTCTGGCTGTGTTGATGGTGCAGGCACAAGTCAAAAAGCATCCGCACGACTACCTCGACCTCGACAAGATGGTGCAAGACCCAGAGCATCCAAAAGGTGAAAAAGGTAAGACTTTCACCAATCCCATCGTTCGTGCTGACTTCCCTGACCCCGACGTGATACGTGTTGGCAACACGTATTACATGGTCAGCACCACGATGTACCATTTCCCCGGTGCCACCATACTGAAGTCGAAGGATTTGGTCAATTGGGAGTACTGCGCCCAACCGTTGAAGCAGCTGCTCGACGATGACCGCTACAATCTTCGTAACGGCCAGAATGCCTACGCCAAGGGAATGTGGGCATCTTCGATGAAGTGGCACGACGGCAAGTTCTGGCTCCTTATTAACGGCAACGACGACCGCGCCTGGCTCCTGTCGGCAGCGAATCCCGAGGGCGAGTGGGATGTGCGGCGGCTGTCCCGCAACTACTACGACCCGGGTATGCTATTCGATGGTGATAGGGTATATATAGCCTGCGGCTACAACCACCTAAGCATGTGTGAATTGGATGCAGACTTCAACTTCATTCGCGAAGAGGAGATCATAGTTCGCGAACGCTCCGGTCTGGAGGGCTGCCACGTCTATAAGATAGGCGACTACTACTACATCTACTCCACCTATGGCGGTTTGCCCAGTGGGCAGACAGTCTTCCGCTCGAAGAACGTCTTCGGCCCTTACGAAGAGAAGGTACTTGTGGAGAAGCGGTACGGCAGGGACATCAACACCATCCATCAGGGTGCCCTGCTGGAGGACGTAGCCGGGCAGTGGTGGACGGTGATGCAGGAAGACCTGGGTGCCTTTGGTCGCTTCCCCAACCTGTTGCCCGTAACGTGGGAGGACGGCTGGCCTGTCGTGAACGGCGGCAAGAAACCCTACATCTCCTTTGTTGACAAGAATCCCGGCCCAGCCAGCGCAGGCGGCAAGCGTGTAGAGCCTCTGCCCACCACCGACGACTTTTCGGCAAATGCCCTGGGTATGCAATGGGAGTGGAACCACAATCCTGTCGCCTCGGCCTGGAGCCTAACGGAACGTGCCGGCTGGCTGCGGTTGAAGACAGCCAGTATCACTCAGCAACTCCATCAGGCACAAGGTATGCTCACCCAACGTATTTTTGCCGACCCCGATAACACAAGCAACGGCACCATCCGCCTGGATGTAAGTAAACTCAAGGAAGGCGACCGTGCGGGCATCTGCATATTCCAGGATCCTTACGCCATGATTTGTGTTGAGCGCACGGCGAAGGGCTATCAGCTGATTTGGAGGCAGGACATGGTGCGCAATGGCGGCAAGGACTTCGCCCCAGCCGAAAAGACCCAGAGCATCAAGCCTAAGAAGGGCGTCGTCTATCTCCGTGCGGCTATCAAGTTCAGGGAGGACAAGGCCCGGTTCTACTATTCGCTCGACAACAAGAAGTGGGAAGCTTTCGGTGGCGAGACACACCAGACGTTCAACCTCTCCGTCTTCGTCGGCTCCCGCTTCGGCATCTTCTGCTATGCCACCAAACAGCAAGGCGGCTATGCCGACTTCGACTGGTTTATTCAATGAACGACGGGTCTATCTTGGAGAACTCCTGTTGTGGTTCCTCGTAGTCGATGGCTTCTTTGTTCTTGGGGATTGAGAAGGTGAGGAGCAATGCGATGAGGTACAGCGCGGCCAGTACAATGTAGAGATACTCGTAGGGCATCTCCCATTGGTTGATGATGAGGTTGGAGAGCTGGTTGCCGCTCAGTCCTGCCCATGCCCAGGCGCTGAGGGCGAGACCGTGGATGGTGCTGATCTTCTCCATGCCGAACTTGCTCTGAAGGAGAGTAGGCAAGGTGGAGAAGCCGCCGCCGTAGCCTGCGTTGATGACGCAAAGCATCAGGACCACAACAAAAGTTGAAAGGTTGAAAAGTTGAAAAGTTAAAACGGCAAAGCCCAGAAGCATGACAAGCACAGACGAGGCGAGCAGAATTTTGTAGATGGTCTGCTTGTTCTCCGTGTAGTCGGAGACGGTGGAATAGCCGAAGCGTCCTGCCGTGTTAAAGAAGGCCGTCAGCGAGGACAGGAGTCCAATCATGACGGCTGCTATGCCGACGGTCACGGCAATGTTCTTCTCGAAGGCGATGAGGGCAAGGCCGCACGTGATGTTAATGTAGAACACGAACCAAATCTTCATGAAGGTGCCGTTCTTGAGCACCTGCCAATAGTCCTTGAGCTTCCACTTCACCTTCGGTTCCACCCAGTCCAGCGGCTTCTTGATGAGCCAGGCGGCCGTCAGCATGGAGAAGATGCTGATGACCGACATGCTGACCAGCGTCGTGCAGACATCATATTTGGCGCAGCACCATTCAATATAAGGCGAGAACAGAACTTTCGACAGGCCAAAGCCGCTGATGGCAATGCCGGTTGCCAGTCCTTTGTGCTCCTTGAACCACAGCATCAGGGTTTTGACTGGCGACAGGTAGCCGATGCCGAGGCCGATGCCCATCAGGCAGCCGTAGCTGAGCATGATGCCCAGAACCGACTTCGAGTAGATGGAGAGGACCGTCAGTAGGAGGCCAGTGCTGAAGCAGAGGCAGGAGACCACCGAAGCCGCCGTCACGTTCTTCTCCACGAAGCGGCCACCGAAAGCTGCCGACATGCCGAGGAAGAAGATGGCCAGCGAGAAGGCAAACTCAATCTCTTTGACCGAGCAGCCCACTTCGGTTGCAATGTCCCCCTTGAGGAGCGACCAGCAATAAACACTGCCAATGCAGGCGTGAATCAGCAGCGCAGGCACAGCTGCCCGCATCCATTTGTTGTTCAAGTACGAGTGTTTCATTATCTTGTGTTTAGAATTGTCTTTTTCCTGTTGCGTACAATAATCTGTCCGTTCCGGGGCGTGATGATTTTGCGGCCTTGCAGGTCGAAGCACTCATCATCGCTTTCTGCCTGCCATCGTCCATTTCCCAGTTCCTTGATGCCGTCTTGGTCGTCGGGAAGGAACACGGCGGTATAGTGCCGGGCAGTAGTGGGGTAGAGGTCGTTGCCGCTGACGATGCCGTCCTCTTCCTGAGCACTGTCTGTGGTTGCCCAAAGGCGAATCTCTGCGAGCCGGGAATCGGAAGTCACCATTTGTCCGTTTTCATCGGCAAAACCCGCGAAGTGATAACCCTCGTCGGCTTTCACCCAAGCATAGCACGAGGAGCGTCCCTCGGTGCCGGCAATCACCCACTTTGTCTCGATGCGGTCGCCGAAGTCGGCATCCGAGACGGGCAGCCGCCAGTCGCCCGTCGCATAGACACGGCCTCCTGTGGTGGCGGTGATGATGACATAGTACCAGTAGAAAAGGACATTGAGTATCATAGTGGTATAGTTATTCTTTGTATCCTCCGAAAATCATCTTTGCAAAAAACTCTACGCAGGACACCACGTGCTGGATGCCGAGGCTGGTCTGGCGTATCTCGAACTGGCCCTGACACTTGTCCTGAAGCCCTTTGGCAGCAGAGACTAGGTTGAGGTGCGGCACGACATCGTCGCTGGGGTGGTAGTAGAGGATGACGTCGGCCTTGGGCGACCAGTCGCGCGTGAGGTCGCATTGCCCGAAGGCTTTCAGCAGCTTTTGTGCGAGGTCGGAGTTGAGGTCTTGGGCTTCGGGCGAGAGGATGCCATGCATGTTGCCGCCGCAGGACGTCTTGATGGCTGCGGCAATTCCCTCGCTCTCATACTCGTGCGAGCTAATCATGTCCATGATGCCTGCCTCGAGGAAAGCGTCCGAGAAGAACGCCTCTGCCTTTGTGTCGCCGAAGATGTCGGGGAAGCCCGCTACCATGCCGACGATGAGCAGGGGCACGACCGACGGCACAGAAACATCGTCCTGCACGAAGTAGTGCGAGAGGGTGGCAAGCGGGTTGTAGGCTCCGGCACAAGCGCAGGTGCGCACCCAGTTGATGGTGTTGCGCTGCTCTTCGGTCAGGCGGGGCGAGGTCTCCACATATTTCTGGCAAGCCAGGATGATGGAGCCTCCCTGCGAACTGCCGATGCCGTAGGTGGGCATGGCCAAAGTCTGGCAGTCCGTCTGGTGCAGGTCGCGCATCAGGTCGTGAGCCGCCAACAGCATGTCAATGCATTCCTCGGCCATGATGTCGGCTGCCAGATAGGGGTGGTCCCATTCCTCCGTAATGCCGTAACCCAGATAGTCGGGCTCCACCATTACGGGTTTGTTCGACGAGAACTTGGAGGAGTAGCCGTCAATGGGGTCACTCGACGTGGGCCATTGCGAGCGTTTGCACATCGTATAATGGGCGGAGAAGAGGAAGTGGTCGGCCACCGAAGCACCGCCCTCACTGTCGGTCGGCACCGCCATCCATCCCGACATCCAGAGCTCGTCGCCTTTTGGGGAGCGCGAGCGGTAGGCGATGCAGTAGCGCGAGTCGCCCGAAGAGCGGTTCATCGACATGAGGCGGTAGCTGTAGTCCTTCGGATGCGAAGTCGGCACAAACTCCCAGTCGCTGAAGGCCGATGCGTCGCGGACAGGTGCAAGATGTCCGTTCCCTTCCTCATCCACCTCCACGCCGAGGTAGCGGTCGCTGGCGAGGAATCGGTAGTGGAACGTGAAGGCACCGGGTGTCGTCTCGCTTGGCTTCATGTCCGTTGTGTTCGCTTCGGTCGAGAAGTTGACGTTCCACGAGAAGCTGCTGTAGTCCAGTTGCAGGATTGTCTCGTCCGAGTGGATGTAGCAGGACATCTCCGGCGAGGAGGTGAAGACGGTGTCGTTCGTCATCACCCGCCAGTTCGCTGCCTCGCCCTCGTCGGCGGTCAAGGTGCCGTCCTTCATCAGGTACGTCCCTGTCCCCACATTGCGCAGGACGTATTGCGCCCCTGGCAGCACGGCAATCTCATCGTTGGCCTTGCTCCCGCAGACCAGCAGGAGCACGGCAAGTATCGTCAGTTGTCTTTTCATTTATTCTGTCTCCACGCCGCCAAGTTCCTGTGCCTGGGTGTCTGAGAGGACTTTGTCCCAGAAGCGTATCTCGGCGGTTATGATGGGCTTCTCCTCGCCGTCGTTGTCGGCAAAGAAGAGGGCGCCGGTGGTGAGTTTCCAGTGTTCGTTGCAGGCATTGCTGCTTTGGCCAACCTTCGTGCCGTCGATATAGACGGTGCCGTAGCCATTATCGACCGCGAAGATGACGCGGTGCCACTTGCCTGCGGTCAGGCTGCCGTTGTAGCCCAAGCCATGCGAGCCGTTCAGCCCGACTTTGCCGTTCAGGATGAAGAGGCTGCCGTCCTTGGTGTTGGTGAGGTCGTTCTGCAGGAGGGGGCTGTAGCTGCTGATGTCGTTAGCGCGAATGTCCCACATGACGCTGTAGGTGTTCAGCTCATCCACACCAAGGTTGGTGGTCATCATCAGGCTGGAGCCAACGGGGATGGCGATGGCACCGTTGCCGTTGCGGGGACCTGCTGCGGTTGTGATAGAGGCTTCCTCGGCAGTGGCGTGAACCGTCACATTGCCTTTGACATGGGTGGCAGGCATCATGGAGGAAATCCCCTGTCGGGCGAAGAGGTCGTAAGGATTATCGAATCTCCACCAGCCAATAGGTTCCGGCACAGGTTCCGGTTCCGGCGTGGCTTCGTCCGTGGCGGTACCGAGCGTAAGGACTTGCTTGCTGCTGAGGGGAACGTCCCAGAAGCGGACTTCGGATGTCTCAATCCGATGCTCCTCGCCGTCGTTGTCGATGAAGAAGAGGGCGCCTGTGCTCATCTGCCAGTGTCCGTCGTTGGCGGAAGTGGCCTGTCCTATCTGGCGACCATCCAAGAAGATGGTGGGCAGGTTGTTCTTGACCACAAAGACGACGCGGTGCCACTTGCCGGAGGTGAGGCTGCCGTTGTAGCCCAGGCCGTTGGTGTTCAGCCCCAGCTGCCCGTTCTTGATGAAGAAGCTGCCGTCCTTCGTGTTGGTGATGTCGTTCTGGTAGATGGCTGTGTAGCCGCTGAGTTCCGTCGAGCGAATGTCGAACATGTAAGTGTAGCTGCTGAGGCTCTGCTCCTCAAGGTTGGAGGTCATCTTCAGTCCCGAGCCGACAGGGATGGCGATGGCTCCATTGCCTTCCGCCTGTCCTGCCACGGATGTGATGCCAAAGGCGGCAAGGTCGTCGCCGAAGGTCATGCTTCCTGCTTTCAGGATTGCGCCCGTGAGGGTGGCTGTGCCAGTGCCGGCAAGCAGGTTGTCGGGGTCGTCGAACGTCCAGGTCCCGACGGCATCGGGCACGGTTCCGTCATCATACAGGGTGGAGAAGGTGGCTGTGAGCGGTGCGGACGGGTTGTCCCAAGAGTCGTAGGCAATCACTTCCGCCGTGTACTCCGTGCCGGATGCCAGCCCTTCCATGTTGCAGGAGAGATGTTCGGGCATATCGGTGTTGAGGTAGAACTGCGAGAAGACGAAGGCGCTCTTGACGACCGTGTTGCCTTGGCGCACGAGGACTTTGTAGCGGAACACGCATTCGTTGTCGGTGGCCTGCGGGAAGGTAATCATCACATCTTCGGCTGTCGGCTTCAGTGTGAGTGTGGCTTCGCTCTTAAATTCAGGGGCGGGCAGTCCGTCGCGCAGGGCAACATTGTTGGGGTTGTCGTCGGCATCGCGGATGTCGGCATACTGGAACTGGCTGCCGTCGAAGGGAGCTTTCAGCACCCAGCGGTGCTCGGGGTCAATCTCCAGATTGCGGTAGGTGTCGTAGCGGCGTATCTCGATGTCGCCGTTGGGCTGCTCCACGAGAATCATGCCCTCGGTGACGCGCTTGAAGCCTTCGGGATGGATGCCTGCATCGACGGCTCCGGGATTGATTTCCGAATAGGTGATGCTGGCGGTGTTGATGGCTGTGTAGTAGTTGCCTCGCGAGCTGTTTGGATTGGCACCCTGATGGATGCTGCGGGGGTCGCCAAGGGGATAATGGCTGTGACCGCCGAAGACGACGACTTGGGGGTATTGGTTGAGGATGGGGTTCAGCACCTTCATGGCCCAGGCTGCACCCTCAATCTCGCCCCAGGAGCTGTAGCAGGTCCAGCGGGGCGGCACATGCGTGAAGACGAAGATGGGCTTGCCGGGAGCGTCCTCGACGGCCTGCCTCAGGTAGCGTCGCAGGAGGGTTGTGGTGGCCGACGGATAGGAGACCGTACCGTTGCTGGCGTTGTCATCGTTGTTGGCTCCGCCTAAGACGCTTATCGTGATGAAGGGATAGCCCTTGATGAGCATGTATTGGTGGAGGGGATAGCTCTTGTTGTTGTTGAACGCCTTCAGTCCGCTCTTGTAGTTCGACTGACCGCTGCCGTTGTAGTTGTCGTGGTTGCCCATCATGAAGAGGAAGTTGTCCACGGGGTTGATGAAGTTCTGGTCGTTGCCGAAGAGCTGCACGAACTCCGTGTACTGGCCTGTGTCGCCGTGGTCGGTGAGGTCGCCCACAACGGCGATGGCATCGAGTCTGCCTTTGCCCGTCAGGTTCTGCAGCGTCCGCGAAACCTTCAGCGCATATTCTCCGCCAAAGCTGTTGCCAACGTGTGTGTCGGAAATGACGGCAAAGGCGAGGCGGGCTTCCTGCCGAACGGTGAGGAGCAGCGGATGGAAGTCCTTGCTGCGAACGGTGAGCAGAGCGGTGCGGGCCTCTTCGCCTGTGTTCTCTGTGGCGGTCAGGGTGAGCGTCTTATTGGTGTACGAAACCAGGCACCAGTCGGCATCGCTGCTCACAGTAGCGTCCTGATTGGTCTCTATCTCGATGGTTTCTGTCGTGGCGGCGAAGGGAAGGGAGATGACACCATCGACTATCTTGTCAGCCTTGAAGGTGGCAGCGCCAGGCGTGGCTATCGAACTGACGAAATAAGTCTGCGCCTTTACAATTGAAAAGGGAGCAAGCAGCAGGAGGAGGATATATTTCTTCATGATTCTTCTTGTTTGTTTTCGTTATTACGGGATGAGCACTTTCACCGTCCTTTGCGGCATCTTCACCATATATACGCCTGTGGACAGGGGCACGGTGCGCGGCATTTCCTCGCCCAGGGCGTTGAACAGCTGCCACTGCGTGCATCCGCTCACGGAGATGCGCCGGCCTGTCACGCGGACAGTCTGGCGGCCTGTCTGCATGGAGCCGATGCCGGTCTCAATCTCTACGGGGAAGAACTTCCAGCCGATGGCAGACGTACTCTCGCCCGATTCGGGGTAGGTGATGGCCGCGCCGTTTTTCTCGGCAAGAGCCAGACAGCGGTTCACACCATCATCCTCCACGCTCTCCAATCGGAAGGCATTGTCGCCGAGGCTGGTGGCGGTGAAGCCCTGCGAGTCGGAAGAGAAGGAGAGCCATGTAACATTGTCATTGTTGGAATGGTTGCTAATCTGCGAACCGGTTGCGCGGTTGGTGATGACGACTTTGCCATCCTCGCCTGCCGTCAGCTTCCACTGCGAGCGGTGGTCGTCTGTCTCTGTAGGTATCAGATAGACAGCAAGGCGGAGCAAGTCGTCGTAGTCCTCGCCATCATCGGGGTGTCCGTTGAGGTCGGTCATCGCGTACCCCTCCATTCCGGGCTGGGCGTTGCAGATGCGGTACCAGCAGATGGTCTCGTCGGTGCTCATTTGCAGCTCCGAGCTGAACTCCTGGGCGCCTGCCGACAGGGAAACCAGCACGGCAAAGCCTGCGAACAGGTTTCTAAATGATTTGTTCTTCATTGGTGTCAGTTGTGTTATAAGGTCAAGTATTCCCGTTGCAAAAATACGACTTTTTTCGTTTGCACCCAAGAGAAAGCAGGAATAATTTCGCAACACAGCCTCTTGACAAATCCCTCACAGCTGCCTCAAAAAGTCAACGCAGCGAGCCTACAAACTATTTTCAAACCTTGAAAATATATTATCAAGCTTTGAAAATATATTATCACGCCTTGAAAATATATTTCCAAACCTTGAAAATAATTATCTGGCGTGCCTCGCGAACTTATATAACGTGAAGGCAGATGCTTTCAGGCCTGTTCTTCTTCGCTATTTGCCGGGGCTCATGGGAAGAACCAACGTGGTGATGGACTGCGCGGGCAGGGCGATGCTGAGAGTGTTCCCTTCGAGGCTGATGCCGTCACCTATCTCTGCCATGTTCTCATTGGCCGAGGTGCGGTAGGCCTTGCAATTGTCAATTCGTGAAATTGTGCAATTGTCAAATGCAATGTTGTGGGCGCTTTTCGCTTCATGATTCAGCAGAACCAGTACCAGCGTGTCGCGACAGGCGCTGACTGCTGCCAGTGTCTGCGGGCATTCTGTGGCAAGGATGTCGTAGCCTCGTTTGATGAAGCGGCTGCATTGCTGGCGCACGTAGTAGTTTTTCACCTTCTTGTAGGTCTGTCCTTGAAAGTTGCCGCGTATGGTACACCACTGGTCGCCGTGCTCCTCCATATACTGCCAGTCGAACCAAGCCTCGGGCTGCAGGCAGCGGACATCATCCATCAGGCGTTGAGCCAGCTTCAGATTGCCTGCGATTCCCCTTCCTCCAGACCCTGTCTCGCTCATCCAGAGAGGTATTCCTGCCTGTTGTGTCATTTGGTGCAGACGGGTGCGGAGGCTATTGTCGGCCTCGTAGGTGTGGGTGTTCCATTGTCCCACCAAGGGCAGGACGCCGGCATCGCGATAAGCCTCGAACGCCTGCACGGAGTGGGCCACGCTTGTCTCGTCGGAGGCTGATATGATGGTGCTGAGACCTGACTGTTTCAAAATAGGAGCCAGCACGCGCAGAAAGGTAATCTGCGACTGGTAGTCGAAGTGGCAGCCCTCTTGCGAACCGCCTTGATACCAATAGCTGGTCGCCGATTCGTTGAAAGGCTCCAGCGTCTTGAACTCGATGCCATATACATCTTTATAATGCTTGCACACGTCCACAAGATAGTGGGCGAACTCCTCATAGAACTCTGGCTTCAAGTTGTCTTTGCTGCCATCTGCATTGCCGCCCACACAGCCGCTCCAGGTCATGTAGTAGGGGCATGAGTTGCTGAAAGCCTCGAACACGGCATCAGGCCGCTTCTCCCTGATTTTGAGCATTATCTTGCACTGTGCTGCGTCGCGCTCCCAGTGATACTGGTCGCCGCTGAAGTCCTTGAAGCCCTCCATCTCGGCCCGCAGCCCCTTGCCCTTACCCATGTGGTGAAGGGTGCAGTGGCGGTTCTCCGGGTCGTCGCCGCCCCCAATGTTGTAGCGGAAGTGGCTGTAGTTGAGGCCGTCGGGGCTGACGAGCCACTCAATGATTTCGTCTATCTTCTCATCATCCCACTTGCCGCATTGCCCAGCCCACCAGCAGAGCGACACGCCCCAGCCGTCCCAATGCTGCCGCACTTGCCCGGCATCAACCGTATAGCCTACGGTCTCGGCCGCCTTCGCGCCTGTAGTAACTATCAGGAAAATAAGAAAAGCGAATCGTTTCATAGCAAACAGATATTGCTTTAATAATAAACTTATATGTAATCCGTTGTCTTTATTATAACATTCCCTGTCTTTTTAGTTCATTGGCTGTGTTGCAAAGCTCGTTGTACCATTCCTGTCCGAAGCGGCGGATGAGTGGTTCGCGGAGGAACTCGTAGAGGTGGATGCCGCGTTCTGTGCCGAGGCGGATTGCGTCCTTGCAGATGTCCCAGCGATGGTAGTTGAGGCCTGTCAGCGGCCCAAGCTTCTTTTCGCGGATAGGGTAGAGGTGGCAGCTGATGGGCTTCTGCTTCAGCAGGCAGCCGTTTGAGCCTCGGAAAGCGCAGTTGCCGCCGCAGATGATGCTCGTCACCAGTTCGCCCTCTGGGTCTGGATAGCAGACGCCCTGGCGGTCGATGACTGCCTGCGCACCAGCCGAGAGCTGCGGCCAGAGAGCATCGAGGTTTTCCTCAATGTATGCAATCTCGTCCATCGTGACCGGCGCCCCTGCATCTCCCTCCTCGCAGCAACACCCGTGACAGCTCTCGATGTTGCAGCAGAAGTACTCCGTCAGGATGTCCGAGTGCAGGATGACGTCGCCCACCTCGATGAGGTTACCAAACGATTGGTCTTTGCCCATGCTGTATGAGGTATTCGTTACACTTCAGGAAATGCCCGTTGCCCATGAAGCCGCGCATGGCGCTCAGGGGACTGGGGTGTGCGCTTTGCAGAACAAGGTGGCGGAACGGGTCGATAAGGGCTGCCTTCCTGCCTGCCGGTGCGCCCCAAAGCATGAAGACAAGGTTGTTTCGCCCCCTGTTAAGGGCAGCGATGGCAGCATCGGTGAAGGTCTCCCAACCCTTACCGCTGTGGCTGAACGCCTGGTGCTGGCGAACCGTGAGGCATGTGTTCAAGAGAAACACGCCCTGCTTCGCCCATCGCGTCAGGTTGCCGCTCTGTGGGATGGGTGCGCCTGTCTCGGCCTGAATCTCCTTGAAGATGTTCTGGAGTGATGGGGGGAAGGGTATGCCGTCGTTCACGCTGAAGCAAAGTCCGTGCGCCTGCCCAGGGCCGTGATAGGGGTCTTGCCCGAGGATAACCACGCGCACTTGGTCGAACGGTGTCGTGTCAAAGGCATTGAAGATGAGCCGCCCGGGCGGATAACAAGTGCCCGCCGCATATTCCTGCCGCACAAACTGCGTCAACAGCTCGAAGTACGGCTTGTCGAATTCCTCCTGCAGCTGCGCCTTCCACGAAGATTCTATCTTTACATCCATGATTTTCCTTATTTATTGGGCAAAGGTACGATTTATTTTTCAAATAAGCGTGCGAAAACCTAAAATGTTACGTCTTTTGCAAAACTCTTCTGCCATATTGTTCAGGTTCACGCAGTCGGCACGGCTGATGTGGCGCTTACCTGCGTCATAAGGCCAAGGACTTAAGATCAGCACCCGACCAGCAGCACAGGCGTCAAAGAGGGCATCGGAGGGTTTGTAATAATCGCGAAAACCATTGTCGGCAAGCAAAATGAAAGGGTGCTGCTCGTTTATCAATACTTGCATCACCTGCTTTTCCTGCTGCGAGATGAATGGCGACACCATCACCACTCCTTTACGAGCCTTAAGCACACAGCCGTTCATATAGTCCCGAAGGGTCTGGCTGTCACCATGCTCTGCTGCCTTCACCCAGACGCTGCGCACATGCACCACATCATAGTGCTCGGCATCCAGCAGCGCCACATTGCCCACGCCGTCAAAGCTGCGGCCATCTATCTTGATGCCCTCCTGCACCCTGAAGAATCCCGGCATCAAGCGCTTTGTGGCCAACCGCTGAGGGTTCATCCGCACATAGTGCATCATCGCTTGCAACTGACCGCGGCGTGACAAAGGGCGAATAAATGGCCGCTCCGTGAAAACAGGAAAAGCCCAGCCGTTGCTCCCTTCTGCAGTCGGCTTCCCTTGGTCTGTTGTTGTCATTCCTTGGTCCGTTGCCTTTTGGGAGCCTATTGTTGGCATTCCATGGTCTATTGTCTTTTTGGGGCCTGTTGTTGTCTTTCCTTTGTTTATTGTCCCCGAATTAAATTCGGGAGAAACCGCCAAAGTGTATGCCCGCCCCAGCTTCTTCACACCCTGCCAGTATCCGCGAATCACGCTGCGTATGCTTGTGTCCATGACCCTTGTCACCCGAATAACGGCATGTAGGTGATCAGGCATCAGGCAGAATTGGAAAATGCGAATGGCGGGATAGTGCTTGCACATCACATACAGCTCATCAACAACAGCATTGCCCAATGCCGTGCGTTCCACCCGCGCCAGAGAAGGGTCGTTGTTAGGAATCACCAGTGTGCCCAGCAACGGTTGGCGCGACGGCACTGTCAACGTAATATGATAAATGCCGACACCCCTCCATGCCGTACCTGGTTCCTGCCATTGCCATTGTTCTTCTGTCATAGCGTTCTTCTTTGTCCTTATACCCTTCTTCTCGCTTTTTATGCAAAATTAAGCTTTTTCTCGCAAAGAGCAAAGAATAAACAGGCAAAAACACTTTATTTAATAGAAATGATTTGGCTATGTGCCAAAGAAAGATTAAATTTGCAGCGTAATAACCGTTAAACGCTGATGCAATGAAACAGATTCGGATTCTCCTCCTGCTCGTTGTGGCTTGCCTGACCACGTGTGCCTTCGCGCAGCAGACGACACCCGACTACGTCAAGAAGGCCCAGGCAGACCTCACCACTGAGCGGGACAAGTGTGCCACCATTCTCACGGCATTGGACGATTGTCTGGGTGACAAGACATTTATGAAGAGCCAGAAAAAGGTTGATTCCCCTGACGGAGAGGATTTAATTAAGATAATTGCCAGCGAAATAACAGCAGACATTAAAGTCCAATTTGTAAAAGATTTTAAGGCCTCGGAAGAAAGATTAGCTGAAGGGAAAGAGAGACTGACACGGGCGGATGAGAGACTGACACGGACAAAAAGAATTAAAGAGAACATAAAGGCTAACAAAAGTCCTCAGGAAACACTTTTATCTATAGAAGATTTATTCGAAGTTGAAGAAATAAACGAGGTAAAAGATAATCCTGGCATTCAGGAGATAATAAAATACTATATTAGTATTGGCAAAAAGATAAACCACAAGCCCAGTTCTCTTGGCCAGAAGTTTATTGATGAGTACAACCGCATCAACAAAGAGTAGACAAAGAAGTAGTGTAAACGCCAGAAATAAAGAGATTTATCCTAAAAGCCAAAGATGAGTACATAATTGGTGAACCCTAAATTGTCATAATTTGTGGAAGGGTTTGGCGCGAAGGTAAACTTGTTCGAACGCATCCATTTCTCGTTTGGCGATTCCAAGGCGAGTGGCGATTGACTTCCATTGCAGTTTATTCCCCATAGTTGTCTTGCTCATATTGACACACAACTTATATTTACGAATGCATAGTTACAACATATTCAGCTTAACGAAAAGGTGTACTTTTCGCAAGTTAATTCTGTAAAAAGTGTGCTATTTCCAGCGGAAACATGAAGAAAAACATGCTTTTCCGCTGGTTATAGAAGCTTTTTTGCTATATTCGCAGCGGATTTTAATAATTTGCTATCTAATCCAATGCTACAATCTCATGCAAACAGACTATGGCAACGATTAACGAGTTTTTCCAGCTTTTGAGTTCTTTCCTGTGGGGGTGGCCCATGATTGTCTTGCTGCTTGGCACGCATATATTCCTGACGTTTCGATTGCGGGTGCCGCAGCGTAAATTGCTGACAGCCATTCGTCTGTCTGTGCAAAAGGACAAGGGAGCCAAGGGCGAGGTTAGTCAGTTTGGGGCTTTGAGTACGGCTCTTGCCGCAACTATCGGTACGGGCAACATCGTGGGTGTTGCCACAGCTGTTGCGCTTGGCGGACCGGGTGCCGTGCTCTGGTGCTGGCTGACGGGCGTGTTCGGTATGGCGACAAAGTATGCGGAGGGGCTGTTGGCTGTGAAGTATCGGGTGCGAGACGCAAGCGGACGAACCTACGGTGGCCCGATGTACGCTCTGGAATACGGACTTGGCATGAAGTGGTTGGCTGTGCTCTTTGCCTCCTTCACGGCGCTTGCCTCTTTTGGTATCGGCTGTACGGTGCAGGCCAACAGTATCGCCCTCTTGGCAAACGAGACCTTTGGAATCTCCACGTCCCTTGTCGGGGTGCTGGTGTGTCTGCTTACGGCTTCGGTCATCTTGGGAGGCGTGAAAGCCATCGCCCGTGTCTGCTCCATCTTCGTGCCTTTCATGGCGTTGCTCTATGTCATCGGCTGCATCGTCATCCTATGCATGAACGGCCCTTACGTTTGGCCCGCCATCCGGCTCATCGTGCATTCGGCCTTTAACCCGTCGGCAGCTGGAGGCGGCTTTGTGGGAGCCACGGTTATGATAGCTGCACGCTATGGCATTGCCCGAGGACTCTTCTCGAACGAGAGCGGCATGGGTTCGGCTCCCATCGTGGCAGCAGCTGCCCAGACACGAAACCCCGTGCGACAGGCTTTGGTCAGCAGTACAGGCACCTTCTGGGACACGGTCATCATCTGTGCCCTCACCGGTCTGGTGCTTGTCAGCAGCATCATTGCCTACCCCGACATCACCTTCGACGACGGCGCAGCCCTCACCAAGGTTGCCTTCTCCAAGATTCCTTACATCGGAGCACCGCTGCTCGCTTTCGGCATCCTCACCTTTGCCTTCAGCACTATCCTCGGCTGGAGCTACTACGGCGAGAGTGCCGTCAGTTATTTGGAAGCGAGGGGCAAGAAGGGAGAGGTGAGGCGTGGCTCGCGCTTCTATCGCATTCTCTACATCGTGGCGCTGTTCTTCGGCAGCATCATCAACCTTGACATCATCTGGAACATTGCCGACAGCATGAATGCCCTGATGACGATTCCGAATCTCGTCGCCCTGCTGCTCCTAAGCAAAGTGGCGGCCCAAGAGACAAAGCAATATCTCTGGGCCGACCGCTTGGATGAAGAAATGGAAGAGTGACAACAGGGCACTATTTGGCTTGGGTCATCAGCAGTTTCTTTCCGCCTTTGATGTAAATGCCCTGTGATTCACGATTGACGATTTTCTTGCCGCTGAGGTCGAATATGGCTTCCTGAGGGGAGGCTCCTGTTTCCTCGCCCTCAGGGGATACGAAAGGGGGCCTTATGCCCGTTTCGTCATCATCGAAGCGTATGCGAATCTCGGTGGGGCTGTTCCAGTCGTTCGTGCTGTTGCCGCTGCAGAGCAGTCGCACGAAGCGTGTCATGACGGGAGTGATGTAATAGCGCTCCATCTCGTTGGTGAGGCCAGACGAGGTGATATCGCCTGTGGCATCCGTCCATCTGGAACCGTTTTCTGAGGTCTGCACCTTGAAGTAGAAGACGCGCGAATTGCCGTTGTAGAATGCCACATCGACCGCCCAGACGTACTTCTTGGCCCTGAGGTCGAAGCGTATCCACTGATTCGTGCCTTCCTGGCTCCAGCGTGTGTCGAGCGACCCGTCGTTGACATTTGTGTGAGGATTGCCGGACTGAGAGCCGATGGCGGTGATGCTGATTCCCGTTTGCGGAGCATCGAGGGGAACGGTGCGGAGAATGGTGCGCTGCTGGTTGGCTGCGAGCATCCCACCTTCGCTGCTGTGCAGTCCATCGACGGAGAAGGTGTAGAGTCCGTAGTCGATGGCTTGGGCGAGGTTGAGGGTGACAACGTTGCCCTCAACACTGATGCTCTCCACGCCAAAGAACCGTCCGTTGAGAAGATAGTGCGAGGCTACTGCCGCTTCCTTGGCATTGGGAGGAAGGTTGAACGTCACGTCGAGGCGGGTGGCATCGTCGGAGAGTGTAGCACCTGTCATGCGGAGCTTTGGCAGCTCGGTGCCAGTTGCAGCCAGGCGGCTCATCTCAGAGGCTGCGAGGAGGAAGGCTCCCACGCCAAAGTCGTGATAGTCGGTCGCCTTGACGGTGGTATTCGGGCTGGCATTCTCGCCGATGGGCTGGATGTAGCCCACGGTGCCGTCGGGTTGCAGTGCAACGGTGGAGAGGTAGTTCCAGGCCCGCTCGATTGTCTGGCCGTATTCCACCTCGTCGAGAATCCCATTGCGCACGCCCCAGGCAAAGGCAAAGGTGTTGAGTGCTGTTCCCGATGTCTCGTAGCCGGGAGCCTGTGCAGGGTCGAGCAGTGAGCGCGTCCAGTAGCCCTCTTCCTGCTGGCACTTTTTGAGCGCAGCAGCGAGGCGGCGGTAGTAGCTGATGTATTCGCTGCGATGGCTGTCCGTAGCTGGCAGGTCGGCCAGCACCTTGGCAAAGCAGGCGAATATCCAGCCGTCGCCGCGTGCCCAGAAGTCCTTGTTGCCAGCATTGGTGGTATGGGCGGGATAGACGTACTTGGCATCGCGGAAGTAGAGTCCTGTCTCGTTGTCGTACATGATGCTGTTGGCGTACTGCCAATAGGCATACATCTTGTCGAGGTAGGCTTGGTTGCCGGTGATGTTATAGAGCTTCGTCATGATGGGCATCACCATGAAGAGGCCGTCCACCCACCAGAGGTAATCGATGTTGGAAGTGGAAATCTCGTAGTCCATCACCTCGAGGGCGCGGGCAATCTTTGTCTCGTCCTTCACCTCGTCGAGGTTGTAGAGGTCGATATAGGTCTGGAAGCAAACCTGGTTGTCGCCGAAGAGCACATAGTCGGCCCCCTCGCCGTAGTTGGCGTACTTCCATTTGGACTTGTCGGTGCCAGTGGCTCCCCACCAGTTGTTCTTCGTGGCCCAAGCCGTCGAGAAGTCGCGATACTGCTGCATACCCGTGGCAGCGTATGCCTCCATGTTCCCGATGTGATAGACGGCACGGTTCCAGAAGTAGTCGCCGTGGTTGGGGTTACGCTGCTGCCAGGTCTCGTTCACGGTATTGATGATGTCCAGCACATCATCGCGGAGGGGGAGAGAACTCATAGATGTGGCGGTCAGTGGACTCTCCACGGTCTGGCTGAATCTGGACAGTGCCTCGAACCACTCATCGTCCTGCGTGTACCTTCCTGCGGGGAAGATGTTCCATCCTGCTCCGAAGTAGAAAGTGAGGTCGGTGCCCACCTCATAATCGACGACGAGGCAGAGGTGGTTGTCGATGACTTCGGTCTTGAGGTTAAGAGGTTGTAAGGTTTTGAGGTTTTGAGGAATATATGCACCCTGATAGAAGCGGGCGCCGGGGCTGGTCACTGTGCCTTCGCTCTTGTTGTCGGCCCAGCCGATGATGCCGTTCTTCTCTGTGTAGGCTACGCCATCGGCATTATGAGACATGTCGGTGTGCTGGTAGAGGGCAATGGCAAGCCGTATCGTGGCTGCGGGGCCGTCCAGTCGCACCTTGGCCCGGTTGAGAAGCCTTCCGGCTTCTGCTTCCACGTTCAGCGTCTCGGTGTAGCTCTGTCCGCCTGCCATTACATTATTATATTTAAGGGTGAAGGACGAAGCGAGTGCATCGTTGGCGGTAATGCTACAGGTGTTGTAGGGGTCGTGCATGACGAGGTGTCCGCCCTCCACGACTGCCACGCCACCGCAACCGAGGCGTTTGCCATTGACGGAGTAGGCATCCACGCCGTATTCGCTCTCGTTGTGATAGTTCGAGAGGTTGTACATGTCGTCGATGATGGGCGTGGCCATCTTCTTCGACCACACATCAACGCCCTGTGCCGTGTTGGGTTCCGAGGCCAGGAGCTTGGCGGCGTACATGCGGTAGGCCGAGAGGTCGTTCTCCCAAGCCATATCCTCGCGGGAGGCGGACTTGATGGCGGCGTAGGTGAGCTTCGTCGGGGTCGCGGGCGTGCCTTCGGCGAGGGTGTAGCCCTTCGTGGCTCCAGCTTTGACGCTTGCCTGGAAGCGGATGGCTGTGGTGCCTACAGGCTCGAAGGGAATCACGTTGCCGTCCTCGTCGGTGAGGGTACAGGCGGCAGGGTTGGTGCCGTCGGGAACAGCCACCTCGACCGTCTCGCCCGTGCGGTCAAAGCCGAGGCTGTTGCGCAAACGGAAGGTGAACGTCTCGGAGGTTATGGGTTCCGTGTCTTCCTTTTTGGTGATGACGACATTGTCCCATCCGATGAACTTCTCGCTGCCGTCCGAGTTGTGGATGGCCGAAAGTTGGACGGTGGTAGCGGCCGTGCCATTGCTCTTGAAATCGAGGCTCAAGGTCTGCCACGCCTCCTTGTTCTCCAGCGTGGGCGAAGTGACGGTGGTGCCGCCTTCGGTGACGATATTCACTTTGGCATCGCCTCCCAGTCCGCTCTTCCAAAGGTTGCAGGTCAGGGTGTATTTGCCTTCAGGCAGGAGCACCTTCTGCCACAGGGTGATGGTGGATGCCCCCCATTTCTGTCGAATCCAGTACGTCTGTGCCCCATTGGACTCAGGCTTGGTGAAGGAGCCGAAGAAGTCGTTGAAGAAGAGGTCGCCGGCTTTCATGGCTGTAAGGTCGTTGACATCGCCATTGGTGCGGGTGATGTTCCAGCCCTCGGGCAGATAGATGGCGCGGTCGCTTGTCACGCCCGTTCCGGCCATGACGGTGTACGTCCCTTCGAAGTCGCCGTTCTGGAGTGCTGTCGGCAATGTTGCTCTTAGCGCTTCAGCGGCGAGGCGGCGCACGGTGAGGGGCGAAGCACAGGCGTAGTAGTCAGATTGGAAAACGAGTTTGTGCTTGTATTCGTCACCGTATGCGTTGGCCGTACCGCCTTGCAGTCCCTCGATGGCTATCACCTGGTCCACGAGTCCGTCTCGGTAGGTGGTGAGCACCTGTCCGTCGTAGGTTAGGGACAGAACCCATGTGGACAGCTTTGTCGGGTGGTTGTCCCCGTTCGTTCCGGAAGAGCCGGTAGCCCAGTTGTCGCTGGTCAGCAGGCGGTTCTGGCTGCGGTAGGCATTCCCGTCGATGGTGATGACGGGATAATTGTCTGCATCAAGGCTGTATGTCATATCCCCCATCTTGAAGAGCAGCCCGCCGTAGCTGTCTTGGTTCATGGTAAAGGCCAGGTTGAGCGTCTTGTTTTTCGCGAGGCAGATGCAGTCGGTGCGGGGATTCACACTGTCGTCCTCTTCGGGGGTCAGCTCCTCCTGCCAGTCGTAGTCGCAGCGTAAGTCGGTGGGGTAGCCCAAGGGATAGCTCTTGTTGACCATCCAGTAGTAGTAGTCGCCGTTCATCCACCCCAGACGCATGGGGGAGTTCTTGGAGCCAGGGATGACGTAGGGGCGGCTGTTGTTCTTGGCAGAGTTCTTTGTAATCTGCACCTTGCCAGCCACCTCGCCGGCATCGCTGATGGTGTATTTCCATATCTCATACACGCCGTTCAAATTGTATTCGCCGCCAGTGGTGGGGATGCTGAGGTAGAGGTCGCTGGTGTTGTCGGGGTCGAGCGCCATGCCGCCGCTGTAGCAGCGCTCTGTCTGGTTCCAGTTTTTGTGGAAGGCGTGGCCGCCGTACTGCACCCATGTGCGCCGCCATTCCGAACCTGTCCAGCGGGCATACCAATAGACGTGCGTCGTCTTGGCATCGTCGATGTGAGGATAGGCAATGACGGGGTTCTCGTCCTTGTCCAGTGCCACCTGCCACACCCAGTTGCGGATACTCGATGTGTTGTCCACGATAGCCGTGGGGTGAGCTGTGGCATAGCTGCTCTGCTTGTTGACGTTGTGCGGCCCGCTCGCAATGACGCTGAGCTGGTTGCCTTCGATGTCGCGCAGGATGGGACCGGAGCCGTGGTTGATGTCAATGACGTTGAAGTAGAGCCAGTCGGGCATCTCGTTGTCGGGGTGTCCGGTGGTGTAGGCGAGGTAGATTTTGTCCTTGCCGTTGCTCTGGTATTTGGCGTATGGGCGTGCTCCGGTACTCTGCACAATCTGCTTCGGTCCGAAGTCGAACGCGCAGTTGTCATTCTCGTCGGGCATCGTCAGCCGTGCAATCGTCGGATGCCAGTTGATGCCGCGCCAGCAGAGATAGATGTGCGTCGGGTCGTCGCTCAGGATGAAGGGCGACGGATAGGTCGTATTGTTGGCCGTGCTGAGGTATTTCTCCTCGCCAAGGGCTGTGATGTCGCCGGGCTTGCGGGAGATGCGGTACCATATCTTGGCCTCATCGGTATGCCGGGTGTAGAAAATCATCACACGCTCGTCCGGCAGTACGATGAACGTCGGGTTGTTGTGGTCGTCGGGCTGGAAGTAGCTGCGTACGAGTACGTCTGTCTTGCGGTTGGTGCACCAGTCATACTGTGTAGCCATGATGTTGCCATGCACGTCGATGTAGCCGAAGTAAGTGGCGTTGATGGTGCCGGCGGCGTTCTCGTAGTGGAGCGCACGCGGGTCGGCAAACCAGCACCAGGCTCCCTCGTTTGCTACGATGGAGCCGCTGTAATGCTCTTGTGCCCAGGCAGCTGTCAGCGCGGCCAAGGCAAACAGGGAAATGGTCAGGAATCTTTTCATATTGTTAATTTTAATTATTTGGATACTCAGCATCTTCGGGGAGCGGTAAGGTGAAATAAAGCTGCCAGAAAGTCTCAGTGGCGAGGCTTTCGGGCAGCTTGTTGTTTAACTATGCACTATGCACTATGGACTATGAATTGATGAGGCACTTGCCCGTCATTTCCTTCGGCTGCTCCAGACCCATGATGTGCAGGATGCTGGGGGCAACGTCGGCAAGGACGCCGTTCTCAACCGTGACGCCTTGCTTTTCGGTGATGTAGATGAAGGGCACGGGGTTGAGCGAGTGGGCCGTGTTGGGCGAGCCGTCGGGGTTGATGGCGTTGTCGGCGTTGCCGTGGTCGGCAATGATGATGGCTTCGTAGCCCGTAGCCTTTGCTGCCTCGATGACCTCGCCGACGCACTTGTCAACGGCCTTCACAGCTGCCTCGATGGCTTCGTAAACGCCCGTGTGTCCTACCATGTCGCCGTTTGCGAAGTTCACCACGATGAAGTCGTACTTGTCGAGCTTGATGGCTTCCACCAGCTTGTCCTTCACCTCGTAGGCACTCATCTCGGGCTTGAGGTCGTAGGTAGCCACCTTCGGACTTGCCACGAGGATGCGCTCCTCGCCTTCGTAGGGAGCCTCGCGGCCACCGTTGAAGAAGAAGGTCACATGCGCGTACTTTTCCGTCTCAGCTGTGTGGAGCTGCTTCAAGCCCTTGCTGCTGATGTACTCGCCCAGCGTGTTCTCGACGTTCTCCTTCGGGAAGAGGATGTGAACGCCGGTGAAGCTTGCGTCGTAGGGCGTCATGCAGTAGTACTGCAGGCCGGGGATGGTGTGCATCTCCTGCTCGGGCATGTCCTGCTGGGTGAGCACGATGGTGAGCTCCTTCGCGCGGTCGTTGCGGTAGTTGAAGAAGATGACCACGTCGCCCTCCTTGATAGTGCCGTCAACCGTGCTATTGTTGATGGGCTTGATGAACTCGTCGGTCACGCCCTCGTCGTAGCTGTCCTGCATAGCCTCGATGAGGTCTGTGGCCTGCTTGCCTTCGCCAGAGATGAGGAGGTCGTAGGCAATCTTCACACGTTCCCAGCGCTTGTCGCGGTCCATTGCATAGAAGCGGCCGATGATGCTGGCGATAGCGGCATTGCCCACCTCGTCGCACTTGTCGATGAGCTGCTGGATGAAGCCGATGCCGCTCTTCGGGTCGGTGTCGCGGCCATCCATGAAGCAGTGAACGTAGGTTTTCCCTACGTTATATTCCTTACCAATCTCCACGAGCTTGAAGAGGTGGTCGAGGCTGGAGTGCACGCCGCCGTTGCTGGTCAGACCCATCAGGTGGACGTTCTTGCCCTGCTTCTTCGCGTACTCGTAGGCGCTGACGATTTCAGGATTCTTCAGGATGCTGCCGTCGGCACAGGCGCGGTTAATCTTCACGAGGTCCTGATAGACGATGCGGCCGGCACCGATGTTGAGGTGTCCCACCTCGCTGTTGCCCATCTGTCCGTCGGGCAGACCGACGTTCTCACCGCTTGCCAAGAGCTGGCTGTGAGGATAGGTGGCGTTGATTTTGTCGAGGTTTGGAGTCGGAGTGTTGAAGATGACATCCCCCTTGCCGTGAGCACCAATGCCCCAGCCGTCGAGGATCATCAAAAGAGCTTTCTTGTTCATAATATCTTTTTTTAATCGTTTAGTTGTCTGGTCGTTTCGTTGTTTGGGAAAGTTACCGATGGCCTCCAAGCATTTATGAAATGCCTAAACGACCAAGCGACAAATCTCCCAAACCAGTAATTGCGTGTGCAAAGGTACGAAGAAAAATTAAATAAAAGAATACATTGCGTGAATAATTGTCTCGACACCTTGATTTGCCGACCTCGCCCGACGTGTTCCGGCAAGTTGTTTCGCATGTGGAAACACTTTGTTTCGCCCGTGAAACAAAGTGTTTCCGCTGCCGAAACAAATTTTTCACCTCTGCCTCGGTGGCTGCCTGCGGTGACTTGGGTACGAGGGTGCAGGGCTTGGGGTGCGGCATATAATAAGTGTGAAAATCGGGACCGCTACTTCCGATTTTCGCTGAAAATCCGAAGTACCACTTCAGATTTTCTGCGTTTTTATCGCTTTTCCCTAAAGAAGCGTTGCATGAGTTCGGTGCATTCTTCGGCCATGATGCCGGAGGTGACTTGGGTGCGAGGGTGCAGGGCTTGGGGGGCGAAGCGAGAGTAGCCGCGTTTATCATCGGGTGCGCCATAGACAATGCGGCTGATTTGTGACCAGCCGAGGGCACCGGCGCACATCACGCAAGGCTCGACGGTGACGTAGAGCGTGCAGTCGCTGAGGTACTTGCCGCCAAGATGCTCTGCTGCAGAGGTAATGGCCTGCATCTCGGCATGAGCGGTGACATCGTGCAGAAGCTCAGTCAGGTTGTGGCTCTTGGCGATGATTCTGTCCCTGCACACCACAACCGCCCCAATGGGAATCTCGCCCTGCTTGTAGGCTTCATTGGCTTCTGCCAACGCCTGTTTCATATATATAATGTCATTTTCCATTGTGTTTAGTGTTCATGAATTAGATTTGTTTTAATGACCCAATGCCCCGCATTGGTATTGCCTTCGCGAATCAATACACCTTTCTTCTGCATTGCAGCAAGGTCACGCCAGATTGTTCGTGGAACTACTGACAGAGCTACTGACATTTGATCGCCAGAAACGAAAGGATTCTCCTTTATCAGTTTACATATATTTTTCTGTCTTTCTGTTAGTTGTATTACTGACAAACTACTGACATCTTTGGTGACATTGAGTCCCTTTTGAATTGCCAAAAATTTCTCGCGCTTAATAGTGGCCATAACTCCGCCATGTACCTCTTCGAACATAGGCATTTCCAAGTTCTCTGCATTGAAGGCTTCGCGAATCTTTTCGTAGCCGCGTCCCCACGCCTCAATAAAGCCCGCCAAATAGAATACGTTGGCGATGAGTTTGTTGCGAGGTCTTGATTCGTGGCGTTCGAAGAGAGTCTTGACAGTGTAATTGGCAGGCAATGTTCCGTCGTTCCACAACGTGATAGAATCCTCAAATACCCTCATCTGTGTAAATGTGCCTGTATAATTCTTATGCACTATCGAGTTGCAAATCATCTCCCTTAAACCATCTTCAGGAATCTCTAAAGGCTCTTTGCGTCTCATGCCTTCGTAATGAATCGGTGACACCAGATACTTGGTTCTCAAAGTTTCGATAATCTTATCCGGCATCAATATCAGCGGACAGGCAATCCTGTCTTGAAGAATCAGGTCTGCGTCACTGTTCCCGAATCGTCCGATTCGGAAGGCAACCGACATGTTCCATCGCTCCACGTCCTTGCCGAAAAGTAATAAGGCAGCCATCGTAAGCAAGCCGCTGTTCTCGTCTATCAGATGCAATCTGCGAAGTAATTGCTCAATGCTGTCTTTTCTTGCTGCGGCATTTATCCTTCCCTCGTCAATAGCTGCATCAAGGAAATACTTGACTGCCGAGCGGTCAATATCTTTAATTGTTGCCGAAGGAACAGATGTTGCATCCCAAGTGACGTTCATCTTCCGCATCAGGAAATCTGTTAATGCGGGTCCGTTCAACTCCTGCATTGTGCTTCCTGAGCGGTAGTAGTACTTCCCTTTATAGCTGATGGGCACATTGCTTGGCTCAATCACCATTTCGATATATTCCTGTCCTTCCTGTTCATGAAGGTTCACATCCACTACCAGCCCCATAAAGTTGACAATCTTGTTGGGAATATCTTCCAGAAGTTTTTTTGTATTCTTCAAGCCTACCACTTCATGTTTGTCATTAACGCCGAAGTACATCACGGCTCCCTGTGCATTTGCAAAACCGCAAATCCACTTCAGGTATTCATCCTGCCAATTGCTCTTGAACTCGACGTTTTGGCACTCTTTGGGTTTTATCTTGCTCATATTATATGATGATTTTAGGGATGCTATTGCTTTCCTCTCGTTATGGGCTGTAAAGGTACGACATTTTTCCTAATCTTTCAAACTTTTTGGCTCAAGGTGTTTTCCATTCTTCCAATTTGACTCTACAATCGTCACGTTTTTTGTGGCGAATTGTGTGTTTCTTTCCAATTTGCCTCGCTGTTACAATTATTTTCCGTAACTTTGCAGAGGGGAACGCCATTGACAGACCCCCTAACTCCCTTTAGGGGGGACAAATAAGCAGGTAGTTAAATCGTAAATAAATTGTAAATTGTAAATCGTCAAATCGTAAATTATAGTGATGAACAACAAAGAATACCTCGTTGTCAGTCGCAGTAACGGGACGACGAAGACCGGGTCGCCGTACGCTTCGCTCAAGGTGGCGAACCTCAACGAGACCATCAATGTAGCGGTTTGGGACATGGCGCCGACGGCGGAGCCACAGGTTGGGCAGCTCGTTGTCTTCTATAACATGAAGGACAACGACGGCAAGAAGTCGTGCGACCTGCGAGACCTGAAGTGCTGTGGGGAGCCGCTGCTCGACCATCCGCTCTACAACCTGTTGCCCCGCCCGATACGTCGGGATGTCTGGGACGACACGATTAGGAAGCTTTTAGGCTATTGCAGCGACAAGGCTTTGATGGCGATTATCGAGGAGTTTGCCAACCGCTTCTATGAGCCGTTCTGCCTCTATCCGGCAGCCACAGCCATGCACCATGCCTATCCCGGCGGCTTGCTGAACCATACGCACCAGATGCTTCGGATGCTCGAAGGGCTCTATCCCTGCCTGCCCTATGAGGTGAAGGTGGAGCATTGCATCCTTGCGATTCTCTTCCACGACTGCGGCAAGATGAACGAGTACAGCAAGACGGGCGAGAGCCAGCCCGACATGTATCTGCTCGGACACATCTACATCGGAGCGCATTGGCTGCAGAACATCCTTGAAAGCAGGGGCATCGACAAGGAAGAGACGAAGCGCATCGTGCATTGCGTTCTGGCGCATCATGGTCAGCGCGAGTTCGGCAGTCCCGTCGTGCCTTGCACGCAGGAAGCCATCGTGGTGAGCCACATCGACAACCTCAGTGCCAAGACCGACACTTGGGAAGGGGCAGGCGAGATGGAATATGTGAATGCGCTGGGAACGAAGAAGGTAAGCCCCGCTTTAGTTCATAGTTCATAATTCATAGTTCATAGTTATTGTGAATTACAAAGAGGCAGAATTATCGCGATTGCAGGAAGCACTCTATGAGACGCTGGGCGAGGTGGACCGCATCTGCAGGAAGCACGGCATCCGTTATTTCGTGACGGGTGGCACGGCTATCGGTGCTTACTTCTGGGGGAAGATTCTGCCTTGGGACGATGATGTCGATGTGGGCATGATGCGTCCCGACTACGAGCGCTTTGCCGCGATTGCGCAAGAAGAGATGGGCGACCGCTTCTTCCTGCAAACTCCAGACACAGAGCCGCATACGCCTTTCTACTTTATGAAAGTCCGCATGAACGGCTCCCGCTTCTCGGAGGCCACCTTCAAACACATCAAGATGCATCAGGGCATCTATGTCGATATCTTCCCCTTCGACAAGATACCCCGGCAGGCTTGGCTCGAGCGGTTGCAACACAGTGTGCTCTTCTTCTTCAACGGCCTCTTCATCGCCAAGGAGATATGGCAGTGGAAGCATTGCGGCAAGTGCGACATCCCGGAGCCAAGGAAGCGAGGCTGGTTGCCGTGTCTGTTCACGAGACTGCTCATCTCTGTCCTCAGCAAACGCACTATATATAATATAATGTATAAGGTGCAGACGGCATTCAACGGCAAGAACCTAAAGGAAGTAAAGAACATCATCACCAAGAGCGAGCACCTGCCCATCGAAGACATTAAGCAAGCTCAGACCGTGACCTTGGGTTCCTTGCAGGTCTATGCCCCTAAAGACCTCCTGCTCTACCTTAACAACCATTACGGCTCTGTGCGCAAAGACATACCTGACGAGATGAAGATAAGTCACCGACCTGAGGAACTCGTTTTTCCCTAACTATGAACTATGGACTATGAAGCAAAGCTCGACGAAAGTCAACTATGAACTGAAGAAAAGAAACCACGCCTTCGACATCCTTTGCGGCATCTGCATCATTCGCATGGTGACGCTCCACATCATGGCCTTCTGCGGCCAGGAGAAGCTGGACTGGTGGCAGGAAGTGATGCGGTGGAGCTTCTTCTTCATGAGCTTCTTCTTCTTCAAGGCCGGCTACTTCAACAAAGGCACTTCCTCTGGCACGGACCTTGACTACCTTCGCGACCGCTCGAAGCGTCTGCTCGTGCCTTATCTGATGAGCGGCTTCATCGGTGCCGCCGTCTATTTCAGCTTCTATTTCCCTCTGGTTGACCGCTATAAGAAGTTCGTCGAGCCGTTGGAGTGGAGCCACCTCTGGATGAAGAGCGGCTTCTATGGCAACTCTCCCATCTGGTTTCTCTTTTCCTTCTTCACCGTCTATATGATGGTGCGGTACATCGACAAAGTGAAGCACCTGTGTTGGCTCACGATTATCTTCCCTGCCCTCAGTTATTGGGCATACAGCACGGGCAACAATGTGCCGATGAGCCTCGGCAATGTCTTTATCGCCTGCTATTTCTTCTATCTCGGCAGGCTGTGGCATTGGGTGATGCAGAGGTTTAGCCGAGAGCAGGTGATGGGGGCTTCGTGGCTGATGGTGGCGGCTTTTGTCGTGCTGGGAATTGTGACTCCTGGCACTTACAACATGAGCCAGAACCTCTTCACAGGCAATCCCGTGATGGCTGTCGTGAATGCTACCTTGGTGCTTTGTGGTTTGGCGGGCGTCCTGCTCACCTTGGATGTGCCCCGCATCCCCTGGCTCTGCTTCATCGGCGAGCACAGCATGGTCTTCTTCATCTCGCACTATCCCATGCTCTACTTCTACAAGTTCACCCGCCTTTCCTTCGGCAGGAGCATCTACGGAAAGGTGGATGATGTGCTCATCCTGCTGCCCGTCATCTTCTGCCTCTGTGCCTGGCTGGTGCCTTACATAGAGCGTGTCCCGTGGCTCAGCGGAAGGTGGCCGGCTCAGAAGCGTGCATCTGTAGCAGCCGAGACACGCCCAGACTGATGGACTTCAATCCGAAGTCTTCCGCCCTGACATCTTCCCACGGCAGCCAAAGCACTTCGCCCGCATCGTCCATTGCAGTCGCGCCTTCTGTCCTTTGAACCTTACATAGGAAGAAGAGGTCGAGCGTCGGGATGTCCATCCCGCCAAAGTGGTACATGTTGGGCAGCGAGAAGAGGTAACGTGCCGTGTTGACGGTGAGGCCGGTCTCTTCCATCACTTCTCGGCGGACACCCTCTTCGCCCGTCTCATAGCAGTCGCAGAAGCCGCCGGGCAAGTCCAGTGTACCCTTCGCTGGCTCTTTGCTGCGGCGCACAGCCAGCAGACGGTCCTGGTCATCGACAATGATGGCGACCGTCGAAGCGCTTGGGTTCATGAAATAGACGAAGCCGCAAGCCTCGCACCGCTTGCTTTTCTCAGTGTCCTCGACGAAAGCCTCTGCCCCGCACTTCGGGCAATGGCTAAAGAGCTTCAGCAGGTGATTTCCTTTGCAATCCTTCATACTTTTTTGATATTTCTTGTTTGCAAAAGTAGCGAAAAGTGCGATATAAAGCAAGTTTTCGTTGCCTATTCCACGGAAAACTGCTAACTTTGTATCGAAGAAACGCAAAAGATAATATGTCAAACAATAAAATTACATGCTTATGAGTGTTCTTTCAGAGTGGTTCAACCAATTAGACCCGACCCTAAGAGTATATTGGGGTATTGCTATCTTTGCTTCTATCGTCGTAATTATACAGATGGCGATGTCCTTCGCAGGCACGGGCGATGTGGATACAGGCGATGTCGATGTGGATTTCGACGCAGATACAGATGCCGATGCAGACAGCCTCGACCATGCCGGAGCCATGCATTTGCTTTCTATCCGCAACGTCTTCTACTTCCTGCTGGGCTTTGGCTGGACAGGCATCAGCCTGTGGTACACCATCCCCAATCCCATCGTTCTTGCGCTTGTGGCAGCATTGGTGGGTTGTCTCTTCGTCGGCATCTTCCTGTTCCTGTTCCGTCAGATGATGAAGCTTCAGAGCAATGGAGCCTTCGATATCAACGACTCTGTAGGCAAGGTGTGTGATGTCTATCTGCGCATCCCTGCAAACAATCAGGGCTTGGGCAAGGTGCAAATCAGCTTCAACGGCTCTGTTCAGGAATTGGATGCCCGCACCCCCGGAGAGCAGATAATGTCGGGTGCCAAGGTTCGTGTGCTGCGTGTAATAGACAACAAGGTGCTTGAAGTAGAGCCTGCATAGTCTTCTAAATATGAGATTTATTAACGTTTAACCAATAATTAAAACTATGATTTTCGAGAATCCTCTAACCCTTATTGTTGTGGGAGCTGTCCTCTTCGTAGCCATTGTTGCTTTCTTGGCGAATCGCTACAGGAAGTGTCCTGCCGACAAAATCCTTGTCATCTATGGTAGTGGCAATGGTGCAAAGAAGTCTGCCAACTGTGTTCATGGCGGTGGTGCCTTTGTTTGGCCCGTCATTCAGGACTATGCCTACATGAGCCTGACGCCCATTGGTATTGATGCCAACCTGACCAATGCCCTTTCCAGGCAGAACATCCGCGTGGACGTGCCTTGCCGCTTTACCGTTGGTATCAGCACAGACCCCGATTATATGAATGCTGCTGCCGAGCGTTTGCTTGGGCAGAGCGCCAACCAGATACAGGAGATGGCCCGCGATATCCTCTTCGGTCAGCTCCGTTTGGTGATTGCCACGATGAGCATCGAGGAGTTGAACTCCGACCGCGACAAGTTCCTGGAGGCCATTACTGCCAATGTGGAAGTGGAGTTGAAGAAGATTGGTCTGAAGCTCATCAATGTGAATGTGACCGATATCAAAGACGAGAGCGGCTATATCGAAGCTCTCGGACAGGAGGCTGCGGCCAAGGCTATCAACGAGGCCAAAGTGCGTGTGGCTGAGCAGGAGAAGCTCGGACAGACGGGTAAGGCTAAGGCCAACAACGAGGCCAAGGTGAGTGTGGCCGAGCAGGACAAGATTGGTATGATTGGCGAGGCTGAGGCTCAAAAGGAAATGCGTATTCGTACCGCTGCCGCCAATGCCGATGCCGTGAAGGGCGAGAACCAGGCCAAGGTGGAGATAGCCAATTCGGAGGCCATGCTTCGCGAGGCCGAGGCTGAGGCAGAACGCAAGGCTACGGCTGCCGAGAAGATTGCTGCTGCCAAGGCTTTGGAGGAAGCGTATGGTGCCGAGCAGAAGGCAGAAATTGCCCGTGCCGAGCGTGAACGCAGCACGCAGGCTGCCAATGTCATTGTCGCTCAGGACATTGAGAAGAAGCGTATCGTGATTGCAACCGAGGCAGAAGCCGAGAAAAAGCGCGTCAATGCCCAAGGTGAGGCCGATGCCATCACCACAAAGGCCAAGGGTGAAGGTGATGCCATCGCCATCAAAGCCAAAGGTGAGGCCGAGGCAGTCAAGATTAAGGCACAGGCTGAGTCTGAGGCAATTGCAATCAAGGCCAAGGGTGAGGCTGAAGCTACATACGCCAAGATGAGTGCCGAGGCTAAGGGTCTTTACGAGATACTGACGAAGCAGGCCGACGGTTACGACAAGATGATACAGGCCGCAGGCGGCGACCCCAACAAGGCATACACGCTCCTGTTGCTCGAGAAGCTGCCCGAACTCGTCAAGACACAAGTCGAGGCCATCAAGGGCATCAACATCGACAAGGTTACTGTATGGGACAATGGCGGCGGAGCAGGCGACGGCAAGACCAGCACAGCCAACTTCCTGTCGGGCCTCATGAAGAGCGTTCCTCCCTTGAGCGACCTCTTCGACCAGGCAGGCATGTCGCTTCCTGAATACCTCGCAAAGAAGAAGGAAGAGACACCCTCCGTACCTTCCGCCGAGTAGGTGCAAGCCTCGCTTCCGGACAAGGCACGCTTAGTTGTCCAATTAGGCACGTTTAGTTGGGCAATTAGGCGTGCCTAATTTGCCAATTAGACGTGTGTGGTTGGCCGGCATAGCGTGGATAGTTGAGGCGAAGTCCCTGTCGTGTCACCTTTTTTAGGTATTTTTATTGTTAAGAGGCATGTAGCTGTTTGCTATGTGCCTCTTTTTTTGTATCTTTGCAAAGCGAAAGCCTTAAAAGCTAATAACGATGACACTCAGGGAACTTGGCAAAGGACAGTCGGCTACCATTCTTGCCGTTGGCGGCGAGGGAGCATTGCGGCAGCACTTCCTCGACATGGGCATGATACCCGGCACGCAGGTCACGCTGCAGAAGTACGCGCCCCTTGGCGACCCGATGGAGCTGCGCATCCACGGCTACGAGCTGACCTTGCGACTGGCCGATGCGGAGAAGATTGTAATTGAAACGCTACCCACAGCCTCCCCCGTCCCCTCCAAAGGAGGGGGGAACCGTGGCGAGACACCCTCTCCTTGGGAGAGGGATGGGGTGAGGCTGGAACATCCTGGCTTCGGCGAGGAAGGCCGTTATCACGAAGAAGACGCATTTCATCCCATTTCATCGGCAAAAAAGGGGCCGCTCACCTTTGCTCTCGTGGGCAATCAGAACTGCGGAAAGACCACCTTGTTTAATCAGTTGACGGGCAGCAAGCAACACGTCGGCAACTTCCCGGGCGTGACCATCGACCGCAAGGACGGCATCATCAAGGGTCATCCCGACTGCACCGTGACCGACCTCCCCGGCATCTACAGCCTCAGTCCCTATACGAGCGAGGAGGTCATCAGCCGCCGCTTCATCTTGGAGAACAAGCCGAGCGGCATCATCAACATCGTGGATGCCACCAACATCGAACGCAACCTCTACCTGACCATGCAGCTGATGGAGCTGGGCATCCCTATGGTGCTTGCGCTCAACATGATGGACGAGGTGAAGGGCAACGGCGGTACCATCCGCATCAACCGTATGGAGCGATTGCTCGGCATTCCCGTCATCCCCATCAGCGCCATGAAGAACGAGGGCGTGGATGAGGTCGTGAAGCACGCCATCCATGTGGCCCGCTACAACGAAGGCCCGGCGCGACAGGACTTCTGCAGCCCTACGGAACACGGCGGCGCGGTGCATCGCTGCCTGCACGCCATCATGCATTTCATCGAGGACCATGCCCAGGCCGCCGACATCCCGGTCCGCTTTGCCGCCAGCAAGCTGATAGAGGGCGACAAGCTTGTGGCTGAGGCACTTCGCCTGACACAGAACGAGCAGGAAACCGTTGAGCATATCATCTGCCAGATGGAGGAAGAGCGCGGCCTCGACCGCTGTGCCGCCCTCGCCGATATGCGGTTCCAGTTCATCTTGCAAGTAAGCCAGCAGACCGTCGTGCATCCCGAAGAGAGCCAGGAACACAGGCGAAGCATCCGCATCGACAAGGTGCTGACGGGCCGCTACACCGCCCTGCCGTCCTTCCTGCTCATCATGGCGGCAGTCTTTTACCTCACCTTCAACACCATAGGGGCTTGGCTGCAAGACCTCTTCCAAGAGGGCATCGACTGGTTCACAGCCTACTCCGACGCGACACTGACGCAGTGGAACATCGCGCCGCCCATCCATTCGCTCATCATCGACGGCATCTATTCGGGTGTCGGCACCGTGCTTGTCTTCCTGCCGCTCATCGTCTGCCTGTTTTTCTTCCTCAGTATGCTGGAGGACACAGGCTACATGGCTCGTATCGCTTTCGTGATGGACAAGCTGCTGAGAGGCTTGGGCTTGTCGGGTCGGAGCATCGTACCTTTGCTGATAGGCTTCGGCTGTTCGGTGCCGGGCATTATGGCAAGCCGCACACTGCCCAGCGAGCGCGACCGCAGGCTCACCATCCTGCTCACCCCCTTCATGTCCTGCACCGCCAAGATACCCATCTATGCCTTCTTCGCGGCGGCTTTCTTCCCGGGGAATGAGACCTTGGTGATGATGTCGCTCTATGTGATAGGCATCCTGACGGGCATTGTTGTGGCGCTTGTCTTGAAGAGGGTGCACTTCCGGGGCGAGGCGGTTCCCTTCGTCATGGAGCTGCCCAACTACCGGCTGCCGGCTCTGATGAATGTCTGGCATCTGCTGTGGGACAAGGCGAAGGACTTCCTCAGCCGTGCCTTCACGGTCATCTTCCTTGCCAGCATCGTTATATGGCTCTTGCAGACCTTCGACTTCCATCTGCGGATGGTGTCTGCTGACGAGGCTTCGCAGAGCATGTTGGCACAGATTTCGAGTCTTGCAGCCCCCATCTTCGAGCCGCTTGGCTGTGGCGACTGGCGCGTGGTGACATCCTTGGTGAGCGGTCTTCTGGCAAAGGAGGTGGTGGTGAGCACGCTCAGCACACTCTTTGCTGGTGTGGCGATTGCCGAAGTCTTCACGCCCGGCGTGGCCTACACCTTGCTCGTCTTCTGCCTGCTCTACACGCCCTGCATGGCAACGATGGCAACCGTCCGCCGCGAGCTCGGCACGCGCTGGATGCTGTTCATCATGGTCGGCCAATGCTTCATCGCCTGGGTAGCAGCATTCCTCGTGCACCTCGTTATCAGTTAAGAGTTAAGAATTAAGAATTAAGAAAGATACTTATGAACACACAAAGCATCATCCTCCTTGCAGTCTTGGTTGCCGTTGCAGCCTTCGTCCTGTACCGCTATTTGCGCAGTGATAAGAAATGCAGCTGTTGTGACTGTTGCAATAGCGGCAGTTGTTCTTCCCACATCCTCCTGCTTTTGCTTCTGCCGCTCAACGCCTTGGCTTCTGTGCCTTACGTCGATGGCGTGACAGAAGCAACGTCGGCCGTTGGCATACAGCGCAGCGAATACCAAATCCTGGCCAACAGCAACGACAGCACGCGCGATGTCTATCGCATCCCGGCCATTGCCAAGAACCGCAAAGGCGAGTTAGTGGCCATCTACGACTACCGCGTCTGTGGTTTCGACATCGGTTTCGGCGAGGTGGATCAGGTGATGCGCATCTCGAAGAACAACGGCAGGAAGTGGTCGCCTGAAACAAAGATTGCCGACGGTGTGGGCGGTGAAGAGAATGTCTTCGGCGTGGGCTTCGGCGACCCGGCCCTCTGTTTCGACCGCGAAAGCAACCGAGGTGTGCTCATCAGCGTCAGCGGCCGGTGCATCTATGGCTATGCCAAAGCCGACTACCGCCCCTTCATCGCCCGGCAGACCACCACAGATGGCGGACACACTTGGAACGCTCCAGAGGACATCACCCAGCAGTTCTGGGGCAAAAAGGGTTCCATCTTCCAGCAGAGCGAAACAGACGATGGAACGGGCGTTTTTGCGTGGGCAGGCTTCTTTGGCAGCGGTAAAATTCTGCAGAGCCGCGTGACGAAGACCGGCCAGTACTACCGCCTCTATGCGGCATTACTGGTGAAAGGCACGGGGCTAAAGGGCGCATACGTCGTCTATAGCGACGACATGGGCATGACATGGCAGTTGCTTGGCGGCGACCCGGCTTTCCAGCCCGCTCCCGACAGCGATGAGCCGAAGGTGGAGGAACTGCCTAACGGACAGATTGTGCTGAGTGGCAGGAAGTGGTACGGCCGCACCTTCAACATCTGGACCTTTGCCGAGGGCAGCACGACAGAAGGCTCTTGGGACACGCCAGTCAACAGTCACGACGTGCCGACGGGCATCAAGGTGGGTGCCAACAGCACCAACGGCGAGATACTTATTGTCCGTGGCCGTCGCACCTCCGACGGCAAGCGTTGCCACATTGCCCTCCAAAGTCTGCCAAAAGCCGACACGCGAGCCGACGTGTCCATCTACTACAAGGTGCTGGAGGAAGGCAGAAGCTACACCTCAGCCACGTTTGCCGAGGGCTGGAAGCTCGGTATGCAAGTCACAAACAAACGCTCTGCCTACTCTACCATGTGCCTCCAGAAGGACGGCCGCATCGCCTTCTTCTACGAAGAGGAACCCTACATCTACAACATGGTCTATGTCCCTCTCACCCTCAGCCAAGTCACAAACGGCGATATGAAATAGCTGATTACCCTTCACGGCACACCTTCATGTACATGGGGGCGTGTCAAAACACAGCGGTTATTGTTAATTAAGACACATCTTTACCAGATGTCTTCAGACTCCTGGGGGTTGTCATAGACTTCCTTAGCGACGTATTCGAAGTAGTCCATGTAGAACTCCTTGTTCTGGTCGTCAAGGACAGACTTGAAGCGAATCCAATAGTTCTGGTTTGGTTGCAGGAAATCATTCACAAGGATGCGGCGCGACATGAAATGATCCTTGCGTACCCCCTTGAAGCTTCCCATCTCGTTGGTCCAGGAGTTCGGTGCTTTCATAAAGCCCTTTGTGCGCATCGTCTTCGTCACGCGGTCGTTGTACTCTTCATCGTCGGTGTCTTCCTCCCAACCCACATCCGAGTCGAGGGTAATGTTGCCCATTCTCTTTTCCTTTCCGCCAATGCGTAGGTCGAGTGGAATACCGGCAGCCGGCATTCGGTTGCGGTCTGTGCCGAAATAGACCTGTGCCATGGAACGGACATAGGAGCCGGTAGCCACGCCGAAGCGTATCTCATATTGTCCGGCGCGTGGCACGGGCGGCAATTGCATCGTGATGTCATACTGGCCGATGATGTTAAACTCGTCACCCTGAAGGTTATGATAAGGCGAGGGGTATCCCGAGAGGAAGTAGAAGTCAGTACCCTCTCGTATCTCAACATTTGATATGTATGGGTAATTCGTTGGTATAGCTCGCACACTGGTAGCTCCGTAAGTGTAGTTGGAACGAGGGGCGCGGACATCGTTGTTCATCAGCTCGGGCATCATGCATCCGGCATCGATGCGGATGCGTTGGCTCCCCATCTGATTGCAGACATTTTCCGTACATACCAGCAGCTTGTCGATGGGATATACGACGGCGTTGGCGATGTCGCTGGCATCGGTTCCTGCCTCGGTATTGGTCAATATACGAATGCCTTGATTTTCGTCGGGCGTTGTACTAGCACCCTTCAATGGTGGGAAAAGTCCGCTCTCGTGATAGTCGTTCCTGTTTCCCTTGTATATGCCAAACTCTCCGCGTCCATTCTGGAGTTTGGGGAACCTGTTGAGGTAGATGCCGTCGCTTTCGCGGCTTTCGAAGGTCTTTAGCAGGCGGGGCACTCCCATCGTCTGGTAATAGTCCATAATGGCGATTGTGGGAACCTTGGAGTTCGGATACGAGTACCCCAGCTCGTTGTAGTGTATCACCAGTTTGTCCCTACCTATGCGTTGGGGCAGCAGATGGTATGTGACAAACTGGTTCAGGAAGTTCTTCTCGTTGGTGTAGTTGTCGTCAAAGAGGGTTCCTGTCACGTTACCGAAGAGACCAGAATTGTTCAGGTACTTGCACACCTCGTCGACAGTGATTTCCTCTGCCTTGTGACCCAGCGTCTCTTCCCAGAACTTGTCGGTCTCGGCAAAGAGGGTAAAGCCATAGAAGCGGTGCTTGGGAATAGTTCCGACCTGTTTCACAGAAGAGTGGACACGCAAATCCTTCACGGCTCCCGTCTGATAAAGACGTTCCCATGTCTCATCGCGATAGGCACTTAGTGTATCTATCAGTCCGCAGGCCACTATCAGGCGCGACATCACGCTGTATCCGCTCTTTGGCATGTTGCTCCAGAGACGTATGAAGTCGCCTAAGCGTCCGTCGCTCGGTGCAATCACGCCCTCCATCTGGTGTACATATCCGTTGATGAGGGGGATGCCCCGGTTGGTCTTTGAAATGACAGCTCCGCCAACGCTGATGCTGTCCATGTCGGACTGTCCCCGGAATACGCGCAGCTTGCGGTCGTTCAGGTTTGCCAGTCCGAACTCATGTTCGTGTTCCGGGAAGCCGGGAATGTCGTAGGCATCCTGGTCTCCGCTGTCCATGATGCTGTTGAAGACAATCACCTTCTCGATGCTGTCCAAAATTTCTGGCTTTGTAAAGCCCGCCCACGACGGTTCGGTGATGATGCCCTTCCTGTGGAGGGTGTCTAAATAGATTTGGATGGCATCGTTTGTCGGCGCGAACACGGTGTAGTGGCCTCGGGCCGACAGCAGCTGCAGCAGCGTGGTCTCCGAGTACTGGCTCACATGTCTTGAACCAAGCAGACGCACATATTCGCTGTAGTATTCCTTGTCTTCCAGATACTGCGTAATGGTCTTATCGACAAAGACATATCTCGAGGAGGTATCTATCTCCTCCTTGCAACCTACCAAGGCAATCACCATGGCGGCAGCCATAATAAGTTTTTTCATTCGGATTACTTGCAAGATGTCCTTGCGGGACACTCAGGTTAATAAGTTATATTAGTGTTAGTTGGTTTGCAAATATACAACTTTTTGCGATACGAAGAAAGAAAATCGATTATTTATGAGCAATAAACGATGAACTATGAACATTTTTTCGTAATTTTGCAGGCATGAAACCTTTTCTTGTGGATATTCCGGTGCTCATCCTGTTCTTTAACAGGCCGCAACAGTTGAGCCAAGTTTTTGCCCAGGTGCGCAAGGCCCGCCCCTCGCGGCTCTTCCTCTATCAGGACGGCCCGCGCGGGGAGGCAGACATGCCCGGCATACTTGCCTGCCGCGAAGTGGTGGCGCAGGTGGACTGGGACTGTCAGGTGGAGACGCTTTATCAGGAGAAGAACTACGGTTGCGACCCCTCGGAATACATCTCGCAGAAGTGGGCTTTCAGCCATGTCGATAAATGTGTTGTGCTGGAGGACGACGATGTGCCTGCCGTCAGCTTCTTTGCCTTCTGCAAGGAGATGCTGGAACGCTACGAGCACGACGAGCGCATCACGATGATAAGCGGCTTCAACGTCGAGGAACAGACCACCGATGCGGAGGGCGACTACTTCTTCACCACGAACTTCAGCATCTGGGGCTGGGCATCGTGGCGGCGTGTCATAGACCAGTGGGACGAGCATTACACTTGGCTCGACAACCCCACCTGTGTGCGCCAGCTCGAAGAACTGATACGTGAACGGGGCTATCGCGACGACTTCCTGCCCATGTGCCGCAAGCACCGCGAGCAGGGCAAGGCGTTCTACGAGACCATCTTCTGGTCGCACATGCTGCTCTCAAACGGCCTTGCCATCGTGCCCTGCAAGAACATGATAAACAACCTCGGCGCGACAGCCGACAGCACCCACTTCGGCGGCTCGCTCCAGACAATGCCCAGAGGCTACAGGCGCATCTTCACGATGCAACGTTTCGAAGACCCACCCCAACCCTCCCTTAAAGGGAGGAAGTCCTCCCCCTTTAAGGGGGAGTTAGAGAGGGTCCACCCTCCTTACGTCGTCGAGCACGTCGCCTACCGCCATCGTGCTTATCGCATCATGGGCTGGATGTGTCCGATGGTCAAGGTGGGCCGCTCTTTCGAGGAGCTGTGGCTTAACCTCCGCTACGGCAACTTCCAATTCATCCTCAAATCCATACGCAACCGCATCAACAAGTGGAGAGGGAAGGAGGCATATAAGTAAAAGGTGAAAAGGTAAAAAAGTGAAAGTCCTATTAGTCAGTACCAGCGAACGGAGCGGCGGCGGTGCCATTGCAGCACGCCGACTCATGGATGCCCTCAACAAAAACGGCGTGAGGGCAAAGATGATGGTGCGCGACGCTTGTCTCCCCCTGAAGGGGGACGGGGGGGCTGTGGTCAAGGTAGGCAATAAGCTCCCGAAGTTCATGGAACGCCTCGCCATCCTACCCCGTTGCTGCCCGCCTTCTCACCTTTTCACCTTTTCACCTTTTCACCTTTTACGTTCCCGCCTCTGGCAGGCCGACATCGCCAACGTGGGCATTGACATCACCAAAACCAAAGAGTTCAAGGAAGCAGATGTCGTCCACTTGCATTGGATAAACCAGGGTATGCTCTCGCTTGACGGACTGGAGAAGATAATGAGCAGCGGCAAGCGCATCGTCTGGACGATGCACGACGAATGGCCCTTCCTTGGCGTTTGCCACTATCGGGGCGACTGCACCGAACAGGAATGCCGCCACTGCCCCCTCCTTTGCGGCTCTCTACCTTATTATGTTCACGCGCGTAAGCGAGCGATATACCAGCGTTGGCATCCCACCTTTGTGGGCTGCAGCCAGTGGATTACTGACCAGGCTCGCCGTGCCATGCCCTCGGAGCGTGTGGAGCACATCAACAACTGCATCCCTTCCAGCCTCTTCCATCCCACAGACATGAGGCAGGCACGCCAAGCCCTCTCGCTGCCCCAGGACAAGCGTCTGCTTCTCTTCTGCAGCCAGAAGGTGACTGACGAGCGGAAGGGCATCAAGTATCTGGTAGAGGCTTTAGGGAAGACAATCTCGGGCTGGGGTGGGTCTCTCATTATCGTTGGCAAGGACTCGGAGCAGATTCCCTTACCCGACAGCATCAAAGCCTACCGATTCGGCTCTGTCAATGAGGAGATGATGGCGAAGCTCTACAATGCCGCCGATGCCTTCCTTACCCCCAGCCTGCAGGACAACCTGCCCAACACCATTGCCGAGGCGATGAGTTGCGGCACGCCATGCGTAGGCTTCGATGTGGGCGGCATCCCCGAGATGATAGACCATTTGGAGAACGGCTATGTGGCGCGTTACCGCGATGCCGCTGACCTGGCAGAAGGCATCCGCTACGTCCTCAGTCACGACCTCCGGGAAGCTGCACGCAGCAAAGCCGCCGCAGCCTACAGCGAGACACAAGTCGCAAAGGAATACATCAAATTGTATTCGTTATAACAGAATGACGTACATGCAACCCCTCTTCACCATAGCCACCGTCACCTACAACGCCGAGGCAACCCTCGGACGCACGCTCCAGAGTGTCGCTGCGCAGGACTATGTCCGCATCGAGCACCTTATCATCGACGGCTGCTCTACAGACCACACGCTCTCACTCGTGCAGCGTTATGTCGAAGAGAACCAGGCACGCCACAACATACGTCTCATCTGCGAGCCGGACAGCGGACTGTACGATGCCATGAACAAGGCATTGCTCAGTGCATCAGGTGACTACATCGTCTTCCTCAATGCTGGCGACAGGCTGCACGACATCGATACAATATCCGCCATTGCCGGGCAGACAGGGTGGGTGAAGGGCGAACACCGCCATCCTGCCATCCTCTATGGCGACACACATCTGGTTGACGGTGACGGCAACTTCCTGCGCCGCCGCCGCCTCACACCGCCGGAGAAGCTTACGCCCCGCACGTTTCTCGACGGAATGCGTGTCTGCCACCAGTCGTTCTACGTTCGCACCGACATCGCGAAGCAGGAGCTTTACGACCTCCGCTACCGTTATTCTGCCGACTTCGACTGGTGCATCCGCATCATCCGCCGTGCTACGCGCCGCCGCATACGGATAGTTAACACAGGACTTGTCCTGACCGACTACCTCAACGAAGGACTTACGACACGCAACCACCGCGCCTCGCTCTGGGAGCGGTTCCGCATCATGGCGCACTACTACGGCTGGCCTGCGACAGTAGTCAGGCACTTTTGGTTCATCATAAGGGCGGTCGTGAAAAGGTGAAAAGGTGAAAAAGAGATAAGGTGAAGAATTGAAAGTTAAATGCTGTTGCCATACTACCATAAGGACGTGGTTGAAGCAGGATGCGATGAGGCCGGGCGCGGATGCTTGGCAGGGCCGGTCTTTGCCGCTGCCGTCATCCTGCCCCAACTTTCAACTTTCAACTCTCAACTTTCAACTCTCAACGATTCCAAGCAGCTCAGTGAGAAGAAGCGCTATGCCCTGCGCGAGGTCATCGAGCGCGAGGCGTTAGCATGGGCTGTGGGCATCGTCACGAACGAGGAGATAGACCGCATCAACATCCTGCGTGCCAGCATCCTCGCCATGCACCGCGCCCTCGACGGACTCAAGGTGCGTCCCGAGGAAGTCATCATCGACGGCAACCGCTTCATGCCATACGCTCCCCCTCTCTCTGGAGGAGATCGGGGTGAGGCTCTGCCCTACACCACCATCGTCAAAGGCGACGGCAAGTACATGAGCATCGCTGCCGCCAGCATTCTTGCCAAAACCTATCGAGACGACTACATGCAGAAGCTCCATCAGGAATACCCCGCCTACCACTGGGACAAGAACAAAGGCTACCCGGCACCAGCCCATCGCCAGGCTATCCGCGAGCACGGCACCACGCCCTACCATCGCATGACCTTCAATCTGCTCGGCTCCCCACAACTGGAGTTTGATTTCGAGAACCAAGATGAAATAACGATATAACGAAAATCTTAATAACTATGAAAAGGAAACTACTACTTTCCCTCTTTGTGCTGCTGACCATCGCGGCAGTGGCACAGGCGCAGGAACTTGTCGTGTGCACCTACAACCTGCGCTACAAGAACACCAGCGATACCGATGCCGGCAACGGCTGGAACACCCGTCGCACCTACCTCATCAACTTTGTCAACTTCCAGCAGCCAGACCTGCTTGGTGTGCAGGAGGCTCTGCCGGCACAGATGACCGACATGAAGAACGGACTAACCGACTATGGCTGCATAGGCGTGGGACGCAACGACGGTGCCAATAGCGGCGAGTACTCTGCCATCTTCTATCGTAAGGAGCGCATGGTGCTCCTCGACAGTGGCAACTTCTGGCTGAGCGACACACCCGACAAGCCCTCGAAAGGCTTTCCCAGCAAGGGCGGCAGTACCCAATACTACCGCATCTGCTCATGGGGCAAGTTCTTCGACAAGCTGTCTGGCTCGGTTGTCTATCACTTCAACACCCACATGGATCTGGACGAGACGAACCGCCAGCAGTCGTACTATCTGATAAAGCAGAAGATTGAGGAGATTGCGAGCAAGACGGCTCCTGTCATGGTGACAGGCGACTACAATGCCGTGCAGACGAGCGATTCGTACAAGCTGTTCTACAACTCGGGCTTCCTCTATGACTGCTACAACCGCACTAAACAGAAGTTTATAACGAACGGCACATGCCCGGGCTTCAATGCAAACAACTACAGTTATGTTTCGGGAGGTGAGTTGCGGCGCATCGACCATATCTTCGTCACGAGAGCTTTCAACGTTAACCATTACGCTGCGCTCAACCCCTGCTATTACTCCACCTCCGGCACGGCAACCTACTACGAAAGGGCGTATTCCGACCATAGCCCCGTGTTGGCAAAGCTTGTCATCAGAACCCCGGAGGCACCGGACATCTCAACGACTATTCCGCCCATTGTGGGTGGCAAGTACCAGATTTCCTCTGTCGATGAGCTGAAGGGCTTTGCCGCCATCGTCAACGGCATGTCGTTATATCAGGATGCCGCTGCAAAGGCAGTCCTGCTTAACGACATCGACATGGGGGAAGTGACCAGCTGGATGCCCATAGGCACAAATGCCAGCCCATACAGTGGCACGTTCGACGGACAGGGATACAAGATTACGAACTTTGGTACCCACAACGCGGAGGCGAACTCCTACACACTGCAATTCTCTGGCGACAAGCAGGGTCTCTTCGGCTATGCGAGGAATGCCACCATCAAGAACTTCAGCATCTCTGGAGCTTTTACATATTCTGGCGGCACGGGCTATGGTGCCATTGGCTGGGCATCGGGCTGCACCCTCTCCGACATCCACTCCTCGCTCGACATCGCTTCCGCTGCAACATCCCACCACGTCGCTGGTGTCTGCGGCAGCCTGCGCGAAAGCACCACGGCCACCCGCTGCTCGTTCAGCGGCACGATAACGGACAGCCATGACAGCCACGACTGCATAGGAGGCATCGGCGGCTACTCCAACAATGGTGTCAAATATGTGGATTGCGCCAACTACGGCACAATTACGTTCAACAACGCCGGTGCATTCGCGAGTGGCATCTGCGGCTATGTGAACAACGATTCCTTCACAGGTCTCACCAACTGCCTCAATGTAGGAACAATCAAGACAGCAGATGGTACGGCACCCACCTACGGCGGCGCACTCGTCGGATGGCTTCGCTCTCACGCCAACTCCAAGTTCGAGAATAGCTACTGGCTCGATAGCAGTGCCGCCTGTGCATACGGTGAGGCTGAGGAAGAGGCAACGGCCGTCAATGCCGCGCAGCTTGCAAGCGGCGAGGTTTGCTACAAGTTGAACGGCGACCAGACGAAAATCAACTGGTACCAGACGCTGCCAAGTACAGACGCGACAGTTGAGGCCGACCCATATCCCGTGCTCTTCGACACCAGCCTGCGTGTTTGGAGCTACGACGGTACATACATCAACGACGACCCAACAGGAATAGCCTCTCCTGAAGGGAAGAACTTTAATTCACCCTTCCCGCAGGAGGGCAGGGGAGCGGTATTCAACCTTGCTGGCCAACGCCTGACGAGGATGCAAAAGGGCATCAACATCATCAACGGAAAGAAGTACATAAAATAAACACAGCCATGAAGAAGACAATATCATTCATCATCATATCATTTTTCACTCTTTTCACTGCCTCCGCGCAGAATCTCTACATTGGCAGCTTCTACGTCACCACTACCGAAGAGGAGACGCTCTACGGCGACGGCGGCGACAAGTGGGCAACCCGTTTGCCGATTATCTGCGACATGTTCAACTTCGAGCAGCCTGATGTTCTGGGGCTGCAGTCGCTGACGAACTCGCAGCTCAGTGCTGTCTCCAAACGCTTGACGAACCACGATGCCGCAGGGAATATCCTTTACAACAAGAACACGATTGAACTCGACACGTGCGGAGTCGTCGAGGATATGCCGGAAGGCAGCACCTGCTCGTGGGCAAAGCTACGGAAGGACGAGACTACCTTCTACGTCTTCAACGTGTGCTTCTCCACCGAGACGAGTGTCGCCACCACCTCGGCAACCCGTGTCAATTCGGCTGTCACCGCCATCAACACGGAAAAGCTGCCGTGCTTCGTCGTCGGCGACCTGGGGGTCAATGAAACAAAGACGGCCTACACCAGGCTGTCATCCCGCTATAACGACTGCTACACGAAGGCAGCCGTTGTCAGCGCGGAATACGGCACGAAGAACGACTTCGACCTTGCCGCCAACCACGGCACCGACCGATACGATTTCATCTTTGCCCCCAAGACGGCTACCGTCAAGGCATACGGACAGTTACAGTACGGCTACTTCACGAAGGAAAGCGACGGGAGCTACAAACGCCGTCTGCCCTCTACTCACTTCCCTGTCATGGCAAAAGTGACACTGCCGTAAGTGCGGAATTAACGCTTATTGTGCCGTGTATGCCACGTTTAACAATCTTTAACTGGCTAAGGCGAGGTTGGTTGAACATTTTTATATATTTTTACATGCCAATTTATATATTTTTACATGCCAAAATGCGCATGTGCGTATGCTGTGCAATAACCTTCGGTGGAAACAACAAGCAACAAATACAAACAAATCTTTAACCTAAAACAAAACTAACATGAAACACAAATTACTAACTCTTCTCCTGACTGCCCTAATGAGCCTGACAGGAATGAATGCGTGGGCACAAACCACGTACGAGATTGGCAATGCCGACGACCTCGTAGCTTTTGCCGAGGCCGTGAACGGCGGCGAAACAGATGCCAACGCCGTATTGACTAACGACATTGACATGACTGGTGTTGCATGGAATACCCCCATCGGCGACTGGAACACAGGTGCAGTCACTTCTGCCTACAAGGGTCACTTCGACGGTCAAGGTCATACCATTTCTGGCTTGACCTATACCACGAAAATGAATTACCATGGCCTTTTTGGTGTTGTATCAACAGGATGTCTCATTGAGAACTTCACCATCTATGGCACGATTACAAGTAGTGTCGCCACCAGCGGTGTCGTTGGTTATGCTCGTGATGCCACTCCCACAATCCGCAACGTCCACAGTTACCAGAACATTAACAACACACGTGCCGGCTCCCGTTTGGGTGGCATCTTGGGTAGCTCTGTTAATGGAACAATCGTTGTTGAGAACTGTACTTATTCTGGCACTTTGGATGGTAACGACGCAGGCGGCAATGGCAACTATGGTGGCATCGTCGGTTATGTCAACAATAACTCTGCTGCTCACCTCAGAGTCACCAACTGCCTGTTCGACGGTGAGCTTAAAAACACGGCTGGCACTCCTGGCAACTGTACCTTCGGCGGCATGGTAGGTTATGTTGGAGCTAGTCCAGATGTAACTATCAAGAACTGCCTGTCTCTTGGTTATTTGCAATCAAAGGTAACAGGTCTGTTCTATGGTGCTGTTAAGAATGCGGCTTGTTCCATCATCAACAGCTATTATCAGAAACAGGATGATGCCTACACTATCAATGGCTCTTCAAGTACTGTAACTCCAACGACACAGCAGGTTACGGAAGTTGATGATGCACAGCTTTCGAGCGGTGAGGTTTGCTACCTCCTGAACGAAAGCGTTAGCGGCGGTACAAATTGGTATCAGACGCTCATCGACGATGAATATCCCACACCGAACGGGAGTGACAAGGTATATGCCAATGGCAGCTACAAATGCGATGGTGTTACTCCTAAGGAAAATACTGATGTAACATATAGCAACTCTGAGGAATCTAATATAGATCCACATACTCCTGCTAATGGCGTTTGCTCTGTTTGTGGTATCATCACGGATGAGAACTACATGACACCAAATGACGAGGATTATTACGAGATTGGCACTCCCGACCAGCTCAAATGGTTCGCTGCATACGTTAATCAAGTTGACCACGCTGCCAATGCCGTGCTGACTGCTGACCTTGACATGACAGGCGTAGAAGTTGCTATTATCGGCAACAGCCCAGCCAATGCCTTCAAGGGTACCTTCGACGGTCAAGGCCACGAGATTAACAATTATTCGTTGACATACAATGGCACATTAACCAAGAGCTACGGCTACGGTATGTTTGGCAACACAAATGGTGCAACCATCAAGAACTTCACCATCGACGGCAGTATGACGTTCAACGGCACATCCCCCGGCGACCTTGGTTGCGCCTTGGTCGGCTGGCCCGATGGAGGCACACTTATCCAGAACATCAAGAGCAGCATCAACATCGATTCACATGTCTATTCTCATATCGGCGGCATCGTCGGCTCTCTGCGTACTGCCACCATCGACCGATGCGAATATGCAGGACACCTCAATGGCTATGCTTCTGGCAATGGTGTGGCTGGTATAGCAGGTTATACCAACTATGGAACTATCACCAACTGTATTTTCTCTGGCAGTGTTGAAGGTACAGGTACAGGATACTATACTGGCATCCTGGGTTATGTGAACAATACCAATGCAACCATGAAGAACTGTCTTTCATACGGTACAGCTACTAATGATAATTCGTCTTACGTTGGAGCTCTGGTTGCTCGCTTGAATAACATCGGCACCTACAGCAACAACTACTATGTTGGCACAAAGGGCATTGGTGGTGGCAACAGCGCAACTAACGAAACATTCGTTTCCAACACCATAAAGATTACAACTGAGCAACTTGCAAACGGCGAGGCCTGCTATCTGCTGAATGGCGACCAGAGCGAAATCGTCTTCTTCCAGACGCTTCCTGATGATGAAGTTCCTACGCTCGACGCCACCCATGGAACAGTATATCAAAATGGTTATGTCTGCCCCAATGGTCATCCTCAGGACGGCGTCACATATAACAACACAAGCGGCTCATCCTCCATTCGCCCACACAATTATGTCGATGGCTTCTGCGCTTATTGCGAGACCCTCGATGAAGATTATATTATTCCAAACAGCGATGACTTCCTCGAAATTGGCACTCCTGCCCAATTCAAGTGGTTTGCTGTTTACGCTAATCAGGTTGAACCCGCATCCAATGCCTTGCTGACAGCCGACATCGACCTGACAGGCTTTGACCGGGCTCCTATCGGCAATGCAAGCGTGGCATATACCGGCACATTCGATGGTCAGGGACACCATATTATTAACTTCACGGGAACGACAGACGCAACGGTTGGCAAGTATGGTCTTTTCGGTAACATCGCAGGTGCTACCATCAAGAACTTCAGTATCGCAGGCACACTGACTGTGCCCGATGGTGCAGCAAACGGTTCTGGCGTTGTAGGCTGGGCTACAAGCAGTACCATTTCCAACATCTACTCTACTTTGGTTATTGAGGTTGGAGGAAACAACGCAAAGCATGTAGGTGGCGTGGTAGGGTCTGCACAGAGTGGTGCCAACACTATCACGAATTGCACATTTGCTGGTTCTCTGACTGTAGGTGCTGGTAGTCACGACTGTTTCGCTGGTATCGCTGGTTACATTTCGAGCGATGTCGTTACAAATTGTGCCAACTATGGTACCATTGATTACTATACAGAAGGTGGCTATGTAGGCGGTATCGTGGGTTACATCAACAATGCTAGTCCCACAATTGCTAACTGTTTGGGTGTAGGTGCAGTTACGTATAAAGGCGAAGGCACAGCATCTTATGGTGGTGCCATCATTGGCAGACACAGAAAGGATGCAGCAAAGGTCCAGAACAACTACTGGCTTGAAGGTAGTGCAAAAGCTGCAAGCAGCGATAAGGTTTTGACAGCTCCTGCTGCGACAAGTGTTACAGCCGAACAGCTCGCAAGCGGCGAGGTAACAGCCAAGCTTGGCATAGCCTTCCGTCAGAACATCGGTACTGACACCTATCCCGTGCTCGACCCCACTCACAATGTTGTTGCTGAGATTACCGCTGCTGGCTACGCTACCCTGTATGTTCCCGACACTGACGTTACCATCCCCACAGGCGTTGAGGCATACACAGGTGTTATAAAGAATGAAGGCTGGCTGCACCTGAACGACGTTAGTGATGCAATTGCTGCTGACGAGGCCGTCGTCTTAGCTGGTGAAGCAGGCATTTATAGCTTCGTTCCCACAACAGGCGCAACAAAGGCTGCAGAAAACGACCTGAAGGGTGCAGCAGAGGACATTGCTATCACCGAAGTTTCAAACAAATACATCCTCGCTAAGCCTGGTGAAAACCCTGTTGGCTTCTATAAGACTACCAGCGGCTTCATTAAGGCAGGCAAGGCTTATCTGGAAGCTGCCAGCGAGGTGAAGGGCTTCATCTTTAAGTTCGATGACGATGCAACTGGCATTGCCGAAATTGAAAATGGAAAGTTGAATGCTGAAAGTTCCATCTACAATGTAGCAGGTCAGAAGTTGGCTAAGATGCAAAAGGGCATCAACATCGTTGGTGGCAAGAAGGTATTGAAGTAAGATAACAGGAGAGGGCTGTGTGTACAACATCGATATGTGTCACCAGCCCTCTCTTATTGTTTCTGAATTACCCCTATTTCGATTTCTAATTCTACTTTACTATGAAACACAAGCTATACTCACTTTTCCTGACTGCCCTATTGGGCATGACAGGAATGCAGATGTGGGCGCAAACCACGTATGAGATTGGCACAGCCCAAGACCTCGTGGCTTTCGCCGAGGCAGTGAACGGCGGCGAGACAGGTGCCAATGCCGTGCTTACGGCAGACATTGCCCTTACCGAGCCTTGGGAGGCACCCATCGGAGCCCCCAGTGGACACTATACAGGTATCTTCGACGGACAGGGACACAAGATTACCGGCTTCGAAGCAACAAGTGAAAGCAACGGCGGTGGCTTCTTCGGCTATACCACTGGTGCCACCATCAAGAACTTCAGCATCGACGGCAAGCTGACGTCAACGGCAGGAACTGGTTCTGGCGTCGTCGGCTGGGCTACAAACTGTACCATATCAGGAATACATTCCACCCTGACCATCGATGTTCCCGATGGTGGAGTGCATCATGTAGCTGGCGTGGTAGGTTCTGCCCAAGGCGGTAACACGATTACTGGCTGTACCTTTGCAGGCACCATGTCGGTAGCAATAGGCAGCACCGACAACTTCGCTGGCATAGTGGCTTACCTCCGCAGTGAAGACAGTGTGATATTCTGCGCCAACTACGGCACCATCACCTTTGCGGATGTTAACTGTACGGCAGGCGGCATTGTTGGTTATATCAACAACGCGACGTTATCTGTGAAAGGTTGCTTAAACACAGGCTCCCTGATTATAAATAGCGAGGATGAAGCAGCAGTACCCAAGTGGGGCGGTGCCATTGTAGGCCGTCTGAGAACCCACGACGCTGCAAAGCTGACGGGCAACTATTGGCTCGAAGGCAGTGCCACAGGAGGAACCAAAGACAATGTTCTGGCATCAGCCGTGTGCTTCACCGCAAGCCAACTGCCTACTGGCGAAGTCTGCTACGGACTGAACGGCGACCAATCGGTAATCGGCTGGTATCAGACAATCGGCACAGACAATGCCCCGGTGCTTGATGCCACACATGCACAGGTATATTTGAACGCACACCTGCACTGTAATGGTGATGCCTATGAAGGTTTCACCTTTTCTAATGTGAACCAGGAAAATATTAAAGACGACCACAACTTTGTTGACGGCTTCTGTTCCTACTGCAATCTCTTCGACGAGAACTATCTGACACCCAATTCCGACGGCTACTACGAGATAGGCAATGCCAGCCAGTTCATCTGGTTTGCATCAAAGGTAAATGCCGGAGCATACGGTGCCAATGCAATCCTCGTTGACGACATTGACATGACCGATGCAGACATCAGCGTCTTCCCCATTGGCAGAGGTGGCGAAAACGATGGCAAACGCTACGTCGGTACCTTCGACGGACAAGGACACAAGTTCAGCAACTTCCAGCTGGTCAATCCTTCTGCCGCAAACAACTTCGGTATTTTCAACACATACACCGGCGTGGTGCTCAAGAACTTCTGGCTCGATAACACCTGTGCCATTGAAGGCAAGGAGCTTGTCGGTATTGTCGGACGTCACGACGGCGGCGGCACCTTTGAATGTGTGGGCAACTGCGCCGATGTGACAGGCATGAACAACAACATCGGCGGCTTCTTCGGCGGTGTCTTCGGTGCTCCTTCGAACAAGCAGGAAGTCATCATAAAGAACTGCTGGACGGCTGGCACTATCCTCACAACCAACACCAGTGCAAGCAATTATAAGGACTGCGGCGCACTGAGCGGCTGGTTCAACAATGCCATCGTTACCATCGATGGCTTCTGGACAGTCGCCGAAGTGGTGAACCCAAAGTCCGAGAGCCAGTATGTCTATCGTAATGGCAATGGCGCATCCTTCACCATCAAGAATTGCTTCAGCATGTACGGTGCCCAGCCTAAATTCCAAACCCTCACCGATGAGCAGCTTGCCAGTGGCGAGATAGCATGGAAGCTGAACGGAGAGTCATTCGTTGACCCCGTATGGCGACAGAATCTTGATGAGAATGAGGATTATCCCATGCCATTCGGGAACGGGCCTATCGTCTATCAGACTGCCGGCGAATATGAGAGCTTCTATCCAGACGACTCCGATTCGTTTACGTCGTTCCGCGATATTGTTATCGAAGACGAACGGGATTTTGCCGAGGATGAAGATTTGGTGGCATACCATGCTTTGATAGAAGAGTATTTGGAGGCCATTGAGACTTGGACTGACATCGACAACTACGACGACTTCATTGCCGCCTATAAGTCTTCTGCCGATTTGAAGGCTGGCATCAAGCAGTCTGCCGCCTACTATGAGAGTTATGTCAAGACTTGCGAGGCCGCCCTTGCCGAATTGGAAACACAAAATCTCGAAGGCACTTGGGCTGACTTCCTCAAGACTTATCTTCAGGAAACAGTGGAACCCGGTGCAGACTATCCCAATGGCAGCTTTGCATATATCATGGAGAACTGTGACTTGGACGATGAAGCAATTGTTGCAGAGACAGCCTTCGTGAGCCAAATGCTGGAGAATGCCATTGCAGGTGGCATCACGGCTGGCACTGAGATTACCCGTCTGATGGCTAACCCCAACTTTGAAGCCGACTTCGAAGGCTGGACGACAGAAAATGATGAAGGCATTTCATTCGCTCGCGGCGGAAAGGCCGGATTCATGCCTATTGCTCGCGGACTTGGAAAAGGCGTCTTCAATGTCTCACAGACACTGAACGAGATGCCGAACGGTATCTACATGATGAGTGTCAACGGCTTGTTCCGCTCAGGAGAAAACATCCTCAACAAGTTCTATGCCGGTCAGCTTTACTTGAACAACACCGTGAACTATTTCATGTCGCAGGGTGAAGATGTAATCTCTGGGGAAAACGCCGAACCTGGCGTGAACTGCCTCGGCGAAGGCACCACTGATGTGGAATATGTTGACGACGTAGTTGGTTGGGTGCCCAACGGAATTGACGGATGTTCTGTTGCCTACAGCGCAGGCCGCTACCAGAACTTCACCGCAACCGAAGTAACCGACGGAACACTGACTATCGGTGTGCGCAGCCTCGGAACAGGTTTGGAAAAGGACTGGATGCCTTTCGGCAACCCCCGTGTCTATTATCTCGGCACAGCGGAGGAAGCTGGCGGGCGGCTGACAGAGGTGCTGGAATCATACGCCAATCGTGCCCAGACCATCGTGGACTATATGATGGATGATGACCCCGAGTTCTTTATGATGTACCCCAACATCTCCGAGAGCCTGAAGAATCAGCTCATCGATGCCATAGCAGGCGTCAGCAATGCAGCCACAGGCGAGGAGAAGATGATGCTCATCAACACCTTCTCAGACCTCTTCAACGAGGTACATGCCTGCCGTAAGGCTTATATCGCAATGTATGATGCAGCCAACAAACTGTTCGACATCCTCGACATTCTGGCTGACTTGGATGTGATTACCGGAGCAGAATACGACGAATGGCAAGCTCTGGTCTATGAGGCACTGGGTCATTTCGCCCTTGGAGACATCTCTACCGAAGAGGCTTTGGCCATTACCCAAAGGATGGATCTCATCAACCAGATGCTGCCCAGTGTGGATGGCGTATATCAACTGGCTACAGCAACCGACGTGAGATTCTTCTCGGCCCTTGTTAACAAAGGTGAACTAAGCAGTGCGAAGGCTGTCCTGACGGCCGACATCGACATGAGCGACGTAGAGTATTTCGAACCGATAGGTACCACTTCCAATCCTTTCAAGGGAGAGTTCGATGGCCAGGGACACAAGATTACCGGCTTCGGCCTGTATGATGAGGTGGTCGATGAATACACATGGGCATTCTCAGGCGACAATCAAGGATTCTTTGGCTACGCATCCGGCGCAACCATCAAGAACTTCAGCATCGAAGGTGCCTTCACATACAGCGGCGGCACAGGTGTCGGTGCAATCGGTTGGGCAACAGGCACCAAGCTTATCAACGTCCACTCTGCACTCAACATCACTGTTTTGACGAAGTCACAACACATCGGCGGCGTCTGCGGTCATCTGAGTGAAAACAGCTCGGCCACCAACTGCTCGTTCAGCGGTAAGATAAAGGAGACGGCAGGAAGCCACGACTGTATCGGCGGCATCAGTGCTTACTCCAACAATGGTGTCAGCTACACGAACTGTGTCAACTATGGTACCATTGAGTTCACCGCCCAAAGCGCATACGCGGGTGGCATCTGCGGATATGTGAACAACGATTCCTTCACCGGCGTCTTCAATTGTCTCAATGTTGGCTCTGTAGGGATGGCAAATGGCGCAACACCTGATTATGGCGGTGCCATCGTTGGTCGTCTGCGCGGTCATGCAAACTCTAAGTTCGAGAACGACTTCTGGCTTGGAGGCAGTGCTGCCAGAGCATACGGCGAGAACACGGCAGCAGCCGAGACCGTCAATGCCGAGCAGTTGGCAAGCGGCGAGGTTTGCTACAAGCTCAACGGCAACCAGGAGTCCATCAACTGGTTCCAGACACTTGGCGAGGATGAATATCCTGTTCTGGATGACACTCACAAGGTTGTATATCAGGCACAAGATGGCAGCTACACCAATGA
>JAFXVN010000036.1 GCA_017524545.1 Bacteroidaceae bacterium
GTTGCGGGGCTGCGACTCTATCGATTTGTCGATGTGGTAGTCGATGCCTGCGATGGATTGCATCTTTGCTTTCCACTTGGCATAGCATCCGCTGTCGGGGAAGATTCTAACCTTCTTTCCTCGCAGACATTCCAGCTTTTCCGCCGTCAGTCCGTCGCAACCGCCAGTGGCAAGCCAAAGGCATTGCGGCACGTATGCTGCCATGACGCAGGCCGTTTTCTCGCCCTCCACGAGGCAGACCGTCTTGTCGGGATATTTCGCGAGCAAGTGTTCCCCGAAGAGGCACTGATAGAGAGGCCAGTCGGGACGCAGAAACTTCAGCCTTTTGAGTTCGCTGTGAACCCACTTGGGGTTGCCGATGCGGTGTCCGTCCTCGCCGTAGCGCATGATTTTCCCTGTCCGCAGGCGGAAATGACGGTCTATCTGCCAGTAGATGACATTGCCTTCCCTGGTGCATCCGATGCGGTAGTCCTCATAGACTTGCTGCACGAGTTCGGGCTTGAGCTTCAGCGTCTTCGCACACGCTCCCGAGAACCATCGCCAGAAGTCGCTCTGCGGCCTGTGGAACATCGCCACGAGATCCATCGACAGGGGCTGCAGTGGCGGTGCAGGCTCCGGCTTTGGCGGGTTAGGGACGATGCGCTTTGCGGGGTTGTCCCTAAGCCAGTCATTGTCGCGATAGTAGTCGGAGGGCTTGTAGTGGTAGCCGCAGGAGTTCTGGTGGTCGCACTTGCCGACCCAGTCTGCGAGGTAGCTGAAATTGTCGTAGGTATCGACATAGCGCACGAATGATTTCCTGCCGCAATGCGGACACTGGAACTTCTGCTGACGGCGACCCGTCACGCGGGGCGTCTCAAGCTTGAAACGATAATCTTTATTCATGTTGTAACTTCTTTTAATTGTGATGATAATTGTGCGTGTAGGAAACGTGCTGTGCGATGTGCATCCTTATTATATATATCAGGATGCACAAGCGCACATGCACAAGGAGAGGTTTTAGAGCGCGAGCATCGTCTGGCTTGAGGTCGTGATGACTTTGTTGGTCTCAAACAGTTTTCCTGCCTGAATCAGTTCCTTCAGATAGCGCCCGACCGTAGTCCGGTCGCGCCCCATCCTTTCTGCCATCTTCTTCAACAGCTCACCGCGAAGGATGCTGCCGCCGTTCTCTGCAATGAAGCGTACTGCCAGCTCAAGGCGCGTTTGAAGTTCAAGCTCCTTTGCAGCCTTCTTCTTGGCTTCCTTTTGTTCTCTGACGGCCTTCTGCTCCTCACGCAGACGAGCATCCGCATCAACAAGATGACCGTTGCCGTCGAACGAGATGTTCCACGCAGGCATGGTGCCGTGGCGTGCATCGGGACAAGTCACGTTGATGATGCCCGTCTTCACCTTCTTGCATTGCAGGACAGTTCCAGCTTTCTGGCTCAGTACTGTGCCCAGGTGGCCGCGCATGTTCTCGTCGTCGGCTGCCTTGTTCTCGTGCAGGACGTTGACAATGGCGCACCTGTATTCCTCGCAAAGCAGGAGCAGGTCGTGGATGAGTTGGCGCGACAGTACCTCGTCGTTGAAACTTGCCACATATTCCACCAGTCCGTCGATGAACACCACTTGCGGACGGATTTCATCGATGAGCAGGCGCGTGTCGTCGAGCAACGTGTCGTAGCTAAAGCGACGCAATGTGAAGACATGCAGATGACTGTCGATATAGTCGTCGGCAACATCAGTCATCCGCTTCACCTCGTCGATGACGAGCTTCGTGTCAGCCGCTTGCTGTTCCGTGTCAAGGTAGAGCACGACAGGCTCCGTCAGCTCCGACTTCACGCGGAACTGCTGTCCCTTCAGCAAGGCCGCCGCACAGACCTTCAGCACCGCGCTCTTTCCCGACTTTTGCTTGCCCTTCAAGCCGTGAATATCGCCAAGGGCAAAGAAGCCCGTGCCGTCCACGCTCAGGGCATACGCCTCGGGCTTCACCTCCGTTTTGGTGGTGATGCGAAACCCTTGGAGCAGCTGCAGGCGCTGTTCCCTTTCGGTTGGTTGGTTTACAGCCTCGCCCACGATGTCGAGTACCGTCTGGGCTTGGTTGTTTACTTGTCCAGACAGCGCATCTGGCTGCTGAACGTTAACGAACTCATTTTTCTTTTCTGACTTCATAGTCGTAAAGAATTAAAATGAGTGCTCATAGCCTCCAGCCATCAAGCGAGCACTGGTTTACTGCGGCTGGCGGGACCTGTGCCAAGGTTTGTTCCCTTCTACCTTTCGGAGATGCAACCCCGCTGGGTTTACTCTTCTCAAATTGTCCGGACAGAGAGGAGTTCTCCATGCGCAAAGGTAAGGCGCTTTGTTTATATTTTACTTTTAAGTTCTAACTCATCTGGTGAACATTGAAGTTCAGTGGATAATAAAAAGATTGCCTTCAAGCATGTCAAGGGCAACATGTTTTCGCCGGCAAAGGTAAGTAAAAAAGCAACACGATTTTCAAAATGCAAAAATCTTGATTGCACTCACATAGTGCAATCGTGCTGCTAACCCTATAGGGTTAGCAGACGAAGAAATTAGAAAGGGCAAATCTTGAAGACAAACAAAAAGCCCGAGGACTTCTCCCCGGGCTACCCGCACTCTGCTACTTTATATTATTGTATTCGCTTTATGACGTTGCCTTTCTTCTCCAGAATCTCCACCGAGACAACATGCTCAGGCTTCAGCGCCCAGAAGGTTGCCTGAATACTTAGGTTGCGTCTGTGTCTGTAGTACTTCTCTTTCTTCCCTCTGTCCAAATCAAACACTCCCTCCCAGCTCTTTTCAATCTCCTTTTGCAATTCAAGGGGATAGTCATCAAACGTCATTCTCCTGCCTGCTTCTTTTTCCAGTCGTTCCATTTGCCTCCATATCCTTTTCCAGTCGTCTATCGGGCCTTCGTTCAAGACAGAGTGCCATGAGCTGAAATCAGAGAGAAGGACTTCGTTATCTTGGATTTCAATTTCCATGTATGCAGAGAGGCCATCGTCTGCATCGTGAAGGCTTCTTGGCGGCTTGTTAGACTTGGCGGAGTTGTACTGATACCAAGCCCACATGGGGAACTCGATGCCTTTTATTGGCGGCTCGCCTATGCGCCTTCTCATCTGGTCTGCCATCCAATGATAGGCACGGAGAGTTTGTGGTTCATCAGCCCATGATGGTTTAGTGCAATAGGCAATCCCATCACGCTGCAACTGCTCATAGATTTCGATTCCCTGTAGCGTCCAAAGCCTCATAATGACTCTGCAACTCGGCGGATGCGGTCGGAAAGGTCAAGGAGACCGTTCTTGAACATCTCCAGTTCCTCCTTTGTCATTGGCTCAACGACAGTCCCGTCCATCCGGAGGCCTTCAATATGCTCGTGCAGCCATTCCGCTGGCCTATGCATGTATTTGTTTGCCACCTCACGCCAGGAAACATCCAAAAGAATATCGTTGACTTTCTCAATTAGTTTTTCTGCTTCGTTCATTGTTTTGCTTCTTTAGTCATTTGTTGGTATAGCTTGAACAGCTCTGCCACGAGTAGGGACTCATTCTCTTCATCCTGTAAGTTACGATGGAAACCGTATGCGTCCATCACGGCACGGTCGTTTTCGGCATGTGCCTTTTGAAGCTCTGCTGGCATCGAAACCCTGTCGTAGAGGTCGGCCAATGATGAGGTCGGGTACTTGGCACGGGCATCGAGGATGGCTTGTGCCGTCTGCTCTATCTTCTGCTGTTGTTTCTCTGTGGGTTTTGGCCAAGGGAAGGTATTATATACCTGCTCCTTGCTGTAGCGATAACGCATTTCCAACCTTCCGCATACCACTCGCATCCATGCCATGTGGACATTTGACGTGAGAACGCCAAAGTGGTAGAGTGTGGCATCAGGTATTATCTGGACAGCATCGGAAGTCACTATGCCAGCATTGATGAAACCTATCGGTGCATAGCGGCGGCGTTCCGAAGAGACACGGGGGATAAGCAGGCAGTCCACTCCCTCGGGCTGGGTAATCTGTGCAAACAGGTGGGGCACCTTTGCATAGCCTTTGGTTGTCTTTGCAGCGGACGCAAGCCTGAAGTCACGGACAGCTTGTACGCGGCTGTAGAGTATTTTGCTCTGCTTGATGTCGGAAGGCTGGGCTTCGCGAAGCCACAGGCAATAGCGCGACTTCTGCTTGATAAACTCCTCTGCACCGATATAGGGACGAATCCACCGCTGCAAGGAAGGCTCCTGACGGATCAGCTCGTCCCTTTCCTCTTCCGACAAGACAAAGCTGCCTCCGTCGCGGGGCTGGTTGCCGAAGTTCATCTGAGGGACATCGCAAAGCGGAGTCTTCTGGCTGACTGCAAAGGTGTCGTCGCCTTCAAAGAGATAGGGGCTGATGTTGCGCACACGTTTCTTCTCTCCTTTCGATGTAAACAGATACTTTTCCTTTATGTTATCGGTGCTGAAACCAATAATGACACAGTGTACTGCTGCCTTCTCTGTGGCTTCGCTGCTCCACTTGAACGTCTGATAGGCAAAGTTGATGTGCACATGGTAGTTACCGAAAAGCACATTCCATAGAATGGGAACCTGCGAACCCTGGCAGATGCTGTTCGTCGATACAAAGCCTGCCTTTGTTTGGGAGTTGCGCATGAGCATGGCCGCTTTCTTATACCAGCAACTGACATAGTCGAGGTCCTGAACGTCTTTTATCTTCCCGAACAAATCCTCCACGTCTTTCTTCTGCCAACTGCCCTGTGCCATCATCCTTGCCCCGATGAAAGGCGGATTGCCGATGATATAGTCGTAGCAGACTTCCACCTTGTCAGCCGAAGATGCCGGCTCGCTGTCATAGTGGGCAGTAACGAGGTTGATTTCGTCGTACTCAACAACGGGTTCACCAGCCTTCAATATCCCCGAGTCCTCGTGGATGATGTGCGTGTTCTTTGCATATATCGTGGGGATGTCCGATGGATATTCTATCACGTTCCAGTCCATCCTCAGGGCGTTGCCTTCCCTTATGTTATGGTAGGGCTTCAGCGGCAGGAACTTGAGGTCGTGGCCTATTATCTTCTCGGTTTCCTTGAGCATCTGGTCTTCGCTTATCCAGAGGGCTGTGGTGGCAACGGCTACGGCGAAGTCGTTTATCTCGATGCCGTAGAACTGCTGGATGCTGACCTTGATGAGGTTGCTGTAGTCGAGGCTTAGGAACGACTGGCCATAGTAACGCGCATTGATGACTTCGTTCTCCAGTCTCCTGAGCGAAAGGTACGTTTCCGTCAGAAAATTACCGCTACCACAAGCAGGATCAAGGAAAGTGAGCGAAGCAAGCTTCTCCTGGTAGGCATCGAGCTTCTTCTGCCGCTGCCGCTCTGCTTTCTCTTCAAGAATAGTGTCCAATTCCTTGCGCAGGTCGTTGAGGAACAGCGGGTCTATGACCTTATGGATGTTTTCGATGCTCGTATAGTGCATACCACCGCTGCGGCGCGTCTCGGGATTGAGCGTGCTCTCGAACATGGCTCCGAAGATGGTGGGCGAAATCTCGCTCCAGTCAAAACCGAGGCTTGCGTTTTGCAGGAGCGTCTGCCTAAGCTCCTCGGTGAACTGCGGGATTTCTATATCTTCCTCGAACAGGCTGCCGTTGGTATAGGGGAAAGCTTTGAGGTCGTCCTTCAGATAACGGCTGCGTCGCTCTTCGGGTGTGTTGAGCACTTCGAAAAGGTCGCGGAAGGCACGGCGCATGTCCTCGGCTTCGTAGCGGGCAAGATAGTCGTGGAACTGGTCGTGCCAGCCAAAAGCTCCTGCATCCTCGGCATAGAGGCAAAAGACGATGCGCACGCACAGGATGTTGAGCCAACGCTGAGCCGCAGGGCTGTTGTCGTTGTACTGCCTGCGCAAGGCATCGTATATCTTGCCGACAATCTCACATGCCTTCGTCGAGACTTCCATCTCCTTCGAGACATGCTTGCTGTTGGCATCCATGAGAAACATGAGGCGTTTGTGGTCGTCCGCCAAGTCTGCAAGCAGTATCTGCTCTGGCTTGAGGGTGGGATTCTCCGTGTCATAGACGTTGAACTCGCGGAAGTTGCATGTCACAATCCATCGGGGGTGCTCGGAGTGGGGCAGATTGTCGGCATAGCGCTTTGCCTGCTTGTAGGGAGTGCACAGGCTGCCGTCGCTCTGCTTGATGTTGGTTTGTAAATCAACATAAAGCGACTTCTGCTCGATGAGCACTTTCGTCGTGGGGATGTATCCGTCGATGAACTTGGTGGCTCCGTCCACTTTCACACGCTTCTCATACAGAATAAACTCTGTGATGTCCTCCACGCCGAAGACGTTCTGCAAGAGGTCAGTCCAGAAGAGTTGCGACTCGCTCTTCTCGTCGCCCTTGCCCCGCCATCGCTCGGCAAACTCCGCTGCTGCGAGCGCTATCTGTTTCTCGGTTTTCATCCTTTTAGTGTTTTGTGGGACAAAGATACGAAAATACACAATATGATGCAAGGATTGTTCATACTTTTTGCTCATCCTCAAAAGGATTGCACCATGACAGTACTACGCAAGATGAGCGATGAAGACAAGATATGCCTCGCGAATCATCTTTTGCCACCCTCAGCGCGAGCGGCGGCACAATAGAAAAGGTTATAAACAAGAAAAGAGGGCATGTCCGTTTGTTATGACATAGCCCTCTTTCCTTTCTTCTGGCAGTTGTTCCTTATTGGACAGGAATCTTTGCAATGCGACGTTCGTGGCGGCCGCCTTCGAAGGGAGTCTGGAGGTATTCGTCCATGATAGCGTCGGCTTCTTCGTTCGTGATGAAGCGGCCGGGCATGACAAGCACGTTGGCATCGTTGTGCTGCCTTGAGAGGTGGGCGATTTCGGCCTTCCAGCAGAGGGCGGCACGAATGCTCTGGTGCTTGTTGAGCGTTATGCTGATGCCCTCTCCGCTGCCGCAGACGGCAATGCCTTTCTCGCATTCGCCTGCCTCCATGCCTCTTGCAAGGGCATGTGCGAAGTCCGGGTAGTCGCAGCTCTCTTCGCTATGGGTGCCATAGTCCTTCCAGGCGATGCAATGTGCATCGAGGTATGCTTTCACATGCTGCTTGAGGGCAAAGCCCGCATGGTCACTTGCTAATCCAATGGTCATTTCAGTATGCTGCAAGCTTGCTTGTAAACATTCTCTGCCGTGAAGCCGAACTTCTCGTCGAGCACCTTGTAGGGGGCGGAGAAGCCGAAGCTTTCGAGTCCCCAGACGAAGCTGTCGGGATGTGCGCCGACGAGGAAGCCCTGCAGGTTGATGGGCAGGCCGGCTGTCAGGCCGAACACCTTGCTGCCGGTGGGAATCAGCTCCTGCTGGTAGCTGAGAGGCTGCTCGCGGAAGAGTCCTTCGCTGGGCGCACTCACCACACGCACTTTGTAGCCGTCCTGACGCAGGAGGCGTGCACCGGCAACGAGGGTGCTGACTTCGGAACCGCTGCCGACGAAGATGATGTCGAACTGCTCGTCGCTGTCTGCCGTAATGTATGCGCCTTTGTCGATGCCTTCATAGTTTGTCCCTTCGGGCAAGTCCTCGATTGCCTGCCTGCTGAGGATGAGGGCAGACGGCGTATGTGTGTTCTCCATTGCCAGCTTCCAGCAGCGAGCGGTTGCCTTGCTGTCGGCAGGTCGGAGCACGAGCACGGAGTTTCTGCCGCTGTGGTTCTTCAGCTTTTCCATCAGGCGGATTTGTGCCTCCTGCTCGACGGGTTCGTGTGTGGGGCCGTCTTCACCGACGCGGAATGCATCGTGGCTCCAGATGAACTTGACGGGGACTCCCATCAGGGCTGCCATGCGGACGGCGGGCTTCATGTAGTCGCTGAAGACGAAGAATGTGCCGCAGGCCGCGATAACGCCTCCGTGCAGCATCATACCGATGCAACAACATGCCATCGTAAGCTCTGCAACGCCTGCCTGCAGGAAGTTCCCGCCAGGGTTGTCGCGCGAGATGACTGTCGCGCCGCCCTTGAAGAAGCCGTCCGTCTTGTCGCTATTGCAGAGGTCTGCGGAGCTGACAATCATATTGGGCACCTTCTTCGCGAGCATGGAGAGGCAGATGCTGGAGGCATTGCGGGTGGCATCGTTGGGCTTCATCTGAATGCTGTCCCAATCGATGTCGGGCAGCTTGCCTGCGAACCAGTCCTTGAGCAGAGCCGCTTCCTCGGGATGCTGCCTTGCCCATGCATCTTCCTCTTTACGGCGCTCTTCTGCGAGGCCTTCCAGTTCTTTGAGGCGTGCCTCGTAGAGCGCAGCCACTTCGGGGAAGATGACGAAGGGTTCGTCGGGATTGCCGCCGAGGTTGGCGACGGTGTTGCGGAAGGCGTCGCCTCCGAGGGGTGCTCCGTGCGTCTTGCATGAGCCTTCGTAGCTGCTGCCGTCGGCCTGAAGAGCGCCCTTGCCCATGATGCAATGGCCGATGATGAGGACTGGCTTGCCTGTGACTGCCTTTGCCTTGCCGAGAGCCTGGCGAATCTGCGCCACATCGTTGCCGTCTATCTCAATGACTTCCCAGCCGAATGCACGATACTTGGCGGCTGTGTCTTCGCATGTGACGACGGAGGTCTTGGTGGAGAGCTGTATATCGTTGGAATCGTAGAACATGACGAGGTTGTCGAGTCCCAGATTGCCGGCAATGCGAGCTGCGCCCTGGCTGATTTCCTCCTGCACGCCGCCGTCGCTGATATAGGTGTAGATGGTTTCCTTCTTGAAGGTCGGGTTGCCTGTCTTGGCATAGAGGAATTTGGCAGCGATGGCGGCACCTACGGCGTAGGTGTGTCCCTGTCCGAGCGGACCGCTGCTGTTCTCGATGCCACGCTCGTAGCTTACCTCGGGATGTCCCGGGGTGGGGGAACCCCATTGGCGAAGCTGCTGCAGCTCTTCAAGGGAGAACTTGCCGATGAGAGCCAGCTCTGCATAGAGCATTGGCGCCATGTGCCCCGGGTCGAGGAAGAAGCGGTCTCGGCCTTCCCAAGTCGGGTTCTTGGGGTCGAACTGAAGGTATTCACTATAGAGGACATTGATGAAGTCGGCACCGCCCATTGCTCCGCCCGGATGTCCGCTCTTGGCTTTCTCCACCATCGCAGCAGCCAGGATGCGGATGTTGTCGGCTGCGCGATTCATTACTGGTACGCTATTCATAGGAAATATACAATGTGTTGATGTGAAAACAAAGCTATTTATTTATGGTGCAAAGGTACGAAAAAGCAGGTGAAATGCAAAATGTATTCGCCTTTTATTTTTATTTCCGCGCACAGAGTGGCTTTTGATGTGCAGTTTGAATGATAATCTGAAAGAAATGTTGTAACTTTGCGGCGAATTATATAAATAAGGTATGAAGAAACTTGTTGTTGCACTCATTTGTCTGCTGCTTGCAGGAGCGGTGGCGGCTTGGTATTTCCTTCGCGACAAAGACAAGGCTCGCAATGTCCTGCCTGCCGATGCTATGGCTGTTGCTGTGTTCGAGCCTGTGGGACTTTTCAAGGAGCTTGACTTCCCGCTCAGCAAAGTGCCCAAGCTGGTGTTGAACTTTGAAGGCCTCGTGGAGGCTGTTGACCTCACGGAGCCTGTCTATGCCTTTGCCTCGGAAGACGGTTTGTCGGGCTTCGCCTTGAATGTAAAGGATGCCGACAAGTTGCTGGAAGCTGCCTCCAGCTTCGGCTTTGCCAGCGAGGAGCAGAGAGGCCTGTGGTGGATAGCAAACAGAAACAGCATAGGCTGTCTCGACAAAGACAAGCTGCTGCTTCTGGCTCCTGTTCCCGAAACGCAGCAGGATGCCCTACGCGACGAGATGGTGAAGCTGATGTCGCAGGGGCGCCAGGATGTGCCTGTGCTCAAGACTGCCGAACGTCAGAAAGGTGTGGTGCGGGCAAGCGTGTCCCTCAGCAACTTGCCGGACATACTGAACCGCCAGCTTGCAAAAACCCATATCATCAGCGGAGAAATCATCAATAGCCAAGCCCTTTCCGAGGCCATACTCGGCTATGCATTTAACATAGAAAAGAAGGCGCTCGTGCATTCGCTGAGGCTTGAAGGTGTGGAAACCCTTCCCATGCCTCTTTCTCCGATTAAAGGCAGTTTGATTGGGCTGGAGCCGGAAGAGCCTTTCGTGTGGGCTTGTGTCAACATGAAAGGGGAGGAGCTTTTGCTCCAGCTTCGCCAAGTGCCTCTGTTCCGCACGGCTCTGCTTGCCCTGAACATGTGTGTGGATGCGGATATGATGATGAAAGCGATAGACGGCGACGTGACGCTTGCCATTCCGCGGGCAGGTGGCAGGCATGTCGATTTCCTTCTGACTGCAACCCTTGACAATACAGACTTCCTTGCGAATGCCAACGATTGGAGTGTGACGCGCAGAGGCCGAACGGACTTCGTCACCACCCAATATGGCGCGAATGTCTTCTTTGGCGTGCGCGACGATAGGCTCTACATTGCCTCCTCGGAACGCTTGGCGAACAAGGCTTGCCGGGAGGCAGACGATGCCGAGGATTTCCAGAAGGAGGCCAAGGGCAAGTACCTGTGCGCATCGCTCGACTTGGAGAAACTCTTCGAGACTGCTTCAAGGGGATTCTCGCCAACAGCCATTATGCTCAACATCCCTCAAATCCGCGAAGCCGTCAATGCCCTTAACTGTGTTTCCCTGACGGTGGACTCTCCCCAAAGCCTCGAGCTGCGCGTTGAGACCGACAAGCCTGTGAAGGACATCTTCTCGAGCTTCTTCTCCATTTTCTCCGGCGACAAGTAATTCCTAATTTTCAATGAATAACATTCTCCTTGATAACACATTGCCGCAGGTCTTCCTGCAAAGGACAGACATCAGGAGCGACATCTGGCGCAAGCAGGTCACTTTCGAGCGCGGCAAGACCTACCTCATAGAGGCTGCAAGCGGCACGGGCAAGAGTTCGCTCTGCAGCTTCATCATCGGCTATCGGAAGGACTTCGACGGCAGCATCCGCTTCGATGGCAAAGACAGCCGTGGGTTGAAGACTGCCGATTGGGTGAAGCTTCGCCAGCATCACATCAGTATGCTCTTCCAGGAGCTTCGCCTCTTCCCCGAACTCACGGCAATGGAGAATGTGGAGATAAAGAACAGCCTGACGCACTTCAAGCTGAGAAAGGAGATAGAAGGGTGGTTCGAGGCACTTGGCATCGCCGACAAGATGCAGTCGCCTGTCCGACTGATGAGCTTCGGGCAGCAGCAGCGTGTCGCCATGATTCGCGCCCTGGTGCAGCCCTTCGACTTCCTGCTTGCCGACGAACCCATCTCTCACCTCGACGAGGCGAACTCGCGGGCAATGGCGGATGTCCTGACCGGGGAAGCCCGTCGCCAGGGTGCAGGCATCATCATCACCAGTATCGGCAAACACATGGAGTTGCCCTACGATAAATCGTTCTGCCTATGAGACTTGTATGGAAACTCCTTCGCAGGCACATCAGCCTGCCGCAGTTCGCTGGCTTCTTCTTCGCCAATCTGCTGGGCATGATGATTGTCCTGCTCAGTCTTCAGTTCTACAGCGACGTGAAACCAGTCTTCTCCGAAGAGGACGGCTTCATCCGTCCCGACTACCTCATCCTGAGCAAACGCATCTCTTCCCTCAATGCCATAGGCTTGGGCTCTGTCAGCACCTTCTCCGATAAGGAGATGGACGAACTCCGTGCACAGCCTTTTGCAAAGCGTGTCGGTGCCTTCACCGCCAGCCAGTACAAGGTCAGTTGCAGCATGGGCATCAGCGGCGTGGCACAGTTCGGCACGGAGATGTTCTTCGAGAGCGTGCCGGATGCCTTCGTCGATGTGGACTTGAAGAAGTGGCACTTCCGTGAGGGCGACGACGTGGTGCCCATCATCCTGCCTCGCACCTATCTGGCCATCTATAACTTCGGCTTCGCGCAGAGCCAGAACCTGCCCAAGATATCGGAGGGCATAGTCGGGATGGTGGAGATGACGATTGCTATGCGCGGCAACGGACGGAACGAATACATCAAAGGCCGTGTGATAGGCTTCTCTACGCGCCTCAACACCATCCTCGTCCCCGAGAGCTTCATCCGCTGGAGCAACGCACGCTATGCACCAGAGGCGGACATAGAGCCTTCGCGCATCATCCTCGAAGTGGGCAATCCCGCCGACGATGCCATCGTCAACTACATCAACGAGAAGGGCTACGAGATGGAGGACGACAAGCTCGATGCAGGCCGCATGACGTTCTTCCTGCGCCTCACGGCAGGCATCGTGATGCTGGTAGGCTTGCTCATCAGCCTCCTCAGCTTCTACATCCTCATGCTCTCGATTTACCTGCTTGTCGAGAAGAACACCGAGAAGATGCGTACGCTCCTGCTCATCGGCTATAGTCCCGCCCGTGTGGCATTGCCTTACCAACTGCTCACCATCGGCATGAATGCTGCCGTGCTGCTGCTTGCCATGGGGGGGCTCTGCCTGTTGCGCTCGCTCTATATGGAGCAATTGTGGAGAGTCTTTCCCAAGATGAGCGACGGTAGCATCCTGCCCGCCGTCCTGCTTGGCATCGTGCTCTTTGCAATCGTCAGCATCGTGAATGCCATCATCATCCGTCATCGCATCAATCAAATATGGAAGAACTGAAAAAGCTATATAAGGAAGCCACGGGGCTTGATGTCGCTAACATTGAAGCCATTCCGGGAGCTGGCAGCAACCGCAAGTACTATCGCATGAGGGGCAGCGACGGCAGCACACTCATTGGAGCTGTCGGCACGAGTCGCGACGAGAACCATGCCTTTTGCTATCTTGCAAAGCATTTCACGGCGGCAGGGCTGCCCGTGCCTCAGGTCATCGCAGAAGGCAAGGACGGACTTCGCTATCTTCAGAGCGACCTTGGCGACCAGTCTCTCTTCAATGCCCTGAAGGGTGGCCGTGAAGCAGGAGGCCGATACAATGCCCACGAGCGCGAGTTGCTGCGTTGCACCATAGCCGCCCTGCCTGCCATGCAGATTCGGGGTGCCCTTGGGCTTGACTTCACGCAATGCTATCCCCAGGAGGCACTGGACGAGACCAACGTCCTCTTCGACCTCAACTACTTCAAGTACTGCTTCCTCAAGGCCACGGGTCTCGACTTCCATGAGTTGAAGCTCGAAGCTTCCTTCCAGCTGATGGCGCGTGACATCGTGAGTCTTTGCCCGGCGGAGGGAAGGGAGGGGACTTTCATGTATCGCGACTTTCAGGCACGCAATGTCATGCTCGATGCTCAGGGCAATCCTTTCTTTATCGACTTTCAGGGAGGGCGTCGGGGCCCTGTGCAATACGATGTGGCGAGCTTCCTCTGGCAGGCTTCGGCACGTTATCCCAAGAAGCTTCGCGAGGAGCTTATCAAGGTCTATCTGCAAAGCCTCAAGCAGTATCAGGAGGTTGGCGAGCGTAAGTTCCGGCAGGGCTTGCAGCTATGCGTGCTCTTCCGCTTGCTTCAGGTGTTGGGTGCTTACGGCTTCCGTGGCTACTTCGAGCGCAAGAAGCATTTCCTCGAAAGCATACCGCCTGCAATGGAGAACCTTCGGGAATTGCTTGATGAAGGCGGCTGTCCATATCCTTATCTTAATGAGGTACTTACGGCACTTGTCTCAATGCCTCAGTTCAAGACGGATGCGCAGGTGTCTCACTTGCGTTCGGACGGCCTGAAGACCACCAGCCTCAATCCCTATCAAGCGCATCCGGCAGACGGTCCCGCCACCTTCTCTCGCTACGATGCACAGGGGCCGCTGGTGGTTCGCGTCTTCAGCTTCTCGTATCACAAGGGCATTCCCGAGGACACGAGCGGCAATGGCGGCGGCTATGTCTTCGACTGCCGCAGCACGCACAACCCCGGACGCTATGAGCCTTACAAGCAGCTGACGGGTCTCGACGAGCCTGTCATCCGTTTCCTTGAAGACGATGGCGAAATCCTGACGTTCCTCGATAGCGTCTATAAATTGGCCGATGCCCATGTCCATCGTTACATGCAGCGTGGCTTCACTAACCTTATGTTCAGCTTTGGCTGCACAGGCGGTCAGCATCGCAGCGTCTATAGTGCCCAACACCTTGCGGAGCACATCCACAAGAAGTTCGGCATTGAGGTGCACATTTGCCACCGCGAACAAGGCATAGAGCAAGTGCTGACACCAGGCCGTGTGATGGTATTCGCCGCAGGACTTGGCACACGCCTCAAGCCTCTCACGGACACCATGCCCAAGGCACTCGTCCCTGTGGCAGACAAGCCTCTACTCGAACATCTGCTCCAGAAGCTCAAAGCTTCGGGCTTCAGCGATGTTGTCATCAACGTACACCATTTTGCCGACATGATAGAGGACTGGTGCCAGGCACATCCCATGCAGATGCGTATCATGTTCAGCGACGAGCGCGAGCAATTGCTCGAAACGGGCGGAGGCATCAAACATGCAGCATCTCTTTTGCGCGATGCTCAGGAGGGTTTTCTCATCCACAATGTCGATATACTGAGCAATGTTGACCTGCGAGCCTTTGCCGAAGTAGGCAAGGGTAGGGCAGCGACGTTGCTGGTAAGTGAGAGAGACACCCAGCGTTATCTCCTCTTCGACGACGACATGCGGCTTGTCGGCTGGACGAACATCAAGACAGGCGAAGTGCGCAGCCCTTATGAATCAATTCAAAATTCAAAATTCACAATAGAGAACTATGAATTAAGAATTATGAATAATGAATTTCCCAAGAAGTATCGTGCGTATGCCTTTGCCGGCATCCACTTTATGAATCCGAGCCTGTTCAAGTACTTTGCGGACTTCCCTGACAAGTTTAGCATCATCGACTTCTACCTGAAGGTCTGTGCCACAGAACCCATCTACGGCTATGTACAGCCCGACCTTCGCCTCATCGATGTTGGAAAGCTCGACACACTCTCAGAAGCAGAGGCCTTCATACGCGAGATTTCGTGACAGAATAGGTGCTTTACAAGTTATGATGTGGCTGGAAGCTAATGCAGCAATGTAGTCGGGGACAGCGTGCCGTAAAGCCTCACAGAGCGTGCCACAAAACTTCACATAGCGTGTTATAAAACTTCACATAGCGTGTTATAAAACAATTATCAAGCTTTGAAAATCTATTTTCAAGGCTTGATAATATATTTTCAAAGCTTGATAATATATTTTCACGGCTTGAAAATAATTATATAATGAGCCTAAAAGACTTTTATGCCGTGTTATGGGGAGCTTTATATCGTGTTTCCCGAGAGTTTGTCCCCCGTTGGAAAACCTTTTACTTTGGTTTGTGTCGTATGAAACTTGAGACGCACAGTGTCTAATGACCGATTTGGGGTTGCGAACAGCTCCGTCTGTTGGCTATCCGCTTATGTCACTATACCTTTATATATAATAAGGCGGCCACGAAGACCGCCAGCGAGAGGACAGATAAATTCGACTAATATATTGGTTTTACGATTTCTACCCTCATTCCAAGTGAGGTAATCATTTGCCAGAACTTAGCTACACTTGGAATAATATCGCCATTCTCCACACGCGAGATATAGGACTTTGTGGAGTGAATGCGCCTCGCTAATTCCGATTGAGTAACTTTTACCTCTTTGCGAGCATCCTGAAGCAGTTGGGCAGTGTAGAATGCGTATGCTTCTTCATCGAACTTCTCACGCTCAGGAGTGCCAGAAGCACCATACTTCTGCTCCAGTTCTGCACTGATATCAGTGATGTAAGTTTCTTTTGTATTCATAATAGTCTGCTCTAATTCTTAATGCCTTTTGAATTTCTGATTGGGGTGTTTTCTGTGTCTTCTTCTGAAAGCCGTGGAACAGAACCACGATGCAGTCCTCGTCAAAGATGAAGAACACCCTATAGATGTTATTCTCGTATTTCATCCTCAGCTCGTAAAGATTGCCATGTTCCTGTATGTGTCGTATGAACTTTACAGGCATACGGTCTTCCTGTTCAAGCAATGAAATGATGTATTCAATCTTCTTGCTTTCTTTTTCTGATAGAGTTGCGAGAAAGTCGTGATAATACGGTCCAAATGCAATTATCTTACGTTTCATGGTGCAAATATAGAGAAAAGTTTTAATATAATGAAACTTTAAGACATCATTTTTATCTAATTGTTCACTTATTGGAATGTTTCGTGGAAAAGTTGGATATAACAAAACTGGCGGCCACGTGGACCGCCAGTAGGAATATAAAGATGTGTGTTGTCTTAGCTGCAGAAGCTGAGCAGGATGCCTGCTGCAACGGCACTGCCGATGACGCCTGCCACGTTGGGACCCATAGCGTGCATCAGAAGGAAGTTGCGCGGGTCGGCCTTTTGACCTTCAACCTGAGAGACGCGGGCTGCCATAGGAACGGCGCTAACACCAGCACTACCGATGAGGGGATTGATTTTCTCCTTCAGGAAGAGGTTCATCACCTTAGCCATCAGGACACCACCTGCTGAGCCAATGCCAAAGGCAACGATGCCGACGCAAAGGATGGTGATGGTCTGGAAGTTCAGGAAGGCACTTGCAGTAGCAGTTGCACCAACGGTAACGCCCAGCATGATGACCACGATGTTGTTCAGCTCGTTCTGTGCAGCCTTGCTCAGACGCTCAACGACGCCACTCTCCTTGAAGAGGTTGCCAAGCATCAGGCAGCCGATAAGTGTTCCTGCAGAGGGAACAATCAGGCTCACCACGATTGCAACCACGATGGGGAAGATAATCTTCTCCTTCTTGCTGACCTCGCGAAGTTGCTTCATACGAATAGTGCGTTCCTCCTTTGTCGTGAGCAAACGCATGATGGGCGGCTGAATGACGGGTACCAAAGCCATGTAGCTGTAGGCAGCCACGGCAATAGGACCGAGCAGCTCGGGCGCAAGCTTTGAGGTGAGGAAGATGGCTGTAGGACCATCTGCACCGCCAATGATGCCGATAGAAGCCGACTGTGCAACTGAGAAGCCGAAGACATCAATCTGCGTCACCAGGAAGGTTGCGAAGATGCCAAGCTGTGCGGCAGCACCAAGCAGGAGGCTCTTGGGGTTGGCAATCAGCGGACCGAAGTCTGTCATTGCACCTACACCTAAGAAGATGAGGCAAGGATATATACCAGCCTTGACACCAATGTAGAGAACATCAAGCAGACCGCCGTGAGCCATGATGTAGCCGTAGCTGTGATAGTTAGGGCTTGCGGGATTGAGGAACTCGTTGTTCCACATGTCAGAGTCGAATAAGCCAGCACCTGGCAGATTACTGAGAATCATGCCGAATGCAATAGGCAGGAGCAGCAAGGGTTCAAACTCTTTCTTGATTGCCAGATAAAGCAGTACACAACCAAGAATAATCATGACGGCATTCTTCCAACCCTCTTCCTGAACGAAGAAAGTGACGAAGCCCATCTCGTTGATGAAGTCGTTCAGACCTTGCTCCAGATTGAAGTCAGCAGCAAACAGTGGTGTTGCTACAAGAAGGAGCAGCAAGACCCCTCCTAACCTCCCCGTGAAGGGGAGGAAACACGAACGAAAGATATTAAATACCTTTTTCATTTATTGTTTTGTTTATAATTTACAATTTCGTTTTCTCCCCATTACGGGGGAGTTAGAGGGGGTCTTTAGTCTAGTTCCACGAGTGCCTGTCCGCTCTGTACCTGATTGCCTGTGTCAACAAGGATAGCCTTGACGGTGCCTGCGAACTCGGCGGTGATGTTATTCTCCATCTTCATGGCCTCCATGAGGAGGACTGTATCGCCTGCGTTGACCGTGTCGCCCACCTTGACAGTCACCTTTGTGATGGTGCCAGGCAGAGGAGCGGTAACAGTCTTGGAACCGGCAGGAGCAGAGGGAGTTGGTGCAGGTGCAGGAGCTGCCACAGGCGCGGGAGCAGCTGGAGCAGGCTTCGGTGTAACCTCTGCTTTAGCAGCTACGAAGTCGGCAACCATCTCGACGAGCAGGTCGCCTTGGTTGACGCTCTGTCCCTGAGTAACGGCAACGCGCTGAACGGTACCGTCCACTTCGCTCACGATGTCGTTGGCCATCTTCATAGCCTCGACAACAAGCAGGACTTCGCCGCGCTTAACGTGCTGACCAGCTGCAACATTGATTTTCGTAACGGTGCCGGGCAGTTCGCTGTTGACATTCTTCGTGCCACCGGTCTGTGCAGCAGGAGCAGCGGGAGCCATAGCTACACGAGGACCTTCTGCTTTCTTGTGGGGTACTTCTACCTGATATGTCTGACCATTGACGGTTACTTTCATCTGTCCGTCCTTGAGGTCTTCTACGGTGGCAGCGTAATCCTGACCACCTATCTTAAACTTGAATTCTTTCATTTGACAATTTTACGATTTTACAATTTCACAATTTATTCCCCCTAAAGGGGGTCGGGGGTCTTTTACAGTCTTGGGTTCAGTGTTGCACCCCAAGCAGAGGGATATGGAACGATGGTGAGGACACGGCTTTCGCGATTGTCCTTCTCTTTGAAATAGAGGTAGAGTGCTGTTGCCACTGCTGCCTTGTCCTCTTCGCTGGCTTTCTCGAAGCTCTTGGCCTCCAGACTGGTCTCGATTGTTGTCTTCACGGCCTTAGCCTTTGCCGTTGTCTTCTTGGCAACAGCGGTGAAGATACCCAAGATAAGCACCAGAATAATCAGGATAGAGAACACCACCAGGATGGAGATGCCCGCCAAAAGCCATATCTGAGGGTCGGATATTGAAAGGAATTGCATATCTTTTTCTTTTGTGGAGTTATGATGGGAAGTTATGATGGGAAGTTATAGCGGGGAGTTATGAAAAGCCAAATGTGTTGGCCCATTATAACTCCTCATCTTAACTCCTTATTATAACTTCTCTTCATAACTCCTGATTCTTTACAGAGGAATATTCCCGTGCTTCTTGGCGGGGTTGGTGAGTTTCTTGTTCTCTAATTGAGCCAGAGCGCGGATGATGCGGAAACGGGTGTTGCGAGGCTCGATGACATCGTCGATGTAGCCGTACTTGGCAGCCTGATAGGGATTTGCGAAGAGGTCTTCGTACTCCTTCTGCTTCTCTGCCATATATGCCTTTGCTTCTTCCACCTTGCCCTCGTCCTTCAGAGCCTTTGCCTCCTTGGCGTAGAGCACGCTGGCTGCACCGCTGGCACCCATCACAGCAATCTCGCTGCTGGGCCAAGCATAGTTCAGGTCGCCGCGCAGCTGCTTACAGCTCATCACGATGTGGCTGCCGCCGTAGCTCTTGCGGAGGGTAACGGTCACTTTGGGAATCGTGGCTTCTCCGTAAGCATAGAGCAACTTAGCACCATGCAGGATGACGGCGTTGTACTCCTGACCTGTGCCGGGCAGGAAGCCGGGAACGTCAACAAGCGTTACGATAGGAATGTTGAAAGCGTCGCAGAAGCGAACGAAGCGGGCACCCTTGCGGCTGCTGTTGCAGTCGAGCACACCTGCCAGCTGCTTCGGCTGGTTGGCAACAATACCAACACTTTGACCGTTGAAGCGAGCGAAGCCCACGATGATGTTTTTGGCGAAGTTCGGCTGAACCTCGAAGAACTCGCCATTATCCACGATACCGGCAATCACCTGATACATGTCGTAAGGCATGTTGGGGTTGTCGGGGATGATGTCGTTCAGGTAGTCCTCCATGCGGTCGATTGGGTCGGTGCATGTTACGCGAGGAGTCTTCTCGAGGTTGTTCTGCGGAATGTAGGAGAAGAGCTGCTTAATCATAGCGATGCACTCTTCCTCGTTCTTGGCTGTGAAGTGTGTCACACCGCTCTTTGTGGCATGAACGCTTGCGCCGCCCAGCTGCTCCTGCGTCACAACCTCACCAAGCACAGCCTTCACTGGGCCGGGGCCTGTCAGGAACATGTAGCTGCTGCCTTCCACCATGAATGTGAAGTCCGTCAGGGCTGGGCTATACACAGCACCGCCTGCGCAGGGGCCCATGATGGCGCTAATCTGAGGAATAACGCCAGAAGACATGATGTTGCGCTGGAAGATTTCGGCATAGCCTGCAAGGGCATTGATACCTTCCTGCAGACGTGCGCCGCCGGAGTCATTGAGGCCAATGACGGGAGCACCCACCTTCATGGCGATGTCCATCACCTTGCAAATCTTGCTTGCCAGCATCTCGGACAGAGAACCGGCACTTACCGTGAAGTCCTGTGCGAAGACATAGACAAGGCGACCGCCGATTGTGCCGCTGCCGGTCACAACGCCGTCGCCCAGATACTGCTTCTTCTCCATACCGAAGTTTGTGCAGCGATGCTTCACGAACATGTCCATTTCCTCGAAGCTACCCTCGTCGAGCAGCATGTTGATGCGTTCGCGAGCCGTGAACTTGTTCTTCTCGTGCTGCTTCTCGATAGCCTTTTCGCCGCCGCCCATGCGAGCCTTGGCGCGGAGCTCCATAAGCTCCTTAATCTTTTCTGTTTGTGTACTCATCTTTGTGATTTACTATTTGACGATTTACTATTTACGATTTGTCGATTTGATGGCTGTTACATAAATCGCGTGCAAAGTTACAAAATAATTAAGAATTAAGGAAGAAGAATTAAGAATTATTTTCCCACTTTACACATTATTTATTTATATGAAGAGTTTCGCGACAAGAGAAGCTGTTTGTCATTTCTCCTGCGGAAGCCAGACGCGCATCTTTTCAGCGCCTCGGTGGCACCAGGCATAATAGGGAATGAGCGTCAAAGGCCTGTCCTCTGCGATGAGTGTCGTGATGCATGTTCCTGCTATCTCTGTCTTGCCTGTCTTGAACTTCGTCTGGGGACTGATGCGAGCTTCCATGATGTCCTCCTTGTTGTCTGGCTGCTCTGCACAATAGACAAGCGGCCCGCGCTCTACGCAGAGCATTCCCCTGTCGGCTTCAACCTTGTCGTTGGCACGAATGATACGTGGCTCCATGTCGAAGTGAATCTGCACTACGTCACCCTCTCTCCACTTGCGATTGATGGTGTAGTAGCCATCGGGGGTGAACTGTGCATCTTGTTTGGCGTGCTTGGCGTTTACGCTCACTATAATGCTATTGTTCGACTCCTTGCCGTCGGCGTATGTGTAGAGGTCGGAGGGAACGACCTGGTTACGCACCCAGCCCGGTATGCGTATCTTCAGAGCAAACTTGCCTGCCTTGTTTTTCTCTACCCGAAGCGTTATGTCGCCATTCCAAGGATAGTCTGTCGTTTGGCTAAGGCGCACTTCCTTGCCTGCAACCTTCAGCTCTGCGTTATCAGAGAGGAAGAGATTGACGTAGAGATTGCGGTCTTTGACGGCATAGACATAACCTGGCAGCGAGGGAATGAACCTGCAGATATTGCTGGGACAGCAAGCGCAACCAAACCACGGCTTGCGCTCATAACCGCCTGCCGACTCGAGGGGATTGGGATAGAAGAAGCCATTACCTTCGAGAGAAACTCCACTGATAAGTCCGTTATAGAGTGTTCGCTCAAGCACATCATAGTACTTGGACTCTCCATGAAGCAGGAACAGGCGGTGGTTCACGTAAACATTACCAATCGCGGCACAAGTCTCGCAATAAGCCGTGGCGTTAGGCAGCTCGTAGTTCCCCGCGAAAGCTTCGCCGTTACTGGTCGCTCCGATGCCTCCAGTGATATAGAGTTTTTTCGAGACGATGTTGTCCCAAATGGCATCAATGGCTTTGACGTAGTTTTGGTCTCCTGTAAGTGCCGCCACATCTGCCATTCCTGCATACATATAAGCGGCTCGAACGGCGTGACCTACGGCCTCGTCTTGCTCTACGACAGGCTTGTGACTCTGGGAATACTCCTGCTTGATGGTTGTCTTGCCACGATAATCGAGCAGGAACTTTGCCTCGTCGAGATACTTCTTGTCGCCAGTCACGATGTAAAGCTTTGCCAGAGCCATCTCCGCAATCTGGTGCCCTGGAACGACACAAGCTTGTCCCGGATTAGGTCCTACTTCCTTGCAAACGAGGTCGGAATAGCGAATGGCTATGTCGAGGAACTTGCGGCTGCCTGTTGCCTGATAGTGGGCAATGGCAGCCTCAACCATGTGTCCGAGGTTGTAAAGCTCGTGGCTTCCCTGTTCCTCGGCACTCCAACGCTTTGGCCCTGCCCAGTCGTGAGGATGCTTCGGGTTCTGAGTTCGGCCTGTAAAGAGGTAGCCATCAGGCTCTTGGGCCGAAGCAATCACGTTAAGCACAGAATCGATATAAGTCCCCCACAAAGCCTCTCCCTCTATGGGGAGGCTTTCTTGTGTCTTCCCCTTAGAGGTGGTCATCGTATAGCTCGCTCCTTCGATGGTCTTGTAAGGGTCTGTATCATCGAAGGGAAAGGTCCCTTTCTTGATGTCAAACACCTTCGAAGGGTCTTGCAAATGCTTTGCCGCGTTAGAGAAGTTCGTGTAACGGTCTGTCTCTTCACATTTCGAGAAAGCAAGAGGGATGGTCACTTTACGACTTGCCTCCAGCCTTTGTCCCCAGAAAGTATTGGGCGTAACCTTAACCGAAGTGAAGGGAACAGGAGTGATGGGATAACCTTTTGAGGTTTGAGCATTGATGGGCAGCAAGCAAAGGATGAGGGCTGCCAGAAGAGTTAATTGTTTTTTCATCTTTTTATTTACCATTTAATCATTTACCATTTACTATTTGTTTGTTCCAGAGCAAAGTGCCGTCAGATGCTTGTCCTTCTGCATCAACGGAAAGTTGAGTTACACGGCAGTTGTTATAGAACTTGACTTCAGCTTCGCCTTCGTCGTTCAGCTTGAGGTTCGGGTTCCAATAGAGGGTGCGACGATAGTCAGTCCCCCCAGCCTCCTCTATGGGGAGTTCTGTCTTGCTGTAGTCAGGAGAATAGAACTCGGCAGGATAAGCAAAGCCTTCGAGGAAATAGCGGCGGTCGCGGTAAGTCAAGCGACGGGAGCCATCGGGGAAAGGATAGCGCACGAGCTTTGTCTTTGGCTCGTTGTTGCCATAATACATTTTGTTGCCATACTGCCGAGGGCTGTAGTCGGAGTAGAAGACGTACTCATCCCAAATACCAGTTCCTTGATACTCTCTTGTTTCGCCTGGCGACATCGACAAGCCGTGAGTTGACCTGAGGTATTTCCTTGCATAGATGGAGTCGGGAGGAATCGAGTCGCCTCGCATGGCGAGCATCATCCTGCGCGTTTGTCCTATGCCGTCGCGAGTGTCGAAGGTCGCTTCCTGACCCTCACCCAGTTTCCTGTCTATCACGCCAACGCCGAAGTCTGCCGTCATAACTTTCATGAAGCCTAAGCCCACATCTTGAGCGATGTTGTTGGCTACCTCTGCATCGATGGAAAAGACAGGCCAGGTGTCGTCGAACTTATTCAAGCCGCGCCGCTTTGATTTTATTGTCACTTCGCTCATGATTGTCTCGTCCCCCGACTTTATCCACTCTCCGCTTGAACTTTTTTGCTGAGGTGTGGGGGCAAGATGAACCTGATAATAATTGTAAGGGTTCACGAAGCGAGGATAGGGCCAACTGATGCGGGTGAGATAGTCTGCCGGCTCTACGAATATCTTTCGCCTCAGCTTCGCGCTTGCAGGCAAGTACATGTAGTCCGTTTCGGGGTCGTCCGGCTCTGCCTGTATCCAGGTGTATGACGTGTTTTCTTTCCATTTCGTGGTATCGGCAGCGCTGATGAAGACAATGGCTGAACCATAATACGGCGGCAACTGAATGCGGAAGCCTTTCCTTCTGGTCTCGCTTTCACCGACAAAGGACATCTCTGCATCGAGTGTAACAATCTCGGCATGAACCTTTAACTCCTTTTCTTTCTTCTGTTCTCTCGTGTTGACCGCTTTGTCGTAGGCTTTCTCTTCTCTTGATTTGCTCCTGCCTTTGCTGAAGAGGTCGGGCAGGTCCATCGGTTTGGTCTCATAGATGCCGTTTTCATGGGGGGGCTCTCCATCTTCGCTGAAGGGGTATTCGTCGTCATCGTCTATTTTGTTGTTTGCCTCTTCACCTTCAACGAAATCAGCCAGAACATTCTTGTATGTGTTGCCTATCAGTATGGGTGCTTTCTCGGCAGGCTGCGTGATGTCCCACGCACCAGGCACCGCCATGCTTTGCCAGTCAAAGCGTCGCCAGCCTTGCGTCATCATCAAGAGGTCGAGAGCGGCACGATGTTCCTCGTCGTTCTGCTCGAAATACCATCTGGGCTGGGGCACGAAGCCGCGTATCTCGCTTGAGAGAAGCATTTCGGTAAGGATGTTGGCATTGTCGAAGAGGTGGTCGCGGTTGTTGTCGTCACGCACGGTAAGAGATAAAGACAGCCTCTCCCCAGCCCTCTCCAAAGGGGAGGGAGACACATCGGCACTATTCACCCCTCCTTTGGAGGGGAAGGTGGAGGCTGTTATCTTCAGGTTGACGGGTTCGTAAGGCTGATATTCTTCCTTCAGGCCCTCGATGCTGAGGGTTGGCATCATGTCCTCTTCGCCACGATAGAAGAAGAGCCGGTCGGCAAAGATGCGGCCTTGCGAGTCGAAGACGGTAAGCTGGTAGATGCCGGAAATAGCCTCACCCCAGCCCTCTCCAAAGGAGAGGGAGAATGAGTCGAATGTTTCACCCCTCCTTTGGAGGGGAAGGGGGAGGCTTTTCCCCTCTTTCATCAGGCTCACGCCCAAGCTATTGGCGGGCAAGTCGGCTGTATGTGCGATTCTTGCCACCCAGCCGCTATCGGTCTGTTCCACTTTCAGGGAAACGCCCGTCGGCTCTGGCTTTGGCAGTATTGCCTTGGCTTGCTTGCCGTCTTTACTGACGAAGATAACCTCCTTCTCCTGTCCCTTCTGGGGAAAGACCTCGAAGAGTCCTCTGCCCCGATGCTGCGTTTTGACCGAATCACCGCCATAATGGAGCCAACCTTCTGCCCATTCTCCATCGTCGAAACAGGCTTCAAAAGCCACCCTGCAAGGCAGTCCTTCCACAAGATTGCCGCCTTCGGGATAGAGAGATAGCTTCAACTCGCGATTCTCAGCCTGACTGGGATAGAGCCGTCGCATGGCGCGAAGTGTCATGTCGCGTGTGTATTCGCCTGGTTCGACGGGCTTGTCATAGACAGGAAACACACGACTGTAGAGCTTCTCATAGTCTCGGAAATACTCCTTCTCCTGCCGCTTGCTTGGGAACCATTCTTTTATCTTTTCGGTGTGCTTGCGCTCGAAGCATCCCCAATTCAACTGCCATCGTGTATAAGCTCTAAGCTCATAGAATCCAGCGTACTGTATGTATTTGTTTAAAGCAAAGAATCCAGAGCCGTGACCCTCATTCATCTGGATGAGTTTGCGTTCTATCATGTAACCTTCCTGACCGAAAAGCTCCACGTAGAGCACGCCGCTCACGTCCGAGGGCTTGCCTGTATCTGTTCGCCGCAGGTAGGCAGAGAACCAGATTGTGTCGCCCAACTGATAGGAGGTGTTGTCCATGTGGACAAAGACCTTTTCCTGCGGAATAGTCCGCCCGAAGGCTGCCTGCCGCGAAGCAAGCTTGTCGAGCGACAGCTCCTCCGCAAAAACGATGATTGGCAGGAAGAAGAAAAGGACAAAGGCTTTCATCGTATTAGTCGGCGTAAACTGCCACAAAATTACGACTATTATTTCAAATAACAAAATGCATTGCACATAAATTGCAAACGCGACACGCCTCGTTGCCCATTTAGGCACGTTATGATGCCCAATTAGGCACGCCTCGTTGCCCAATTAGGCACGCTGTGTTTTGCATCGTGGCAAGCCGTTCATCATGTCGGTTCATATAATTTTTCACTTTTCACTTTTTTAAGTTTCTTTAATATATAAGTTTGTCCATCTTCATCGTAATAATCACGAATTGAGAAATCACCAGAAACCGCTACTA
>JAFXVN010000037.1 GCA_017524545.1 Bacteroidaceae bacterium
AGGTTTTTGCACGCCTCGGCCATCAGAATTGATTTTAAGGAATTGCTGAGAATCACCTTCAAATCCTGCATTCGTGATGTACGTACTTGTCACATCAGTCTGTGCCCACACGCTTCCCCCTAACATGAGAGCAGCTGCGGCTAAAAGAAGTTTGTTTTTCTTCATTTGATTAGTTTTAGTTAATGTTAAAAGTTAATTTGAATATGTTCTGGTTAATAATTGCGCGTAAAGTTATAATTATTAGCGCACAGAAACAAACTTTTCACAGATTATATTCCTTAATTTGGTCAGAACGAAGTCAATTACAAAGAAAATGCCCCGCTCGCAGCATGGAATAACTGCGGGCGGGGCGGTTTTTATAACGATTAACGGTTAATGGTTAACGGTTATCGTTTGGATTTACTAATCAGTCATCAGAAGATTTCTTCGCCAAAGAAATCAAACTCTTTGGCATCAGCATTGTTAGGTGCCTCGCCTTCGCCACGCTCAAGACCTGAGTCACCACCAATTTCGGTGATGCTGGCTGCAATGATTTGCTCTGCCTCTGCGAATGACACCTCAGTCACAGGAATGATATATGTCTTTTTCATCATAGTTATTGTTTTATTCACAGAGGACACGGAGTGAACAGAGGACACAGAGATGTCTGCTTATTCTTTCTTGGTACACTTCTCGAATCTTCAGTCACCATGAACTAAACACTCTGTGACCTCTGTCTTCTCAGTGTACTCTGTGTTTATTATTTAATAAAGTACTTTGCGACCGTTCACGATGTTGATGCCCTTCTGCATCTTCTGGATGCGCTGACCGGCGAGGTTGTAAATAGGAGCATTGTCAATTGTCAATTGTCCATTTTCAATTGTGCTGATGCCTGTCGCAACCTCTTCGCCGCCAACGAACAGCTTAACTCCATTTGTTGTATTCGGATTCTTAAGAAGAATGTATGCACGGAAGGCATTGATGTTGGTACGGCCTGCGCTCTTGTAGAGAGCGCCGTCGCCGATGAAGAAGTGACCTTCACCAATAGTTGTGGGACCAAAGACACCAACGAAGCTGGCATTCGTGCCCTGAACAATAGCACCCTCGGTTGGAGCAACGACCTGAACACCCTTGAATTCCTGCTCTTTGCTGGCCTGAGTAGCCTTAACGAGGACAGGAACATTGGCTGTGATTGTGCCGGCAACAACCTTGTTGAAGTTGATGCTGATTTCATCAGCGTTTTCTGCGCCATCTTCACTGAAGGCATAAACCTCTGTACCTGTACCGAAGGCTGCTGCAACCTGGCCTGCTGTGAGGTCGAAGGGCAGTACAACAGTATTGAAGCCCTCCTTGATAGTGCGGGTCATGGTGACATTGGCAACGTCCACATTTTCGATGGTGTTGGCGATGGCCTCGTCGTATGCAACTGCAGTAGCGATGTTGGTCATAGAGAGCAGTTCGCCGTCGCAGACGCTGAACCACTGGTGAGTACCATTAGCCTCGGCAACAACAGTCATGGTTACTTCGGTTTCCTCGGTGAGGGTGAAGGGCAGATAGTTCCAAACCCATCCACGGCCATTGCCGTCGTTGCAGAATACGCCTTCATCGAAGCTGGCAACACCAGAGGTTGTGATACCCTTGCCTGTGTCACCGAAGTTGAAGATGGGACCATCGAGCGTGGCGGCTGAACAAGTTATCTTAGCAGTAGTGCCAGTGCCTGTTGCGGCGCGGGCAGCAACCTTGATGACATAGCTACCTGCGGGCAGCGTGGTCGTCTTGGTGTAGTTGGCTGTCCATGCATTGGCATCCCATCCACCTGCGGGCTGCTCGTAGTAGGTCATTTCTGTTCCGCTCCAGTGCTGGCTGGTCAGGGCCTCAAATTCATTCTTTGTTTTGCCGCTCACAGTTCCTGTGCGTTCCCATGTGCTGAACTCACCAATCTTGGAGGTAGCGGAGAAGGGGTATGCAGTAGCTACATAGTTGTATTCTGCAACCTTCAAAGTCTTGAATGCAGCCAGAGCTTCATCGGCAGTGGTGGGAGCATTACCGGCGATATCTGTGCTGATAGCGTCGGCAAGAGCCTTTTCTGTAGCATAGATGTCATAGTTGGTTTTTGCGGCGGTGAAGGCAGCGATGGCATTGTTCAAAGCCTCGACAGCAGCCTCATACTCGGCAACCGTGCTGGGATTAGCGGCAACGGCTGTTGCCAATGCAGTTCTCTCGTCGCCTGTTACATTGACGTATGCAGCATCATTAAGTGTAGCTTGAGCACTCTCTAATAATGTAGCATAACCAGGAGCCAGATAGCCGGCAGCTATGCTTTCATCTAATGTCTCAAGCTTGAAACTGCGCCAAAGAGTCCAAGCATCGCCAGATGTGCCAGCGACAAGACCGATGGTCAGTTCCGTTGCGGTGGCGTCCAGGTTGAAGAAGAGTTCGTTCACACCGCCGCCGTTGTCAAACCATTCACCTGCTTGGGCGCGACTGTTCACGGAACCTACGCTTACGAGTTCAATCGTCTTGTCACCGACTTTGAGCACGCCTCCGCTGTTGTCGCGAGCACCGGCAATGGCCGTCAAACGATAGCGACCAGCAGGCAGATTGGTAATTGTGTACAGCATGGAAGCACTCGTGTTGTTCCACATCTCAGCGCACTTGTTGTCTGCATCATAAGTGACTGGGTTTGATGCCCATTCGCTCAAGCGAGTGCCATTGGTGGCCGTCCAGTTGTTGCCGTTGGCGTATGGCGAAGCGTTGGTGATGGTGAAGGTTGTGATGTCGAAATAATCCAATTCTGCGGCAGCTGCGACAACAGCTGTATGGAGGGCAGTTGTGGCAGCCTCTATCTCAGCTGAAGTGGTGGCAGCATTTGCAGCAACAGTCTGTTCATTGATGGTAGCGGCAGCAACACCTACAATTTCAGCATCTTCTTTCGCATACAAGAATGCGGTATAATAGCTTACGAGTGTATTCGCATTAGTAATAGCTTCAGATAAAGCATTGAAAGCTGCAATGGTCTTGGCACTCTCAAGGGTGTTCTTCAGAGTAGTTAGGTTGCTGTAAACGGATGTAGGAATAGTACCCTCTGCAGGAATGGTAGCAACAAGAGCCGAAATGTCTTCGTCTGCAACTTGATCGCTGTAGTAGGTTAGTCTGAACTGGCCAAAAGGACACCACATATTACCATTTTCCCAACAACCTTGAACGATACCGATTTTCAGTGTTCCATCGGTCACATAGGTATAGAGAGTGTTGTTATAACCATTTGCCACTGTGATGCCACTGCGACCATTAGCTTTTGCGGGAACATCAATCCAGTGCAAGAACTCTACCTGAGCGTCGTTAGCATAAACAAATGCAGGACTGCTGGTGAATTCAGAAGCACATTTCTCAGCATTTCCACTGCCACTCGGACGGAATGTTCCTACAAACTCAACCTTATACAGACCAGTAGGCAGATTACTTACAGTTTGGTTGGCTGCACCGCAACCATTCCAAAACTCTGCACAACCGCTTCCTACAGCGTCGCCTTGAGAACGGTTACTGCCAGATGCGGCAGCATGTGACCAGCCATTCCAATTTGAGCTGAGGGTTGGGTTGGTGATGCTATTGGTATAGTCCTTGCTAATGAAATGATTGACATCTGTAATGAGAGCCTCAAGTTCAGAAACAGAGGATACACTGTTGTAGCCAAGGTTTGAGGCGTATGTTGCAGCCTTACCGTCCTTATAGGCTTGAATGGCGGCATCGTATTCGCTCTTTGTAAGGAAATTCCAGACGGTAGCTTCTTCTGCGTTCGTTGTAGAGCCAAGACGCTTCACGCCATCGCCATTGACATCACCATTATTGCAAAGGTAACCGCTAGGTGTATTGAGCTTGTATCCGCCTTCCACAGCTTCAAGAGTTACTTCGCCTGCTGCCTGATCCCAAAAACGATCGCTCGTACGAAGACCTAAATCAGCAGTGTTTACCTTGTTCCACATGATGTTCTTCAGCTTATAAACACCATCCGAAACATAAACGGCCTGTGCTCCAAGACCGCCCACTTCCTGAACGGTAGCTTGTGTACCCCAGTTGGCACCCTGACTGATGAATTGCTTGGTATTTGTGTCCTGAAGCCAGTACACTGTACCATCTGTCAGTTGGGCACTTGCGCCCATCCCGACCATAGCCGCAACTGCGGCCAAGAAGAGTTTGATTTTCTTCATTTTTGTTTGTGTTAGTTAATAAAAAAGGTGATTTATTTGAGTGTATTCTGTTATTTTGCGCCCGCAAAGGTACGAATAAATATGCAAACCACAAAATTTATTTGCAAAAGAGTTTGATAATTCCACAAATAATGTCTTTATCTCACGAGTTTCTGCACATATTGTACAGGCTGGCCGTCCGATTTGCGAAGAATTCTGGCAAAATCCTGCGGACTGTACTTCACAGGGCCATACATAAATTCAGGGATGTTGTAGCACTTCATAAACAGGCGATGGTACTCGGGATTGGCCTGTGGCAGGACAAATGGCTTCGTGCAGCGGCCCTGCTCGTCAACGTGGGCAAAGAAAGGACGGGTATAGTTGCCATCCTCGCGCCTGCTGCTCACCACCATCCAGCGGCCATTGCTCGACCACGAGTGGTAGCTTTCTGTGTCGTCCGAATTGATGCCCTCCATCCTCCGAGCGACAGCAGAGTCAAGATTTATCATCCACAGGTCTGCCTCGTGGTGCCAGATATGGAAGCAGCCATAATTGCCCATCGTGAAGACAAGGAATCGTCCGTCGGGCGATATGCGGGGCAGGGTAGCACTCTTGCCTAAGGAGTCGGCATTGAAGACCATCTGGCGTGGTCCGAAGGTCATCGTCTCGGGGTCGAAGCTCTTCTTGTAGATGTTGTACTTGAAGGCCTTGGCTCTCAGTATGACATCTGCATCTTGCTCCAATGAGTCGTTATAAACGAAATGTGCACTGCAATAATACACTGTCTTGCCGTCGGGTGCCCAAACAGGATAGGTCTCGAACTCCACAGGGTCGTTTTCGATGTTTGTCACCTGATTCTTCTCCACGTCGTATGCTATGAGGTCGCTGCCCGTGTCAATCACCTCTATCTTGTTGTTATGGGCAGTGTGGAAAGCCTGTTCTGTCTTGTTGCTCGAGAACACCACCAATGGCAGCCAGGGATGCCATGCAGGATAGACACCAGCCGAGAGGATGGAGTCGCCCGACATGTTGATTTTCATGAGTTTGCCATCGTATGCCATCACCGTGCCGCCCATGTTCTGACGGGCATGAAAGAGCATACGGTCGGGATTGTACTGCTGGTAGTTGTGGCAGTTCACACATTGCCCATCTTTCTCGGTGCTGCAGAGCATGTTATCCACCATCACCCGTTCGTCGTAGTTCTCCAGACAGCGTTGGTTCAGCGTCAGTTCCTCGTAGGCGACGTATGAAGGAGATATGAGTCGGTAGCTCAGCCATGAGTCGATGCTGTCTGGCGAGACATGCAGGGCGAAAGGCTTATAGCCTGTCCACCGCTCACCCTGACGGGCAAAGACCTCGACGGTGATGTCCTTTCCCTGTGCCTGCTGTAACAAGTTGTGCCATTCGTCCACATCGGGCTGGATTTTGTCTCCCCCCAGCACCATCTCCTCATTTCCAAAGGTCAGGCGGGCCACCATCTCGTCAGCCTCGCCATTTATCATAAACGTCAGCGGAGCGATGTTCACAGGGATGGTCACATCTGTGTAGTCAGGATAGATGTCTGGCAGACTTTCCGATTGTGTATAGCTCTCCGGCACGCTGGCAGAGTGGCACGCTGCCAATGCCAACACCAGGATGGATAATAATTTGTTATAATTCAAAATTCAAAATTTAATTGCTTTTTTGATTCCTTATCAGGAAATACTCATAGTAGAACGTCCTTCCGAATTGGGGGTAGAAAAGGGGCTTCATCTGCTCTTCCGTCATGCCCGAACAGCGTTGTGCCAATGCCATGAAGTCATTGTAGTTTCTGACCACATCCTCGTCGAATGGCATTTGGCTGATGTCAACCTGATGTTCCAGATGCCCATATAGATAGGCCGCTTCCTGATAGTGCTTCGGCATGTGCTCACCTTTGTGCAAAGTGGCGTAGTTGAAGAATCGTGGCCAAAAGAGTCCGATGTCCTTCTTCCACAAGGCCGACAGCAGCGTCAGTTCCTGTACCAAGGGGTCGTAGGAGTTGACATCCAGCAGTGTGTTCATCAAATACATCTCTGCCAGTCCGCTGTCCGAACCCAGATGATCCTCCTTCATCATCAGGCGCTTCACGATGGCATATTCCTCACTGTCCTTCATCGTCTCCGGATGACAGGCATACTGCTCCTGAGCCTCAGCCCATGACTTGTGGAAGCGTGTGTGCTTTAGGAGTCGGATATATTTCTTTGCCACCTCGGTCTCCTCTTTCAGCAGAGCGCAGCGCGTCATGTATTTCAGATACTCGGCTCGCCATCCAAACTCCACACCATCTTCCAGGCACCATCTGTAGCAGTAGTTAGCCTGACCATACTCATAATAGATGGCACGCCCGACAACCTGTGTCATGTTAACCCTCATAGGGGCATTGTGCGCTTTGGCTCCCGTCTTGTAGTGGTACATTTCGTCGCCTTGACGTCCCAAGCGGAACAGTGCCAGATTCTTCATCATCACGACGGCGCGCGTGGGTTCTTCCTTGTAAGCGGCAGCGGAACGCAACATGCCCTCCCAATCCCTCTGCTCCATAGCGCGACGCATCTCGAGTTCCTTCTCAAAATTATAATCGTGATACCAATAGTGCCATACTCCACAGACCATCGCGGCCAGAAGTGCCACCTGACACACAGCCCACAACGATGTCTTCTCTGCCTTCTGCTGCCATTTCTCTGGAAAGGGCAATGCCATCGCCACATAAAAGAGTCCCAACAGGACGAAGGGGGTGTAGTACTCAGGGTAGGCATCATCCACCTCAAACGCAGGCAGTGCAGCCCTGTAGATATAGTCGTAGTTCGTCTGATAATAGACGGTCCAGTAATAGATGACGGGCACAAGCAAAACAGTGAACAAAGCCAGCACGCAGGTAACAGCCTTCTGTGAGCGTTTCATGTCCTTTTGCCGACAAGAGAGCAGTCCCATCAGCACTACAGCCAGAAGTCCGTATGCACCCAGCAGGGGATAGAGGAGAGCACCTGCCACAACCACAGCCACGGGGCGAAATGTAGCTGGTACAAAGCGATAGCCCCAGACACAGGCCATCGCCCCAGCCAGGCCTATCGTACCGACGAAGAAATAGCCGCGCAGCTTTAAGTAATAAATCCAGTAGCCCAGCTCCATGTTCGATGCCAGCAATAGCGCCACGGGTACGAGCATCAATACCGCCCACTTCTCCTTCACGCAAAAAGCCTTGGCTGTCAGCCACATCAGCAATGCCCACCATGCACAAAGCATCAGGACGCCCTGCCATGAGTAGTAAAAGAACTCCGTGAAGAACGTGCCCAGCCAAGTGAGGAATCCGCCTGCCACCACCATTTGCTGCTCGAAGAACATCCCTGTGTTTAGGAACAGGTTAAGTTCCTGCACCTTCCACAAAAGGTTGTCCTCGAAGGCCAGCAGGCACCATGCTATCACGCATAGGGCGACCGCAACCAGCAACAAAGGCAAGTGTTTCGTAGGTTTCATCAAGTTATTTTATTACTTTCTTCCCATTCACGATGTAGATACCCTTTGGAATTGACCATTGACCATTGACCATTGACCATTTGCGGCCGCTGAGGTCGTAGATGGCATCTCCATCATTTTTTATTTTTAATTTTTCATTTTTAATTTCATCTATTCCTGTTGGGTCTGCCTCCATCAACGTCAGCTGGAAGTTATCTGCGCTCCACCATGATGTTCCTGTTGCCTTGAGGCTTATGGTCAGCACGTCGCCCTTGCCCACGCTGACTTCGGGCACCGTCACCTTCTGCCATCCCATTGGCAGGTCGCCTGTTGCCGTTGTTCCTGTGCCGGTAAAGTTTGTCTGCTGGCTGTCTTTTCCTGCCGATGCAGCGAGTGTCAAAGGTACATTCGAACTGCCTCGGAGGATGGCTGAGAGGGCGTACCTTCCTGCTGGCAGTCCGCTGATTTTCTGTGTCATCGATGACGTATAGGAGCTGGCAGACCAGTAGTTGAAGTAGGGATTTGAGGTATCGCTGTCGTGTGCTTCTCCCTTACTGAAATCGACGTTCTGCACCGTCCATCCGTCTTTGCGCTGGCCTGTAGCCTGCGGATTGATTATCATTCCTGAAGCATCACGGGTGCCGTCTGCATTCAAAGGCCATACTGCCATCAGGGTTTCGTCGTACTCTGCCATGAGGTAAGACAATTCTTCATCAGTGGAAGGCAAATCGCCCACACGTGTCAGTACGAAATTGTCAGCTCCTGCCCAGCGGACTTTCATGGGTGCTATGTTGCGCACACCCACACGCAGCTTGCCGCCAGTGACAGCAATCTGCTCGACGCTGATTGGCGGGTCGGTAATCGTGCCATCGGTCATTACGGGTGCCGTCCATAGTTGTTCTGCTGTCTGTCCGTAGAGTGCTACGGCTCCGTCTGCAGCTCCCGACTGGAACACGTTGGCACTGAGGCGGTAGATGCCATCCGCAAGCCCTGTAATGTCCTGGCAGTAATCGAAGCTTATGCCGCTGGCCGTGGGGTGCCATACCTCGAAATAGGTGTCGCCTGATGCTTCTTTGGTGAAGCCGCTGTCGGCACTGCGCACGCATGTCCATCCGGGGATGTCTGTCTTGGAATTGGCAACGACGGTGCCGTTCTTGATTCCTCCTAACTCCACTTCATCGCTTGTGCTGTTGCCACCGAAGATGGTGTATGCTGACAGGCGGAACCGGCAGTTTTCCGATGTGGCGAAATCTGAAAGCGTTAGGCTCATCTCCTTGTCTTCCAGCTGCTGGCGGTCGGCGAATGTCGTCATGGTTTCCCATTCCGTGCCGTTGAAGCGTTCCAGGTCGAGGTGGTCGGTAGTGTCGCCGTTATCGTTGACGATGTTGAAGGTCAATGTCTTTTTCTTATTATTGTATGTGGCAGTCAGCGAAGGCTTCTTCACGCTTGGTGTCCACCAGACGGGTGCCTTCGTATAGGCCGCGTTGTAGGCGAAGGTGGCGCGGTGGTCGCGATAGACCTCTCCGGCGGGCGTGAGGTCCTTGCTGGGGTTGGCATCGTAGTACATATAAGTAATGTACATGTCTGTTGCGTAGATGGCATAGCGTTCAATCCATGGACTGTCGTCGATTTTCTCCAAGAGGGCTTGCACGTATTTTGCCACGTTTGCGTAGCTCCAGTCGCCATCGAGGTAGTCACCGCCGCTCTTGTTCCACGAGGCGCTGATTTCCATTTCGGTGAGCCATACGGGGCGGCCGGTATTGTTGTAGATGCTCTTGCATTGGTTTACGAACCAGCTGGCGTATGATGAAGCCGACTTGCCGCCCACCCACCAATAGGCATGGGTGACGGCAAAGTCGCAACGTGTCTCGTTGTCGTTTTGGTCAACGTATTTGAAGTAATTGGTCAGATAACTGAGGTCCGTGGGCTGCGGAGAACCCACGCGGCCGCCTCCTGCACGGAAATCCTTTGTCAGGAGGTAGGCGTTCCATTCATGGATTGTCCCGCCACAGGAGCATTTGTCGCTGGTGTGCTGTTCCGAGTGCTCCGGCTCGTTCAGCGAGAAGGCAGCTGTAGAGGTGTGGCTGTTGACATCGTCCGCGCTTGGCCAATTGAGGTGCTGGCGGCAGGGGACATACTCCATGTCGTCTGTTGACGAGTAGGCGGCGTTCCATGCCCAGAACCAAGTGGCGCGCAGACCGGGACCGCCGGATGCGCCCGCTGTGTTGGCCCATCCTTTCTTCGACAGATACGGCCAAGGCTTGATGCATACCGAGGTGACGCGACGTGAGAGAGGTGTGGGCAGCGTGATGTCCAGGTCGGCATGGTCGGCCACATAAGTACGGCTGTATCCGCTGCCGTTGCGCCCTGTAGCCAATGTAACCATGTAGCCGCGACGCAGGGTGAAGCCAGTCATGCTGTTGCTGTGCTCGGCAAGGTCTGTATGGTTGCCCTTGCCAAGTGTGAACGGAGTCTCGGCAGTGGCCGTGAAGATGGTCTCTGGAATGGGAATAATGGCTGTGCCGTTCAGGTATATTTCCACGCGACAGTTGTTGTTCACCCTGACCGGATTACCATTGATGCGGACATATTTCAGGTAGTCCGACTTCACCGTCGACGGGGCAATGTTGTCGATGATGAGCCATGTACGGTCGCTGCAGAGGTCAACCCTCGAGGTGCCAATGAAAGGATTCGTGTTGGCAGTGATGTGGATGTCTATCGTGTCGCTGCGGCTGATGGTCGTGCCTCTCAACTGGATGTAGTCAATCTCCCGCACACCCTGGGCATTGATATACTCAGGGCTCACGAAGGACTGCCGGTCGGTGTTGTAGTTGCCCGCCGTTGCCGGAATGATGGTCATCTGCGAATGGCTGCCCTTGTTCTTGTTGTAATAGACACTGACGTAATTGCTGCTTTTGTTCGCACCGTCAATGCCCATGCAGGCACCAGTGTTTTTCTTGTTGGTGAGATAGGTGTATGTCCCCTCGTCGGCACTCCAGCAGAAACGGTCGTCGGTGGAGGCGGCGTCCTCGAACACGATGCTCCATGAATCGGAACCACTGGCAGCCAGGTACTTGCCGCTACTCTTCTGCTTCAGCAGGACGTAGCCGCTCTTGCCGCAGTCCTCTGCAATGAATATGAAGGTGGAGGCTTTGGTGGCGCTCCAAGCAGACAGAGCCGGTTCGCTGCCATTGGCATTACCGCCAAGCAGTTTCTCGTAGATGTTCAACCAGATAAAGTATTCCGTGCCACTGGTCAACGCTGCATGGGAGATGCCAGTTGTCATAGTCATGGCGAGGAGAAGTAAAAATCTATTCATGGTCAGTTAGAATTTATTTTCGTGCCGCAAAGATACAACTTTTTTATATTCTAATTGATAATTCAATGATTAAAAACCCAAAAATAAATCAAAATGCATAATTTTGCGTGGTTACTTACCAATTTATATATAATTACCTGGTGGATGTTACACAACCATTTTTGGTTGTAAAAGCCTAATACAACTTTTTATGGTTGTAAAGTGTAAAAACAACCGGAAAAGGTTGTGAATAATCCATCTTGTATATGCCTAAGTGGTGCCTGGATGTCAGACAATCGGGTTTGGGCGGTTGCGGTCTGTTACATGTTGGCATTGAAGCCCTCTTCCATCCTGTTGGGAACTTTTATAGCCAAGTGGACACCCAAGGAGAACAAGGAAATCAGCCTGCCAAATGCAGGAGCATGGATTGGCTATCTTGAAAGGGTTCTGATACTGACATTCATGTTAGTTGGTTGCATGGATGGCATAGGCTTCCTACTTGCAGCCAAGTCCGTTTTCCGCTTTGGAGAGCTGACGAAACCAAGCGAAGTGAAAATAACGGAATATGTGATGATAGGAACCCTCTCCAGCTTCACCATCGCCATCATCCTCGGAGCCATTGCATCAAGGGTGATAGGCGGCTAAGCCGCCCCTACGGACTGGACAAAGACAGAAAAAGAAATGAATAGATTTGTAATCACTATGGCTTTGGCGGCATTGGTATTCAGTGGCTGCCGCGAAGAAGCCGATTATCATCCCTATATCGGCGAAACCGGGGATTTAGCTTACGACAGCTATTCCTCACAGTTTGACTACCTCTGGAAATGCATGAGCACCGGCTATGTGTTCTGGGATGTGGACGAAACAGACTGGGATGCTGTTTACGACGAGTACATGCCCAAATTCCAGGCTCTCGACGCGAAGCATGAGGCGGGACAGGATGTCACCCTTGCCGAACTGGAGACACTCTATAGAGGGGTTGTAGGCGGTTTGAAGGACCATCACTTTTATTTTATGGTTAAAAACCTGTTTCCTCGCCAAACGACACGGAGTCCGATTTCTACATTGAGCCAGGACAGCTCGAAGTGGAAAGCAGGGATTACTATATTGAGCCAAGAGCCGACGAGCAAACAAAGCTGGACTTGTTCCTGAGCAACATCGAACAGCATTACGACATAGAAGTGCATGAAACAGCCTCCGTTGAGATACCTGTATTGGAGGGTTCTGTCATTTACCATTACTGCCTGATTAAGCTTCCCGACGGGCGCAAGATACCCTATCTCTGGCAATCGATGGCAGCCCTCACACCCATTATAAAAGCTTCGGTAAGCGACGCTTCCAACCTAATAGGCCATTGGCTAACCGCCATCGCCGAGACGCCACGCGAGCAGCTGGCCGGTATCATTCTGGACAATCGCGCCAACGGTGGCGGGTATCAGGATGACATGGATTATCTCTTAGGCTCCTATATCGACGAAAAGACAGAGATTTTCAAGACGCGCTACAAGGAAGGGCCTGGGCGGTTGGAGCATTCCGCCTGGACGCCCTATTACATCTATCCTTAAAGCCAATACCATCGCGACCTCACTGCCGAGAATAGACTTATAGCTCATTTTGCAGGCTACGATATGCCCGCAAAATGAGCTATAAGTCTAGAAAGATTACATGCTGTGTGTAAAAGGCTAATACCGCTAATCTGTGATGTTCTATGCCGTTGCTTCTTGACTGCCAATACTTGGCGTATAGTTCAATTTATAGAGGAAAACCGAAAAAATGCCTGTACTTTTATGGTTTAGTCGTTTATTATTTGTATTTTTGTAGCCAGTAAATAGCATAATGAAAAAGAAGTCTCTTCCGATAGTATGTGCGGTGTTTCTCGTGGTTGCGATGACGCTTCAGTTCGTCGTGTCGTATAGCCGTGAGAAGAAAGAACTGGTGAATCAGATTGAGTACAAGATGGAGCTGGCGCACAAGGACTTTATCTTTGAGGTGTTCGATGTGGTGGAGGCAACGGAAGATATTTCGCGATTCTTCCCAGAGTTTACGGACGATTCAGAGGAATTGTACGCATTGGTAGAGATGGTGCTTTCTCATTTCCCGGATTTGTACTGCTGCTATGTGGCTTTTATACCTGAGCATTCGCCCAAGAAGGGTCATAGGTATGCACCTTGTGCGTTTCGCAAGGAAAAAGATACGATTCAGACGTATGATTTCGGTGTGCATGTCCCTTATTTAGAGCGCGATTGGTACACGGGTGCTTTGGAGAGTGACGATAATGGTTATTGGAGTTTGCCGTACAACGACAGCGACCACGAGGATCCTATCTTCACGCATTCGCAGAAGGTGTATGACAAAAATGGCAAGTTGGTAGGTGTGGCTGGAGCGGACTGCACCTTGGAATGGACGAAGCAGATGTTAGAGGATATCATGCCGTACGACGATGCGGTCTGCCAACTTTTCAGTAAGGATGGAACGCTTATCGTGGCTTGCGGTAATGTTGAACACATCAATGATATGATTGTGTGCAGGAAGCAACTTTCTCCGACGGATATGCAGTTGGTGATAGGTGTGCCTAAGCATCATATAAGCGATGCCATCACTGGCATCAGTTTAATCACGCTCTCGGTGTTGCTGAGCGGCATTTTGGTCGTCGGGCTGCTGCTGCGCCATATCAAGAAGGAACACGATGCGTTCGTGCGCGTGGAGACGGCAAGCAAGGTGATGGAGAAAGAGATGCAGATTGCCAGTGGGATACAACTTGGGATGCTTCCGAATAAAGGTAAAAGATTAAAAGTGAAAGGTGAGCGGGAAGACGTGCAGATTGATGCGAAGTTGATACCGATGCGGGAAGTGGGAGGTGACCTGTACGACTACTTCCGCAAGGGGGAGGACCTGTTCTTCATCATCGGTGACGTGAGCGGTAAGGGTGTACCGGCAGCGATGTTCATGAGTGCGACCGTCAACCTGTTCCGCTCGGCTGTTCAACGCTTGCAATCGCCCAAAGCGATTATAGAGGAGATGAATCATGTGCTGAGTGATAATAACCCGAGTCTGATGTTTGTCACCGCCTTTGTCGGTCGGTTGCATGTGCCTACAGGCGAGTTGCTCTACTGCAATGCGGCACACTGCAAACCGATTCATTTACGATTTACCACTGATACACTGCCCATTGTGCCGAATATGCCGCTGGGGTTTGATGGGAAGTTCCGATTTGTGGAGCAGGGAGTGCTGTTAGGTAAGGGAGATTCAATTGTATTCTATACGGATGGTATCACAGAGGCGCGAAACGAGAAACGGGAGATGTTGGGATTGGAACGATGGACGAAAATAGTCGAAAGGAGTCCACAAGTCGAAAGTCTCCTGGCGGAGGTGAAGACGTTTATCGGGAATGCGGAACAGACGGATGACATCACGCTGATGACGATTCGAAAGACCGATGCCGTGGAACCGCTTACGCTGCGGGTTGAGAACCGAATGGACTGTTGGCCGGAACTGCGGGCAGCATTGCATGACTACGGACTGTGCGCCGGTATGGAACTGCGGGCGCTGAAGAAGACAGAAGTTGCCATCGAAGAAGCGGTGGTGAATATCGTCAAGTACTCGCAAGCGGAATGGATGGAATTAGAGATTAGAGGATTAATGGATGAGAGGATGAGCGGATTAGAGGTGACGCTGCGCGATAACGGGGTGGCTTTTGACCCGACCAAGCGGGCAGAGGTAGATACCGAACAGGTTACGGCAGAACGACAGATAGGCGGTTTGGGAATCGCTTTATTACATAAAATTGCAGATGAAGTGCGCTACAGTCGCACGAACGAAATAAACGAATTAACAATACTAAAAAACTTATAACTATGCAAGTTAACATTCAACCGAACGGACAGGAGATGACCGTTCAACTCATCGGAGAATTAGACACAATGGCAACCACCGAACAGGCAGAAGAGTTACAACAAGTACTGAACATCGCCGATAAGGCGCTGCTCATCGATTGCAGCGAGATGGAGTATATCTCTTCGGCAGGTCTGCGTTTCTTTATGCAGCTCAAGCGCGAGAGTGAAGCAAAGGGCGGTTCAATCCGCATTGCTCATCTGAACGAAGATGTAGCCGACATCTTCAGCATGAGCGGTTTCCAGAACATCTTTACAATTGAAAGTTGAAATTTAAAAGTTGAAAGCCATGAGAAGCCCGTTGAGTCAAGCGCAGGCTGGCATCTATTATGCCTGTGAGACGTCTGTGTCAGACGAGTATAACTACCAGAATACAGCCCTCTTCGCCATCCCTGAAGATGCGGATTTGGTGCGGTTGCAGCAAGCTGTGCAGGGCGCATTGAGCGCGCACCCTTATATAGGCAGTCGTGTGGTGGTGAATGAAGAAGGAGTGCCAGAGATTGAGAGTGCCCCTGAAGGCGTAGAGTTTCGAGTCGAGCGTTTCGAGGTTACAGAGGAAGAGTGGAAGGCTGCCCAAAAGACGTTTTCGCAGACTATGGATGTCCACGGAGAGAAGTTGTATCGCACGGAAATCTATAGCGTCGAGGGCGGCAAGAGTTATCTCTACATCGACTTGCATCATGTGCTGACGGATGGCTTTTCGATGGCGGTGCTGTTGCGCGAGATTGAGCGGGTTTATAATGGAAAGAAACCTGCGGGTGAGATGATGGACGGTGTGGCTATCGCCAATGAAGAAGCTGCTCAACGTGCTGATGAGACACTGATGGGCGAAGCCCGAGATTGGTACGCGAAGACTTTCTGCGATGCTGCAGATACCGACTCGTTGCCAATCCCGGAAGCTATAGACGAAAGTCAGAAGTCGAATGCAGGAAGCATGTATCAGTTCTTCCCATTAAGCGTGAGCAAGGAAGAGGTGCAGGCTATTGTAAAGCGCTTTGATACCAAGGAGAGTGTCATCATGCAAACGGCATTTGCGCAGTTGTTGGCGACCTACAGTGCCGAAGAGAAAGCCTCGTATTGCACGGCATTCTGGGGACGTACCGACCGCCGCACCTTGGGCGCTATCACGATGATGGTGCATACCTTGCCGGTGTTCATGCAGACGAAAGCCGACACACCGATTGCCGACATGCTGAAAGGCATGGAAGAACAATTGCAGTTGACGCAGAAATACCAGTATTATGCCTATCCCGACGCAGTGCGTGACTTGGGGCTAAACAACCAAGTCATGTTCGTCTATCAAGGTTCTGTGTTGAACGACAAACGCGGTCTGTGTTTAGGAGGGGCTATGGCTCCTCATACCGACCTGCGTCGTCCTACGCCTGGTTGGAAACTCAGTGCAGAACTTTTTGAGACGGCCGACCAGTATGCCCTCAAACTTGGTTACAGCACTGCCGACTATTCGGAGGCCTTCTTGAAGCAGTTGGCTGATGCCTATAGCATGATTCTCCGCTCAATGGTGACGGCAGAGCGTGTCTGTGAACTCGAATACTGCTCCGAGTCGCAGTTGCAGTGGTTGGATGCACGCAATCCGAAAGCCCCGAAAGCATCCGAGGGTAGTCTGGTGGCCCGCTTCAAGCAACACGTAGCGGAACGACCGAACGCCATCTGTGTCGTCAGCGGCGACAAGCGACTGACGTATGCAGAAGTAGATAAACTCTCCGACACGCTCGACCCGCAATATACCGAACGCTGTGGCGAACATGTAATCGGTTATTCGGTTCCACGCAACGAGCAGATGGTCATCGTGCCGCTGTCGATTGCCAAAGCCGGTAAGACGGCCCTTCCGTTGGACAGTAGTTATCCGGCGGAGCGCTTGGATTTCATGCGTGCTGATGCCGCTCAATACGAAGGCGGCGATGCGTTTATATTGCTCTACACCTCCGGCACGACAGGTACGCCAAAGGGTGTGATGCTGAGTGAGCAGAATATCTTGACGCACACCGAATTCCATAACAAGCACATCGGTTTGACGTCCGAGAGTCGTTATGCGACATACGCCGGCTATGGTTTCGATGCATTTATGAACGACCTATGGGGATGTATGGTTGCTGGAGCGGCGATGTATGTTATCGGCGACGATATCCGTTTTGACCTCGATGCCATCCACGAATTTATCTTGCGAGAGCAGATTACACATATCTTCATGACCACCCAAGTGGCGACACAACTCGTACAGAACTTCCCCGACATCCCATGCTTGCAGCATCTGGGCACCGGCGGAGAGAAACTGATGTCGCTCGAACCGCCAACCTACCGTCTGCTGAACGCCTACGGACCTACGGAAACGACGGTGTATGTATGCAGTTACTGGGTGGAGAAGAAAGAACCGAACATCCCAATCGGTCACTCGAACGACACGGCGCAGCTGTTCATTGTCAATAAGTATGGCAAACGAGTGCCTTGGGGTGCAGCAGGCGAATTGCTTGTGGCTGGTCCGCAGGTGGGCCTCGGTTATTTCAATCAACCGCAGAAGACCGCAGATGTCTTCGTGGAGTGGGACGGTAAGCGCGTCTATCGTACAGGCGATATCGTTCGCTACCGTCACGACGGTGAGATTGAGTTCGTGGGACGAAAGGACGGACAGGTCAAGATTCGCGGTTTCCGCATCGAGCTCAAAGAGGTGGAAGCGGTAATCCGTCAGTTCGAGGGCATCAAAGATGCAACGGTGCAGGCGTTCGACTATCCAACTGGAGGTAAGTTCATCGCCGCGTATATCGTCAGCAATCAGAAGGTTGATATTCAGGCGCTTAATGCCTTCATCATGGACCAGAAACCGCCGTATATGGTACCTGCCGTGACGATGCAGATAGACGCTATCCCACTGAACCAAAACCAAAAAGTGAACAAACGTGCCCTGCCTGAACCGAAAGCTCAGACGGACGATACACCCAAAGAGGCGGCTCCGCTGAACGTGCTTGAGGAACAGTTGGCGGACATTGTGGCAGGTATCGTCAACAACCATGATTTCGGTATCACAACCGACCTCCGCTATGTAGGACTCAGTTCCATCTCTGCCATCAAACTTGCGACACAGGTCTATAAGCGTTTCGGCGTTCAACTCGATGCCAAGCTGCTCGTCAAAGGTGCGAACATTCAGACGATAGAGAATGAGATTTTGATGGCGATGTTGGGCGGCAATCGTGATACCGTAATATCGGAATCCCGTAATCCCGAAAATGATTTGACAGTGCCTTTCCCCTTGTCCCATGCCCAGACAGGTGTTTATTTCGAGTGCATGAAGAATCCCACTTCTACGCTGTATAACATCCCGATGCGTATGCGTCTGCCGTTGGAGATTGACGATGAAGCATTGCGTGCGGCGGTCACACAAGTAGTGAATAACCATCCCGAACTGTTTGTACATTTCCGCACCAACGACACTGGCGTAGAGCAAATTGTGGATAAAAGTTTAGAGTTTAGAGTTGAGAGTTTAGAGAAGAAAGAAGATGAACTTGATGCTTACCGTGCAGAGTTCGTGCGACCGTTCAACTTGAGCAAAGACCTGCTGTGCCGGTTCAGCATTGTGCGTACGGAACAGGCTTTGTACCTCTATTGCGACATGCACCACTTGGTGTGCGACGGAGCGTCGTACGATGTGTTCTTCAATGAACTTTGTACATTGCTCGACGGTGGCACAATCGACAAGGAGATGTGCAGTTATGCGCAGTTCGTAGCCGACGAACAGGCTGCGGAGACGGGCGAGGAATACGCCGCAGCGAAGGATTTCTTCCATTCGCAGTTGGCACAAGTGGAAGGTGCGACAGAAGTCGCCGCTGACTTGACGAACCCGAAAGACGGTGAAATCGGTCAGGTGTATGCCCCGATGGACATCAAGGCCGCTGAAGCTTTGGCACAAAAGGCAGGTGTCACACCGGCCGGTGCCACCCTCGCAGCGGTGTTCTATACGCTTGCGCGTTTTGCAAATGCGGATGATTTGTGTATCACCACCATCTCCAACGGCCGCAGTAACCTCAAGATGGCGAACACCATCGGCATGATGGTGAACACGCTCGCATTGAGCAGTAAGATAACGGACCAGACCGTCGAGGCTTTCGTTCGCGAGACGGGTGCACATTTCGAGCAGACATTGGCACACGAAAACTACCCGTTTGCGCAGATTGCTGCTGACTACGACCTGACGGCAGAGATTATGTTCGCTTACGAACTTGGCGTGCTGTCTGAGTACCGCGTCAAGGGTCAACTGGTTGCGACCGAGAACATGGAGCTGAACGTGCCGAAGTTCAAGATTGCGTTCTATATCATAGAAGTGAACGGACGGCCGAGCGTGGCAATCGAGTACGACAACGGTCGGTATAGTAGTGAGCTGATGCAGTCGCTGGCGCAATCGGTGAGCAATGCCGTGAGTGCCTTTGCAGCCCAGCCGACAGCCGCCTTGCGTTCCGTCTCGCTGATGGACGAAGTACAGACGAAATTGTTAGACAGCTTCAACGAGACGACGGTTCCATACGACAACACGCAGACCATTCTCTCTCTCTTCAAGGCACAAGTTGCCAAGACCCCGGATGCCCTTGCGCTCGTTTATCGCGACAAGAGGTTTACGTATCGCGAGGTGGATGAGATTTCCGACCGCATCGCCGCAGGTCTGCATCCGACGACGAACGTCATTGCCATCAAGGTGCAGCGCAGCGAATGGATGGTGTTGGGTGCGTTGGCAGTCCTCAAAACCGGCTGTGCGTACCTGCCGCTCGACCCGAGTTATCCAGAAGAGCGACTCAGCTACATGCAGCAAGATGCCAACAGCTGTATGCTCCTCACGGAGAAAGAATTTGAAGAGCTTTCTAATTATCAATTATTAATTGTCAATTATCCATTATCAAATCCTTCAGATTTGTTCATCCTCCTCTATACTTCCGGCTCGACGGGCGTGCCGAAAGGTGTCATGCTGGAGCACGGAAACCTTGTGGCGTTCTGTCATTGGTACCAGCGCTACTACGACCTGCATGTCGGACATAAGGTTGCGGCATACGCAAGCTTTGGTTTCGATGCGTGCATGATGGACCTCTATCCGGCTCTGACCTGCGGTGCAGCAGTTGTTATCGTGCCGGAAGACCTGCGTCTGAACCTGCCGGAACTGGGTCGTTACTTTGATGCCGAAGGTATCACACATTCGTTTATGACGACCCAAATCGGGTATCAGTTTGCAACGAACGTCGAGTGTCATTCGCTCGAACACCTGTCGGTGGGCGGTGAAGCTCTCTCTGCACTCAATCCGCCGACGGATTATAAGATGTACAACGGATATGGTCCGACGGAGTGTACCATCTTCACAACCACCTATCTGCTGCAAGAATACGAACAGCATATCCCGATTGGCAAACCGCTGGATAACCTACAGTTGTTCATCATGGACACCAACGGTCAGCGTCTGCCGTTCGGTGCTACGGGTGAGTTGTGGGTGAGTGGTCCGCAAGTGGGTCGGGGTTACTTGAACCTGCCAGAAAGGACTGCCGAGTCCTTCGTCACGCGAGGCGGCCTCCGCTTCTATCGCACCGGCGACATTGTGCGGTACTTGCCCGACGGTAACATCCAGTTCGTGGGGCGTCGGGACGGACAGGTGAAGATTCGTGGTTTCCGTATCGAACTCAAAGAGGTGGAAGCCGTCATCCGTCAGTTCGAGGACATCAAAGATGCCACCGTGCAAGCCTTCGACTATCCCAACGGCGGTAAGTTCATCGCTGCGTATGTGGTGAGCGACCAGCAGATTGACGTAGCGGCCCTCAACGCCTTCATCCGCGAGCGCAAACCGCCTTACATGGTGCCGGCAGCGACGATGCAGATTGACGTTATTCCGCTAAACCAGAACCAGAAAGTGAACAAACGTGCTCTGCCTGCTCCGAAGATTCAGGCGGACGAACATGACTATGTAGCACCTGCCAACGACACCGAGAAGCTGTTTGCGGACATCTTCGCGTCGGTTCTCTCGCTCGATAGGGTAGGGGCAACAGATAATTTCTTTGAGCTGGGCGGTACGTCGCTCATGGTGACGCGCGTCATCATCGAAGCCGACAAAGCGGGTAAGCATATCGCGTATGCCGACCTCTTTGCCCACACCACGCCGCGTGCGTTGGCGACCCTGGTGGACGGACAGAGTGCCGTGAATGAAAGCGAGACCGTGGACCGTGAAATCACAGAGTTTGACTATACCGCCATCAACGAACTGCTGCAAGCCAACAGCCTTGAATCATTCAAGGCCGGCGAGCGCCAAGAGTTAGGTAACGTCCTGCTCACTGGTGCAACGGGTTATTTGGGTATTCATGTCCTGAAAGAACTCATCGACTCCGACGCCAAGACCATCACATGTCTGGTGCGCGGCAAGAGTCAGGAAGATGCCCAGCGACGTGTTCGCAACTTGTTGTTCTACTATTTCAGCCGCCGTTTCGATGAACTCTTCGGCTCGCGTATCTTCGTCCTCCAAGGCGATGTAACACAGGACATCACAGAAATTATCAATTGTCAATTATCAATTATCAATTCCATTGATACAGTGTTCAATTGCGCTGCAAACGTGAAGCACTTCTCGAAGGGTACAGACATTGAAGATGTCAACATCGGCGGAGCACAGCGATGTGTTGATTTCTGTTTGGCTACAGGTGCGGCACTCGTTCATGTATCGACGACTTCCACAGGCGGTGTTTGGATTGGAGGTAACCTACCTGCACCAGTGCTCACAGAGCAGAACATCTGGTTCGGGCAGTATCTCGGCAACCAATACATGCACTCCAAGTTCCTCGCCGACCGTCTCATCCTTGATGCAGTGGCAACGAAGGGCCTCAGGGCGAAGGTCATGCGTGTGGGCAACCTTGCGGCACGCAGCTACGACGGTGAGTTCCAGGTGAACTTCTCTACGAACAGCTACATGGGTCGTATCAAGATCTTCAACATGCTTGGCTGCTGCCCCTTCGACCAATACGACCAGCCTACGGAGTTCTCGCCCATCAACGAGACCGCCCGTGCAATCGTCCTGCTCGCCACGACACCCAGGGAGTGTACCGTCTTCCAGCCCTATAGCACCCACACCCGTCTGCTGGGCAACGTGCTGCAGGTGCTGGATAAACTCGGCACGAAGATGCAGTTCGTTGAACCTGAAGCCTTCGGCTTGGCAGTGCAGCAGGCAGCGTTAGACCCGAATAAAGCACCGTTACTCACCACGATGCTCGCTTATCAGAACATCGCACACGGCCAACCGACGCAGATTGTGGACCGCAACAACGCCTACACGTCGCAAGTGCTCCTGCGCCTCGGATTCCAATGGACCGAACCCGACAATGAGTATATCGGCCGCATGTTGACCGCCATCTCGCAATTAGGTTTCTTTGATGTATAACAAACTAAAATAACAATCATAACAATGAGAAATATCTCTGATATTATGAAGAAATTCCTTACATTCGTTCTTCTGTGCGCGGCCCAAGCAGGGGGCTTGGGCAGACGAGTGGCCTGCTTACATGACCGATGTGGCCATCATTAGTTCTGGAGAACAGAAAATTACAAATACAACCTTTTCGGGGCAATTTGCGTGCATTTATAGGAATGACTAAATGTCATTCCGTGCCGCAAATTGGGGAGGGCAGTGCTCTGCCCGACGGAGGTGGCAACGGGACGTTGCATGTTAGCTTCAAGGAAAAATATGCTCAAATAACAATTAACAAAATTAACATTTTAAAAAAAATGCCCGCATCTCACGACGCAGGCAAAAACACCTTAAAACAAATCAAACTAATAATCAACCCTATCACTTATGGGGAACGATGATGCGGTCAATATAGTAATTGAGACCGAAGATGCTTCCAGCAAGCAGGAATGCTTGCGCGACGTAGAAAAGAAGTCCAGAAGCAACGTCCTTTATTTCGAAGACCTGATAGGACACTAGGAGAATGCTGCTAAATATGAGGAGCACTGCACACATATACTGGACTTTCTTGTCTGCTTTCATAACGCTATATGACTGCCTCCCCAGCCAGCTAAAATAGCAGTGATGATATAGCTGACGATTTGGAGGATTTTCTTAACTTTTTCCATGATGCAATATGATTTTAGATTGATAAAAGAGACTTATTCCATACCTTGGATGCTGCCTCTGATTGTCAGAGAGAACCACAACTGACCACCGAGGGAGATTTCATATACCTTGTCGGTATTAGTTACAATTCCACCTGCGTTGTAAGTTGCCGACGAGCCATTTTCTGCGACAGTGAACGCTTGCGATTCAGAAGAACCAACTTCCTTGATTGTCAGGGAGCCTTGCGTCAGGTTGGAGCCAGACACGACAATTGTTGTCAGGCTGTCGGTTGAAAGCGCTCCACCAGAAACATCCTGCGATATGCCGTTGATGAGCACATTATTGCTCACCTGCGGAGCAGACGAGGGTGTGAGGTTGGGGTCGCTGCCCTGCTCGCCACCGCTGCCAGAGTTGTTCAGGTAGAGGTCATCATCCGTGTAAATCTGAGAACCTGCCAGAGACTTGTCAACGGCAGCACCGAGTGACATCAGGTCGGCCCCAAGAACGTCTTCGTTGATAACGAGCTTACAGTTACTGCGCCACCAAGACCCTTTCACTTTGCGGCTAACGATAACGCCAGAAGCGGCTATCGAGTCGTTTGTCATTTTGAACTTCAGGTTATTGCCTGCGAGGACAGAAGCATCCTCTATCTCAGTGCTGACAACACGCTGTATTATCCCAACGCGGCTATGACCATCAAAGTCTTCCGCGCCTACTTCCAGCTGAATGGCATTGAGGCAGGAACACCAGCCGGTATCAAGGAATTCGTGCTGAACTTTGGAGAGGAAGATGCGGATGCTATTGAGGAAATTACAAATAGTAAATCGTCAAACAATAAATCTCTTGATGCTTGGTTCGACCAGAATGGTCGTAAGCTCAGCGGCAAGCCCACGCAGCACGGAATCTATATTCACGAAGGACGTAAAGTCGCCATCCCCTAAGGAGAGTTTTTAAGTCTAAGGAGCCAAGGAGTCTGAGGAGGGCGGCGCCAGCGCCGCAGGGGAAAAAATCTCCTTTACTCCTTCTCTCCTTAGACAATAAAAAGAGAAACAGACAAAGATATATTCTAAGGAATCAGGGAGTCATAGGAGAATGCACCTCCTCTTCCTCCCTTCCTCCTTAGATAGAAAGAAGAAACAAATCCCATAGATATTATGAAGACATACAGCAAACCCACGATTATGGTGGAGACGAGTCTGGTTCAGGAGATTATCTGCATCAGCTTGAACAATGTTGACTGCAACGCTAATCTCAACTATGGTGGCGGCGGCAGCGATGATGCCCGCACCAAGGAGGACTCCGGCAACTGGGACATCGACTGGTAAGGAAGCGGCGGGGCAAGTCCGAGGTTTTCTTGACTTTGCCGCAAGCCCACGCGCGCGAACATATAATTTATTATAAAGAGATTCATGAAAATATGAATAAGAATTTCTCCTTGATGTTCACTCTCCTGTGCGCGGTCGCACAGGGGGCGTGGGCACAGACCACAGTCTCAACGGATAGTGAGTTGCGTTCAGCGATAGCAAACGATGGCGCGAACATCACCGTCACGGCTGACATCAACCTTAGCAACAGTACGCTGAGTATCGAAAGCGGCAAGTCGATTACCATCGACCTCGGCGGACATACGCTGGACCGCAAGCTGACGCAGCGCGGCGAGGGCGGCGGTCAGGTCATCACCGTGCGCAATGGCGCAACGCTCAACCTCAGTAACGGTAGCTGGTATCGGAACAGGCTACAATGATAAAGATATGAATCCGGAGAAAGGTCATATCACCGTGACTGGTGGCAAGGTCTATGCTTACGGCAGCTTCAACGGTGCTGGTATCGGTGGAGGTTATAGTGCCAGCGGAAAGAACGTCACCATCAGCGGCGGCTATGTTCGCGCCGAGGGAGGCAGCTACGGCGCGGGCATCGGCAGCGGTTGTGAAAAGCTTTACGTCGGTGGTCGCGAGGGCGGCACGCTCACCGTGACTGGCGGCGAGGTCTATGCCTACGGCGGTTTAGATGCAGCGGGTATCGGCGGCGGTGAGGATGCCGACGGCAGCACCGTCACTATCAGCGGTGGTTATGTCTATGCCGAGGGCAACGATGGCGGCGCAGGCATCGGCGGCGGCGAGGAAGGTGATGGCGGCAAGGTGACCATCACTGGCGGAACCGTCATTTCCAAGGCCGGACGCGAGGCCAGCTGCAGCGCCATCGGTTCGGGATACGACTGCGACGTGAATGGCTCGCTGACCATCGGTGACGACAGATGCGTCTATATCACAAACAACCTGTGGCGCTGCAAGAAGGAAAACCGCATCAGCGACTGCTGGGGTGCTGCGTATGTCCAAATCAGCGAGTGTCTCCACGGAGATGCCACAGCCTCCGTCGTCAGCGGCGAGAGGCATAACATCTCCAACTGTAAATGGTGCTACGTGACGAGCGAAGAAGTTCATACCTTTGGCGAGGATAGCCAGTGCAACGTCTGCAAACTCATCCGCCTCGAAGACGAGGGTGATAACAGCGCATTGTTTACCAAATGGGCTGACGGCGATGTCCACGACTTCCTGCTCAGCGGCCGCAAGCTCACCGCCACACATGTCACCCCTCCTTTGGAGGGGACGGGGGAGGCTTGGCAATCTCGCGCTTATACCGTCTGCCTGCCGTTCGACATGGACCTCAGCGGGCGTGACGACCTGATGCTCTACACTCTCAGCTACATCAAGGACGGAGGGGAGATGGTCTTCACCCAGACAGAGAAGAAGATTGAGTCGGACAAGCCCTATCTCATCGTCATTCACCAGGACGAACTTGAGTTGCTGGGGCATAGCAAGCTCATCACTACTGCCAGTGAGGGTGTCCGCGTCTATGACTGGGCGAACAGGGAGCAGCCGCTTGGCTGGTGGCGTGGCACGCTGACCAAGATAGAGAGCGCCGATGCTGCCGCTATGATGGCCTACGCCTTGCAGAGCGTCGGTGACTTCCGCTGCATCCGCCCTGATACCCCGCAGGCATGGTGGGGCGCTTTCCGCTCGATGTACTGCCCCGACGAACTGCCTGCGAGAGGCCGCCTCACCAGAGGCAAAGGCACGTTTGGTGGCTTTGGCGCAGGCACCCCCGACATCACCTTCGAGGGCGATGCCGTGATAGCAGCCGTGAAGTGGCGGCACCATCAGCGAGGAACGCATCAATCAGAGCGTACGACGCATCCTGACACTCAGATCAGAAATGAATAGATAACACTATTATCGACAGGGGTACACGGTATAGCCCCATTTGCGTGCGACCTCCGACAAGACAGAAGCTCTTCGCTCGAAGTCCTGCCAATCCTTGGCTTTCCCTTCGGCCGTCGAGCTTTTCTTGTTTTCTGCTTGACTCCAGCCCGTTTCGGCAATAGCGAAGACGCGGGGATAGAGCATCATCTCGGCGTGCCAGGCATCCTGAACATGCTCAGTCCACAGGCAGCCTTGGATACCCAAGACATGATGGGCATCTGCCTCGGAAATGCTCTCCGCCATCGGTTCGAAAGAATAGACCTTCTCCAAAGACACCAGACGTCCTACGGGTCGGAACTGAGCCGAGTCTTGATGATAGTCTAAATAAAAGTAATGAGTGGGCGTGAATATCACATCATGCCCTTCTTTGACGGCCTTCAAGCCAGCTTCAATCCCGTGCCAGGACATCACTGTAGCATCGGGGGCCAATCCTCCCTGTAGGATTTCGTCCCAACCGATGATGCGCTTGCCGTGTTTATGGGCAAAACGCTCCATCCGCCTGATCATATAGCTCTGAAGTTCTTCCACACCTTTTAGCCCCTCGGCTTTCATCTTGGCCTGACAGTCAGCACAAAGTTGCCAGTTGTTCTTGCGGGCCTCGTCCCCACCAATATGGATGTACTGCGAGGGAAACATGTCGAAAACCTCTAATAGCACCTTCTCCAAGAACTCGAAGGTACTCTCTTTTCCAGGACACAATTCCCACGGGTCTTTGCCGCCATTCGGCAGGCTGCAAGCCAGTTCGGGATAGGCGGCACGGGTCTCGTAGTTATGCCCGGGCATCTCGATTTCGGGAATCACCTCAATATGCCTCTCGCTGGCAAAGGCGAGAATATCGGCAATATCCTGTTTGGTATAGTATCCGCCGTATGCCTCAGACGTGCCCTCTTCCACGAAAGCCCCGCCTATCTGATTCTTTTCCCAATCCCAGAAAAAGGCTTCGGGTCGCCAAGCCGTCAGCTTGGTGAGCCGAGGATAGGCATCAATCTGCAAACGCCAGCCCGGATTATCGACCAGATGGAAATGGAAGCGGTTCATCTTCAGAAGCGCCATCATCTCCAACTGCTTCTTCACGAAGTCCTTGCCTTGGAAATGTCGGCTCTCGTCGAGCATTACACCCCTGTAGCGGAAACGCGGCCAGTCGAGGATGGTGCAGCAGCTTACCGTACTGTCTAAGGAAGCCATCATCTTCAATGTCTGCCGGGCATAGAACACGCCTTCCTCATCGGCTGCTACTATCTTTACGCCCTTTTTCCCCAGCTCCATCCAATAGGCCGACTTCAACTGCCAGTCAGCCAGTTTCCTGCCCTCCAAACGACGGAGGAGAGCCTTTTCCGAGATGCGAACCTTCTCGTGCAAGCCGGCCATCTTATTGGAACTGATACTTCCAGAGCGAACCGAGTACTCTGCCGGAGCCGGTATCAAATTTGTTGATTGGGGCTGGGCTTCAACAACTGCAACTAATAGAACTGCATAAAATGCTATAAGAATCCTTTTCATGTCTATGGGTATAATTCTTGGCATATATGTTTCCTGATTTCTGGTACAAAATTATATATTTTAGTGGCATTCTTTGCAGAATGCTTCAAGTTTGATACGCTTTTGAACACAAAAGCACCATATTTGTTCTGAAATAACCTGTGTGGTTTCATGTTGTCGCGGAAAATTACTAACTTTGTACCCAAAACGAGCAATCTACGAAAATATGCCATTTAATGTTTTTGCGATATGAAGAAAGTGATTAGCACAACAAAGGCGCCTTCTGCAATAGGGCCTTACAGCCAGGCTATCCAAGTGGGAAATCTCGTCTATACCTCTGGCCAGATTCCCACCCTCCCTGCTACTGGAGTGTTTGCAGAGGGTGGCATCAAGGAACAAACCCGTCAATCGCTGCTCAATGTGAAGGCTATTCTGGAAGAAGCCGGGCTGACGATGGGTGATGTGGTGAAAACTACGGTGTTCATGGCAGACATGAATGACTTTGCAGACATGAACGCTGTCTATGGAGAGTTTTTCACAGAGCCATATCCTGCCAGGTCTGCCGTTGCCGTAAAGACGCTGCCGAAGGGTGCTTTGGTCGAGATTGAAGTCGTTGCAGGGATATGAGCCTTGCAGGGATATTGAAAAGAAGCCTATAAAAAAATGCCGTTTTCCCTGCATTGTGAAAAAAAAGTCGTACCTTTGCGCGAAATAAGAACGAAAACAGAGAAATGGCAAATCCGAAGCAGAACCCAATATATGCGCACGACACCTTAGAGTTCGTCACAGTGGCTGCCGAGTATTGCGCACTTATGGAGAAGTGCGAGAACCGGGAGGAAAAAGAGTTGGTTGAAACCTTGCTCAAGCTGCTGCCGCTTACTTACATGAAAATGCAGCTGCTGCCAGAAGTGGAAACAGATGGCGCTTTTGTGCCTGACGACCAGGTGACGGAGGAGGATTATAACTATATCCGTTCCTGTGCCTATCGTCTGCTGCGCAAGCATGATGAATATGAGATGTTGGTCTGGGACGAGGACATGCAGACGGAAGAGAGCCGTTGGTGCTCGGTCAGCGAGGGGCTTGCCGACTTGTATCAGGCACTTCGCAACTTCGTGGCTGTCTATCAGCAGCGTTTGGAGTCCTGTATGCCCGATGCTCTTTGGCAGTTGCGTGAAAACTTTGAGATTTATTGGGGACAGACCTTGCTTGACACGCTCAGGCAGTTGCACCGCATCCGCTATAGTATGAGTATTGCAGCAGATGAAGAAGATAGTTGACAAATACGACAAGCGTCTCATAACAGATTTGCCCCGAGTTCTTTTCCCCGGAAAGATTCAGGTTGTCATCAGCGAGGACGAAGCGGCGCGAGCCGTTCAATACCTTATGAGGCAATCCTTGCTTGGTTTTGACACTGAGACCAGACCTTCGTTTGTCCGGGGCAAATTGAACAAGGTGTCGCTATTGCAGGTATGCGCCGAGGATGTCTGTTTCCTTTTTCGCCTCAACCAATTAGGAATGCCGCAATGCCTTATTAAATTGCTCGAAGACAGGAAGATTACCAAAGTGGGTCTTTCGTTGCACGATGATTTGCATTCTTTGAACCAGCGCGAACGATTCAATGCCGGCACGTTCATCGATTTGCAAAATCTTGCAAAAGAGATGAGGATTCAAGACATGAGTCTGCAGAAGCTCTATGCCAATATCTTCGGACAGAAGATAAGCAAAGGCCAGCAGCTCTCCAACTGGGATGCCGACAATCTAAATGAAGCACAGAAGCTGTATGCTGCTACTGATGCATGGGCTTGCATACAGCTTTACAGGGAAATGAAGCGAATGCAGGAGGAAGGGTTTGAACTGGAAGTGAAAAGTGAAGAGTGAAAAATTAGCTACCACTCCTAATTATGAATTGTGAATTATGAATTATGAATTTAATAAGAAGATAGTTCTTCGTAAGGGCAAGGAGGAGAGCCTCGGGCGATTCCATCCGTGGATATTCTCTGGTGCTATTCATCACACGGAAGTCACCCCTCTGAAGGGGGGGGAAGGGAATGCTTCTCTTGAAGAAGGCGACCTCGTCGAGGTATTGGCTTCCGACGGGCGTTTCCTCGCTATCGGCCATTGGCAGATAGGCAGCATTGCCGTCCGCGTGCTGACCTTCAAACGTCAGCGCATCGACCAAGCCTTCTGGCAGAAGCGGCTTGCAGCGGCACTCGATGTGCGTCGGGCCATCGGCGTTGCCTGCCAAGAGAAAATCGAAAATAGTGAATCGTCAAATAGTAAATACAATGACATTTATCGCCTTGTACATGGCGAGGGCGACAATCTGCCAGGGCTTGTCATCGACATCTACGGCTCGACGGCAGTCATGCAGGCGCACAGCGTCGGGATGCATGTATGCCGGAATGAACTGGCTACGGCTCTAAGGGAGGTGATGGGCGACAGCCTCAAAGCCATCTATTACAAGAGCGAGACGACGCTTCCCTTCAAGGCACAGCTCGGACAGGAGAACGGATTCCTCTACGGCGAGACAGGCGATGACGTGGCATACGAGAACGGCCTGAAGTTCCACATCGACTGGTTCAAGGGACAGAAGACGGGCTTCTTCGTTGACCAGCGCGACAACCGCTCCCTCGTGGAGCATTACGCAAAGGGGCGCAAGGTGCTCAACATGTTCTGCTACACCGGCGGTTTCAGCGTCTATGCTATGCGGGGTGGGGCAGAGCTGGTGCATTCTGTTGACAGCAGTGCCAAAGCAATTGAGCTTGTCAATGCCAACATTGCGTTTAACTTCCCTGGCGACCAACGTCACGAAGCCTTTGCCGAAGATGCCTTCAAGTTCATGGAGAAGACCCCCTCTAACTCCCCCTTAAAGGGGGAGGAAATGGTAAATGGTAAATGGTCAAATGGTAAATGCCATTATGACCTCATCATCCTCGACCCGCCTGCTTTTGCCAAGCACAAGGATGCCTTGAAGAATGCCCTGCGCGGCTACACGAAGCTCAACGCCAAGGCTTTCGAGATGATACAGCCTGGCGGCATCCTCTTCACGTTCAGCTGCTCGCAAGCCGTCAATAAAGACCAGTTCCGCATGGCAGTCTTCACGGCTGCTGCATTGGCTCGCCGCAAGGTTCGCATTCTGCACCAGCTGCACCAGCCAGCCGACCATCCCATCAACATCTATCATCCCGAAGGGGAGTACCTGAAGGGGCTGGTGCTGTATGTTGAGTGAAAAGTGAAAATTGTAAATAGTAAATCGTTAAATAGTAAATGATATTATGAACATCAAAGTACGTCTTACCATTCTGAACTTCATTGAGTTCGCAGTTTGGGGAGCTTATCTCATCTCAATGGGTCTTTATCTTGGCGGTGAAGGACTTGGCTCCAACATTGGCTGGTTCTATTCAGTTCAAGGCTTCGTGAGCCTTTGTATGCCAGCCCTTATGGGTATTGTTGCAGACAAGTGGATTCAGGCACAGCGACTGCTTGCCCTCTGTCATTTCTTTGCAGGACTCTTCATGATTGCCTGTTGCTTCTATGGCTTGTCGGCAGCAGGAAGTGTAAGCTTCGGTGCATTGTTTACCCTCTACACTATTAGCGTAGCTTTCTTCATGCCAACCATAGCCCTCACTAATTCTGTTGCCTATAATGCACTCGAGAAGGAAGGCTTGGATACTGTAAAGGCATTCCCTCCTATTCGTGTGTGGGGAACCGTAGGTTTCATCTGCTCCATGTGGGCGGTGAACCTTCTTGGCTTCAAATCGACGCCTTACCAGTTCGCTCTTTCTGGAGGCTTGAGTATGCTGATGGCACTCTACTCACTGACAATGCCTACATGTCCCACTAACCAGAGCGGAGAGAAGAAATCTCTTGTTGATGCACTGGGCCTTCGTGCCTTTGCCTTGTTCAAGGACTACAAGATGGCACTTTTCTTCATCTTCTCCATGCTTCTCGGCTCATGCCTGCAGATTACCAATGGCTATGCCACGAGCTACCTTGAGGCTTGGGGGGCTTTGCCACAATATGCAGACTCCTTGATGGTGAAGTACAGCGTTATTGTCACCTCCATTTCCCAGATGAGCGAGACACTTTGCATTCTGCTCATTCCCTTCTGCTTGAGTCGCTTTGGCATTAAGAAGGTGATGCTCATGGCAATGCTTGCCTGGACACTTCGTTTTGGTTTCTTTGCAATCGGCAACCCAGGTTCAGGCTTCATCTTCATATTGCTTTCAATGATAGTGTATGGCGTAGCTTTTGACTTCTTCAACATCAGCGGCTCGCTCTTTGTTGATAAGGAAACAGACCTCAGCATCCGCAACTCAGCGCAAGGCCTCTTCATGATGATGACTAATGGCTTTGGAGCAACGATAGGAATGCTTTGCGCCCAGTTTGTTGTCAATCATTATGTCTTCAATCTTCCAGAAGGCAGCGACCTCCTTCCAGGTTGGCAGACTTGTTGGTACATCTTTGCAGCTTATGCACTCATTGTTGCAGTCTTGTTTGCAATACTCTTTAGGTACAAGCATAATCCTAAATGAAGGAAGAGCGTTACTTTTATGACCCGCTGGTTAGTGGTGAATTGCCTCAGGAGGAAGCCCATCATGCCGTGAAGGTGCTTCGGATGCAAGTTGGCGACGAGATGTGGCTGATGGATGGCTGCGGTACATACTATCGCGCCACCATCACTGCTGCAACAGGACATCGCTGCCTTTATCGTATTGAGGAGACGCAGCCACAGGAACCTGCCTGGCAAGGGCATCTGCATCTGGCAATGGCACCTACGAAGCTAATGGATAGGGTAGAGTGGTTTGCAGAGAAGGCGACTGAGATAGGCTTCGATGAGTTGACCTTCCTCGACTGCCAGTTCAGCGAGAGACGGGTGGTAAAGGAGGAACGCATAGATAAAATCCTTGTCTCGGCCATGAAGCAGAGCCACAAGGCATGGAAACCGACACTCAACAGGATGATGCGTTTCCGCGACTTCATCAAACAGGAGCGCGAAGGTGACAAGTTCATTTGCCACTGCCAGACCCTTTCTGACTCCCCCTTAAAGGGGGAGAATATAAAGTCTCCCTTTAAGGGAGATTTAGAGGGTCTTTTCCTCTTTGACATCCTTCGGCCAGGCGTACCGACCACTGTGCTTATAGGTCCGGAAGGTGATTTCAGTGTTGAGGAAGTGCACCTTGCCATGCAGAACGGCTATCGCGGTGTCAGCCTTGGCAAGAGCAGGTTGCGCACAGAGACAGCAGCCCTTGCCGCTGTCCACATGATGCAGCTGAAGAATATGTAGTTGGGGGTTAGAGCTCAACCAAGACACGGCCGTTTATCATGCGTCCGGTCAGGTAGTTTGGCACAGCATACTGGTGGTTGCTGATGTCGGTTATCCAATAGTAGCTGCTGACGTTGTCGAGTCCGAAGATGTTGAAGCAATCGACGCCAAGCCAGATGTTACGCAGGAAATTGCAGCGGCGCATGTGGCGGTCTTCGTTGTTGATGAGGCGGTAGTTCATGCCGATGTCGAAGCGACGGTAGGCAGGTGCGCGGAAGGCATTGCGCTCCAATCCTGTGTGTGGCGGTCCGAATGGAAGTCCGCCGGCAAAGCTTGCCTTGAGGCTCATCTTCCAGCGGGTAGTGCCAGGGAAATAGTCGGTGAAGAAAAGGTTGATGTTGTAGCGTTGGTCGGTGGGCTGCGGAATTGTCTGTCCGTTCAGCTTCATGCTTGCTTTCATTACTCCGAAGCTTATCCATGAATCTGTTCCTGGCACGAACTCACCGTAGAGCTTGAAGTCGGCACCCACGACATAACCCGTTGCGCAGTTGTTGCCGTAATAGACAATCTTCAGGTTGTCCACGTTGTAGGGGTTGAGTTTCCATTGTGCCTTGTAATAGGCTTCGGTTGTGAATTTGAAGGGTCGGTTGGCTATTTTGAACTTATACTCCATGCCGGCAACGACTTGGAAGCTGCGCTGCGACTTGATGTTGCGGTTGAGCTGTACGGTGGTGTTGCCTGCTATGGTCACGGTGTCGCGCAATTCCTTGTAGAAGGGACGCTGGTTGTAGAGACCTGCGGCAAGGCGGAAGGTGAAGTTGTCGTTGCTTGACGGGACGAAACCCAGGCTGACACGCGGGCTGAAGAGCCATTCCTTGTTCCACCCCCAGTAGCTGAGTCTCATGCCGTAATTGAGGCTGAGAACGCCCATGTTGCTTTCTTTGCGGTATGTGTCTTGGGCGTATAGTTCAAGGTGGTTCCCGTTGATGGTGTTCTTGGCACGCATGTTATAGATGATTTGGAGGTCTGTGCCAGTATGCGGCACGCTGTAGCCGCTGCTGTCGCGGTACTCCCATTCGTTGCTGTTCTCGCGCACCTTCTCGTGCTTCCAGCCCAAGCCAGCCTGCATCAGGTGGTGTCCCTTCTTCAGGTCGTAGTTGAGCTTTATTGTCTGGACGTTGCTGTAGAGGAAGTTGCGGGCGTGTTCCATGTAGGAACCCACGCCGAGCTGCTCGTCGCCGTTTGTCTCGTTGAGCCAGTATTGTCCTTGGATGTCGTATGTCTCTTTCTCCCGGTTGTTGAATGCCGATGCTGTGAGGCAGATGGAGCTTGACTCCCCAAGCCTGCGAGCTGCACGGATAGTGCCGAAGAGGGTCTGGAACTGGTCCTCTTCCTTTCCGTCGAAATAGACCTTGAAGCTCTTCACGTCGTCCATTGTGCCGAACTTCGTTTCGCGGTCTGTCGGCGTGAAATTGTAGTTGTTGCGATTGATATAGACGATGGCATCGAAAGTCCAGTCCTTCGATGGTGCCCAGCGCAAGTAGGCTTGGTAGTCGAGGAAGTTTGGCTTGTACTCGCCTTTTGTCTCAAGGCTGCCGAGCAGGTATTGGTTGGTCTTGTATCGCAGTCCGTTGCTGAAAGAGAATTCCCCGCGCCCAGCTTTAGGGGAAGTGCCGTAGCCGACATAGACGTTTGCGCCGAGCAGACTGGCGGTCGCGGATGCTTCGAGCCGCTCGGGATGAGCGTATGTGATGTCGAGCACGCTGGACATTTTGTCACTGTACTTTGCCTCGAAGCCACCTGCGGAGAAGTTGATTTTCTCCACCATGTCGCTGTTGATGACGGAGAGGCCTTCCTGCTGCCCGCTGCTGACGAGCATGGGGCGATAGATTTCCACACCGTTGATATAGACGCAGTTCTCGTCGAAAGAGCCGCCTCGGACGTTGTACTGGCTGCTGAGTTCGTTGTGCGAGCTGACACCCGCTTGTGTGGCGACAAGCTCTTCGACGGCATTGCCCGAGGTGCTTGGCATCCGTTTCAGGTCTTTCTTGTTGAGCTCCTGCATTGCGCCCATCTGCCGGCGCGTCTCTGCCACCGTCACCTCTGCCATCTCCTTGCCGCTTTCGCGCATCACGATGTTGAGCGTCAGGTTGCCTTTGGGCTTCTTGAGCACACGCTTTCGGGTCTCGTAGCCTATCATGCTATAAACGACGACGACGCTGTCTGCCGTCTGAAACGACAGCTTGTACTGCCCGTCAAGCGAAGCCGTCGTGCCGAAGGGCTGTCCCTCGATGCGCACCTGGCAAAGGGCAACAGGGTCTTGGCTCTCATCGACCACCTTGCCTTTCAGGTGCACTTTTGCCGTATCGGGCTGCTCTTGCTCTTGTGCAGATATGCTCGTTATGCCCCACAGAAGAGGCAAAAAGAATAAGAAGAAACGTTTCATCTTATATAATAACGAAGAAAGTGGCGTTTTTTGTATATCATCCCATAACTTTTTTGTACCTTTGTCCCCGAAACACATAAAAAAGACATGAAAGACTTTAGCGAATTGATAAAGACGAGGCGCAGTATGCGTCAGTTTACGGACGAGCTGTTGAGTGGCGACGACGTGAAGCTTCTGCTCCGTGCTGCTCTGATGGCACCCAGCAGCAAGGGGCTTCACAGCTATGAATTCATCGTGGTGGAGGACAAGGAGATGCTTGCTGCCCTGAGCCAGTGCAAGCAAATGGGCAGCGACTTCCTGGCGGGTGCTCCGCTGGCCGTCGTCGTGCTTGCCGACCCTGCTGTGAGCGATGTGTGGATTGAGGACGCTTCGGTGGCAGCGACGCATATCCTGCTTCAAGCCGAAGACCTTGGGCTGGGAGCCTGCTGGATACAGGTGCGCAACAGGCATACTGCCGATGGGCGTCCGGCAGAAGAGATTGTGAAGTCCCTGCTCGGCATTCCCGAAGAGCGGGGAGTCGTGTGCATCGTTGCCGTCGGCCACAAGGGTATGGAGCGCAAGCCCCAGAATGAAGAGCGGCTGAAATGGGAACACATACATCTCGGGAAATTTACGATTTAACGATTTACGATTTCTTTGATTCTTTAGAACAAGGGCGCGATTGTAGTCGCGGAGTCCTATTTATGTACTATTTGACTATTGGGCTATTTGCAGAGCCTGTGAATAGGAAATCGTTAAATAAATAAATCGTAAATAGTAAATTGTAAAATAGTAAATAGCTTGATGATTAACTACGACTTGACAAAGATAAAGGCTCTCGTCTTTGATGTGGACGGTGTCCTCAGTTCCGGGACAATCTCTGTAAGTGCCGATGGCGAACTGCTTCGCACAGCCAGCGTCAAGGATGGCTATGCTTTGCATCTTGCCATGAAGCTGGGCTATCGTGTGGCCATCATCACAGGCGCCTTCGAGGAGTCCATTCTCCGGCGTTACAAGGACATAGGCATCGAGGACATCTATATGGGCAGTTCCCTTAAAACCATTGACTTGCAGAAGCTGCTCGACAAATACAATCTGTCGGCAGACGAAGTGCTTTATATGGGCGATGACATTCCCGACTATGAAGTGATGCGTAGGGTAGGGGTTCCCTGCTGCCCTCGGGATGCAGCTCCGGAGATACGCGACATCTGTTCCTACATCAGTCATCGCGATGGCGGTTGCGGCTGTGTCCGCGATGTCATAGAGCAAGTCCTGAAAGCACAAAACAAATGGATGGCAGATGAAAGAGCATTTATGTGGTGAAACGACTAAAAAGATGAAAATAGTTTTAGCAAGTAACTCCCCTCGGCGCAGGGAACTTCTCTCGGGACTTGGCTTCGAATATGAAGTCCGCGTGATGAAGGGTGTCGATGAGTCCTATCCCGACGGCCTTTCTATGGAGGAGATACCGCAATACATCAGCCGCAAGAAGGCTGCGGCATACACCCTTGGAGAAGACGAGCTGCTCATCACCGCCGACACCATTGTCTGGCTCGACGGAGAGGTTTTGGGAAAGCCCGCAGACGAGGAAGATGCGCGGCGGATGCTTCGCAAGCTCTCGGGCAGGACGCATCAGGTCGTGACAGGCGTGACGCTAAAGATCCCTCTAAATCTCCCCTTAAAGGGGAGACTTGCGGAGCAGGACTCCCTCCCTTTAAGGGAGGGTCGGGGAGGGTCTTCCTTCTCTTTTTCCTCCGTCTCGCAAGTCACCTTTGCCCAGCTCACAGATGCGGAGATTGACCATTACGTCACGAAATACCGTCCTTTGGACAAGGCCGGAGCATACGGCATTCAGGAATGGATAGGCTTCGTTGGTGTTACGTCCATCGTGGGTTCTTACTTCAATGTCATGGGGCTTCCCGTGCAACGACTCTATACAGAAATGAAAAAACTTAATCTTATATGAAAAGCAAACACATTTTCCTTTGTCTTTTGATGGCAACTGGCCTCTTCTCCTGCTCAAGCGCAGATACGGAATCCTATTGCCCCACATGGCTTGGCTTCACCTATACGGTCAATGACGACCCGAATCCAGGCAATCCTCGCAATGTCGTCGTGCATCCTGGCGACGTCCTTCACATTACAGCCCATCAGAACAAGCGCGGTCATCTCATCAATGCCACGGACTACTCATGGACAGTCTATGCCAAAGCCGTACAAGATGTGGATGGCCAAGTCGTGCCAGACGAAATAGTGACGGAGGTGGAAGAATACAGACAGCATACCAACTACGACGGCTATGACAATGGCGCGGACGACCCTGTCGGACACTTGACTATACCAGAGACGATGAAGGAGGGCAGCTACTATGTCAAGTTCGTGGCTCGTTACGTCTATAGCGGCCAGGGCGTTACAATTGATTACGAAAATTTCACAAATGATTCCTACGGCGGCCACATCATCCCCCAGAGCGGTCCCTCTGCCGGAGGTGCAGTAGGGGAGTTCAACTTCAAAGTGGTAAAAGTGGAATCGAATTGAAGCTTGGAGCAGTCTACATTTCGAGCACAAGGCCGTCGTAGGCGTAGTGGAAGCCCAGGGGGAGACGTTTTTCCTCGATGGCATGGAGGCCGGCTTGGTGGCTCATGTGGATGAGGTAGGTGGGAATGTTGCCGAGGCTTCGGCTGAAGGCTATGGCATGTTCCACGGTTTGATGCGTCTTGTGCGGTGTATGGCGCAAAGCTCCGATGATGAGCAGCTTAATGCCTTTTATTAAAGGTAAAGATGAATCGAACAGCTCGGTCATGTCTGTGAGGTATGCCACGTCGCCGATGCGATAGCCGAGGATGGGCAGTTCGCCGTGCATGACGCGCAGGGCTGTGACTGCGACGGTGCCGAATTGTAGCCGGTCGCCTTCCTTCAATTCCTGCAAATCCAAGCGTGGAATGCCTGGATAGCTGTGGTTCACGAGGCAATAGGGCAGGCGCTGGCGCAGGTGACGGCAGGCGTAGTCGTCGGCATAGAGCGGCAGGTCGCGTTCGAAGGTGAAGGGACGAAGGTCGTCGATGCCGCCCACGTGGTCGTAGTGTTCGTGGGTGATGAGCACAGCATCCAAAGGCTTGTCCATCCCAATGCGCAGCATCTGCTCTCGGAAGTCGGGGCCGCAGTCCAGAAGGAGCCGCGTGTCGCCCTCCTCAAAGAGTGCCGACGCACGCATACGGCGGTCGCGGGGGTCGTTGCTGGTGCAGACTTCGCATCTGCATCCTATCTGCGGCACCCCGATGCTTGTGCCTGTCCCAAGGAAAGTAATCTTCATTTCACAATTTTACAATTTCACAATTTTACATTTTCACAATTTAATTGTCAGATTGTCCAATTGTCCAATTGTCAATTAGATTGACTTCCGGCGAGAGTTCTATGCCGAACTGTGTGGCGACATCTTTCCTGACGGCTTCGCAGAGCCTTTGGATGTCCTTGCCTGTTGCGCCGCCTTTGTTGACGAGCACCAACGCCTGGCGGTCGTGCACGGCGGCTTGTCCGAGGCTTCTGCCTTTCCAGCCTGCCTTCTCTATGAGCCACCCGGCGGCCAGCTTCGTCCATCCCTCGCCTGCGGGATAGTGCGGCATGTCCGGGTATTCGGACAGCAGCTGTTCGGCTTTTTCCCGTGCCACGACGGGGTTCTTGAAGAAGCTGCCGGCATTGCCTTGCACGGCAGGGTCTGGGAGCTTGGCGCGGCGAATGCCAATGATGATTTGGCGCAGCTGTTCTGCCGTCAGCGTGCTTTCGCTGAGTCCTGCCTGTTCGATGGCCTTCATGAGCCCGCCATATTGAAGCTTCGGCACGAAATGTCTGCTGAGGCGGAACGTCACGCGGGTGATGGCATATTTGCCCCACAGCTCTTCCTTGAAGATGCTTTGGCGGTAGCCATACTTGCATTCGGCGTACGTCCAGGTGTGCGTGGTGCCGTCCGTCAGTGAGATGCCCTGCACCTTGTCGATGACATCGCAAGCCTCCACGCCGTATGCCCCGATGTTCTGCACGGCAGCGGCTCCTATCTGTCCTGGAATCAGAGAGAGGTTCTCCATGCCGTACCAGCCGCGACGGATGGCTTCGGCTATGAAGTCGTCGCATGTCTCGCCGGAACCCACCTCGACGAGCACGCTGTCCGCTGTCTCTTCCAAGAGCCGGATTCCCTTGATGCACGACTTTAACACTATGCCGCTGTAGTCGCTGAGGAACAGGAGATTACTGCCGCTGCCGATGTGCAGAAGGGGTAAACCCTTGTGCACACTATGGATGCGTGCCAAAGCCTCCCGGAGGGTTTGCTCCGAGTCGTAGGTGATGAGTTCGCGGCATTGTGCGTCAATGCCAAAAGTGTTATCAATTTTCATACTTGGTGAGTCGCCAGTTTCCCCTCTCGCGGGTGAAGGTGAAGACCTCTTGCAGTCCGTTGGAGAGGCCGCTCTTGCGTAGCACGATTCTGTTTCCGCCGTAGCTCTGTCCCTTGCGGATGTTGGAGATGATGCCGCTCGGCACTTCGGGACAGAAGGTCTGCCACTGGTCGGCGTCGATGATGCCGTCGATGCATCCCTCCTCGTCCTCCGTGTCCTGAATGACGATGCGCAGGGGGTCTGCGATGGCTTGTGCCTGGAAGAGGCTGTCCGTGCAGAACCGGGCATAGAAGGTGAGGAAGTCGCAGAGGTCGTCGTCCTGGAATGTCGCCTCGAGGATGCCGTCCAGCTGCCAGCGCCCTTCCTCGCGCAGGAACTGGAAGTTGCGGATGGTGCCGTCGTTGAGGTTGATGCGCTGCAGGCTGACGATGGAGTCCTCCTCCAGCTCCTCGTCGTCCTCGGCCTGCATTTGCCGGACGTTGCCGTAGAGCGTCGTGAAGTATTCGCCGGAAAGGAAGCCGAACTCGAACTCGGCATCGAACTGCTCGAGCATTTCAGCCGGCCGCTCGGGATGTTCCAGTCGCAGAGGCTTTGCCGTGCGTTCGCGGCGCAGGGTGCGGCTGTGGAGGTAGGCAAAGAGGAAGTCGTTGAAGATGCCGTCCAGCTGCGGATTGCCTTCCTCCACGAGGAAAGGCTCTTCCTCAATCTCCTCCTGGAGGGGGATGCTGTCCAGGCTCTCCTCTTCTGTTTCGAGGGATGAGGTGGGGGAGGTGTCTGTCCCTTTCCCTCCGCAAGAAAGCATCGCAACGACCGCCACAACGAGCCAAATTGCCTTACATTTAATGCTCATTCTGCATGTAATGACTTAAAATCGTGCAAAGGTACAAAGAAATTAAGAATTAAGAGTCAAGAATTAAGAATTATTTTGTACTTTTGCACGCAAATCAAAAACCAAGCAGGTAAAATCGCAAATCGTCCAATCGTAAATAAATAGTAAATCGTAAATAGTCAAATCGTAAATATAATCATCATGTTGTTACAGAAAATAGAACAGCTAATGCAGGAAATATCCGCCCTTGAAGCGAAGAACGCTCAGGAGGCGGAGGCACTGCGCATCAAGTACCTGAGCAAGAAGGGTGAAATCTCCCTGCTGATGAACGACTTCAGATACGTGCTTGCCGACCAGAAGAAAGAGGTGGGCATGAAAATCAACGAACTCAAGAACTTTGCGCAGGAGAAGATAAACGCCCTGAAGCAGAGCGCGGGGGAGACGGCTGCCGCTGGCGCTTCGAATATCGACCTCACGCGCACACCCTATCCCATCGCCCTTGGCTCGCGCCACCCGCTGACGATTGTCAAGAACGAAATCGTCGATATCTTCAGCCGCCTGGGCTTCACACTGGCCGACGGCCCCGAGGTGGAGGACGACTGGCACGTCTATAGCAGCATGAACTTTGCCGACGACCATCCCGCCCGCGACATGCAGGACACGTTCTTCGTCGAGGCGCATCCCGACATCATCCTGCGTTCCCACACCAGCAGCGTGCAGGCTCGCGTCATGGAGAGCACCCAGCCCCCCATCCGCGTCATCTGCCCAGGCCGCGTCTATCGCAACGAAGCCATCAGCGCCCGTGCACACTGCTTCTTCCATCAGGTCGAAGGGCTTTACATCGACAAGAACGTCAGCTTCACCGACCTCAAGCAGGTGCTCCTGCTCTTTGCACAGGAGATGTTCGGAGCCGACACGAAGATACGCCTCCGTCCCAGCTACTTCCCCTTCACGGAGCCAAGCGCGGAAATGGATATCAGCTGCCATCTTTGCGGCGGAAAGGGCTGTTCCTTCTGCAAGCACACAGGCTGGGTGGAGATACTCGGCTGCGGCATGGTTGACCCCGCAGTGCTCGACGCGAACGGCATCGACAGCAGCATCTACACAGGCTACGCCTTCGGCATGGGCATCGAGCGCATCACGAACCTGAAGTATCAGGTGAAAGACCTCCGCATGTTCTCCGAGAACGATGTCCGCTTCCTCGACGAGTTCACCAGCGCAAGGTAACAGGCCATGTAATTGTCCATGAATTATTTATGATAAATTTGTGGCTATTTGTGGCAATTAGTTTCATGTAAACACGAAATATCATTATAATCAAGAATTAGAGAATTAGAGCTTTTCGTGTCTTTAGATGTTGAAACAAATAAAAGACGCCTCTTCCGTGTGGGATAAAGGCGTCTCTTTTTTCAAGCTTCCTCAAGTTCTCCCCCTTATGGGGGGAGTTAGTGGGGGGCTTTACTCCATCCCTTGGATGGTTTCCTGGTTCTTGATTTCCTTGGTCGCTTCGGTCTGAGCGGCGCGGGTGGGCATAAGCTGGAAGGTGGCATCCTGTCGGAGGTTCTTAAAGTCCTTGCCTGGGAGCCAGCGGACGTTGACAGCCAAGATGTTGTCGGTCGAGAAGTCCTCGGCGAGGACAGAGCCTTCCGTCTGGAGTTCGGGATAGAAGCCACCAAGGTCTCCCAAGATAACCTTATTGCCTGCAAGCATCTGTTCGCGCAGGCACTTCACGGCCTTAGTGATGATAGCCACAACGTCGCCCTTGTCGTAGGCGCATCCGTGGTCGGTGATGTGCTTTGCGAATGCATCGAGGGTGAGCACTTCGCGCACCTGTGCAGTGCCGTAGGCTTTGGTCTCGGTGATGTCGCTCTTCTTTGTTCCGGGCTTCGTGCCCATGATAGTAATTGCGTAGTCAATCATAAAGCAAAAGTGTTTTTAATTGTTTTTTTAATTGGGGAGTTATAATCGGGAGTTATAGTGGGGAGTTATTATTGGGAGTTATAATGTGCCGTTAGTATTGGCTCCTCATAACTTCTCTTCATAACTCCTTATTTTAA
>JAFXVN010000038.1 GCA_017524545.1 Bacteroidaceae bacterium
AAGCTGGCTGGAAGTTAAGCACTTCGTGCTGGCCGATAGTTTTGGATGCGAGGAAATACATTTGGTATTGTCCTCTTTAACTTCCACGAGCGTAGCGCTCCGCGCCTTAACAGCGCGCCTTGGTGCTAAAGCATCCGAGAATTAACTTCCATTTTTACTTCCTCTTTAACTTCCGAAACTTCAGCTTCTCTCATTCTCTAATTCTTGATTATTTAAGTTTCGGGAGTTATAAGATGAAGTTAAATAGGAAGTTACGCCAGCGTTGCTGGCTGGAAGTTAAGCACTTCGTGCTGGACGATAGCCTTGGATGCTGGCAGCTTCGTTTACTATTGTCCATTTTAACTTCCATGAGTGTAGCGAATTAACTTCCATTTTTACTTCCATTTTTACTTCCGAAACTTCAGTTGATTATTATGATATTTCGCGTTTATATAAAACATGATTGGAGGGAATGTGTGCTACTTCCAACTTTTTTTCGTAACTTTGTGCCGTCATTATACACATATAGAATATAGAACGATGAAGAAAAGCTTTCTTTCCCTCGTGCTGCTGTGCTTCGGCCAGGTGGCTGCCGTCTCGCAGACGATGACGGAATGGGACGACGTGAACGTCACGAGTCTGAACCGCGTGCAGAGCCACGACCTGAGTATTCCCTTTGCCGATGCCGAGGCGGCTCACTCGCTCGACCTGAGCCGCTCGCCGTGGTTCCTCGACCTGAACGGCACCTGGAAGTTCCGCTGGAGTGCGCTGCCAAGCAAAGTCCCGTCGGGGTTCTATGCCGATGGCTACGATGTCAGCTCCTGGGACGACATCACGGTGCCCATGCCCTGGCAGATGTACGGCGTGCGCAAGGGCAAGAGCTGGGACAAACCGCTCTACGTCAATACGCGCTACCCCTTCACCTATACGAGCGACTACTCCGTGATGGCTTCGCGCCCCAGCGACTACACCTACAACGAGCAGATGAAGAACCCGGTGGGATGCTACCGCCGCACCTTCACGCTGCCCGAGGGATGGGCGGGGCGAAAGACTTTCATCCGCTTCAACGGGGCAGGTCACGGCTACTATGTCTGGGTGAACGGGCAGTTCGTGGGCTATGCCGAGGACTCTTACCTGCCCAGCGATTTCGACATCAGCAACGTGCTGCGCGAGGGCGAGAACAATGTCTCGGTGCAGGTCTATCGCTTCACAAGCGGCTCTTTCCTCGAGTGCCAGGACTACTGGCGGCTGACGGGCATCACGCGCGACGTATGCCTCTGGTCGGCTCCCGAGCAGCGCATCGGCGACTTCTTCTATTATACAAGCTCGCTCTCTTCAAGCGGCACTTCGGCACAAGGCCGCCTGCAAGTCACCTTCGAAGGCGGGTCGCCGAAAGGGATGACGCTGCAAATGACCATCAGCGACGGGGAGAATCTGGTGAGAGAGTACAACAAGACGCTGACCACCGCAACCAGCATCAGCCAAATTGTCTCGTTCTCGGGCATCGAATGCTGGAGCGCGGAGCACCCCAAGCTCTATGATTTGACCCTCCGGCTGCTTTCTGCCGAGGGCGAACTGGTCGATTTGAGAGCCTGCAAGATAGGCTTCAGGACGGTCGGCATCCGTTCAGACGGAGCTTTAATGATAAATGGGAAACGCCTTGTGATTCATGGCGTTAACCGCCATGATTTCAGTCAGGAGAATGGGCGCACCGTGAGCCGCGAGGAGATGCTGCAGGATGTGCTGACCATGAAGCGGCTCAACGTCAATGCCGTCCGCACCAGCCACTATCCCAACAATCCCTATTTCTACGAACTCTGCGACCAGTACGGGCTTTATGTCCTGGCAGAGGCGGATGTCGAATGCCACGGAAACATGGGGCTTTCGAGCGTGGAGCTGTTCCGCCAGCCTATGGTGGAGCGCAACGAGCGGCACGTCCGTACGTTTCGCAATCACGTCTGCATCTTCGGGTGGAGTGCAGGCAACGAGAGCGGTGGCGGCAACAACTTCCAGAGCGTCATGCAAGCCATCAAGGCACTCGACACCAGCCGCATCACCCACTACGAGGGCAACAGCCAGTGGAGCGACGTGTCGAGCACTATGTATGGCAGCTACTCCAATATGCTCTCCACCGCCAAGGGCCGTCGCGACGGATACAAGGGCGGCACGTCGCAGCGTCCGCACATCCAGTGCGAGAACACCCATGCGATGGGCAACGCGATGGGCAACCAGATAGACTACTTCCGCGACATCTACGAACCCTTTGCTGCGATGGCTGGCGAGTTCGTATGGGACTGGAAAGACCAGGGCATCAGAATGCCCGTCAGCGGCAAGGCGAACCAGTACTATTGGGCATACGGCGGCGACTTCGGCGACAACCCCAACGACGGGTCGTTCTGCTGCAACGGCGTAGTGCTGCCCGACGGCACGCCGACTGCCAAGTCGTTCAACATGAAGGGTGTCTATCAGCCGGTTGACATCCTGCCCCTCGATGCCGCGCAGGGCAAGTTCCGCGTCAAGAACAAGCTACAGCAGGTGGCTCTCAGCGGCTACGACACACATTATATATTATATGAGGACGGCATAGAGGTTGCCAGCGGACAGCTCCCCGTCCTCGACCTTGCGCCCTGGGACAGCACGACGATAACCGTTCCCTACGGGGATGTGGCCTTCTCGCCTGCCCATCGCTACACGATTCGCTTCTCCACGACGCAGCGCGACGCCACGCCCTGGGCGGAGGCTGGCTACGAGGTGGCAGCATCGGAGGCCGTCGTCAGCGAGGCGACAGCACCGCAGACCTATCGCTATGAAGGCTCGGACACGCTCTCCGTGACCAGCTCAGGCTCGAGCTACACCGTCAGGGGAGCCAACTTCACGGCAACATTCTCGGGCGGCACGCTTTCGAGATATGTACTCGACGGCACGACGCTCATCTACCAACCCCTCAAGCTCAACACCTTCCGTGTCCCCACCGAGAACGACAAGGCGCAGGAGGGCAACTGGGAGGCGCTGGGCGTGCGCTCCCTGGCAATGGTGAGCGGCACATGGGAAGTGGAGCAGGACGAGGCGAAGCAGTGGGTTCAGCTCTCCATCACAGACACCTACAAGACCAGCACCTCCGCGCTGACCTTCACCGTCGGCAAGCAGTTCCGCGTCTATCCCGACGGCGCAATCAGCGTCAGCACCGTGACAACGCCGAGCATAGAGGGTGCTGTCCTGCCAAAGCTCGGCTTCCGCTTCGAGATGCCATCGACGGCAGAGAACATCACTTGGCTGGGACGCGGCCCCTTCGACAGCTACCGCGACCGCAACTATGCCGCACATCTTGGCATCTGGCACAGCACCGCCACAGACCAATGGACGAACCACATCCGTCCGCAGGAGACCGGCAACAAGGAGGATGTGCGCTGGCTGGCTGTCACCACAAAGGCCGGCAAGGGTTTGATGTTCGCCTCCCCTGTCGGAATGGCGACGACCGTGGGGCATTGGCGTGCAGAGGAAATCTACACGAGCCGCAGCAATCGCAAGGGGCATCCGCACGAAGTCACTTTCCAGCGTAACACCATCGTCGCGCTCGATGCCTGGAACCGCGCCCTCGGCAACGCTTCCTGCGGCTCCGATGTCCTCGACCGCTACGAGAGGAAGCTCACGCAGACACCCTTCTGCTTCATGCTCCTGCCCATCCTCGAGGCAGCTTCCGACACCGTCCTTACCCGTCGTGGCAGCCTCGGACTCCCCGTCTGTATGCCCGTCCGCTTTGGCGACGACGGCCACGGCTTTGCCGTCCTCAGCTCCGACAATCCAGAGGGTGTGACTATCTATTACAGCACAGACGGCAGCGAGTATGTGCCTTACACAGAGCCCGTTGACATGCGTCAGGGCGGCACGCTGCGAGCCTACGCAGCTCCTTCTCCCGAGGCAGAGGGACAGGCAGCGGCTTTGGCTCCGAGCATGGTGGGGGAGAAGGTCTATGGCTTCTTCGTGGACAAGCGGGACTGGCGCATCTATAGCTACGACAGCCAGCAGGGTGGCCGTGAAGTGGCAGCCAATGCCATCGACGACGACGAGAGCACCATCTGGCACACCAGCTACAGCGGCACGCCTCCCGAATGTCCCCACGAGCTGGTGGTCGATATGGGTCACACCTACCGCATCACCGCCTTTTCCTATAAGGGGCGCACGGACGGCTCGAACGGGCGCGTGCTCCGCTACGAGGTCTATTTCAGCCCGAACCCCCATCTGTGGGGCGAACCTGCGGCAAGCGGCACGTTCAGCAACACGTCGGACAAGCAGACGGTCAGCATCCCCAGCAAGCCTGAGGCACGCTACATGAAGTTCCTCGTCCGCACCGTGGTCGATGACAAGGCATACGCATCTGCCGCCGAACTTTATGTCGAAGCGGAGGCGATGGTGGCGCGCACGCACTGGCTCATTCCTCCCATCGACCCCGAGCACCGCTACCGCATCCGCGAGAAGCAGTCGGGGCTTTGCCTGCACTATCAGACAAACAGCAGCGAGGGGCATTTCTGCCTCGGCGAAAGGAACGGGAGCGACAATTCCTATATCTTCACATTTGAGAAAGTGCAGGGCTTCACCGCGTTCTACAGGCTCAAAGCCGACGGCCACTATATGTTCTACGACAGCAGCACGGGATGGCGCATCGTCTCGCAGACGGCCACTCCCACCGACAAGTACGGCTACATTCAGGTGGAAAGGCTTCAGGAAGGCAACGCCCTTCTGCGCTGCGTCTGGCAGGACAGCAAGCATGTGGGCTTCGACTCGCGGAACGTGGGCAGCTACATCTACGCGGACAAGTCCACCCCCGGCGAGTTCATCCTTGAAGACCTCGACGAGGATGCGACAAGCTTCGCGGAACCGGCAACCGGCCAATCATCAACCGGCCAATGGTACGACCTCAGCGGACGCAGAATTGCCAATGGCCAAATGCCCCGAGGCATCTACATCATGCGCACCCCCGACGGCCGTGCTAAGAAACATGCCCGCCAATAATCACCTTTCACCTTTTCACCTTATAACCTTATAACCTTTTTTATATCATGTTAGTAACACTTAGTGAAATTCTCAAAGACGCCAACGAGCGGCACTATGCCGTAGGCGCATTTAACTGTCTGAGTCAGGAGAACGTGATGGGAGCGCTCGAAGCTGCCGAAGAGCTGCGTTCGCCCATCATCCTGCAATTGGCCGAGGTGCAGTTCCCCGAGGCTCCTATGGAGATGATGGCTCCGCTCTACCTCGAAGCCGCCAGACGCTCTTCCGTACCCGTCTGCGTGCATCTCGACCACGGGAAGAGCCTCGAGACCTGCGTGCGTGCCATCCGTCTGGGCTTCACCTCCGTCATGTTCGACGGCGCGGCGCTTCCCTTCGCGGAGAACGTGGCCGCCAGCCGCGAGGTGGCACGCATCGCCAAGGCTGCGGGCGTGGACGTTGAGGCGGAGCTGGGCAAGGTGGGCAACTCTGGCGTTGACACCGCCGACGTGTTCACCGATGTGGAGGAGGCCGTGCGCTTCGTCCGCGAGACAGGCATCGACGCCCTTGCCGTCGCCATCGGCAACCTGCATGGCCACTACGTCCACACGCCGCAGCTCAACATCCAGCGCCTCATCGAGATACACGAAGCCGTCCGCCTGCCTTTGGTGCTGCACGGCGGCAGCGGCACCAGCGAAGCGGACTTCAAGGCCTGCATCCACAACGGTATCTGCAAGATAAACGTCGCCACCGCCATCCAGCGCGGCATCATGAAGCGCATCAGGGAACGCCTCGCGCAGAACCCCGACGAAGAGTACATCCCCCTGAAGCAAGTAATGACGGACGCCTCGCGCGAAGTCGTCGCCGCCCACATCCGCCTCTTCGAAAGCGAAGGGAGGTAATCGCCGCGCTCAATCCTCCATCTCAATTCTCTATGATTGCTTTGAAGTCCTGCCAATACAAGGCAGCTTGATATGCGGCTTTACATCCGACGGGGAAGACGGTGACCGTCTCTTTTCAGTAACCGTAGGTCGGGACGACCTGCAGAAGCGGGGCAGATGGTGAGTGCACCCTAAAAGGGTGTCCGTGACAGTCGTCGGTTATTTCTTCTTCCCTGCTTTTGCTTCGTATTTCTTTTTCCAGTAGACGGCTTTCTTCTTGTCTTTCTGGGTGCCTTCGCCGTTCTTGTACATGATGGAGAGCATCCTCATGCTTTCCCGGTCTTCCAGCTCGCCTCCTTTCAGGTACAGCTCAAAGGCTTTCACCTTGTCCTCGGCCACGCCTTTCCCCTTGTAATACATCTCTCCCAAAGTGCCATAGCCGAATGAATTTCCTTGCTCCACAGCCTTCTGCGCCCACTCGAATGCCTTGGGAAGGTCTTGGGGGACATCCTCGCCGGTGTAGAGCATCCAGGCCACTTCGTTTTGAGCTGAGGCATAGCCCCCCTCCGCTGCTTTCAGGAAAAACTCGAATGCTTTCTGAGAATCCTTCTGCACGCCATTACCGTCTCTGTATCGGAACCCCAGATTGCATTGTGCAATGGCATATCCCTGTTCTGCGGACTTCTGATAAAGCTCTACGGCCTTGGCATCGTCCTTTTCCGTACCCTGGCCGCGCGAATACATCACGCCCAATTGGTTCTGAGCTTCTGCATCCCCCTTTTCCGCTGCACTCTGGAAGTAGGTGAAGGCTTTCTGATACTCTTCCTTTCTAAACCAATAATATCCCAAATCGTTCTGTGCTTTCAGTAATCCTCCCTTTGCTGATGCTTCCATCCATTTCAGGCCTTCCTCCTCGTTCTTTTCTACATTTAGACTTCCGTCATTTTCGCCATCCATATAGATTCGTCCGATGATTAGCTGCGCTGTCGGTTCACCCTGTTCAGCAGCTTTGTGCATCCATTCAAAGCCCTTTCCTTCGTCTTTCTCCACATATTCACCCCTAAGATAGGCCATGCCTAATCCTAATTGTGCTTGTTTGGAGCCTCCTTCTGCGCCTTTTCTTATCCATTCCATCCCTTTGTCGGCATCTTGCTCCACACCATTTCCTGTTATGTACAGCGAGCCTAAATAGCACTGAGCATCGGCATTGCCTGCCTGTGCGTGACGCAAGAACCAGTTGAAGTCTCTGGGAACGAACCAATTGGCAATCCTGTCAAAAACAGACGAGCCGTCGCTTACACGTTCCAGAACGATATTGAGACTTTGACCATTTGACAATTTGGGGATTATGGAAATCAAATTGTCGTTAATCCATCTTATTTGGTACGGCTCTGCCGTTACACCGTCATTGAAAGCGTCCTTTCCCTCATAAATCACCTTGTTAAAAGCCCCGACTATGCCATTGCTATTTCCTTCGGGTTTGGTATAAGCCCAAAATGAAGGTGTAAAGGCATAGAAGGTTTTTTCGTAATAAGGTGTGTTCGGATACCCTCTTTTCAGACTGTCCAAGCCTTCCTCGTTCAATTCCAACAAGACACCGACATTCTTCCACACACCAACGAGGGGGTTCGACCCGTCTGCCAACTGGCGTTGCGTTATGGCATCGAAAAGAATCTTCCCGGCATCAGAGGGGTTTCCTGCTTCATATTCTTCTGTAACCCAATTGTTCTTGGGCAATTCCGGGAACTCGATGTTTGTGTAAGCAACGTCACCCACCCACCATTTCAACGTGAAATGCTTGTCGTTGCTGTTGTAAATCAAGGTGGACTTGTTGTCTTCGCTGGATGGTTCTTCTCCTGTATAGTAGAAAACATCATCAAACCTGTTAAGGAGGAAGATATTCTCTTTCCCTCGATTATAAAGCTTAAAGGTCAGAGTGACGCTGTCCGTGCAGGCTTTGTATTGCTCAAAGAGCACACCCTGATTACCCCATTTGGTCTTGAACGCTGTCATTTTATAGATGCCGCGAGGGTTCTCCGTTTGGCACGTTCCTTTCTGCGGGAAAGCTATAAACGACATAGAAATGATAATCGTGGAGAAAATCATCTTACAATCTTTTGCTGTTCTCATAGCGGTGTCTGTTTATTTAAGTCACTTTACAATAACGGTGCCGAAACTACAGCTGTTCCTCTATCGGACGTTCCAGGGCGCTTGGCTCTACGGTGGGTTCAAAGCGACTGACCACTTCGCCCTTGCGGTTGATGAGGAACTTCGTGAAATTCCACTTGATGTCGGGCTTCGAGGCGTATGCGGAATCTGCTTTGGAGAGCATTTCGTCGAGCAGCTTGGAGAGCGGATGCTCGGGAGCGAAGCCTGCAAAGCCAGCCTGACTCTCTAACCACTGGTAGATGGGGTGCGCACCGTCGCCGTTGACCTCTATCTTCGACATCAGCGGGAAGGTGACACCGTGGTTCAGGCGGCAGAACTCCTCTATCTCCTCGTTCGTGCCTGGCTCCTGATGTCCGAACTGGTCGCAGGGGAACCCGATGACGACGAGTCCCCTGTCCTTGTATTTCTGGTAGAGAGCCTCCAGCCCGTCGTACTGCGGCGTGAACCCGCACTTCGAGGCGGTGTTGACGATGAGCAGCACCTTGCCCTTGTAGTCGGCAAAGTTCACCTCCTGCCCTTTGTTCGACAGGGCTGTGTAGTTATAAATCGTTCCCATATTCTGGTCTTCCTTTGTCTTGTTCCCTTGTGAGCAGGCACAGAAACATATTGTCAGCAGTGCCGCCAAAATTATTTTCATAAGTCTTTTAATTTTATGGAGTTATATAATGGAGTTAAATAGGGAGTTAAGCACTGCGTGCAGGAAGTTATGCACTTCGTGCAGGACGATAGCTTTGGATGCAGGGAATACTCTTTGGTATTGTCCTCTTTAACTTCCACGAGCGGAGCGCTCCGCGCCTTAACAGCGCGCCTTGGTGCTAAAGCATCCGAGAATTAACTTCCACTTTTACTTCCATTTTAACTTCCGAATTTTCAGTGAAATAATTATTGTAGCGAAAGGACTAAAGCTTCGACCTGTGCCTTCAGCGCAGCCTTCTGCTCGTCGGAGAGAATCATGCGCCCTTCTGTCCATGCCTCGACGTTGAGGACAATTCCCGTCTGCGGCTCCATCACGTCGGCCTTGATGAAGGTGAGCAGCTCCGTCAACTTCTCTCGGCATTTGGCGGTGGCCATTTTGCCGCCGGCACCACTCAGGGCAACCTTCTTGCCATTGATGACGGTAGGTGTCTCATAGTCGCCAGCCACGAGCGGGCGCGACAGCCAGTCGAACAGGTTCTTCACATGGCCGGGATAGCTGAAGTTGTATTCGGGCGTGAACACCCAAAGGGCATCAGCCTCCCCGACAGCAGCACGCAAACGAGCTACGGCCTCCGGCTCCGGGAACTCAATGTCCTGGTTGATGAGCGGAACCTCCTTATAGTCAAGGTAAGTCACTGCGGCGCGTGCGCCAATCATCTGCTCGGCCTCGCGAGCCAACTGTCGGTTGAAGGAACCTTCCCTCAGCGAACCGACGACAAAAAGGATTTTCTTCATAGTTCTTGAACTTGTTATCTGCCACAAAGATATAGAAAAGTAAGATAAGACTGCAAATAAAAGAGCAATAATAACGTGTTTTTAAGTTTTTTTTTGAACGGAAACGGTGCGCAATCCTCAATTTGTGTCATTACCCACCTGACCGACAGTCGCAAAGTCATTGCTCACGCGAGGATGTGGTATCCCAGCCTGTTATTGTTCTTCCATTCTCGCCTCCTTTTAAGTCAAAACAGGCAAAAACAACAAAGTTTTTGCACTATTTTGCCATTCGTATTCAAGAAATAACTAACTTTGAAGGGCAAATCTCACATTATGACGTTTAACATTTAGAAACAATGAACAGCATACTCATCTTGCTTTCGGCTTTGCTGCCACCAGCCCTTCTATTTCTGTATATCTGGAAAAAAGACCCGCAGAAGGAACCGACATCATGGTTGGTAAAAGCTTTCCTATGGGGCGTGGCGATATGTATTCCCGTCGCTTTCATAGAAATGGGAATAAAAACCGCGTTGTTTGGAGGAGGAGCACCGTCAACGCTCTTTGGTACTACCGCAATGGCATTTTTCGTGGCAGCGTTGCCAGAAGAGGTCGCGAAACTGCTGGCTCTTTGGCTTTTGCTCCGCAAGAACCCATTCTTCGACGAGCATTTCGATGGAATCGTCTATGCCGTCTGCGTAGGTCTTGGCTTCGCAGCCATTGAGAACATCTTCTACCTCTTTGGCGCAGACAATTGGTTCCCCGTTGCCATTGGCCGCTCTCTGCTGGCAGTTCCGGGACACTATGCCTTTGCTGTGCTGATGGGATATTTCTATTCGGTCTATCATTTTGTTGACCATTCCCCGAAAACAGCAGCTTACATCCTGCTGGTTCCTGTCTTGGCACATGGCATCTATGATGCCCTTGCCATGAGCGGCATGGTCAACGAATATGTCGGAGCCATCGCCGTCCTCGTTCTCATCTACTTCTGCATCAAGATGCACAAAAGGGCATATCGCAAGGTCGTTGCCTTGATTGAGAAAGATTATGAACGAATAAATGAGTCGGAAAAGTTAAAAATAGCTATGGACGAAAGAGAATATACACCCGAATGGATTTCGGAGCTGAAGAAGAATGAGATATTTGTGTTTGGCAGTAATCTTGCCGGGGCGCATGGAGGCGGGGCTGCTCTGTTGGCTTATCGCAAGTTCGGTGCGGTATGGGGGCAGGGCGTTGGCCTGCAAGGGCAGAGCTATGGCATTCCTACCATGCAAGGCGGAGTGGAAACCATCAAGCCATACGTCGATGAGTTCATCAGGTTTGCAAAGCAACATCCTGAGTATAAATTCTTTGTAACGAAGATTGGCTGCGGCATTGCCGGGTTCACGGAAGAAGAGATTGCCCCGCTGTTCTATCATGCCATCGACTGCAAAAACGTCGTCTTGCCCAAGGAGTTCGACGACATCGTGCAGAATATTCACAACCGCTTCATCGAGTCTTTCGACAGAGATGCCGACCGCACATCTTGGTGATTACGTGACATGTGTTGCCAGCGGAGCAGAACGAACTTACCGCTCCTTCACCCAATAGACCATGCCGGTGGCTTTCCTGTTGCTTTCGAATTTGTATTCAGGGCGGTTCAGGAAATGACCTATCTTGACGTAACTGCGCTCATCCTCCTGATAGGCAGCCTTATACACTTCCTTCAGACGGGCTGAGATTTCCTTCAGCGACATCCACTTGCCGCCTTCGGGATTGGTCCTTGAGGTGCCCTCGGGCTTCTCGAAGAGCGCCAACAGCTGCTCGCCCAGTTGCGAGAGGCGCTGGTATTGCAGGTTGTGCTCCATCAGGGCTTGCTCCTCCTCGCGGGTGAGGTAATAGCGAAGCTTCTCCTCCGAGACTTCGTACTCCAACTGGGCATAGAGCTGCTCGTACTCGACGGGCGTGTTGAAGTCTATGTCGCCCTCCACCGTCACGCAGATGAAGCGGCGGCTGCCGCTGGGGTCGGTCAGGGGCGTGCTTTCGTTTGTCGTGCCGATGAACGAGGCGTAGCGGCGGTGGCTGGAATAGGCTTTGCCGTAAGGGGGACGGTACTTGAGGTCGAAGGTGGATACGAGGTACTTCAGCACAATTTGCTGGCGCCGGGTTATCTTGTCGAACTCGTCGAGGTTGATGAGGGCGAAGCTGGTCAGGCCGAGGTTCAGGTCGCTTTCGTTCTTGAAATTGATGCGGTCGTTGTAGTATTCGCGCTGTTCGCGGGGCAGGAGGATTCGGCAGAACGAGG
>JAFXVN010000039.1 GCA_017524545.1 Bacteroidaceae bacterium
AACTCAAAGATGATTAGTAGTCAAGTTTTGCAAAATATTGCACATACATACAATTTTTGTGGTTTGCAAAAGTTAAATACGTTAAAAATTCATCTTTTCTTAAACCCATAGAATCTATGTAATCACTTTTCTACCATTTAATATGCAAGTTGTTGATATAAAATGACTTGCAAATACTATGGCTGCACAAGCCTAACCTCCATCACCATACCAAATAGTGTGACGAGCATAGGCAGCAATACATTCTCTAAATGCACCAACCTGATCTCTGTGACTTTGGAAAGTAATTCCTTCGTTTCTACACCACAAAACAACTACAACTCAATAAAATCAATATTTGGTGAACAAGTTAAGACGTATGTGATTGGTAAGGAGGTGACAAGCATCGGCAATCATGTCTTTTCTGGTTGCACCAACCTGACCTCTGTCACAATACCCAACAGCGTAATAAGCATCGGCAACGGGGGCTTCTATGGTTGCTGTGGTCTGACTTCCATTACAATCCCAAGCAGCGTGACAAGCATCGGCAGCGAAGCCTTCTATAATTGCAGCAGCCTAACCTCCGTCACAGTAAAAGCGACAACACCTCCAACAATTTATTCTTATGCTTTCAGCAATCAGAGCAATACAACTTTATATGTTCCCGTCGGATATAAAGCTGCATATCAAACAGCTTATGATTGGCAGAACTTCAAGGAAATCATAGAGATTGAGATGGGGGATTAAGCAGCAAATACCACCCTCTGTACGAGCGGCGGCACAATACAAAAAAGAGCACCTGCATTCACCTGCGGGTGCTCTTTTTGTCTTCGCCTTTTAGCACTTCCCTCCTGATTCCGAAACTGGTGGAACAAAATTCGTCCTATTGATCCTAACCCCAAATCGGTGATTTGATGTTTTTCAAGTTATGATGTGTTTTCATTTCACACGAAAACCACGGAAAGAAGTTCTCTGGGCTTCCCTGCGAAACATCGATACGCCTTTCAGTGATTTCTGTGTGAGAAAACATTGTGTAAGATAATTTTGCGTCCGCAGCTCCCCGAAATCACCCTTCCATCAGCCACTTCCATACCGGCACCACGGGTATTCCTTCCTCCATGCCTTCCTCATCATAAGTAATCAGCAGGCACTTCCAGTCCTCGTGCGCCTTGGCATACTTCACCAGTGGCGGCACCTCCCTGTTGTAAGTGGCCACTTCCTTGATGCTGTAGGATACCTGTATGGCCAGCTTCTCGTCAGGCACTAAAAAGTCTATCTCCTTATCAGCATTCAGATAATACACATTATCCTTGCCGTATCGTCTGAATAGTTCCACCGCCACCATGTTCTCTAACAGCGAAGTCTCCGAATTCATCAAGAACAGGTTCAACAACCCGTTGTCAACGAAGTAGTATTTCTTCTGCGTCTCCTTCTCCGTCAACTTCCCCACCTCGTTCTCCATGGGCAGTATTAGCCAACTATCAGCTGCATATCCTGCATAGTCAATCGTCGTTGGGACACTGAGAGCCGATCCCGTAGATACAATCACATTCCTTAAGCGGTTAAACGAAAGAGGCTGCTTCACACTCTCTGCCATTTTCTTGATTAGAATGTTCATCACGCGGTCATTTTTGATGTTATTTCGTGCACAGATATCGCCCAGGTAAATTTTCTGGTAAAGACTTGAAAGCATGGCGCGCTTATTCTTAAACGACATAATCTCTGGCAGACCACCATAATAGAAGTATTCATTCAGATGCCGCTTCACCTCACTTCTCTGGATAGTGTCATACTCCCAATGCTCTTTCAGTTCCACCTGCTGCGCTGCCAGATACTCTTTGAACGAATATGGATACGCATCAAGGATAAAGAACCGTCCACCCAACGTAGTTGCCACCTCCTTGCTCAGCATCTTCGCATTGCTGCCAGTCACATACACCCTGTATTTAGCATCTGTTAGTCTCCGCACAAACTTATCCCAGTGCGGAATGTTCTGCACCTCGTCCAGAAACACCACCGGCTTCTTGCCATACAGTTCCAGATGGGCTTCCAGCAGACTGTTGAAGTCTTCTGTCTGGAATTCCGCCAGACGTTCATCCTCAAAGTCCACAAACAGAATCTCGTCCCATCCCTTTCCCGCAGCCTGTAGCTGACGCACGCGCTGATACAGCAGGTACGACTTTCCCGCATGTCTCACGCCAACTATCACATAATTACCATTCTCTTCAAAGTCTATGGGACGGGGCACAATCACTGCCTCATCCACCTCACGCTGCTTACTAATCAGGCACTGCTTTATGACATCTTTACTAATACTCATATAAATCGTATTTAACAAGAATCATGTGGTTTTATTAAGTTTGGTTTGCAAATTTAGGTATTTTCTATAAAACAAGATTAACAAACTCTGTGTTTTTGCAATGTTTTCACATTATTTATCACAAACCCTTTTAACTTCCCTTCTATTCCTTTCTATTTAACTTGCGAAGTTGAGTTATTCACAATTATAGGTTTTTGCTCTGTCCGGCCTTTGTCGTGACCTTCCACTGCTTGCTGCCTTGGGTGATGACCAGCTTTCCTGTCGGGGAGTTGGCCGGACGTTTGTCGTGAATGGTCAGCGATGTGATTTTTCCGCTCTTCCAAGCGAAATCCAGTTCGTAGCCGCCACGTGCGCGGATGCCCTTGATGCTTCCACTTGCAGCCCAGGCTTTTGGCAGGGCGGGCAACAGCTCGATGCGGGCTGTAAGGTTCTTGGAGGTTGAGAAATCCGTGAGTCTGCTCTGCATCAGCATTTCCATCACACCGGCGCAACCACCGAAGTTTCCGTCAATCTGGAAAGGTGAGTGTGCGTCGAGCAGGTTCGGATAGGTGCCTCCACCCCTGCGTTGTCCCGGGCCTTGGTATTCGTCGGGGGAGATATAGTTGAGCAACACGCGGTAGATGTGGTAGGCAGCTTCCGCCTCATGCAGACGGGCTTGCAGGTTCACACGCCAGCCTGTACTCCAGCCTGTTGTCCTGTCGCCTTTTATCTCCAGCGTCCGCTTGCAGGCAGCAGCCAGGTCGGGCGTGGCAGCCACGGTGATGTGGTGGCCGGGATAAAGTCCGAACAAGTGTGACTGGTGGCGGTGGTGTGGGTCTTGGTCGGCCCAGTCGTGATACCACTCCTGCAAATTGCCGTTCTTGCCGATGCGGTATGGCAACAGCTTGGCAATGGTCTTGTTCAGGCGGTCGATGTATTCCTTCGGCTCGCCCAGTACCAGTGCGGCATCGCGGGTGTCAATCAGGCATTCCTTAATCATGGCGATGTCGGCAAATCCGCCATACACCGTGCGACCGTCATAGCCGTCGGGGGTTCTGTAGATGTTCTCAGGCGAAGTGGCCGGAGCCGTCAGCAGGTAGCCGTCCTTTTCCACGAGCCAGCCCAGGCAGAAGTCGGCGGCACCCTTCAGCACGGGATAGACCTCGCGCAGGTAGTCCTTGTCCATGCAGAACGTATAGTGTTCCCACAGGTGGGTGCTAATCCATGCGCCACCCGTGTTCCAGTTTGCCCATGAGGGGTCGCCTCCATGCTCGCCCACGGGACAGGTCATACCCCAGATGTCGCTGTTGTGGGCCAGACACCAGCCCTCTTGTACACCGTAGTATGCCTTGGCCGTCGCCGTGCCGGTCACGGGCAGTTTGCGTATGAAGCCCAGCAAAGCCTGGTGCATTTCGCCCAGGTTGCCTGTCTCGGCAGGCCAGTAGTTCTCTTCCACGTTGATGTTGCAGGTGTAGTTGCACGACCATGGTGGCAGGATTTTCTCGTTCCACAGTCCTTGCAGGTTGGCTGGAACGCCTGAAGTGCGCGAGCAGGAAATCAGCAGGTAGCGCCCGTAGTTGAAGTAGAGTTCCTCCAGGTCGGGGTTGCTTTCCTGCTTCACCGTATAGTCCAGCAGTTGCTCTTCCGTCGTCTTTGCCTGAATGGCGGGGTCGGTCGTGCCGAAATCAATGCTGACCCGGTTGAAGAAAGGCGTGTAGTCTGCCTCATGTCGTTGCCGCAGTTCGTCGTATGCCTTGCCCACGGCCTGGTCGATGCGGTTGCGTACCAGAGCCTTGTAGTTGCGTCCCTCCTTTACGGGGTCTTTGTCGTTGCCGTTGAAACTGGTCACGTTGGCAATCAGGACGATGGCCTCGGTGCAGTCCGTCAGTTGCAGTTCGTCGTTGTTCGCCACTTTTACCTGTCCGTCCTTGTTCAGCACACGGATAAAGGTGCGGAAGTGGATGCTTCGGTTGCTGTCGTATTGGAAACTGTTGCCGCCGCCTACATAGTTGGGCTTGCTGGTCCAGGCTGCATAGCCGTCAATGGTCATTTCGGCCACGTTCTCCCTGCTCACGTTTGCCCGCTGCTGGTTGGCCAACTGGCAGTGGTAGCCGAACCGCTGGTTCAGCTTGCTGCCGCCAAGGGCTTGTAGGTGGATGACGATGACGGAGTCGGGGGCCGAGGCAAAATACTCGCGCAACTGACTGGCTGTCTGAACCGTGGCGATGGCTTTGCTGATGTCGAGTGTCCGCGAATAGTCAGCAAGGAGGTTGGTATCTGTCGCTGTCGTGTTGCGGATGGTCAGTGTGCCCAATGGCTGATAGTTCTGGGTGTAGTGCCCCTGAACGGCCTTTTGCAGTTCGTCGGCTCGGCGGTAGTCCTCATTGAAAAGTGCTTCGCGGATGCCCTGAATAGCTTTGTGGGCATCGGGCGAATAGACTTCACGGTCGGGTTCGCCCGTCCACAGCGTGATGTCGTTCAGCGAAATGCGCTCTTCGTCCATACCGCCATACACCATGGCACCCTGTGTGCCGTTGCCGATGGGCAGGGCCTCTTCAAAGAAGGTGGCGGGTTTGTCGTAATGAAGCAGGCAGGACTGAGCCTTTGCCTCCATGCCCAGTAACAATGTTGAAATCAGTGTCAGCCCACGTAGGTTGTCAAGGCTGTTGAAAAGGAAACGTGTTTTCATATTTCAATAGGTTATGTTTAAATCGTAAATCGGTCATTCGATGTTTTTCAAATTATGATGTGGCTGGAAGCCAATGCAGCTGAGTAATCGGGGAAAGCGTGCTGTAAAACCTCACAGAGCGTGCCATAAAACTTCATATAACGTGTTCACTAATTATTTTCAAGCTTTGAAAATCTATTTTCAAGGCTTGATAATATATTTTCAAAGCTTGATAATATATTTTCACGCCTTGAAAATAATTATATAACGAGCCTAAAAGACTTTTATGCCGTGTTGTGGGGAGGTTCATTTCGTGTTTCTCGAGAGTTTGTTCCCTGTTGAAAAGCGTTTTACTTTGATTTGTGTTTATACGTTCTTCCGGCGGTGTTGCCAGAGTTCGTAGGAGTTTATCAGGTTTTGCCAAAGGACATAGCAGCCTGCACCGACGCTGGAAAGCGGACTCAGATACAGCCACGCTACCCAGATAGCCAGAGCCGTGTTCTTCTGGAACATTCCCTGAACAGCACAACACTTCACACGATAATGACTTCCGATTATGTTCCCGACAACGTACTGGAAGATGGAGGTCAGCAGCGTCAGCAAAGCAATGTATAGGAGCACCATCGAGCCAGAGTCGGATTGCAGGATGTTGCGCAGCGTCACGCCTGCCGTGATGGAGAGGGAGAAACCCCAACAATAGAAGCCAAGGTCGGAACGCGACGCGATGTAGCGACGCACAGGCTCCACCCAATGACGCACGATGTAGCCCATCGCAAGTGGCAGGACAAGGATGACGGCCATCTTGCGCAAGATGACAAGGAAGGCCGACAGGAAGGTGGCACCCGTGGCAGGTTCCAGCAAGGGGAAGACTGCTGGAATGAGCACTGCGCCAACCAGGGAGGAAAGCAGGGTGAAGGTGGTCATCTGGGTGATGTCGCCGCCCAGCTTGGCCGTTACGACAGGAGCTGCCGTGGCACAGGGCGCAATGATGCAGACAAGCACCGCCTCGAGCATCCACTTCACCGACTGACCGGCTCCGGCATCTTCCAATGCAAGGATGGCGGCAACCGTCAGCCCAACAAGCACCAGTTGCAGGAAGACAATCGCCAAGTGCCAGCGGCACAGGCGCATGAGGTGGAAGTCAACCTTGGAAAACGTGACGAAGAGCGTGGCAAAGACCGATAGGGGAAGGATGGTCTCGCAAACTGGTCCCAGCACCTGTGCAGCAGGTTCCAATGGCGGCACGTATGCGAAGAGCAGGTACAACACACTCCCCACCACGATTGCCACGGGCAGGGTCCAATTCTTCAGGAACTGCCTCATAAAACGGGGAGAGGGTCAGGCTGTGCCGAGGGTGCCGTCCAAGGGGATGGCATTGGCTGTGGGCTGCTGCTGGGGAACACGCTTGAAGGCGATGTTGTTGCGGAGCATCTGGCCGGGGTTGACGAGCGGCAGAATCTGCTTTGGGATGCCAGCCTCTTCGCTGCGCACCGCCATGATGCCGCGTGCAGAGCCGATGGTGATGTCCGCCATGTGCTGAACGAGTCCTGCGGGCAGCACCCACTGGTCTTCGTTGAGCTGGTAGAGCGAGCTCCAGCTGTCGCGGGTGAACTCGAAGACCGTCTGCACGCCGAGGATGAGCTGCGTGATGTCGTTCTTCTTATACTCGAAGTTGGCATTGCAGCGCACGACACGCTTGTCGGTTTCGCAGTTGAACTGCAACTGGTTGTTAATCTGCATCTCGCCCTCGGGCCATTCGCTGGCAAGGTTGACGAACTGCAACTGCTTGACGTCCATCAAGCGGAACTGAATCTGGATTTGCTTCTGTTGTTGCATACTTTATTGTTGTGGGAGTTATTTTTTGCTTTTTATTGTCACTGCATTGAGGTAGTAGAAGAGGTTGGGGCTGTTGTTGTAGGAGCCGGGCATGACGGTGAGCGTCACCTGTCCGTCTGCTGTGGGGCGGACGCCCTTTATGACAGCCGTATCCTTGAAATTGTTGGCGGACTGGATGGCAGCGGCCTTTGTTTCCTCGCCTTGAAGGATGAAGCTTGTCTGGCGGAAGTCCTGGCAGTTGTCACGCGAGGAAAAGAAGGTGAAGTCGTAGGTCAGTTCGGGGTTGAGGTGGCTCAGTCGCAGCGTGGCGCTCTGCCGAGGTCCCGCCGCCCCGCCGAACTTGCCTGCCGCGTAGCCCCAGAGCGACGACTGAGACACGTCGGCAGGCATGAGCATCTTGGTTGTCGTATAGGCAGCTCCGCCCTTGTTCGAGCCGCCGAAGTCGCCGGTGAAGGTCACGAGGATGCCCGTGGGGTTCATGTTGCTGTCGATGATGCTGGTGTGCGTGCGCAAGGCAGGCGTAATGTCATTCCAAGCGGGGTCGGTCGTGCTGTCGGCTCCGAAGTTGAGCTTCACCAGTCCTGTCGGCACAATGTCGTTGACGACAGGGAAGCCCTCCCCTTCGAGCACGGTACGTTCAAAGGGGCGTGCCACCGCCTCGTGCGCTGCCACTTGGCAGGTGTGGGCCGTCACGAAGTCCACGCCCTCGGGACGGTAGCTGAAACCCACTGGCGAGATGCCGGTAATGGTTTCCAACCAGACGCAGGCTGCCGTGTAGCGTCCCATCTTCAGGTCCAGATGGTAGCCGTCGCGGTTCATGTTGTCGCCCAGGTAGGTGGTGCGGGCATTCTGAATGGCAGTTCCGCTTGGCACCACGAAACTCAGTTCCGGATGCATGGCCGTGGCGTATTGCACCGCCTGGCAGATGCTGTCGTACATCACCTCCTGGCGGTTGCCATAGTTGGCGAAGCCGCCATGCGTGCTGTCGTGGGAATAGGCCCAAGTCTGGTGGTAGCCGTAGATGGCGTTGGGATTCGTCTGCAGGCTCTGCGTATATCCGATGAGTTCGGACAGGTAAGGCTCGAAGGTCGTGGTGAGACCCGACTCCTGGCTCACCTGCTGAAAGGTGATGTACTGCCAGGGTTCGTCGGTGATGATGTCGGCCAGGGCGGAGTGGGGTCTGTTGGTGCGGCGGCCGTCCTGCACCTTGCGGTACTCGAAGGTGTTGTTGGCCTCGGTGACATCAATCCAATGCGACTGGAAGCCCTGCCCGCCACGGTAGGCATTGCCGATAATCATCTTCACGCCCGCCTCCTGCGCCAATTCCCATAGATACTGCTCCACGGCATCCTGCGAGAAGCTGTTGCCGATGGCAAGCACACGGACGATGCTGTCCTGCTGCAAGGAATCGACCTGCGCACGGGCAAATTGAATGTTGAAAATTGAAAATTGGAAGCAGAGCAGGAGCCCAAGCGCCTTTTGAATTTTGAATTTACTCATTTTGAATTGTTCGTTAGAACTTTCTTGTATTCTTCACTGCCAAGCACCTGCAATGCCCGCTCGATGCAGGGGTCTCCGATGAGCTGCTGCTGCACGCCGCCTTTCTGGTAGTAGTAGCGATGCACGATTTCGTCGCACAGATAGGGCTCCATCTCCTTTCGGAAGCGCAAGAGGTCGGCACGGACATCGTAGGTCAGCTTGCCCTCCAAGGCATTCAGCTCCGCCTGCGCCGCCTCCAGATAGCCCTCGCGCTTGATGACGTCGCGCAGCACCTTGAGCAGTTCCTTTGCCGGTTTCCCGGCCTCGAAGCCACTCCGTCCGATGCTGTCGGCAAAGGCTGCATAGTCCTCATCGCTCAACTTGAACTCGCCGACAGGGGGAATCGAGGGATGCGTGTGGCAGAAGTGCGTGACGTAGTCGAAGAACTCGTCGCTGTTCACCAGCTCAGAGACGATGGTGGGCAGGCTGTCGGGCTTCACCTCTATATCGGGCTTGATGCCACCGCCGTCGCGCACCTCGCGGCCTCCTGCCGTATGGAAGACCTTCGTCAGGCTGTCGGGCACCGTGCCTGCCGAACCGTCGGCATTCAGGTGGCGGTAGTCGTAGGCCTGTATGCAGCGACCGCTGGGGATGTAGTAGCGGCTGGTGGTCAGTTTGAGCGTGCCGTGATAGGGCACCTCGCGCATCATCTGCACAAGTCCCTTGCCGTAGGTGCGTGTTCCCATGATGACGGCGCGGTCGAAGTCCTGCAAGGCTCCCGAGACGATTTCCGAGGCAGAAGCCGAACCGCCATCCACGAGCACGACAACGGGCATGAGGCTATCGACAGGCTCTGTGGCTGTGTAGTACTCGCGGTTCGTGCGCGTCATCTTGCCCTTCGTATAAACCACCTTTTTGCCCTTCGGCAGAAAGAGGTTGGCTATATCGACCGCCTCGTTGACCGCACCACCGGGATTTCCCCGGAGGTCGAAGACAAGACGCCTGGCTCCCTGGCTGCGCACTTCGTCCAGAGCCTGGCGCACCTCGCGGCAAGCCCCCTCTGTGAAGCCTGTCAGGAAGATGTAACCCGTCTCTCCGTCGCCGAGCATTCCATAGTAAGGCACCTGCGGCAGCTGAATCGTCTCGCGGGTGATGAGGAACGACTTTTCCTCCTGACCTCTGCGCACTTTCAGCTCGAATGTCGTGCCAGCTTCGCCCCTGAGCATACTGCTCACCTTGGGCGTCAGCATCCCTCGCACGTCCTTGCCGTCGATAGTGAGGATGACGTCGCCCGCCTGGATGCCGGCCAGCTGACTGGGCGTGCCTTCGTAGGGTTCGGCAATGACGGCCCGCTGCTCCTTCCTATGGTAGCGGATGATGCTGCCTATGCCGGCATACTTGCCCGTCGCCATCTGGCGCAGTTCCTCGTCGTCGTCGGGGAAGTAGTCGGTGAAGGGATCCACCTGCTGCAACATGGAGCGGATGCCCCACCCTATCACCGTGTCGGCATTGAGCGAATCCACATAGAAGAGGTCGAGCTGCTTGTAGATGTCGTTGAAGAGCTCCAGATTCCTACTGATGGCGGAATTGGCGTTCTCCTTCTTCTGCGCTGCCAAGGAGAGCGGCAGCAGACACATTATATATATAAATATGGCCTTTTTCATTTACCATTTAATCATTTACCATTTACTATTTGAGTCCCCTCTCCTTGGAGAGGGTTAGGGTGAGGCTGTTCCACTCTTCTTCCGGCAGTCGTGTGCCAACCACTCCGATGACATGTCCTGCCAGAAGTGTGCCAAGTCGCAGGCAATCCCGCAGAGAATCGCCTCTGTTCAAGGCATACAGGAAGCCTCCGGCGAAGAAATCGCCCGCTGCAGTGGTATCGACCACAGGCATCTTCCTTGCTTCGACAAAGACTTCTTCGTCCCCAAGCCTTGCACTGGAGCCTTTGCTGCCAAGCTTCACGACGGCCAGGCATTTGTAGGCGGCTATCGCCCGCAACGCCTCCGTTGGATCTGCCTTGCCCGTGAAAGCCGCCGCCTCCTCTTCGTTGGCAAAGACGATGTCGATGTAGTCCTGTACCAGATGGCGGAAGAACGGGAGGTCGGCAGCCACCACATTGTAGCTCGCCAGGTCGAGGCTGAGCTGCACGCTCATCTCCATTGCCGTCTGGCAAATGGCCTCCATCAGCTCGTGGTTCTGCACCAGATAGCCCTCGATATGCGCCATACCGACACCCTCGAAGAGCTGAGGCGTGATGTCGCTGGCCTGTAAGGTTGCAGCAGCGCCAAGATAGGTGCCGAAGGTGCGCTCGCCATCGGGCGTAATGAATGTGTTGGCAACGCCTGTAGGCAAGTCGCACTGCAGCAGACGGGCTTCTATGCCGACAGCCTTGCAGTTCTCAGCATAGAACCTGCCCAAGGCGTCGTGACCTGTCTTGCCCACGAAACCAGCTTTGCCGCCCAGACGGGCCAAGGCAAGCATCGCATTGCCTGCACTGCCGCCCGTTGCCTGCTCCACCTGCAAACCATCCATACAGGCCCGCAACCGCTTCTGCTGCGCCTCGCTGACCAGCGTCATGCCACCCTTGGGCAACTGCATCTGCGCAAGAAGACTTTCATCCTCTAAACGCACCAAAATATCCACCAGCGCATTGCCTATCCCTATTATCTTCTCCATTTCCCAAGAAATTTTCTGCAAAGATACGATAAAAAGATTAAAGAATAAGGATTAAGGATTAAAGATTAGGGGAAAAGGAGGCAAAAAGGAGAAAAAAGCGCACATAAGCAAAAAAAATTCACCTTTTCCCTATAATTTTGAATTATGGATTTTGAACTTTGAATTATTTGTCGTACCTTTGCGCCGCAATTGAGAGGAAAACTCTGTAAAACCTGCTTCAGTAGCTCAGTTGGTTAGAGCACATGACTGTTAATCATGGGGTCGTTGGTTCAAGCCCATCCTGAAGCGCAAAGAGTTTCCTCGGTTGCAACCCTGCTTCAGTAGCTCAGTTGGTTAGAGCACATGACTGTTAATCATGGGGTCGTTGGTTCAAGCCCATCCTGAAGCGCGCAAAGCCCGAAGAAATTCGGGCTTTTTGCTTATTAGCATATAAAAACACACTCTATTTGCTTTTGTATGGCAAAAATTATGTACCTTTGTAGGGAAAAACCTAAAAACATCTCTATCTAACATGAATCCAACCCAGCAATCGGGCAGTAAAGCCTACTTGTTTTCCATCGTTCTTGTCGCCGTTCTGGGCGGCCTACTTTTTGGTTATGATACCGCCGTCATCTCTGGAGCCGAGAAGGGCCTTCAAGCTTTCTTCATGGAAGCAAAAGATTTCCAGTATTCCGACATTTGGCACGGCTTCACATCTGCCTCGGCTCTGATAGGCTGCATCATCGGCTCGTTTCTGTCTGGCTATCTGGCTTCCCGTCTGGGGCGCAAGCGCTCGCTCGTCATTGCAGGCTTGCTGTTCTTCATTTCAGCTCTGGGTTCGATGAATCCCGAATTTATGTTATTCAAATACGGAGAGCCAACCTTCTCGCTGCTTATCATGTTCAACATCTACCGCATCATTGGCGGTGTGGGTGTAGGTTTGGCTTCGGCCATCTGCCCGATGTATATTGGCGAGGTGGCACCCTATAAGATAAGAGGTATGCTTGTGTCGTGGAACCAGTTCGCCATTATCTTTGGCCAGTTGGTGGTCTATTTTGTGAACTTCTTCATCCTGGGCGACCACATTCAGCCTTTGGTGGAGGAGATGGGGAAAGGCATTGCAGCCATCAATCCCGCAGCACAATGGACTGTCACAACAGGTTGGCGCTATATGTTCGGAAGCGAGGCTGTACCCGCAGGACTCTTCGCTCTGCTCATCTGCTTCGTCCCTGAAACACCTCGCTACCTTGTTTCCGTAGGCAAGGACAATGAGGCCATGCACGTCCTCTCCAAGATAAACGGCAGCAGCAAGGCAGCCATCATCCTGCCGGAAATCAAGGAATCAATGGTGGTGAAGACCGAGAAGCTGATGACCTATGGCTGGATGTGTATCTTCGTAGGCATCATGCTCAGCGTATTCCAACAAGCTGTCGGTATCAATGCCGTTCTGTATTACGCTCCTCGCACCTTCGGCGATATGGGTATGCAAGACCCGATGATGATTACCGTCATCATGGGATTCATCAACATCATGTTTACGCTGGTAGCCATTTTCACAGTAGAAAAATGGGGCCGCAAACCGCTCCTTATCTCTGGCTCAATTGGTATGGCTATTGGTGCCATGGGCGTTGCAGCCACTTTCGGCCACGAAGGACTGGAGATGATTACCTGTGTCAGCCTCTTGCTCTATGCAGCCTGTTTCATGTTCTCGTGGGGTCCAATCTGTTGGGTGCTCATTGCCGAGATTTTCCCCAACACCATCCGCAGTGGTGCTGTTGCTATAGCTGTAGCTTTCCAGTGGATATTCAACTTCATCGTTTCCAGCAGTTTCGTGCCTATGTTCAATATGCACCTGACGGAGGGCGATGACTTCGGCCATTGGTTCACCTATGGTCTCTACGGCATCCTCTGCCTGCTGGCAGCCCTGTTTGTATGGAAACTGGTTCCTGAGACCAAGGGCAAGACCTTGGAGGATATGACGGCGTTGTGGAAGAGCAGGAAATGAAAAAGAATGAAAGAATGAAAAATAAATAATATCATGAACAGAAACTATCTTTTAGGCTACGATGTTGGCAGTTCCAGCGTGAAGGCTTCTTTGGTAGATGTCGAGAGTGGAGCCTGTGTGGCATCAGCCTTCTATCCTAAGACAGAAGCGCCCATCAAAGCTGTCCGTGCCGGTTGGGCAGAACAAGCTCCCGAGGCTTGGTGGCAATATCTGAAGGCTGCTACAGCCGACATTATGGCTGCCAGCAGAGCCGCAAAGGAAGAGGTGAAGGCCATTGGCATCTCTTACCAGATGCACGGCCTGGTTTGTGTGGACAAGGACTTGAAGCCTCTGCGCGATTCCATTATCTGGTGCGATTCGCGTGCCGTTCCTTACGGCCAAAAGGCTTTCCAGGACTTGGGCAGCGAGAAGTGTCTGAGCCATCTGCTCAACTCGCCCGGTAACTTCACAGCATCGAAACTGGCTTGGGTTCGCGAGAACGAACCCGACACCTTCAATAAAATATATAAGGTGATGCTGCCAGGCGACTACATTGCCTGCCGTCTGTCCGGCACTCCAGCCACTACCGTCAGCGGTTTGTCGGAGGGCATGATGTGGGACTTCAGGGAAGAGCGTCCCGCCCAGTTCCTGCTGGATTACTACGGTATCCCTGCCGAGATGCTCTCAGACCTCGTTCCGACCTTTGGCGTTCAGGGCGAGGTCAATGCCGCCGCTGCTGCCGAGCTGGGTCTTGCTGAGGGCACACCCATCACCTATCGTGCTGGCGACCAACCCAACAATGCCCTTTCGCTGAATGTTTTTGAGCCAGGCGAGGCCGCTACCACAGCAGGCACCTCGGGCGTAGTATATGGTGTGCTGGGCAATGTGGCATACGACCCACAGAGCCGTGTCAATACCTTTGCCCACGTTAATCATGGTGCAAACACCCGACTTGGCGTACTCTTGTGCATTAACGGCACAGGTATTCTGAATTCGTGGATGCGCCGCAATGCTGCTCCCACGGGTATTGGCTATGCCGAGATGAACGACTTGGCAGCTCAGGCTCCCATTGGTGCCGATGGCCTCTCTATCCTGCCCTTCGGCAACGGTGCCGAGCGTGTTCTTTGCGACAAGGAAGTGGGTGCCAGCATTCACGGCATCAACTTCAATACCCACACGCAGGCTCACCTCCTTCGTGCCGCGCAGGAAGGTATCGTCTTCAGCTTCGCCTATGGCATGGAGGTCATGCAGCAGATGGGTATGAACCTCAAGACCATCCGTGCCGGCAAGGCCAATATGTTCCTCAGCCCTATCTTCCGCAACACACTGGCTGGCGTTACAGGCGCCACCATCGAGCTTTGCGATACCGACGGCAGCGTTGGTGCAGCTCGTGGTGCTGGTATGGGAGCAGGCATCTATGCCGACCACAACGAAGCCTTCGCAGCCCTGAAGAAGCTGCAAGTCATCGAGCCAGACCTCAAGAACCAGGCCGCCTATCGCGAAGCTTACGAGCGCTGGCTCACTTTCCTGCCTTAAACCCAACAATCAATAACCTATAACCAATAACCCATAACCAATAACCTTTAATACATGAAACAGTATTTTCCTGAGATTCCCGCCATCAAGTTTGAGGGTGTGGAGAGTAAGAACCCCCTGGCTTATCGCTATTACGACAAGGACCGCGTAGTCATGGGCAAGAAGATGAGTGAGTGGTTCAAGTTTGCCATGTGCTGGTGGCACACCCTATGTGCAGAAGGCGCTGACCAGTTCGGCGGTGGCACAAAGACGTTCCCCTGGAACAAAGCCAAAGACCCCGTAAAAGCTGCCAAGGACAAAGCCGATGCTGGCTTCGAGATTATGCAGAAGCTGGGCATCGACTACTATTGCTTCCACGATGTTGACCTCGTTGCTGAGGCTGCTGACGTGGACACTTACGAGAAGAACCTGAAGGAAGTGGTTGCTTACTTGAAGCAGAAGCAGGCCGAGACTGGCATCAAGCTGCTTTGGGGCACAGCCAATGTCTTCGGTCACAAGCGTTACATGAACGGTGCCAGCACCAACCCCGACTTCGACGTTGTGGCTCGTGCTATCGTTCAGATTAAGAACGCCATCGACGCAACCATCGAGCTGGGTGGTACCAACTACGTCTTCTGGGGCGGTCGTGAGGGCTATATGAGCCTGCTGAACACCGACATGAAGCGCGAGAAGGAGCACATGGCTACCATGCTGACAATGGCTCGCGACTATGCTCGCAGCAAGGGCTTCAAGGGCACCTTCCTGATTGAACCTAAGCCCATGGAGCCCAGCAAGCACCAGTATGATGTCGATACAGAGACCGTTATCGGCTTCCTGAAGGCACACAATCTGGACAAGGACTTCAAGGTGAACATCGAGGTGAACCACGCTACTCTGGCAGGTCACACCTTCGAGCACGAGCTGGCTTGTGCTGTGGATGAGGGTATGCTGGGCAGCATCGATGCCAACCGTGGCGACTATCAGAACGGCTGGGATACCGACCAGTTCCCCATCGACCACTTTGAACTGACTCAGGCCATGATGCAGATTATCCGTGGCGGCGGCTTCAAGGATGGTGGCACCAACTTCGACGCCAAGACCCGTCGCAACAGCACCGACCTGGAGGACATCTTCATTGCTCACATCGCAGCTATGGATGCTATGGCTCACGCCCTGCTCTCGGCTGCCGAGATTATCGAGAAGTCTCCCCTGCCCAAGATGCTGAAGGAGCGCTATGCAAGCTTCGACAAGGGTCAGGGCAAGAAGTTCGAGGAAGGCAAGATGACCCTCGAGGAGGCTTACAAGTATGGCAAGAAGATTGGCGAACCCGCTCAAACCAGCGGCAAGCAGGAGCTTTACGAAGCCATCGTGAACATGTACTAATCAGCCCTTAGCACATAAAACCAAGCCTCGCCGACCAATCAAGGTCAGCGAGGCTTTTCCCGTCACAATAGTACAATTATCTAACTGAAGTTATGAAACATCTTTTCACTTCCAAGACTCCGGCATCCCGCCGACTGGCTGGGGTGCTTCTGGCACTGGCAACCGTAACGGCTGCTGAAGCTGCAACGATTAGCCTCACAGTGAACGCCAACCGCCGCCAGACCATCACAGGGTTCGGTGCCGCCTGCTGCGACGGCGCCATGTGTCCCTACGGCACCGACACCGCTCCCGTGAAACTGCTCTATGGCCCTACGTCGAAGATTGGGCTGAACATCATGCGCATGGAAATCTCGCCTAACTTCGTGGGCGACGTCATCGTTCCCGAATGGGGCAACTACGACTCGCCCTACGACTGGAACGGCTCGCTGCCGTCGGCCAAGATTGTCAAGCAGCGCGGCGGCATCGTCTTCGGCACGCCCTGGTCGCCTCCAGGAGAGTACAAGACCAACGGCTCGGCACAGGGTGGCAACACCGAGGATGACAACGCGGTGGAAGGCCGGCTGCGCGAGGACTGCTACGATAAGTTCTTCCCCTGGCTGAACACCTTCCTGAAGTGGATGAAGACCAAGGGGGTGATAGTCGATGCCGTGTCCATCCAGAACGAGCCTGACTGGTGGGTGAACTATTCCGGCTGTCTCTACTCCCCGCAGGAACTGGTGAAGCTGGTCAAGAACCACGCCTACCAGCTCGACCGCGAGACATACCCGGGCGTAAAGCTCATCAGCGGCGAGAGCCTTGGCTTCACGCAGAACTATACCGACCCGCTGATGAACGATGCCACCTGCCGCGAGCAAATCGACATCGTGGCAGGCCACCTCTACGGACATGCGCCGCTGGAGTACATGAAGAAGTCGGCTGTGCTGGCAGAGAAGTACGGCAAGGAGGTGTGGATGACGGAACATTCCGTGTCGTCGAGTGACGAGCGTCTGCCCAACTGGCACGAGCAGCTGATCTTCGCCGAGGAGCTGAACGAGTGTATGCTGGCCGGCTGCACGGGCTACATCTACTGGTACATGCGCGCCCACTGGGCCTTTGTAAGCACTGGCGAGAGCAAATATGGCGATGCCAACAAGACGAAGAACAGACTGCTGCCTCGTGCCTACGTCATGAGCCACTTCTCCAAGCACGTCACCGGCTCCACACGCCTGACGACCTCACGCGACAAGACCTCGGGCGAGGGAGCAGCACTTGAATACTCGGCCTACATCAAGGGCGACTCGCTTATCGTCATGGCCATCGACACGACCAAGACTGCGCACGACCTGAAAATCACGCTGCCCTATCCTGTGACGAGCGGCACGCACCTGTTATCTACAGGCAACGAGACGGCAAACCTTTGTCAGGAAACGCCCATTGCCATCGAAGAGCCGACGAAGACGGTTACCGTCGAGATGCCTGCCCGTAGCTTGAATACCTATATCTTCATCATAGACCAGGACGGCACGGCCATCAGGGAAGTCAGGGAAAAGGCCGTAGCAGGCGGTCCTGCCTATTACGACCTGCAAGGCCGACGCCTGGATAAGCCTCGCGGCCTCTGCATAGAAAGGCACCCCGACGGCACCTCCAAGAAAGTGTACATTGAGTAAGAGCTTTCTGTGATTTCAAAAGGACAAGCAAGGAAAATCCCCGCTGTGGAAAAAACCGCAGCGGGGATTCTTTTTTTATTCTTCAACAGCGCTATTTCACTAGCACCTTTCTTGTTGTTCCGTCACTCATGCTGACTAACTATTGCTGGCAAGTATCCACTCCCGGAAGAATGGGTCCTCCATTTCGTAACGGTCAGAATAGATTACATAGCCATCCTTTTGCAGGCGTTTCAGTGCACTATAAACAGTACTTGTGCGATACTCGCCTGATTGAAATGGCTTGCCTGACGCCAAACGCTGGAGAATCCATTTGTTTGTTCGCTTGAGATTCATCCACAAACGCTCATAGTCCAATCCATGAGTTGTAACAATATGGTTGATAGCCATCTGCAATGGGTCGGAAGTCCCTGGCTGGAGCACTCCTATTTGCCATACATTAGCGGCTAACTGTTGAGAATAATAAGGATGGCAACCTGTGTAGTCCAGGATTCTGTCTGACAACTCATCATGGCTCTCCGGGTAACATCCAGCCAAACGCACAGACAGGTATCGGTGAAAGTCTTCACGAGGCAGTTTCCCCAGACGCATCATCTCACCAAAGTGATAAAACGGTGACTTCTTGTTTTCAAAAATGTCCGTCATCATACTTTCCTGGCTGCCAAGCAAAATGTAGTTAACGTGTTTTTGATTCTGCATGATGGAGCGCATTTGCTTGTCAAATTTCGGAGCCAAGTCGCAAATCTCCTGGAACTCATCAAGTACCACAATCATACGGTCTTGTTCGGAATGTGCTTTCTCTATCAAGGTCAGCACATCCTCAATAAGCACCACCCCATCAACTCCTGGCTGAAACGAGACTTCCAATGCCCCTGTTATGGGATTGGTCGATACCATGGGAATCACGCGGAAATGAGTTATCAGATGCCTTACCCGCTCCATGGGATGCACCTTGAAGAATTCTCTTAGCAATTTGGCAGACAAATCTGCCACAGAAGTCACTTGTTGCAGGTTCACGGTGATGTATTTGCGTCCGCTCTGTTTTACGGCTTTTGCCACCACGCTACTCTTACCGAAGCGACGAGGGCTAATCAGCACCAAATGGTTCGCACTATTTACAAACTGCTCTATATAAGCAACCTCTTTTACCCTATCAGTGAAGTACTCTTCTTCTACGATAGTGCCGAATTTGAAGGGATTCTCCATATTACGTGTTTTTTCGTAACGTATTTTTTCGTAATCGCTGCAAAGGTACAACAAAAAAGTGAAAAGTGGAAAGTTAAAGGTGAAAAATTATTGCTTGTGTGGCAACAAACTTCACAAAGAAAAATGCCAGAATGCTCATTTACAAACAGACTTCTGTCATTTGTCATACTTGGGCAGGAAAGCTAAAATGAGTGAAGTATGCAGGGTGGCTCAGGAAATAGGCGACCTCATCCTCGAGAGCTATGCCTGGGGCGTGTCCTGCTGGTGGAAGCGCACGTTGGCATTGCCGTCGCGGTTCTCTATGCCCACGATGAGGTCACCGATGACTGCAACGCCGGGACTGTAGCCAGTGAACTTCTTGTAGGTCATCTTCGCATCGTACTTCTCCGTCTCTATGAACTGATGGTCGAAGTCCAGGTCGTATGACTCTCCGGCCACGAGCTGGCCAGTGTTCTTGAGCACCTTCACCAGCAGGCTGTTCAGCTTCGGGGCCGTATTGAAGTCATAGCTCTTTCCCGTGTCGGAGACATAGGCCGTGTTGGCTGTGGCCAGCTCTGAAATCCCTCTCAGGATAGTGTCAGAACTGCATGTGCGAAGAATAGGATGAAGCGAGAGATGGGGCATCAGGTGGCTTGTCACGTCTTCCACGCAGTCTCCGCCACAGAAGTAGACGCTTGACAGCGAACCCACAATCTCGCTGTACTGATAGCCGTATGAAGTGCATCGCAGACCCAGCACTTTGTCGATAACAGGACCCACAAAACGGGAAAATAGCTCTCTCACATGAAATATTCCTCCAAAAGGAGTGATTCTTTCAGATTTTATGCTTACCTTTGCCATGTCATTGATGATTCTTTTGCTTGTTTTGAATTGCAGCACTAAGGTAAGTGAAAAATCTGACATGGCAAAATCCTGAGCAACCAAAAGTTGCTCAGGAACTTATAAAGATAGTTAAACTAAAATGCTGCGGAATTAAGGTATTACTGAATACGGGAACTCATTCCGACCTTTTCGGAAAGAATAAACGATAAAACACATTTGAGCGGATAGACCTACAGAGTTTCGGGGCTATCCGCTCATTGTGTCAGTACGTCAGATTTCCGTTTTTGAAATAGAGTATCGTCAGGCGGTAGTGTAAGGTTTCATCGGAGCTGCTACAAAGGTTTCCGGTGCTGGCATCATAGAACTGCGGCTTCTTCTGGAAGAGGTGCTTGCGGGCTGTTTCGCGTACCCAGAAGGTGGATTGGGGGTTGAAGTGCATCGAACTTTCCTCGAAGACAGACATCAGCTGCGGGTTTTCGCGGACGATAGCAAGTGCCTCGGTTAGCTGCTCGACGGTCGGGAAGCGGTAGCTGGAATAGGCTTTGCCCTTGAGGAGGTCGTCCCTCTCGTCCTTGCAGAATGGTTCGTCGCCCACAATCATGATGTCGTGCGGCGAAGTCCTGCCGAGCACTTTCAATAGGATGCCAGGATGCTCATCGTCCTCCTCGCGGATGCAGATGAAGCGCGAGCTGTAGAAATGCTTGTAAGATGTAGAACCTTTCTCCTTAAAAATTCTCGATGTCCAAGGAAAACTCTCAAGGTCACCTAGTTTCCATCTTTTTTCGTCTTTAGCCATACCCAATATATTTATGCGTCAGCGTCCTGAATTCTTTCTTCTTGTCCCGAGACTGCCTTGTCCTTCTGTATAAGAAAAGCGCAGACCCGTCCATACTCTCTGCTAGGCTTGGAACTGCCTCTGATAATCTATGGCGAAGGTTGCGCTTAAAGCACAGCTTCAACGATTATCAGTTTGCTCTTCATTCTCTTTCGAGGTTCCAATTCAGCAGAGAGATTGAGCAAAAAGTACGTGTCTCTTTCGAAACGCGGTGCAAAGATACGACTATATTTTGATACTGCAATAAAATCGTCGGGAAAATAATGACTACAACGGAAAAAAGTGCAAATAGGCACCCCCTAAAACTTAGTATACTATCTGGGGTAAACTTAGTATACTATCTTGGGGTAACTTAGTATACTAAGATTTCTACAATAACCACAACAGGTTTTACCTCGTACAAACTGCTACCTTTTTCCTCGGTCAAGGCATCTGGCAGGGACAAAATAAGAAGGGGCACTATTCCCTGGTAAGAAAGGGCGCCATTTCGTAGCATAAAATGGCGCCCTTTTTTAAAGCGAGAAATATTTAGTTGATGAGGAAGACTTTTTCCTTCCCTTGGTAGGTGGCACGGACGGTGGCACGACCGTCGGTGATGGGGCTGACCTGGAACTTCACTTCGGGATTGTCCGAGGTGGCCTTCAGGGCAGAATTAGACTTCAAGATGCCATAGACTTGATAGTGGTTGCACTCGGTGTAGCCGTTGGTGTTGCTGCTGTAGATGGGCGTTGCAGGGATATTGAGGGGCTTGCCGTCGGCTGTGATGGTGACCGTCGGAACCTTGGGAACTTTCATACCTCCACCCTTCGAGAAGCCGATTCCGTGAAGGTCGAAGAGACCCTGCGGACGCTGGGGGCCTTGACGACGGCCAAACTGCCTGCCTTGTGGCTGAGGCTCCTCTACTTCAGGCCCCTCAGCGATGAGGTAAACGGCATGTTTCCCTGTCAGACCTTCTACGCCATCCGCCTTGAGAGTACAAGTCATAGGCTCCTTCGCTGCCTCGGCAGGAACGGCAATGACACCTAACTCTTTGCCCTTCCAAGGATTGTCTAGACGCACACGAATGCTGAAAGCGCCACGACCGCTCGGCGTCAGGAGCAGATTGAGAGTTGCGTTGTCGCCCTGTTTGGTTCCCTCGAAAGCAGGCAGTCCCTTGGTGCTTTGGGCAAGTCCCTCAAAGCCAAAGTACTTGTAACCGATGATACCGCCGTTCTTGATGCCAGCCAAGTCCATGTGGTCCGACCAGACATCGTGGTTGTCCTGCAACCACTCGTTGCTGCCTGGGCCAGCCATGAAACAAGCAATGCCGGCACTATAATACTGATAAGGAGGCAAGCCATAGATTTGGAAGCCCTCGCTGGTGACCTCGGCACCCGTATATTCGTTCCCGTCGCTGGCCTTCGCCGTCCATTCATTGTTTGCTGCAAAGGGGTCGTAGCCGGTGATGCGCACCTGACCGCCCTTGGCAACAGGCTTCTTGTCCCATTCAATCTTCACGGGAGCCACCATTGCCTGACGGGCATTGGCGAAGCCGCGCGGCGGACGATGATAGAAGACGTACCACTGGCCGTTAATCTCCTGCAACGAGCCGTGCGTGTTGTGGGCAGCGTTGGTGGTCATCAGATGGGAGCCGTCTTCATTGAGCACTACGCCCCGACTATCCACCAGCACACCGCCTGAACGCCAAGGACCGAGAGGCGAGTCTCCGTAAGCATAGCGGAGGGCGCTGTTGGTGTTGCCCAAGCCGTATTCCTTGCCGCTATAACCGGAGAAGACCATCACGTATTTGTTACCCACCTGACGGATGCTGCTGGCCTCGAAGAAGTTGAAGTCCAAAGGATTCTGTCCCTGATATAGCGCCTTGTACTCGCTGCCTTCCTTGTCGAGAAGCCTGCCGTCATGGCTGCTGGCTGGGATGAAAGGGTCTATCAGCTCCGTGCCAGGACGCTTGCTGTACATCGTGTTCTGGTCAAGCTCGCAGGCCGTAGAGTGCTGGAAGCCGTAGAAAACGTATGCACGGAAGCCCTTGTCAAAGTCGGGGTCTTTCTTGTCCGTGATGTTCTCCACAAAGACGCTGGGGTCAAAGTCAATCAGCGAGCCATCCACGCAGGCACGACCGTCGGGCGTGAGGTTGACGGGAGTGAAGGGTCCATTGGGACGGTCACCCTTGCAAACCATCGGCACGCGGCGCCATCCGCGACTGTGGGGATAGAGCCAGTAGGTCTTCTTGCCCGTCGCTTTGTCCTTGACCTCCACAAGGTCGGGGGCAAACATCGTGTCCCAACGTCCATCCACGAAGTGTGAAAAGATGGGACCTTCGTCGCGCCACTGTGTGAGGTCTTCCACGGGAGCCGACCACATGCGGACATCGTTGCCGCAATATTCAGAGTAATGGGTGTCGTGCGAACCGATGATATAGGCACGCAGCTTCCCTGGATTATCAGGGTCTTCGAAGACACGTGGCTCGCCATCAGGCAAGTGTTCCCACAAGGGGAGATAAGGATTCTGGGCCCAAATCATTGAGCATTGGACATTGAACATTGAACACCCGCCAAAGAGCAGGAAAAGTAAGAAAATCTTTTTCATATATACATGGGGCTGAAGATTGAGACATTACTGCCCGATTGCTGGGTTGGATTTATGTTAGATAGAGATGTTTTCAGGTTTTTCCTCACAAAGGTACATAATTTTTGCCACATAAAAGCAAACAGAGCCTGTTTTTGATTGCTGCTTCACAACTTTTTCGTACCTTTGCTGTGTCAAAATGAATTGGCACACCCTCATTTGTGGTTAAGACAACAATCTGTAATCCGTTGTCATTATAATAATGAGTCCTGTTCCTTGAGGACGGGGAACTTGTCGCGGAAGGCTTTGAGGCGTTTTAGGTCGAGGGTCTGCGTCAAAGCAAAAGCTTCGTTGTCGGGGCATGAGGTGGCGAAGCCGAAGGGATCGACAATGGCCGTGCCGCCGCTGTACTCGCAATACGGGTCTTTGCCAATGCGGTTCACGCCCAGCACATAGCATTGGTTTTCTATTGCTCTTGCTTGGAGCAATACGTTCCAAGCATGGGTGCGCACTGCAGGCCATGATGCCACACAGATGAGCACATCGTAGTTGTCCTTGTTGCGCAGCCAAAGGGGGAAGCGTAGGTCGTAGCATATACTAAGATGAAAGCGCACGCCACGCCACTCGACGGTCACATACTCGCCCCCCGGCGTGTAGTGCTCCGTCTCACCGCCGTAAGAAAAGAGGTGGTGCTTATCATAAAAAGACACAGCCCCCTCCCCGCTCCTCCTTTGGGGGAGTGCTTGTGAACCAGATGAGGTACTGGGTTTTACAAAATATAGCCTATTCCTGTATTGGCACTCCCCCAAAGGGGGAGCGGGGAGGGGGCAGGCTACTGCCATGCTACCCGCTACTGCCGCATCCAGTTCGTTTGCCATCCGCTGCAACCATTGCAAAGAAGAACTCCCCTCCTCCTCGGGGGAGGGGGCTACCCTTTGCGGCTCTGTCGTTACTCCTGTGTTCCACATCTCGGGCAGCACATAGAGGTCGCTCTTCTCTGCCGAGCGCATCAGCCTTTCGGCCGTCTCTTGGTTCGCCTTGGGGTTCTCCCAAACGATGTCCATCTGTATCAATGTCACTTTCATGGTGCAAAAGTACAAAGAATAATTATAAGACATCGCCCAAATCTTGGAAAAATGTGCGATTCTGTATGTTTTTACCTTGGAAAAGTGTAATAATATAGACAAAAGCACCCTGGAAAAGTGTAATTTCTCGTTCGTTTGCTATTGTATATAAGCTAAATTTTATAACTTTGCACACACAAAGTCAAGCCAATATGATTACACGCAAAGCTGATGACCTTATACGCAACTTTATACTCCACGACAGACGCGCCTTGTTGGTAACAGGTGCGAGACAGGTTGGCAAGACCTTTGCCGTCCGAAAGGCTGGTAAGGATTGTTTTGAGAATGTCGTTGAGATAAATTTCGTGGAGCAGCCCGATGCTATAGAGCTGTTCAGTGAACAGAAAGGCGCAAAAGATTTGCTACTGCGCCTGTCTGCTTTTTCCAAAAAGCCGTTGGTTCCTGGGAAAACGTTGATTTTCTTCGACGAAGTACAGGAGTGCAAGGAAATCGTAACAGCCATCAAGTTCCTCGTTGATGAGGGTAGCTATCAATATGTGATGAGCGGTTCTCTGTTGGGCGTTGAACTGGACGACTTACATAGCGTTCCTGTTGGATATATGGACGAAATAGAAATGTATCCTCTTGACCTTTTGGAGTTCTTCGAGGCTATTGGTATTGGTACAGATGTAATCGACCACTTGCGGAAGTGCTTTGACGACAAGACTCCAGTAGATGATTTCATCCACAAACGTATGCTCGAAGCTGTCCGCCTGTACCTCATTGTTGGCGGTATGCCTGCCGCTGTGCAGAAGTACCTTGACACAAACAACCTTCGCATAGTGTACGAAGAACAGCGGGGAATAATCCGCACTTACAAACGGGACATTACAAAATATGATGCCAACCATAAGTTGCAGATAGAGGAGATTTATGACCTCATCCCGTCGGAACTGAATGCAAAAAACAAACGTTTCATTCTTAAAGAGCTTAACGAAAAGGCTCGCTTTAGCAAATATGAAGACAGCTTCCTTTGGCTGAGGGATGCCGGCGTGGCCATTCCTACGTATAATGTGGCAGAACCGCAACTACCGTTACTGCTGAACAAACAACGCAACCTGTTCAAGCTGTTTCTGAATGATGTCGGATTGCTTGCTGCCACGTATGGTGGAAGTATCCAAACGCGCTTGCTCAGTAAGGATTCCAATATCAACTTTGGGGCTGTTTTTGAGAATCTTGTGGCGCAAGAGCTCTATGCACATGGTTTCGCCAAAGAAATGCATTCCTTATACTACTTCAACAGTAAGAAGCAGGGGGAGCTTGACTTCGTGGTGGAGTATGACAACTATGTGCTGCCTATAGAAGTAAAATCCGGCAAAGACTATGAACGGCACAATGCTCTCAATAATGTCATGGGGAACAAGGATTATGATGTCCCATCGGCATTTGTGTTCTGTCAGGAGAATGTGCTTAGAAAGGGTAAAAACACCTATTATCCTATTTATATGATAACCTTCTTTGAGCAGATACAGACCAAAGAGGAGGTCTTTAAGTTTGACTTAACAGGACTTGATGGCTGAAAAAGCACACTTTTCAATTCATAATTCACAAGTCACGAGTCATAATCCACAATTATTTTGTACTTTTGCAGGGAAATGGTTAGAAGCCTATTATTTGTCGTAAATTATAAAATGTGAACTATGGAATACAAGAAATCATTGCCCGAGAATGCTTTCCGCGAGCTGCATGAGGGCGAAGCGTACGAACCTATGATGCCGGCCAGCGGCACACCGAGAGAAGTCAACCTGTGGTCGGTCTGCTGGGGCATCCTGATGGCTGTCATTTTCAGCGCAGCCGCTGCCTATCTGGGACTGAAAGTCGGCCAGGTCTTCGAGGCCGCCATTCCCATCACCATCATTGCCGTGGGCGTGAGCAGTGCCACAAGACGCAAGAACGCATTGGGCGAGAATGTCATCATCCAGAGCATTGGCGCTTGCAGCGGTGTGATTGTGGCCGGAGCCATCTTCACTCTGCCCGCACTCTACATCCTGCAAGCCAAGTACCCCGAGATGACGGTGAACTTCCTCGAGGTCTTCCTTGCAAGTCTGCTGGGCGGCATCCTTGGCATACTGTTCCTCATCCCCTTCCGCAAGTACTTCGTGAAGGAGATGCACGGCAAGTATCCCTTCCCCGAAGCCACAGCCGGCACACAAGTACTGGTGAGCGGCGAGAAGGGCGGCGCACAGGCCAAGCCCCTGATGATTGCCGGTCTGCTGGGCGGTCTCTATGACTTCGCCGTTGCCACCTTCGGCCTTTGGCACGAGAACTTCACGAGCCGCGCCCTGCTTTGGGGCGACACGGTGGCCGAGAAAGCCAAGCTCGTCTTGAAGTGCAACACGGGAGCTGCCGTCCTGGGCATGGGCTACATCGTCGGCTTGAAGTATGCCTTCATCATCTGCTGCGGCTCGGCCCTCGTCTGGTGGGTTATCGTGCCTGGCATCGCCTTGCTCTTCCCCGGGCTTGAAGTTTATGAAGGCATTTCGGCAGCAGAGGCCAGTCCGGAGGTCCTCTTCCGCTATGCCAAGAGCATCGGCATCGGCGGCATCGCAATGGCTGGCATCATCGGCATTGTGAAGAGCAGGAAGATTATTGCCCAAGCCGTAAAGCTGGCAGCCTCCCCCAACCCCTCCAAAGGAGGGGGGAACCATCCTGCCGCCTCACCGCTCACCCCTCCTTTGGAGGGGATGGGGGAGGCTTCGGGGGAGGCTGTTCGCACCCAGCTCGACCTGCCTATGAAGTTTATCACCTTCGGCATCATCGCAGCTCTCATTGCAACCTTCCTCTTCTTCTATTTGGACGTGATGGGCGGCAACCTTCTGTTTGCCGGTGTTGCCATCCTTGTTGTCACCGTCATCACCTTCCTCTTCACCACCGTTGCAGCCAATGCCATCGCCATCGTCGGCACGAATCCCGTCAGCGGCATGACCTTGATGACGCTCATCCTCGCCTCCGTCATCATGGTTGCTGTTGGTTTGAGCGGCACCAGCGGCATGGTGGCAGCCCTCATCATGGGCGGCGTGGTCTGCACAGCTCTGAGCATGGCAGGCGGTTTCGTCACCGACCTGAAGATAGGCTATTGGCTTGGCTCCACACCTCGCAAGCAGGAGACGTGGAAGTTCCTCGGCACGCTGGTCAGCGCCGCTACCGTGGCCGGTGTCATTATGATTCTGAACAAGACCTACGGCTTCACCGACGGCACACTCTCTGCACCGCAGGCGAACGCTATGGCAGCCGTCATCGAACCGCTGATGAGCGGCAACGGAGCACCCTGGCTGCTCTACGGCATCGGTGCTGTGATTGCCCTCGTGTTGAATGCCTTCGGAGTCTCGGCTCTCGCCTTTGCCCTCGGCATGTTCATCCCTCTGGAGCTTAACCTGCCCCTGCTCGTCGGCGGAGCCATCAACTGGTTTGTGACGACACGCAGCAAAGACCAGGCCGTGAACACAGCCCGTGGCGAGCGCGGCACACTGCTTGCCAGCGGCTTCATCGCAGGAGGTGCCCTGATGGGTGTGCTCAGTGCCGCCCTGAAGTGGCAGAACATCAGCTTCGACTACGAAGCCTGGTGGCAGACCTCCTCAAGCGAGCTCCTCAGCCTCGGCATGTACTGCATACTTATAATATATATGGTACGCGCGTCCATGCGCGCAAAGGCATAAGAAAAAAAGAAGGCGGTCATCGGTTATGTTCCGGTGACCGCCTTGCATTTTTATGACTTTCTTGTTTACAGCTTCACTTTGAAGAGCTGGAAGGTCTTTGCTGGAATGGTGGGGGAAAGGGTGAGCGTGCCCTTTTCGGATGTGATGGCAATTGTACTGCTTTGGGGACTTACGACTTCGGGCTTGCCCGGCACGTTCTCAGCATCGTAGTTGCTGCAATCCAGAGTTATAAGCTCGGCTGTACTGGGACTGGTCTTGAGCTTCAGACCCGTGACATTGATACTGGTGGTGCTTGCCTTCTCCTGGGTGTTGACGACTTTCACGATGATTTCGTTCTTGTCCTTGTCGATTACGGCACTGGCAAAAACACCGTCCTTCCCCTTCTCCACGGGATTGGCGACGGGTGTACCACCGTTAAGACTGATGGTGGTGGGCAGGACATTCGTGCCTCGATTCATCATGTAGAGCTGCTGCACATAGTAGCTGGTGGTTCGGGCCGTGGAGAGATTGTCGTACCAAATGAGGTCGGGACGCCATTGCCAACCCTCCATGTGAGCAAAAAGAGGTGCATAAGTGGCCATGTGAACCAGGTCGGCGTTGCGCTCGATGTTGGTCATAAAGGCGGCTTCGTAGATGCTGGCACCTGCATGGTTGTACTTCTTGCCTCGGTCGTGGCAAGCCCATTCGCCAACAAAGACGCGCGGACCATCTTTCGTATAGAACGTGCGGTCGCTGTAGCGGTTCATCCAATCCTTGTACCACTGGATGTCGCGATAGAAATGTTCATCCACGAGGTCGGCTTTCAGCTCGCGCATTGCCTTCCAACCATTATGGAAATGGTCGTCCTCGGCATTGGGACCGCTGGTGCCAATGAGCTTGATTTCAGGATGCACTTTGCGGACTTCGGGGGCGATGATAGCCAGACGGTCGAAGAAGGGCTGCTCCCACTGCTCGTTGCCAATGGCCAGGAACTTGAGATTGAAGGGAGCAGGATGTCCCATGTCGGCGCGGAGCTTCGCCCATTCATTAGTGGCAGGGTCGCCGTTGGCAAAGTCGATGAGGTCTATGCAGTCATCGATGAATTGCTGCAGGCCTTCCTTGGTGGCAGGAGCATGAGCATCGTCACCGTTTTGGTACTGACAGGCCATACCCACATTCAGCACGGGCAATGGTTCGGCGCCAATCTCCTCGGAGAGCTGGAAGAACTCGAAGAAGCCGAGGCCGTAGCTCTGGAAGTAGTCGGGGAAGTAGCGGTGGGTGAAGGTGTAGTGCCAGCGGTTCTCGTTGAGAGGACGGTTCTCGACAGGCCCAACGGTGTTCTTCCACTGATAACGGGTTTTCATGTCTGTTCCCTCCACAATGCAGCCGCCGGGGAAACGTAACACGCCAGGATGCAGTTCTTCCAACGTCTGTGCCACATCCATTCGCAATCCATTCTCGTGGCCCCTGTAGGTCTTCACGGGGAAGAGGCTGACGTGCTCCAGGTCGGTCGTCACCTTACCATCGCCCCAAACACGGAGGTGAGCTTTGGCAAAGGTGCGCTTCGGCTTGATGATGGCAGTATATTTTTTCCACATTTTGCCGCTAATGTCCAGCCCGACGTTACCCAGTTTCTGGTCTTCTTCCATCGTGGCGTTATCCACAAGGTCTATCCAAATTTTTGCGTTGCCGTCATCGGGGACACGTGCCCAGACGGAGAAGCGGTATTCCTCGCCGCCCTTTACGGCAATACCAAAGAAACCATGATTCTCAATCATCGAGTGCTTTTCGCGGTGACCCGGAGGTGCCAGACGAACATAGTGCGGATTGCGATTGAAGGGACCATCGTCCATGAGCGTCACACGCCCGGAGATGTCCCATCCGGCAAAGTGGTCGGGAAACTCGAAGCTGCGGTTCTTCACCAGCTCGGCATAGAGGCCACCGTCGGCAGCGTAGTTGACGTCCTCGAAAAAGATGCCGTACATGGTTGGCTGGATGGTGGCACCGGGTTTCTTGGCGTTGATGGTAATGACGTTTTCCTGTGCCCGAGCGGACAAAGTGGTAAGCGCGAGAGTAGCGCAGAAAAGGATTCTTCTGAATCTCATAGGAGTAGGTATAAAGTTTAATTTGCGTGCCAAAGTTACAAAGAAGATTAGAAATAAGGGATTATGGAATCAGAAAAGAACCAAAATCAGAGGAAAAACGAATGGTTTTTCACTTTTCTCCTTTCACCTTTCACCTTTTTTCGTACCTTTGCGCGCGAAATAACCCCAATAACATAATTGATTTCACTATGGTTTATACAATTTTAATTGTTGTTCTTTTGCTAATTGCCTTTGGCATCCGTATGTTTTTCGTTCATCGGCACTACACAAAACTTTTGGACGTGGCGGTGAATCGTGCCCAGAAGAGTGAACAGATAAAGTCGGTGTTCATCGACAACATCAGCCGCACGCTCCGCACGCCGCTGAATGCCATCGACGGCTATTGCAACAAGATTCTTGAAGAGAAAGGCGAAAACATGCAGCCCGCCCAGACGAGGGAATTGGTGACCAATATCTCTGAGTATTCAAAGGAGTTGGTTGATTTCGTCGAGCAGCTTCACGAGATGTCCAAGTTCGAGGGTGTCACGCCATCCTTCACGTTCATAGAGGTCAACCTGACCGAGCTCATGGCGTCCTATCGCCGCGAGGCCATGAACTACACCAAGCCCGATGTCGCTGTGCGCGTCACCACAGACCTCTCGCCTCATTGCAGGGCCATCCTCGACACCAATCTCATGCACCAGCTGATGATGCATCTTCTGCACAACGCCGCCAACCATGTTGTAGAGGGCGACATCTTCATCCGATACAGCTGTGAGCGCAGGGGACTCAAAGTCTCAATCAGCTACGCAGGCATCGGACTGGCCGAGCTGGCAGGCAAGGACTTGCTCTCATTCCTCCAGAAGGATGATGTCCTGAAAGACGCCAACAAGTCCTCTCACTTCGGGATTGCCATCTGCAGGGCTATTGTTGACATGCTCGGAGGTGAGTTCTATCTGGATTCGGGTACCGACAAGAAATCCGTCGCCACATTCTGGTTCCCCTGCACGATGAAAGACATCTACAGGGACATATAGTACCGACTTTTATTAGGTCGCAACAGGGGGAAAAGCATAAAAATCAGCACTAAAGCAAAAATAATCCATAATCTCTAACCCCTAATCCATAATTTTTTCTTACCTTTGCGCCGCCGTTACGAGTTAGCGGCACATTTCAAACCTATTAAAAGTTCTAATTAAATTATGGCAACAAAAATCAGATTGCAGCGTCACGGACGTAAAGGCTATGCTTTCTACAGCATCGTGATCGCTGATGTAAGAGCACCGCGTGACGGTAAGTTTACAGAGAAGATTGGTACGTATAACCCGAACACCAATCCCGCCACTGTAGATTTGAAATTCGATCGTGCCCTTTATTGGGTAGAGTGTGGCGCACAGCCCACCGACACGGTTCGCAACATCCTCTCCGGCGAAGGTGTGTATCTCATGAAGCACCTGCGCGGTGGTGTAAGGAAGGGCGCTTTTGACGAGGCAGCCTGCGAAGCAAAGTTTGCAGCGTGGAAAGCCGACAAGCAGAAGGGCTTGAACCAAGTGACAGCTAAGAACGAGGCCGACAAGAAGGCTGCTGCCGCAGCCAAGCTGGAAGCCGAGAAGAAAGCTAACGCAGAGATCGCAAAGAAGGTAGCCGACAAGAAAGCCGCAGAGGCTCTTGCAAAGGCTGAAGCCGAGGCAGCAGCCAAGGCAGAGGCAGAACCGGCTGCGGAAGGTGAAACAACCGAAACTCCCGCAGAGGCTTAAAATCAATCACAAACCATTATTTCAATTAGACTTTTTCCAACCAACCAAAGCGAACCATCCGATTAGGCAAGAGCAGACAGACAGCCTGTTGTGCCAAGCAAAAGAATGGTCGCATAAATGTAAGGGCGTTGCCGTGAGGCAATGCCCTTCATCATTTTTATAGCTTCGTCCGTTTTCAGCCCCTATAAGCTGGCATAATCTCGACATTTTACACAGATTGCGCCAAAATATAACATTATTATTTGGCGCAATCTTATGTTTTTATTAACTTTGCGCCAAAATATAAATGATGTAAGATGGAAAATTCAATTGTGGGTCGTGAAAAGGAGATAAAGGAGCTGAAGAATTATCTTTCCTCGGAACAGTCGGAGTTTATAGCTGTCTATGGAAGACGACGTGTTGGTAAGACATTTCTTATAAAAGAGCTTTTAGAGGGGCAATTCTGCTTTAGAATGACGGGAAAGGAAAATGCTCGACTTGGAGAGCAGTTGCTGAACTTTTCTTATGCGCTTTCGGATTTCTTTGATGATGACCATGTGCCTCAGAATTGGACAGAGGCTTTTCGCTTGCTCTCTAAAAACATTGAGAAGCAAGGAGAAGGTGCAAAAATCATCTTCTTTGACGAACTTCCGTGGCTTGACACGCAGAAATCCGGATTCCTTGGTGCGTTGGAACATTTCTGGAACAACTGGGCTTATTATCGGAAGGACATAAAACTAATCGTCTGTGGTTCTGCCACCTCATGGATGCTGAACAAACTGATTAACTCCAGGGGAGGACTACATAACCGTGTAACTCACAAAATGCTGATTTCCCCTTTCTGTCTTGAAGAAATGGAGCGATACTTCCAAAGCAGAGGCTTTAACTATGAGCGTCCCGAAATGATAGACTGCTACATGGCTGTGGGTGGCGTTGCCTACTATTTATCATTGTTCGATAAAGACAAAAGCGTGGCAGAGAATATAAATAGCCTCTGTTTTACCAACGGTGGAGAGCTGGCGGATGAGTTTAACAGGCTCTACGACTCGCTATTCAAAAAGGCAGAGAACCATATCGCTGTTATAAATGCGCTCAGCTGTGCCCGGAAAGGAATGACCCGTCTTGAGTTAATCAACAAGACGAAGCTTCTGAATAATGGTAATTTCACCACGTTGCTCAAAGAATTGGAGACATGTGAATTCATACGTTCTTACTACCCATTCGGCAAAGAAAAGAAGAACAAACTGTTTCAACTCACAGACCAATTCTCTCTCTTCTATTTTCACTTTATGAAGGACAAAAATAATGTTGGAAAAAACTATTGGCTCCAGAAGATAGGCACGCCAGAATATGCAGCATGGTCTGGCTATTCTTTTGAGACGGTATGCCTGCATCATATCGAACAAATTGTCAATGCTTTGGGCATCAGCGGAACATTCTATTCGCCATGTTCATGGGCATATCGACCATCGGAAGCAGTTCTTAATGATGCTGATGCGGACGAGGACATGAAGACTGGTGGCCAGATTGACTTGCTGATAGATAGGAATGACAAGACTATAAGCGTATGTGAAATGAAATATGCGAGCGAAGAATACGAGATAACAAAAGCCTATGCCAGCCATGTGGAGCAAAGGCTCCGTACATTCAGAAAGGTTACATCCACCAAGAAATCCTTTTCCGTAGTTTATGTGACACCTTTCGGTCTTCATAATAACATGTACGCAAGGAAAGTCAACAAACAGATAACAGCAGACGACCTGTTCAGAAAACTACTGTGAAGGTTAAGCCGCTTGCAAATGTGACTTTTACCAAAACCACAAAAGCAATCAATTAAAAGGCAATTATTTCCATTAACCGAGGGTTATTCAACAGAAAATGTGTAAATTTGTAGCCACAATAAGGCATAATCAAGAAAAACAATATGGCAAAGAAACAGATAAAGGAGAAATCGATTGAAGAAACGCAGTGAGAGTCGGCGAACAAGCTGCGTGGCTCTGTGGAACCGTCAGAGTATAAACATGTTGGAAAAGCCGGTGCTTCAGGAGCGTCTTACTTCTTCGATTTCCTCGATTTTCTTGAGGTCGCGGCAGATGGCTTGGATGTCCCGGACGTCGTGGACGCCGAGCATGATGTCGGCTGTGAAGAGGCCGTCGTTTGTGTCGATGTGGAGGCTGTGGATGTTCACGTTGAGCTGCTGGGAGAGGATGGCCGTTATCTGGTGCAGCACGCCGACGTGGTCGAAGCCGCCGATGTGGAGCGAGGCGGGGAAATACAGCGTTCCGTGCGTGTCCCAGTTGGCAGCCAGAATTTGGTTGCCGTCGCTTGCCTTGAGCCGTTTTGCCACGTCGCATTGCCGCTTGTGGATGATGATGTGCTGCTTCTCGTCGATGTATCCGAGCACGTCGTCGCCGGGGATGGGGTGGCAGCAGTCGCAGAAGATGTAGCGGCCGATTGTCTCTTCGTTGAGGATAAGCGGTTTCTTCTTGTCTATCTTCAGGGGTTCCTGTTTTGTGTCGGCTGGCTGTACGGGGGTGACGTCCGCTGTTTCGTCGTGGTGCCGCTTGAAGATGTTCAGATACTTTTTCAGCTTCGTCCTCTTGCGGACTTTTTCGCTCAAGGTCTTCAGGTCTGCTTCGCCCAGTGTGATGGTCTGCGAGCCGATGGCGGAAAGCAGTTCCTCGCGGGTGGCAAGGTCGTGGAACTGGCACAGCTTGCCAATGTTGATGCTGTTGGGTTCCTTCTCGTTCTTCTGGAAGAATTCGTTGAGGATATCTTCGCCCACCTTCTGCTTCTCGCGTTCTTCGCGGCGCAGTATGGCCTGTATCTTGCCCTTAGCCTTGGCTGTGGTGGTGATGTCAATCCATTTCTTATCGACCTTCTGGTTCTTGGATGTGAGGATTTCCACCTGGTCGCCGCTCTGCAGGACATGGCTGATGCCCACGAGCTTGTGGTTGACCTTTGCGCCGATGCAGTGTGTGCCGAGGAAGGTGTGGATGCTGAAGGCAAAGTCGAGGACGGTGCAGCCCGAGGGCATCGTCTTGAATTCGCCCTTTGGTGTCACCACGAATATCTCGCTGGCGAAGAGGTTGAGCTTGATAGAGTCGAGGAAGTCGATGGCGTTGGGCTGCGGGTCGTCCAGAATCTCCCGGATGGTGTGCAGCCATTTTTCCAGTTCCGCCTCGTTGTTTACGTTGTCCTCGTCGTCGTCCGTGTCGCCCTCCTCGTTGGGCATCGGCTGATCCTTGTACTTCCAGTGTGCGGCGAATCCCTGCTCTGCGATGTCGTCCATGCGTCGGCTGCGTATCTGCACCTCCACCCATTTGCCAGCCTTGCTCATGAGGGTGGTGTGGAGTGCCTGGTAGCCGTTGGCCTTTTTGTTGTGAACCCAGTCGCGCAGGCGGTCGGGGTGCGGCTTGTAGATGGTGCTGGCGATGTCGTATATCTTGAAGCACTCGGCAGTCTCGTCCATGCCTTTTTCCGTCTCGAAGATGATGCGGACGGCCAGGATGTCGTATATCTCGTCGAACTCGATGTGCTTTGTCTGCATCTTGCTCCAGACGCTGTAGGGGGCTTTGATGCGTGCCTTAATCTCATAGCGCAGTCCCGTCTCGTCGAGCTTCTCGCGGATGGGTGCGGTGAACTGGTCGAAGATGGTGTTCAGATGCTCCCGCATCCCCGTCAGCTTATCCTTGATGTTTCGGTATTCCTCCGGGTGCTCGTAGCTGAAGCTGAGGTCTTCCAGCTCCTCCTTGATTTTGTTCAGGCCGAGCCGGTTGGCCAGCGGCGCGTAGATGTAGAGCGTCTCGCCGGCTATCTTGTACTGCTTGCCGGGGAGCTGGCTGCCCAGGGTGCGCATGTTGTGCAGGCGGTCAGAGATTTTGATGAGTATGACGCGGATGTCGTCGCTCATGGTGAGCAGCAGTTTCTTGAAAGATTCGGCCTGCACCGAAGCCTTGTCGCCGAAGATGCCGCCCGAGATTTTCGTCAGTCCATCGACAATCTGGGCTATCTTCGGGCCGAAGATGTTGGAGATGTCCTCCACCGTGTAGTCCGTGTCCTCCACCACATCGTGCAGCAGAGCGGAGCAGATGCCGGTGCTGCCCAGGCCGATGTCTTCGCAGGCTATTTGTGCCACGGCGATGGGGTGCATGATGTAGGGTTCGCCGGAGAGACGGCGGACACCCTTGTGTGCCTCCTTAGCGAAGTTGAAGGCCTTGTCGATGATTTCGGTGTGCTTACGATGATGTGATGCCAGGTAAGTGTCTATCAGGTGCTGGTAGGCTTCGCTCACCATCTTCTCATCTTCCTTTTCGCGAATGTTCTGTTCTTCCATGGCTTTCTTTAGTTCACTCTGATTTTTTGTCCGGCACGGATGATAGTGCCTCGGATGCCGTTGATGCTTTTCAGCTTTGCAACCGTGGTGTGGTTGCGTCTGGCGATGTCGCTTAACGTGTCGCCGTTGCGAACGGTCACGGTGGTGCCGCCGCGTCTGTTCCTGCCCTTCTTCCCGGCTTTCGACGCATCAGGAATCTCCACGGGTGCCTGCACCTCCGCCACGGGGACGTAGATGGAATCGCCCGCCTCGATGAAGGCATTGATGGCGGCTGTCGGCATACGCAGGGTGCAGGGGTGGGAGTTGCCGGGGATGAGGGAGGTGCGGTACTGCGGGTTGAGTGCGCGGAGCTCTTCGCCCGAGATGTCGCACAGTTCCGCGATGCGTTCCATGCGGACGTTGCGGCTGACCTGTATGGTGTCTGTGCCTTGCGGCAATTTGGTGTTGACGGGGCAGATGTTGTGGTCACAGTAGTAGTTCATGATGTAGTTTGCCGCGATGAAGGCGGGCACATAGCCGCGTGTCTCGGCGGGCAGGTAGGGGTAGATGGTCCAGTAGTCCTTGACGCCGCCGGCGCGCTTTATGGCCTTGAGGATGTTGTTCGGTCCGCAGTTGTAGCTGGCAATGGCCAATGTCCAGTCGCCGAAGATATCATAGAGGTCGCGGAGGTAGCGTGCTGCGGCATAGCTTGCCTTGATGGGGTCGCGCCGCTCGTCGATGAGGCTTGTCACCTCCAGCCCGTACTGTTTGCCCGTGCCTATCATAAACTGCCACAGCCCGACGGCTCCGGCACGGCTGACGGCAGTGGGGTTGAGTGCGCTTTCGATGACGGGCAGGTATCTCAGCTCCAACGGTATCTGGTAGCTTTCGAGGGCTTCCTCGAAGATGGGGTTGTAGAAGTTGCCCAGTCCGAGCAGGATGGCGACGGAACCGCGCAGCCGTCCGCTGTAGAGGTCGATGTACTTCTGCACCACGTTGTTGTAGGGCATGTCTATGACGTTGGGCAGTCGGCTGAGGCGGTGGGTATAGGTCTGTGCGTCGAACTCAGGGTTCTGCCCCGTTGTCTCACAACTCTCGTCGAAGAGCAGGAAGTTGCGTGTCTGCCACTCGTAGAGCAGGCTGTCTATCTCCTGCTTCTGCATCCCTTCGGGCAGCATGAGGACATCCGTCTGGCTGTCGTCCTCTTCCTGTGCCATACAGGGGAGCAGGGAGCAGGGAGCAAGGAGCAGGAAAAGGAGGGGGAGGTATCGTTTAGAATTCATAGTTCATAGTCCATAGTTCATAGTTCAGTGCGGTAGCAAATTCTTCATTCTTTGTTTTTCATTCTCAGAAGTTGAGCACGCATTGCACGCCTGGTGTCGCTGTGCGGTGGTGCATGTCTATGCGGCTGGTCTCTATCATGGTCGGCTGGATGTGCAGGCTGAGGTCTCGCGAAATGTCGAATGTGGAGAGTTCGGCATCGACGTAGGCATCGATGACGGAGAGCAGATAGACGCCTCCGAAGGCGAAGATGCTCAGGTCGCGGTATCGCCGATAGAGGTCTTTCCTCCTCTGGAAGATGGACTGGAAGCGTGCCTCCTGCCCAACGATGCTGTACCTCGGCGGCAACATCTTCTCATAGCTCTTGGTGTTGGGGTCGCTGTCCGTGATGTCAAGGTAGGCTTGCGAGTAGTCCGAGTACATTTGGGTGTTCCATGTGAGGGCGTAAATGCAGCCGAGGAATCCGCCATAGATGATGGGCAGCTTCCAGTACTTACGGTTGTAGATTTGTCCGGCTCCGGGGATGACCAGCCCAAGCCACATGGAGCGGATGGGGTCCGGACGGAACTTTGAGAGCTCCCGCCGTTTGCGCTGCTGTGCCATGATGCCGTCTGTGATGGCAATGATTCCAGCCGTGTCGATGACGAACGTGTCGGTTTGCTGGGTCTCGGTGTCCTTGATAACCACTTCGATGGAGTCGGGGGCCGTTGAGGATTGTTCCGTCTGCGCATAGGCAGAAGGAAAAAGAAGCAGCAGGACAAGCGCGAGGCATATCTTGCTGTGGCTGGCTATTGTCAGGCTTCGCTTCATAGTTTCAGTCCTCAATCCCTAATCTTCTCAATCCCTCAGCTTATCGAGCATCTCGATGATGCGTTCCAGCTCTGCCTCGTTTGCAAAGGGGATGCTTATCTTTCCCTTGCCGCTGTCCGAGCAGGTCATCTCGACGCGCGTCTTGAAGATTTTCCTCAGTCCCTCGCGCAACTGGTTGTAGTCGTTGCTGAGGTTGGAACCCTTCTGGCGGATGCGCGTGCCGCTCTTGGTCTTGACGGACGCGCCTTCGCTGAGCTGCTTCACCATCTCCTCTATCTTGCGGACGCTCAGGTGATCCTTCTTCATTTCGGCAAAGACCTTGAGCTGTGCCTCGGGGTCGGAGAGGGCGAGCAGGGCGCGGGCGTGCCCCATGTCTATCTCGCGGTTGCGGAGCGCCACCTGTACGCTTGCCGGCAGCTTGAGCAGACGCAGGTAGTTGGTGACGGTGGCGCGGTTCTTGCCCACACGTTCGCTGAGCTGCTCCTGTGTCAGGTTGTACTGCTCGATGAGGCTTTGGTAGGCGAGTGCCACCTCGAGTGCCGTGAGGTCTTCGCGCTGTATGTTCTCCACGAGCGCCATCTCCATCATGTTCTCGTCATCGACGGTGCGGATGTAGGCCGGGATGGTGGTGAGGCCGACGCGCTGGCTGGCTCGCCATCGCCGTTCGCCAGCGATGATGATGTAGGTGCCGTCGCCCATGTCGCGCAGGGTGATGGGCTGTACCAGTCCTATCTGCCGGATGCTGTTGGCGAGTTCCTGCAGGCTGTCGTCGTCGAAGTCGCGGCGCGGCTGGTTGGGATTGGGACGAATGTCGTCCATCCTCACTTCGCAGAGGTTCGAGGAGCCGCTGGTGTGCACCTCCACTTCTGTCTGCAGCAGGGCGTCGAGTCCTCTGCCCAGTGCCTGTCCTTGGTATTTCTTCTTGATGGCCATCTTTATAAAAGGTGAAAAGTTGAAAAATTGAAAAGATGAAAGGGTGAAAAGGTTAAAGGGTGATTTGTTTTTCACCTTTTCAATCTTTCACCTTTTCACCTTTTTCTATGATTTCCTGTGCCAGTGCCAGATGTGCCTTCGAGCCAGCGGCGTCGGCATCGTAGAGGATGGCCGGCACGCCGTGGCTGGGGGCTTCGCTGAGCTTGACGTTGCGCTGGATGACGGTCTTGAACACCAGTTCGCGGAAGTGGCGGCGCACCTCCTCGTAGATTTGGTTGGCGAGGCGCAGGCGGCTGTCGTACATGGTCAGCAGGAATCCTTCTATCTCCAGCTTCGGGTTCATGCGCGTCTTGACAATCTTGATGGTGTTCAGGAGCTTGCTGATGCCTTCGAGGGCGAAGTATTCGCACTGCACGGGGATGATGACGCTGTCGGCTGCCGTCAGGGCGTTGACCGTGATGAGGCCGAGGCTGGGGCTGCAGTCGATGAGAATGTAGTCGTAGTCCCCGGCGATGGGGGCGAGCAGGTTCTTCATGATGCGCTCCTGTGCCTTGAAGTTCAGCAGCTCAATCTCTGCGCCCACGAGGTTGATGTGCGAGGGCACGATGTCGAGTCCCTCGATGTCGGTTGTATAGATGATTTCGCGGATGTCAACCTGCCCGAGCAGGGCGTTGTAGATGGAGTGTTCCAGCTTGCTCACATCCACACCCATGCCGCTGGAGGCGTTGGCCTGCGGGTCGGCATCCACCAGAAGCACTTTCTTCTCGAGCGTGGCAAGCGAGGCGGCAAGGTTCATGCTTGTGGTGGTCTTGCCCACACCGCCCTTCTGGTTGACGATTGCTATGGTTTTGCTCATAATCCTGTTTTATTTAGGGTTAGAGGTTATTGGTTAGAGGTTATTGGTTATTGAGAGGTTAGAGGATTGTTTCGGCTGTTGACTTCAGAGCCAAAAGTATTCTCTAACCTCTAACCCCTAACTACCAACCCCTAATTATTCCTTATTCTTTGATTTTGCAAAGGTACGACAAAAAAAGCGAAAAGCTGACAAAGTGAAAAGATGAAAAGCGAAAAATGTTGATAATCGCCTTAATTTGTTGATAACTGCGCCTTGTTGTTAACCATTTTCACAGCCGGAACAGGTGTACTTCTGCCTCGGAAAGCGCAGACAAAGTCGTTTAGACACGCCACAAAACCCCGCGCAGCGAGCCTAAAAACTATTTTCAAGGTTTGATAATATATTTTCAAGGCGTGATAATATATTTCCAAAGCTTGATAATATATTTTCAAGGCTTGAAAATAGTTTTGTACCCTGCCTAAAGAACTTTTGTGTTGAGCTGCGGCGGATTTGTCACCCTGGCGCGTGAGTGTTCATTACAGGCTTAAAATGAATAATCAGGCGGCTTGTGTGTTTTTCTTTACCACGACTGGCTTATTATTCAGAAATTATGTGTAACTTTGCAAGGTCAAATCATATAAAGTTGAAACAGCGAATAGTTGAAACAGTGAAAGAACATCCATTGATACTTATATCGAACGACGATGGCGTGCAGGCGCAGGGCATACGGGAACTGACCGCGATGATGCAGCGTCTGGGCGAGGTCGTCGTAGTGGCTCCCGACGGGCCGCGCAGTGCCGCATCGTGCTGCATATCGCCCCTCACCACCATTACCGTCAAGCTCCTGAAGCAGCAGGAAGGGCTGACCGTCTATCAGTGCAGCGGCACGCCCACCGACTGCGTGAAGCTGGCTATGGACGGGTTGCTGACGAGGAGGCCCGACCTCGTGGTGAGCGGCATCAACCACGGCGACAACGCCTCGGTCAGCATACACTACAGCGGCACGGTGGGCGCAGCACTCGAGGCGTGCATGAAGAACGTGCCAGCCATCGCCTATAGCCTGAAGACAAAGAGCCAGCAGTGCGACTTCCGTCCCTACGAGGAAGTGGTCTTGCAGACGGCACGGTATGCCCTGGAGCACGGCCTGCCCGACGATGTCCTGCTCAACGTGAACTTCCCCGAGGTGGAGGTGCTGAAGGGGACGAAGGTCTGCCGCATGGGTCGCGGCCGTTGGATGAAGGAAATGGAGGAAGAAACCGACAAGCCTCTTGGCAAGGGCGAGAGAGCTTTCCACCTTACGGGCTACTTCCAGAACCTCGAACCCGATGCCGAGGACACCGACTACTGGGCGCTCGAACACGGCTTTGCCGCCATCACACCTATTGGGCTCGACATGACAAAGCACCAGGTGCTCAATTCAAAATTGCTCAATTCAAAATTCAAAATATAGGGCGGTAGCAAATTCTTCACTCTTAATTCTTCACTCTTCACTAAAATGAAGTACTACCTCATATCAGGCGAGGCAAGCGGCGACCTTCATGCCAGCCACCTCATAGCAGCCATTAAGGAGGAAGATGCTGAGGCGCAGTTCCGGGGCTTCGGCGGCGACATGATGGCGGCCGAGGGGATGGAGCTGGTCCGGCACTATCGCGACCTTGCCTATATGGGCATCTTCCCCGTCCTCATGCACCTGCGCACCATCCTGAAGGGTATGAAGCAATGCCAAGAGGATATTCTGGCTTGGCAGCCCGACGTGGTCATCCTCGTGGACTATCCGGGTTTCAACCTCAAGATAGCACGCTTCGTCAAGGCGCACAGCCGCATCCCCGTCTTCTACTACATTGCACCCAAGATATGGGCATGGAAGGAATGGCGCATCAAGGACATCAAACGCGACATCGATGCCCTGTTCAGCATCCTGCCCTTCGAGGTGCAGTTCTTCGAGGAGAAGCATCACTATCCGATACATTATGTGGGCAATCCGACTGTCGACGAGGTCAGTCAATTCAAAATTCTTCGCAAAGCTCAGGCGCAGGCGGAACAAAATTCAAAATTCAAAGAACAGGAATCAAGCCTGCCCGTTATCGCCTTGCTGCCGGGAAGCCGCAAGCAGGAGGTGCGCGACAACCTGCGCCGCATGATAGAGGCCGCCGCGCCCTACGCCAAAGACTACCAGCTCGTGATAGCCGCCGCGCCAGGTCTCGACGACAGCTTCTACAAAGAGAGCATTCAAATGGTAAATGGTAAATGGCTAAATGGTAAATGTACCGTTGTCCGCGACCAGACGTACCAGCTCCTGCAGCACAGCACGGCGGCACTCGTCACCAGCGGCACGGCGACACTCGAGACAGCCCTGTTCCGTGTGCCGCAGGTCGTTTGCTACTACATGAAGTGGGGCAGGCTGGCATCCCTTGCCCGCCGCCTGGTTCTGAAGATACCCTACATCTCGCTCGTCAACCTCATTGCCGGCGAGGAGGTCGTGCCTGAACTCGTCGCGGAGCAGATGACAGCGGCGAACGTCCGCCGCCACCTTGCCGCCATCCTCCCCGGCGGCTCGGCCAGAGAAGCCCAGCTGCAAGGCTACGACCGCATGGCTGCCATCCTCGGCGAGCCTGGCGCACCGGGGAGGGCTGCAAAGCAGATTGTAAGGAAACTGAAAAACAAAAATTACAAATAATTATGTTATGATTCTGTTCAAGAGAATATATTTGAAATTATATTTAAGCGAGGACGAGAGAAGGGAGTATTGGACTCAGTATTGGGCTAGACAAGTTGAAATTGACAAGTTCAAAGACCCGCGCCGACGTGCAATAGCAGACCTATTTCCATTGACTCAGGAGCAGAAAGAACAAATAGATGAATTGTTCTTGACCAATTATGGAGAAAAAGTAGATTACGTCTGGCATCAAAACTATGCGGCACATGCTGGCAGATTTGATTACAAGTTTATGCCAGAATTGTTGTTCATTCCAGAATTTGAACGCTTTCAGAATTTGAACAAGGCGGCAAATCGAATGATGTCCGACAAGAACTTCTTACCAATCATTGCAAAAGCAGCCGGAATCCAGATGCCAAGAACTGTTTTGTCTTGCACAAACGGAATCCTAAGAGATAGTGAGAATCGAATTGTCACCTCAAATCAGGGAGAAGAAATACTACAGAGCTATCCTGTGTTTTTTGTAAAACCCTCAGTCGATTCCTGTTCGGGACAGGGTTGTAGATTGAAGAGAGAGAATGATGATTGCAAGGTAAGAAATGGCAGACTGATACTTGGTAAAAGTAATGCGGACAGCGCAGAGTATGCACATGATTATGTATGCCAGCAAGTTGTAAAAACACATGAAAGTGTGGCTGTGCTACATCCAGAATCAGTCAACACCTTTCGTGTCATCACTTATTTATGGGAAGATGCAATAGAGACAATGCCGGTTATCCTCAGAATAGGCAGAGGCAATAGTAATGTTGACAACGCTCATGCTGGTGGAATGTTTATTGCCATAAATGCGGACGGTTCGCTTGGAAACCATGCAGTGACGGAGTTTAACGACCAGTATAAGGTTCATCCGGATAGTGGGATTGTCTTTAAGGACCACATTATAGTATCTTATGACAAGATGATAAATGCAGCTAAGCGAATGCACGAAATGGTTCCTCAAATTGGAGTGGTGAATTGGGACTTCACTATAGGAACAGATGGAGAGCCAATACTGATTGAGGCGAATATAGAAGGAGGCTCTATTTGGTTGCCTCAAATGGCTCATGGAGTAGGTGCCTTTGCCGGACGTACAGAGAGGGTACTTCAATGGCTACGCTTCATGAAAAAGACAAAACCAGAGGAGCGTTCAAGATACATAGGCGGGAAAATAGAATAATCTGCACCATTCCACCTATTTATGGAGATAATAAAACGAATGTCAAATTAAATAGTAACAACCATTAAATTGTAAATGTCATTATGTTACGACTGAATTGTTTCTTCCAAGCCAAGAAGGGCAAGTACAATGAAGCCCTGGAGGCAGCCATCCTGCTTGTTGCCAAGACGCAGAAGCACGAGGGCATGATTAGCTACGACGTGTTCGAGAGTGCCACGCGCAAGGATGTCTTCATGTTCTGCGAGACGTGGGAGAGCGAAGAAGCCCTTGCCAAACATGCCGCCACACCCGAGTTCAAGGAATGCGTCGGCATCATCGAGAGCTGCGGCGAGATGAAGATAGAGCAGATGCAGCTGTAAGGCATCCGTGCAAACCATAAAACCGACAGGTAAATGAAAAACATCCTGATTGCGGCAGCCATAGCTATGGCCGCCCAGATAAGTGTGAGTGCCGCCCAACCCATCAAGGCTCCCGGTGGCGGCAAGCCGATAAGCGAAGAACTGCTCGGCATCTTTTTCGAGGACATCAGCTATGCTGCCGACGGCGGCATCTATGCCGAACTGGTGCAGAACGGCTCGTTCGAGTACAGCCCAATGGAACGCGACGGATGGGGCGCTGGCACAGCTTGGCGCTTCGCCCGCCCGGGACATTCTTTGGGACGCATGGAGCCGCGCATGGACAAGCCTCTGCATCCCAACAACCCCACCTATATGCGTCTCTACATCGAGCGCGTCGGACATTACTATGACTTCGACGGCTGGACGGGCGTAGGCATGGAGAACTTCGGCTTCGACGGCATCTCGGTGAAGGCTGGAGCGAAGTACGACTTCTCCGCCTTCCTGCGCAATGTGGAGGGGGAAGCCAAGGAGGTGCGCGTTGTTCTGGTTAAGCCGAAGGATAACGCCGTTCTTGCCGAGACAACGCTGACCGCCTCCTCTCGGGACTGGCAGAAGCTCGGTGCGACGCTCTCTCCATCGGAGGATTGCAGGGATGCCCTGCTGCGCATCCTCGTGCTAACGAAAGGCTATCTCGATATTGATCAGGTTTCACTCATGCCCCAAGACACATACAAGGGTCACGGCCTCCGCAAAGACCTGATACAGGCGCTGGCCGACTTGAAGCCTAAGTTCATGCGCTTCCCCGGCGGCTGCGTGGTGCACGGTGGCGGCGACGGTTTCTGGAACACTTATCGTTGGAAGACGACCATCGGCCCTCGCCACGAGCGCAAACCGTTGAAGAACACATGGGGCTACCACCAGTCGATGGGCCTCGGCTACTACGAGTACTTCCAGCTTTGCGAAGACCTGGGAATGGCACCTGTGCCCATACTGCCCTGTGGCGTTTCGTGCCAGGGAGCCAACGGCGGCTGGGGCATGAAGGGACAAGCACAGGACGTGGCTCCCATGTCGGAGATGGACGAGTGGACACAGGAGGCGCTTGACCTCATCGAATGGGCAAACGGAGACGTCACAACAAAATGGGGCAAGAAGCGTGCCGAGCAGGGACACCCCGAACCTTTCGGCCTGAAGTATCTCGGTTTGGGCAACGAAGAACGCATCTCTCCTGAGTTCTGCGAGCGATTTAAGTATATGTACGAGCGCGTAACAAAGGCTCATCCGGAAATCGTTATCGTGGGTACAGCAGGCCCTGGCTCGCATCCGGGCAATTGGGACTTTGAGAACGGATGGAAACTTGCCGATGAGCTTGGAATGCCCATCATGGACGAGCACTACTACGAGCCACGCGACTACTTCCTCAATAGCCGCCAATACGACAGTTATCCCCGCGACCGCAAGACGAAGGTCTATCTCGGTGAGTATGCAGCAAAAGACTCTCGCCTCATCGATGCGCTGGCCGAAGGGCTGTACCTGCTGCACGTTGAGCGTAATGGCGACGTGGTCTGTATGACAAGCTATGCGCCGCTCTTTGCCCGCAAAGGTGCCACGAACTGGAATCCCGACCTTATCTACTTCGACAACGAACGCCCCTACCTGACCTGCAGCTACTATGTGCAGCAGATGTTTGGGCAGAGCGCAGGGCAGTACTACTATGGCGACTGCGTGCGCTTCGAGGGCGATAAGGCCGGTGTGGTGCAGCCCGTGAAGGACAGCCACTACGGACAGTCGGTGGTGCTCAACGTGAAGACGCGCCGCCTCTACGTCAAGCTCTGCAACGCCACTGGCGAGACGAAACTGGCACAGATGAACCTTGGTCGCTTCGGCAGCCTCAAGGCAGGGAAAAAGACCGTCCTCTGCGGTCAGCCCTACGTCGGCAACACCTTCGACCAACAGCCCGTCGCTCCTGTGCAGACGCCCTTCAAGCCACAGAGCCGCATGGACGAGTACCTGCCGCCCTATTCGTTCACAATGATGGAGATAGAATTATAACAAGGCAAAGCGTTACCGCAGAACCTTTTTGCCGCCAACAATGTTGATGCCCCTCTGCATCTTCCTCATCCTCTGGCCGGCAAGGTTATAAACAGCCGCAACGCCCTCGTTAGAGGCGGAAACGAGACTTATGTCATCCTCTGTGTCAATGATGCAGGGGATGACTGCTTCTGTCTGCTCTTCTTCCTCGATGTCGTAGGGATCAAGCGTGCCGTAAACATAGTTGGCACGCTTGCGGAACCATTCTTTGGCGTTTTTGGCGATAGTGGTGTAGTTGGAAGCGTCTCGCTCGTTGACCACGCTTTTGGTGTTGTGTGAGAGGGACGGCGCAGCATAGTCGTAATAATCCCCCACATAGTCGATAAGCTCTTCTAACCGGCCGTCGGCCAAGAAGTTGTGCCAAAGCGTATAGTATGCCTTGTCCACCTCCTGGCTCTTGAAGCGGAGGTCGTACCAAAAACCGTTCAGGCACGGTTTGAAGAACTTCTTGTAATAGCCCTCCTCGGCACAATTAACGAAATAGGAGCTGCTGCCTATCATGTAACCAAACGACCAGTCGCAGTCCCACATCGGGCCGAACACCCAGGGGGTCTCGTCAACCCCCGTAAGCTTGAAGCCATCGTCGAGGACATTCTCGCTGTAGAGGAAGACGCTCTTGGGATGCTGCAGCTCTGTGTTGTAGCACAGCTCGTTGGCAAAGAGGTAGCTGACGAGACGGCTCACATCGAACCTTCCCGTGTAGTCTTCGTTGTCGCCGTAGCGCAGGGTCTGCAGGGCATCGTCCCAATCCGCGATGACATCCGCTTTGGTGATGACAATAGTCGTATCATTGGCATCGAAGTCCGGGTCGTGTATCTTGGTGCTGACCTTGTAGGCATTGCTGCGCCAGATGGTTTCGTCGGTGTATGTGTCGAGTTCCAGCATGGCGGCGCAGGACTCATCGTCGAGCGAGACAGAGTTGTTGTGGAACCCCACCTTCTCAGTCAGATTGTAGCTGCCGCGATACTGTCCGTTGATGTAGAGTTCGACAGGTACGATATGGCAAACAGCTGCACATCCTGCCAAGGCTGAGGCTTTCTGTTCCAATGCGTTGCACAGCATCGAGCCAGTCTGCTTGTTGGGAAGCAGTATCCAGTGTTTGCCGCTGGTCATGCCAAGGGGCTTCTGCTTCTCGGCGAACTTGAAGTGATAGGGGTTCTTGCTGTTGGCGGAGCCTGACCAGCTTGTGTTGCCGCGACCTTTGATGAGGATGTCCGTGGCAGGCATGTCGGGATAGACACCACTGCCGTCAATGGCAATAGTGCCGCTGATGTAGGTCGTTTTGCTCATAGGCACAGAGCCAGTGACCGTTGTGATGTCAATGCGCGGCACATTGTACTGGCTCGTCGGGTGGTCGGTAAGGAAATCTACGCAGACGGTCTTCTGCCGGCCAAAAGGAACATATTTGTAAGAGAAGATGCCTGTCGCTTCCTCCGTAATTTGCAGTTGCCGCCAGCTGGCGCGACCGATGGTATAGGTCACGGGAGCCTCCATGCGTTGCCGCGTCACCTTGCTCTCCTGGCGGACGGAGTCAACCCAAGCCGTCGCCTCCTCGTCTGTGAGCTGGAATGTTGCGGTCAGATACTTGCCAATCTGCGCCACACTCAAGCGGATGGTGTCTTGCAGCAGTTCCTCTTCGGAAGCTGCAACGCTTTGGAAAAGCTGGTCGTTGTGCTTGTTGTTGAACCGATAGGACGCAAACTGGGGAAGCTCTACAGGACACTCCTCTGCGATGCTCTCGCCCCCGGGGATGACAAGCGTCTTGCCCGTAGAGAGCATGACGTATGCACCATCGGCATCTTTGGCATAGCCGACGACATAGTCCGAGGGAATAACCGTCAGCGTGTCGCCAATACTCTGGACGTAGAGACAACGGTCTGTGCTTTGTGCCAAGACAGACATGGCGGCTACAAGATGCAGTAGAAGCGTGACTTTTCTCATGCTTTATAAAACAACGGATTGCACGGATTATACGGATTATCTTATTTGCTGATTGTCAATAGCACTTAAATCCGTATAATCCGTGCAATCCGTTGTCGTTAATTATGATACACCTTCTGTGTTAGTTTAGGGTTGGTTAAAGGCTTATTCGTCGAGCTTGATGCGGACGTTGCGGTACCAGACATCGTCGCCGTGGTCCTGGAAGGCGATGTAGCCACCATCCTTCTGACCCTCGACAATCATCATGTCGTAGGCTGCGGGGAACTCGCCGCCCTTCTTGAACTTGCTGCCGTCCAGCATTTCCTTCCACTTCGGAGTCCAGAGGTGATACTCCAGCACTTCCTCGCCATTCTGATAGTGCCAAACGCTGCCCTTGAAGACGCGAATCTTCACGGTGTTCCACTCGCCGAAGGGCTTTGCGTTTTGCGGCTTGGCGGGAATCATGTCGTAGAGCGAAGCAGCCTGGCGGTTGCCGTCGATGCCCTGGTTGGCATCCTCGTGGTTGGCATTGTCGAGCACCTGATACTCAGAGCAGCTCTGCCAGATGGGCAGATAGTCACCGTTTTGTCCCTTAGCCTCCTGAGCCAGGTAGAAGATGCCGGAGTTGCCGCCCTTGCTGATCTTATACTCGCACTCGAAGGTGAAGTTCTTGAACTTGTGGGCAAACAGCAAGTCGCCACCGCCCTCAACCTGAGCTTCGCCTGTGCCGCTGCCAACGAGGTGGATGCAGCCGTCGGCGTTCTCCCAGCTGGTGGGAACAGCGTCCTGACCGTAGCCGCGCCATCCGTCGAGGCTCGTGCCGTCGAAGAGCACATAGTAGCCCTCCTCGTCAACCTTCAGCTGGGCGAGGTCGTACTGCTCGTTGTCGATGATGGTTGCAACGTCCTTAGGAGCGTTGGGGTCTTGTTTCTCTACGCAATTCTGACATGCTTCGCACTCGCAGGTGCACTTACACTTGTTCTGGCCGCAGCAAGAGGCCAGGAACATAGCTGCCACGGAGGCAGCAAAGAAAAGAGTCTTTTTCATTTGCAATTTAACAATTTACAATTTACAATTTGGTTATTTCGACATTTCGTTATTTCGGCATTTCGACATTATGAGGTTTCACTCTTCAATGATAGAGGGAATCTTCTCGAAGATGGCTTTCCACTTGGCGGCAGAGAACTTCGGACGGCGGTCGTAGTAATAGACGCCGTTCTTCTCCTGCTCCACGTCGGTGATTTGTGTGTAGCAGAAGCCAACCACACCTTTGCAGGCTTTGATGGCATCGACTTCCTTCTCCAGTATCTGGAAGAACTCATCCTCGGTCTCTATCTGTGCGCCATAGCCCCAGGAGTTGGCGCGCTCCTCCTTGGGAATCCAGCCTAGGCCGCCGAACTCGTCAATCATGTAGGGCTGCCCTTCCCATTCGGCCAGATAGTCCTTGCCGCCCATGTTGCGGTAGTGGGGCGCGCCGTCCTTGAAGGTATGATTCTCCACCAGCCTGTCGTATTCGCGGCTGTAGTCGTGGACGCTCCAGATGTCGGTCTTGACATGGGCATCGCCGCTGGCATCATTGATGGGACGAGTGGGGTCGATGGCCTTAGTCAGCTCGTATAGGTCGTTGACGAAGCGCACATAAACGCCGTCGCGGGCACCCCAGGTCTCGTTGAGGGGTGTCCAGGTGACGATGCTGGGATGGTTGCGGTCGCGCACCACCTCGTCGGCCCACTCGGTCAGGAAGTTGCGTACAGCCTCCTCGTTGTTGACATCCAAGCCCCAGCTTGCCTGCTCACCCCAGCAGATGTAGCCCAGCTTGTCTGCCCAGTAGAAGTAGCGTTCCTCGAATACCTTCTGGTGCAGGCGTGCGCCATTGAAGCCCACCTCCTTGCTCATCTCGATGTCGCGGCGCAGAGCCTCATCGGTCGGAGCTGTCCAGATGCCGTCGGGGTAGAAGCCCTGGTCGAGCACGAGACGCTGGTAGTAGGGTTTGTTATTGAGGTAGAAGTAGCCATTCGCCAGATGAATCTTGCGCATACCGGCGTAGGACTGCACCTTGTCCAGCACATTGCCCTTGGCATCGCGAACCGTGTAGGTCACATCGTAGAGGTTGGGTTCTTCGGGCGACCAGAGCTTGGGGTTCTTGATGGGCAGCACGATGACTGTGTTGTTTGTGGCCGGAGCCGTTTTGGTCGAGACGAGCTTCTTGCCGTCGAACACCTGAACGGTGAGCATACAGCCGTTTGCCTCCTCGTAGAACTCGGGACGGACGACGAGCTGTTGCTGGTCGATGTCGGGCGTGGCGAAGACACGCTTCAGTGCCTCCGGGCATACAGCTTCCATCCAGACCGTCTGCCAGATGCCTGTGACGCGGGTGTAGTTGCAGCCTGCGCTGTAGTAGCCGATGCTCTGCTTGCCGCCGGGCTGCTTGTGATTGCGCAGCGCATCCTTGACACAGATAACGAGGTTGGCGCTTTCGCCTGCCTTCACGAACTTCGTGATGTCGAACGAGAAGGAGGAGCCTGTGCCGTAGTGCCTGCCCACGCGCTTGCCGTCGATGTAGATGGTAGCCTCGTAATCGACAGCACCGAAGTTGAGCAGGATTTTCTTCCCGTCCCAGGTCTCTGGTATGGCAATGCTGCGCTGATACCAGATGCAGGGGATGAAGTCAGTATGCTTCACGCCCGAGAGACTGCTTTCGGGGCAGAAGGGGACGGTGATTTTGCCGTCGAAGCCTTTGCTGTTGCGGAAGTCTCGCTCGGCTCCAGTCTGGCCGAAGTCGAAGCTGAAGCTCCAAGTGCCGTTGAGGTTCACCCACTGTTCGCGCTCGAACTGTGGACGCGGGTACTCGCTGCGGGGAAGATCCGCCGCTTTCACAAGGTTGCTCAAGCCGAGCAACAGGGTTGCTGCCATAAGCAGCTTGCTGATAGGATTCATATATTATAGGGTTAATGGGGTTAATGGGCTTAATGGGTTGACTATGAACTCCTCAAAACAGTCCTGCGAAGAGGTCGCCCTGGACGGGTTTCTTCGATGCCGAGGTGTCCTTCTTGTAGAGCTTCTGGAGGGTATTGAGCGTCTGGCGCATGTCTTCGCGGAAGCTTTCAGGCGCAAGCACCTCGACTGTTGTCCCCATGCCGAGGATGACGTGCTGCAAGGTTTCGCTCATGGGCAGCTCCACCTGAATCGTGACGGTGCCGGTCTTGCTGTCCCTGTTGCGCCCCAGTATCTCGGGGTTGCCCAGCTTGAAGCGGATGTCCTCTTCGTCCTTGCTGATGCGCAGGGTGAAAGCCGCCAAGGGGCCTTCGGGCAAAGAACAGGTGCAGGGAGCAGCGGGCTGGGGGCAAGAGGGAGCCGGCTCGTTGTCATACTTGAGGAAGGATGCCGCCTTGAGCAAGGGGTTCTTCCATCCGAGGTTTATGTAGCGCAGGATGCGTTTGTGTCCGCGACGGAAGCGCGGTTCGAGTCGTGCGCCCTTCTCCACGAAATAGGCCACATCGTTCTGCAACATGCGCTTGCTGCAACTGAAGTCGCGGTTCACGGCCTTGAGGCGTGTGTTGACATAGTGAACCAGGCTGCGGGTGTTGCCTGTTTCGTTTGTTTTGGTACGTTCGCCCATGAAGTACTCCATCACGGGGTCGCGGAGAGCCTCGTCGAGAATCATCCAGCGGAGGCGTTGCAAATCGTTTTGTATCATGGATTAGTGGTTTAGGGGGTTGGTCGTTTAGAAGTTCTTGAGGAATTCGGGTACACTCTTCAGGGTCTGTGACATGCGCCGGAAGATTGTCTGGGCGGGAGGTGTGAAGTTCTTGTGCGCATTGATGGTATATGTGCCGGAGCCGACGACGAGGCAGAGGTCGTTGCCTTCCACCTCGGCGCTTGCCCAGCGCAGGCTGTGCATACCCTGCACGGTGTAGCCGCTGGGAATGTGTATGCGGGCGCAGGCGTTGGCCGGAATGTCCACCACCCAGGTGACACCTTCTTCCGTGCGCCACCATTCACTGCTGACGCGACCGTAAGGCGTTTCGTGTGTGGCGCGGACATGGTTCAGCTGCTCGGGCATACAGATGGACATGTCCAGTTCCTTGTAGGCAAGACTGGCCGAGGACTGGCGGATGCCAGCCAATTCTCCATACATCCATACGAGCACATCGCCCAGCAGCATGACGTGGTTGGCGCTGTTCATGGCCGGGTCTGCCGTATCGCCGTTCCAAAGCTCCCAGATGGTGGTGGCTCCCTTCTCTATCATATAACCGAAGCTTGGATAGTCCTTCTGCAGGATGATGCGCATGGCCTGATCCAAGTGGCCTCGGCGCGACAGACTGGTCATCAGGTGCTGCATACCCACCACGCCGCAGCTCACATGGTCGTTGTACGTGTCCTTCGTGACATCGACAATGTTCTGCAGGACGCGCTCTTCGTCGCCCTCCGGCACGAGGCCGAACTCCAAGGAGAGGAGGTTGGCGGTGACGGTGTTGTTCGCGTAGCTTGCCGTCTCGGGGTTGTAGAAGTGGCGGTTGTAGGCAGCCTTGAGTTCCAGCTGCCTTTTGTCGTAGGCAAACATGTCGCCCTCTAAGCCAATCCGCATGGCCATGTCGCCCATCATGGTGAGCATACTGTAGTACATTGCCGAGGAGATGAGGCTGCCGTCGGTCTTGCGAGCCGGGTCTTGGCTGTGGATGAGTTCGGGGCGTTCGGGTGGCATACACCAGTCGCCCCATTCGTTGGTTGCCACGATGCCGTCCTTGAGGTTGCGATGCAGATAGTTCATGTAGTTCTGTAGGTAGGGATAGTATTTGAGCACGGCATTCGTGTCACCATAGCGGCGGAGGAGCATGTAGGTGGCATAGACGGAAAGGGCCTCCCAAGCGATGTCCCTGTTGCGGACTACCCAGTAGCCCGGTGCCACATCGGCAATGAGGCCGTCGTCGTCCTGAGTGTCGAAGACATCCTGCAGCCACTTGTAGTAGAGTGCGCCGTTATCTACGAGCATGTTCTCGCCAAAGCATCCTGTCACATGGTCGCCCATCCATCCCATGCGCTCGTCGCGCTGCGGACAGTCGGTCGGCATCCCGTGATAGTTGCCGATGATGCCCCAATAGGCGTTCTTGTGCAGTTGGTTGAGCAGCTCGTTGTCGCACCAGAAAGTACCCTGGTCTTCCATGAAGTCATAAATGACACAGCCCGTGATGTCCGCAGGCTTGGGTTCCTGCCCGATGCCGCTTATCTCCACGAAGCGGAAGCCTTGGTAGGTGAGCTCGGGCTGATAGGTGAATGTGCCGTCGGCAGCGGGGATGTAGGTGTCCGTACATTTTGCCGAGCGCAGGTTTGCGACGTAAAGCTGGTCGGGGTTGTTTGGTTCGAGTAACTCGGCATGGCGGATGACGACAGGCACATCCTTCTTTCCCGACAGGCGTACACGGAGCTGTCCCACCATGTTCTGCCCCATATCGATGATGTAGCGGCCGTCGGCAGTGCGGCGGATGCTCTTCGGGGTCAATTCCTTTTGGATGCGCATACTGGGGCTGGGCTGAGGCATCACAATGCCGGTGGGAGCCTTCATGGTCTGGGCCTGCTGCCAAGCGCTGTCGTCGAAGGAAGCCGTGTTCCAGCCTTTCATTTCACGAGCTGCCTCGTAGCGTTCGCCATTGTAGAGGTGGTTGGCCTGGATGGGACCCTCTGTCGTAACCTTCCAGTTGGTGTCTGTGACGATGGTCGTCGTGTCGCGGTCTGTCTCGACGACAAGCTGTGCCTTCAGGCGCGGCAGGCCGTAGGACGTGCAACCTTTGTTGAAGCCCAGCACATAGCCGTTGCCCAGCACCGAACCAATGGCGTTGTTGCCACGGCGCAAGAGGGCGGTGACATCGTAGGTGTTGTAATAGACGGTCTTGGTGTAGTCGGTCTGGAGTGTGCCGAAGATGTCTTCGCTGACCGGTTTGCCGTTGATGTAGGTGCTGCCCCATCCCATGCCGCTGATGTAGAGTGTGGCGCGGCGCACCTTGCCCTCGATGGTGAAAGCGCGGCGCAGATAGCGGGCAGGAAGGTCATAAATCTCCCCTCCTTTGGAGGGGTCAGGGGAGGCTAACCCTATCCACTGCGCTTCTTTCTGGAACTGCTTCAGTCCTGTCAGGAAGCTTTGCACCGGGCTTGTCAAGTGCTCTCCCGTGCTGAGCCATACCTCCACTTGCCAGTAGATGCGGCTCTGGTAGGGAAGGCGGCGGCCCTGATAAGGCACAGCCACACTCTTGTCGGAGTTCGTGCGCTCGCTGTCCCAAAGCAGGCCTGTGTCCGATTTGAGGCCAGCCTTCGATGTCGCTACGCGCAGGCGGTAGGCCGTCTGTGCCACGTTGGGCTTGTTGCTGGTAATCTGCCATGAGAACTGTGCGGTGCGCGTGATGCCGGCAGGCTCTGCCATACGGCCAACGCGGAAGCCCTTCAGGTTGCTTCCCATCGCCTCCTGTAGTATCAAGAGCATTGCCACCAAGGGCAGGAAATAGTGTCTCATATCGTTGGATAAATAAAGAGTTAAAGCGTGAAAATGCTATATAGTGTATGATATTTGCCACAAAGTAACACTTTTTTTTGCAAATATGAAAGCGTTTTCTATAAAAATACTTACTTTTGCGTTGAGATTGGTGATTTCCACCCAATCAATAACCAATAACCTATAACCAATAACCACTATCCCTTACATAAGATGAAAAGATTGTTCCTACTGGCAGCCACGCTGCTCACGGCTTTTGCTGCACAGGCTCAGCAAGCCATTTTTGAGAAACACGACACACGTTCGCCACAGTTCAACGACGACGGCACCGTCACGCTTCGCGTCAAGGCACCCGAAGCAAAGAAAGTGACCGTCATCGGCGACTGCATCAAGGGCGGACACCAGGAAATGACCAACCAGGACGGCATCTGGAGTTACACGACTGCCGTCCTACCCCCCGAGCTCTACAGCTACCGCTTCTATGTGGACGGCGCTGAGGTGCAGGATGCCGGCAACATCGAGCGCAGCCGCGACGTGCGTTCCTTTATGAGTACGTTTATTGTCAGCAAAGAAGAGGGCGACTGCGGCTATCTCTACCAGAACCACAACGTAGAGCATGGCGATGTGGCGCACGTCTGGTACGACAGCCCGCAGCTGGGCATGAAGCGCCGCATGAGCATCTACACCCCGCCAGGCTACGACAAGGGCAAGGCATATCCCGTCCTCTACCTGCTGCATGGCGCGGGAGGCGACGAGGAAGCCTGGCTGACGCTCGGTCGCACGGCGCAGATTATGGACAACCTCATTGCCCTGGGCAAGGCAAAGCCCATGATTGTGGTGATGCCCAACGGTAATGCCTCGGAAGCAGCTGCAAAGACCCTCTCTATCTCCCTCCCTTTAAGGGAGGGACGGGGTGGGTCCTACGAAGAGAGCTTCTCCGACATCATGAACTACATGAAGTCACATTATAAAATAAAGAAGGGTGCCGACAACACAGCCCTCTGCGGCCTCTCGATGGGCGGCTACCACACCTTCCGCATCAGTATGCTGAATGCCGGCACGTTCGGCTACATGGGACTCTTCTCTGCGGCCGTCCGTCTGGAGCGCACGGAGAAGAGCTTGGAGCAGCAGTTGGCAGAGCACCCCGAAGCCGCCGCCCAGCTGAAAGCCCTCTTCGCCGCCAAGCCCCACCTCTATTGGATAGCCATCGGCAAGGACGACTTCCTCTTCCAGCAGAACGTCGCCCTGCGCCAGTACCTCGACAAGATGCAGTACCCCTACGAGTACTTCGAGAACGAGGGCGGCCACATCTGGCGCAACTGGCGCATCTACCTCTCCATGTTCGCCCAGAGATTGTTCTGAGACACCGCGTCCCGTTAAGTTGTTTCGCACGCGGAAACACTTTGTTTCACGGGCGAAACAACTTGTTTCCACTGCCGAAACAGTTTAACGAGCCGTTGACCGTACGCAGTGTTTTCACTTTTCGTCTTACCTTTTGACATGCGTCGAAAGCCCGCAAGCTCGACAATAAAAAGAAAAACTTGGGGTTTCCTTTTGTATTGTGCGCGCTTATTCGTACCTTTGCACGCGAAATCTAATGTAGCGATACCGAATAAAACAGCATAGACAAAACGACAACACAAACAAAGCACATTCGTTATGAAAAAGTTTTTTTCCTTGCTTGTGGCTCTGCTGATGCTTGCCGCCAATGCAACAGCCTATGACTACGAGCCAAAGGAGGGATTCACATGGATGGGACTTCTGGGGATGAATGTGTCCGACCTCCAGAACCACGACTACAACGCGAAAGTCGGCGCGACGTTGGGATTCCGGGCCGATTACATGCTCCCCAAGGCTCACGGCACATACGTGACAGCCGGCATCGACTGGACCATGAAGGGCGGCCGCATGTCCGGCATGGAGTCCGTGCAAATCGGATGCATTGTCGATGAGATGGATGCCACCTGGCAGTACACCTTGCACTACATCGAACTGCCCATCCGCTTGGGCTTCCGCTACAATGTGAGGGAGAGTCTGGGGCTGTACGGAGAAATCGGGCCTTACTTTGCCGTGGGCGTGGGTGGCCGTCACAGCCTGACCCTCGACGGCGACGGTTCCGATGTCAGGAACATGGAAGACGCATACTCCTTCAGGTCATTCAATTCGTCGGACAACCTCGAGAGGCAGACCTTCCAGCGCTGGGATGCGGGTGTAGGCTTCCGTCTCGGCATGGAGTACAACGACCACTACAATCTGATGCTTGGCTTCGACTGGGGTTTGGCGGACATCTACCACGACAGCCTGCGCGATGCCTACTGGAACTACATGGTCGAGAAGCACGGCGTTGGCGAACGTCTGCCCAAGGTGTATAACTTCAATTTCAACATAACCGCAGGCTATAGATTTTAATTGAAAAATGGAAGTTATAAGGAGAAGTTAAGATAAGGAGTTATAATGAGGAGTTATAAGGGGCCAAATGTTTTGGCAGCCTGACACCCCTATCGAATAAATAGTAATGGCTCATTATAACTCCACATCATAACTCCCCACCATAACTCCTCATCATAACTCCTGAAACATAATTAAAAACATTAAAAGTTAATGGCAAAAGAATATAACTTTCGTGAGATAGAAAAGAAGTGGCACCAGCTCTGGACGGAGCGCCAGACATACAAGGTGACGGAGGACGAGAGCCGCAAGAAGTTCTACGTCCTGAACATGTTCCCCTACCCGAGCGGCGCAGGTCTGCATGTGGGGCATCCCCTCGGCTACATCGCCAGCGACATCTACGCCCGCTACAAGCGGCTGCAGGGCTTCAACGTGCTCAACCCGATGGGCTACGATGCCTACGGCCTGCCCGCAGAGCAGTACGCCATCAAGACGGGACAGCACCCCGAAAAGACCACCTTCGCCAACATCGACCGCTATCGCGAGCAGCTCGACAAGATAGGCTTCTCGTTCGATTGGGACCGCGAGGTGCGCACCTGTACGCCCGACTACTACAAATGGACACAATGGGCATTCCAGAAGATGTTCAACAGCTACTTCGACGAGGAGTTGCAGAAGGCGCAGCCCATCGAAAAGCTCATCGAGAAGTTCAAGAAGGAAGGCACTTGGCCTGCCGACGAAAAGGCACAGAACGACCTGCTGATGCAGTACCGTCTGGCTTTCCTCGGCGAGACGATGGTGAACTGGTGCCCCAAGCTTGGCACCGTGCTCGCCAACGACGAGGTGGTGAACGGCGTGAGCGAGCGCGGCGGCTATCCCGTGGAACAGAAGAAGATGCGCCAGTGGTGCCTCCGCGTCAGTGCCTACAGCCAGCGTCTCCTCGACGGCCTCGATACCATCGACTGGAGCGAGAGCATCAAGGAAACCCAAAGGAACTGGATAGGAAGAAGTGAAGGTGCAGAGATAGAGATAAAGACCCTCTCTAACTCCCCCTTAAAGGGGGAGAACTCCCTCCCTTTAAGGGAGGGTTGGGATGGGTCTTTCACCATCTTCACCACCCGTGCCGACACGATGTTCGGCGTGACGTTCTTCGTGCTGGCTCCCGAAAGCGAGCTGGTCGATAAGGTCACGACTCCCGAGCAGCGCAAGGCTGTCGATGAGTACATCAAGTATGTGAAGAGCCGCACCGAAAGGGAGCGCATGATAGACCACACTGTGACAGGCGTGTTCAGCGGTGCCTACGGCATCAACCCCATCACGGGCGACAAGTGCCCCATCTACATCGCCGAATACGTGCTGGCCGGCTACGGCACAGGCGCTATCATGGCCGTGCCTGCCCACGACAGCCGCGACTATGCCTTTGCCAAGCATTTCGGCCTGCCCATCATCCCCCTTGTGGAAGGTGCGGACGTGAGCGAAGAGAGCTACGATGCCAAGGAAGGCATCGTGATGAACTCGCCCATCAGCCCCGACAAGAGCGTGGAGTACGACGGCGAAAGCCTCTGCCTGAACGGTCTCACCATCAAGGAGGCCATCGCCGAGACGAAACGCTTCGTCAAGGCTCACAACCTCGGTTGTGTGAAGGTGAACTACCGTCTGCGCGACGCCATCTTCAGCCGCCAGCGCTACTGGGGCGAACCATTCCCCGTCTATTACAAGAACGGCATCCCCACGATGATTCCCGAGGAATGCCTGCCTCTGGAACTGCCGCAGGTCGATAAGTTCCTGCCCACCGAGACCGGCGAACCGCCACTCGGCAACGCCCAGAAATGGGCATGGGACGAGAAAACAAACACTGTGGTCGATTGCTCTTCAATCGACAACCAGACCGTCTTCCCCATCGAGCTTTACACCATGCCGGGCTTTGCAGGCAGCAGCGCCTACTATCTGCGCTACATGGACCCGCACAACGACAAGGCACTGGTCAGCCCCGAGGCTGCCGCCTACTGGCAGAACGTCGATCTCTACGTCGGCGGCTCGGAGCACGCCACAGGTCACCTCATCTACTCGCGCTTCTGGAACAAGTTCCTCTTCGACCTCGGCGTGAGCAAGAAGGAAGAACCCTTCCAGAAGCTCATCAATCAGGGCATGATACAAGGCTGGTCGAGCTTCGTCTATCGTCTGCGAGGCACCAACAAGTTCGTCAGCTTCGACCTCCTCGAAGTCCAGTACGACAACGAGGCCAAGAAGAACCGCTATTTCTATCAGGGCACAGAGGCCGACCCCGTATATGCCGACATCAGCATGGTCAGCGGCAACGTGCTGAACGTGGAGAAGATACGCGAATGGACCCCGGAGTTCCGCGACGGCGAGTTCATCCTGAACGGCAACGGGCAGTACATCGTGAACCAGGCCATCGAGAAGATGTCGAAGTCGAAGTACAACGTGGTGAACCCGGATGACATCTGCGAGAACTACGGAGCCGACACCCTCCGCCTCTATGAGATGTTCCTTGGCCCCATCGAGCAGTCGAAGCCTTGGGACGTGGCAGGCATCGACGGCTGCTTCCGCTTCCTCAAGAAGTTCTGGGCACTGGCTCAAAACATTCTGAACAATCCGAATACTCAGAACGCTCCGAGTGCCGAAGAGCTGAAGTCTCTGCACAAGCTCATCAAGAAGGTGACGAGCGACATCGAGACGTTCTCCTACAACACCAGCATCCCAGCCTTCATGGTAGCAGTCAACGAATTGAGCCAGTTGAAATGTTCGAGCCGTACCATCCTCGAGCCGATGGTCATCCTCATTGCCCCCTTCGCACCTCACATCGCCGAAGAGCTCTGGGAACAGATTCAAATGGTAAATGGTAAATGGGTAAATGGTAAATGTCCTTCCGTCTTCGATGCCCACTGGCCTGTATTCGATGAGAAGTATCTCGTGGAAACCAGCGTCAAGCTTGGCGTGCAGTTCAACGGCAAGGTGCGCTTCGACATGCTCTTCCCCGCCGACGCCACGCCCGAGCAGATGGTCGAAATGGCAACTTCCGCCCCCGAAGCGCAGAAGCACCTCGAAGGGATGCAGATTGTCAAGACCATCGCCATCCCCAAGCGTATCGTCAACATCGTGGTGAAACCAGTTTAAGGAATTGAGGATTAAAGATTAAAAACCATGAAATACAAATTGAAGAAAGGTCGCGTCTGGGAGTTCCTAAAGGACTTCTCTGCCATCAACATTGGTATGGCCATCTACGCCCTGGGATGGGCTGCTTTCCTGTTGCCCTACCACATCACCACGGGCGGCATGACGGGTATGTTCGCCATCCTCTACTATGTCACGGGCTTCCCCGTCAGCTATGCCATACTGATAGCCAACGCCATCCTGCTCCTCATTTCCTTCAAGCCTCTGGGCTGGAAGTTTGTCGGCAAGTCGGCATACGCAGCTTTTTCCCTTTCCTTCTTCCTCGAAATAGGGCGACAGATGATGACAGCCGACGATGGGACACTCATACAGATAATTGGACCTGGACAGGATTCTATGGCCTGCGTGCTGGGTGCTATCCTGAACGGCCTGGGCATTGGTGTCGTGTTCCTTTCCGGTGGAAGTACTGGCGGCTGGGACATCATTGCGGCACTGGTGAACAAGTACAAGAACATCTCTTTCGGTCGCGCCCTGCTCTGTCTGGACTTCTTGGTTATAGCTTCCTGCTGGCCCATCTTCCATGATGTTCGGATGGTTGTGTTCGGCTACGTTACTCTTGTCGTTTATACCTATGCACTGGATATGCTTATCAACAGTACCAGACAAGACATCCAGTTCATCATCTTCACCAACAAGCCCAACGAAATCAGCCAGCGCATTATCTCCGAAACCAGCCACAGCGTAACCTCTATGAACGGAGAAGGCTTCTACAGCCACCAGAACATCAAGGTGCTGATTACCATCGTACACAAACGCGAAGCCGTCACCATCCTGCGCCTTATTCAAGAGACAGACCCACGCGCCTTTGTTTCACAGAGCAGAGCCGAGGGTGTTTATGGAAACGGATTCAAAGCTATTAGAGCTTAAGGTGAAAAGGTGAAAAAGTAAAAGGTTGAAAATTGAAAACACTCGTTAACAATATCATAGGTCCGTCCCCTTGGCAGCTGCTGCGCGACTATCTGCAGATGCTCCTCGGCACTGTCATCTATACGATTGGCTATACGGTCTTCCTGCTTCCATACAAGATAGTCAGCGGTGGTGTGACTGGTATCTCCACGGTGATTTACTACCTGACGGGGTTCAATGCCGGCAACACATACCTTATTATAAATATAGCCTTGCTGCTTCTGGCAATGCGTGTGCTGGGCTGGCGCTATCTGGTGCGCACCATCATCGTCACCCTGCTCGTTTCGAGCGCCATCAGTGTGATGCAGACGCAGCTTACCGAAGTGGCGGCCGACGGCACGCAGACTCTCATGCACATCCTGGGCGACCAGAAGTTCATGGCCTGCGTCATCGGCGCTTTCTTCGAGGGACTTGGCCTTGCCACCATCTTCCTGGCTGGCGGCAGCACCGGCGGCACGGACATCATCGCCAGTGCCATCAACAAGTACTGGAACATCTCGCTCGGCCGTCTGCTCCTGATGATCGACATCGTCATCATCGGCGGCAGCTACTTCATTTCAAAGGACATAGAGACAATGGTGGTGGGCTATCTGGCCATGTTCATCAGCCTCAACTTCCTCGACTACGTCATCAACTCGGCGCGACAGAGCGTGCAGTTCATCATCATCAGCGACCGCTACGAGGAGATTGCCGAGGAGGTCAACACGCGGCTGGAACGCGGCGTGACCGTCCTCTATGGCGAAGGCTTCTACAGCAAGGCGAAGCGGCAGGTGCTGCTCATCCTTGCCAAGAAGCACGAGAGCCGCAATATCTTCATGCTCATAAAACGCCTCGACCCGAGGGCTTTCGTCTCCATGAGCAACGTGGAGGGTGTCTTCGGCGAAGGATTCGACGTGATAAAGAAGTAGGACCCCTTAACCCCCTTCATGGGGGGAATAATGAATTATGAATTATGAATTATGAATTGATAATGGCCACCAACAATGCCCACAAGCTGGAGGAGGTTCGGCAGATACTGGGCAATACCTTCACGGTGAAGGGCTTGCGCGACATTGGCTGCACGGAGGACATTCCCGAGACCGCCGACACGCTCGAGGGCAACGCCCTGCAAAAAGCGCTCTACGTCCACGAGCACTATGGCGTGGACTGCTTTGCCGACGATACTGGCCTCGAGGTGGATGCCTTGGGCGGCGCACCGGGTGTCTATACGGCACGCTTCGGTGCCATGAACGGCTACGGCGAGAGCCACGATGCCGATGCCAACATACAGTGCCTGCTCGACAAGCTCGAAGAGGCAGAGACGCGCACAGCCCGCTTCCGCACCGTCATCGCCCTTGTGCAGGGGCAGGAGGAACGGCTCTTCGAGGGCATCGTGGAGGGCGAGATACTGCTGCAGCGTGTCGGCGAGGAGGGCTTCGGATACGACCCCGTCTTCGCTCCCCTTGAAGCCGACGGCCTGGCTTTCGCCCAAATGAGTGCCGAGGCGAAAAACGCCATCAGCCACCGTGGGCGAGCCACAAAGAAACTGGCGGAATACCTGTTGAAAAAGTGAAAAGGTGAAAAAGTAAAAAGGTGAAAAGGTAAATACGAACTATGAACTACAGAAAGTCCCTGGCATTGTTCCTTTGCGTGCTCTGCCTTTCCGCCGCTGCCCAAGAGATAGGCAAGTGGCGCATGTATATGAGCTATCAAATCGCCACCAAGAGCGTCACAGGCGGCAGCGTCATATATTCGCTGATGAACGGCAACCTCCTCTCCTACGACACCGAGGACGGCGAGGTGCGCACCTACGACCGCTTGGGCGAACTGAGCGACGTGAGCATCTCCCACATCGCATACAGCAAGGAAGCCCGCAAGCTCATCATCGTCTATGAAAACAGCAACATCGACCTGCTCGACGAGGAAGGCAACGTCGAGAACCTCTCGTCCCTGAAGGAAAAGCGCGTCCTGAACAAGGAGATTGTCGATGTCTGCGTCCTCGGCTCCACGGCCTATCTCGTTACGGGCTTCGGCTTCGTGGAGGTCGATATGGATGCCGCCGTCTTCCGCAACACCTATAAGCTGGGCTCCCTGTTCACCCAGATTGGCACCGATTCAAACGACAAACCCATATACAACGCCATCCTCAGCATTGCCGTCTCGGACAATGCCACCTTCCTCAGCACAAAAAAAGGTGTCTATTATTGCCAAAAGCCAAACAACATGCACTTGGAGGAGAACTGGAAGATATTCCAAAACATGGACGAGGTCAAATTCTTGTCCTTCTTCCAGGGCAAGGTCATCATGGTGAACTCAAGTGGCGTTTATGCGGCAGACCCCGCGACCGAGTATGCAAACACGGCAATAAAGAGAGCCAACTACACCTACCTGAAGAATGCGGGAAGCATGTTGATATGGGGAAACACCAAACAGGTTTGCTATACCTCGGATGTGAGCGGACAGAACGCTACGGCGTTGGAAGCTGCCGTGACCACCATCACCGTCGATAACACTTGGACCGACATCTCCTATGCCAATGGCACATACTGGATGAGCGAGCAGGAGAAGGGGCTGTGTGCATACAAGACCGACGGCACCACCTTCACGCCCACCGGCGAGGTCATCCAGCCCAGCAGCCCCATTCGCGACCTCGGCTACCGCGTCAGCTGGGTGGGCGACCGCCTCCTCGTGGCAGGTGGCATCAACACGGTGGGTGGCTTCTCCAACCCCGCCACTTCCATGTACTACGAGAACGGCGAGTGGACAAACTTCACGGAGATGGAGAAAACGACTGCCTACTCCAGAATCGAGCTTATCAACACCACCGACCTCGTGCAAGACCCGAAGGACGACACACACCACTACGCCAGCCTCTACCGAAATGGGCTGTGCGAGTACAAGGACGGCAAGTTCGTGAAGCTCCACAACTATGAGAACTCGCCACTGAAAAGCATCAGACCAACTTCGGCGAGGAAGTACAACTACGTCCCCTGCGCCGCCCTGAGCTACGATGCTGAGGGCAACCTCTGGATGGCCTCGTCTATGAGCGACACGGTATTCCATGTTCTTAAACCCGACGGCAGTTGGCTCAGCTACCACTACAAGGAGCTGTACGACAAGGACGAGGGCGTTTACACATCCCTCATTGACCAAATTCTGCACCACAGCAATGGCAACTACAAGTTCGTCACGAGCCGACGCATCGAGAAGCGCGGCATCTTCTGCCTCGACACAAACGGGACAGAACGTGCCGATGACGACAGAACCATCATCCACCGAAACATCGTGAACCAGGACGGCACACCATACGACCCCGACCAGTTCTACTGCCTCTGCGAAGACCACGACGGCAAGGTCTGGGTGGGCACATCGTCCGGCCTCTTCGTCATCGACGATGTCACAAAGGTCTTCGACCCGAACTACCAATTCACCCAGATAAAGATAAACCGCAACGACGGCAGCGGACTGGCCGACTACCTGCTCAACGATGTCTCCATTGGCTGCATCACCACCGATGCCGCTAACCGCAAATGGATAGGCACACAGACCAACGGTGCCTACCTTATCACCGCCGACGGCCAGGAGATGGTGCACCACTTCACCACCGAAGACAGCCCTCTGCTGAGCAACAACGTGCAGAGCATCGCCGTCCATCCTGGTACGGGAGAAGTGGTCTTCGGCACCGACAAGGGACTGTGCAGCTACGTCAGCGATGCCACGGCTCCCGAAGACGACCTGGACAAGGACAAGGTGGTGGTCTCCCCCAACCCCGTCTCGCCCGACTATAACGGCCCCATCGTCATCCGTGGACTGGTGGCCGACACCGAGGTGAAGATTGTCACCACAGGCGGGCAGCTCGTCTGGAACGGCAGCTCTGTGGGCGGCACCTGCGTCTGGAACGGATGCGCCAACGACGGCGGCCGTGTGTCGAGCGGCATGTACCACGTCGTGGCCAACACCCCCGACGGCGGCAAAGCCATTGTGACGCGCATCGTCATCGCCCGATAACGGCTCCACGAACCCCCAATCTTACAAAAACGCCGCCCTTAACAAGATTTAACGAACAAAGGCGCAGCATTTGCAAAAATTAGCGTACCTTTGCGCCCGAATTGTGCCCTCGCGTACGCGCGTCGCGTAATATAATAAGGTAAAAAGAAGAAATACATATTAACCAACAAACAAATTAAATTTTATGCAAATGAAAAAACTATTAACGCTGCTTGCCTTCTTAGGCATAGCAGCAATGGCCTCTGCGCAAGTGACGTTTACGGCTTTGGATGGAACAGAATGGGGTTGGGAAAGCCAAAACCTTCACAAACTGTTTGATAACACATACAAAAATTGGGGTTCAGGTGCCAGTGGTGCGTGGTTTACTTTTCAGGCAAGCGAATCTGTTATACTGACTGGGTATGCAATTCGAACGGGAAGTGATGGTGAATCAACTAATCTAGCAAGAAATCCTAAATCTTGGACAATCTATGGAAGTAATAATGATAGTAATCATGGGAAAGATGGTGATTGGACACCTATAGGTAATGTTGATAATGACGCTTCTATGGATGGGAAAATACAAAAGACATTCTATTTTAGCTTAACGAATAATACCCCATACAAGTATTATAAAGTAACAATAGATGCTAATCAAGGGCCTGAAAGTAACGTGCAAATTAGTGAATTTATTCCATCTTATTCTATTCCAGAAGCTGCTTCTCATAATTGTAATGATAATTACCACACATATAGTATGAATGGTAACATAAATCAGCAAGTTGATATTTGTGACGTTTGCCATAAAGTAGTATATTCTGGACAACATCGTAATATAAAACTAAAAGACGGTGAACCTTTTGCTGTAGTCGGAGGAGGATGGGGTGAAGGTTATGGTAACTTCACATATTCACGTGCAAGTGGCAAAATGGGAACAATCTGTTTACCGTATCATTTCTTAAATGTGGGAGAAAGAACAGAGGCCAGATACTATACGTTGACTTCTTATGATTCTGGTGCCGATGCTCTCGTGTTTGAAAGAGTAACAGAAAAGCTGTCTGCAAATACTCCTGCAATTTATATTCTTAATGATAATAGTGCCACATCTATTGATTTGTCTTGTAATAATGCAGGTTTCAGCCCAACTCCTGCTGATAGTGCACTGACAACAAATTACGATGGATGGTTAATGGTTGGTACTGTGAAGAGTGGAAAAACAGACGAAAGTTATTTGACCAAGAGTATCTATTACCTGAAAAACAACTTGTTCAAGCGTTGCAACCAATACATTACTTACAAGCCTTTCCGTGCCTTTATCGCAGGAACTATTAGCGGCTCCGATGTCAAAGCTATCAACATAGCAGATAACATGGAAGATACTATCAACAGCCTCACGGAGACAGAGAACGGAGAGATTCAGCTCTATGATCTGAGTGGACGCAAGGTCAACGACATCCGCAATGGTGAGATTTATATTATGAATGGTAGAAAGGTAATGTTTAACAAGTAAGAAGATACAACAATGAAAAAGATATATAGCACCCCCACCATGCTTTGCGTGAAGCTCAACACCGTCAACATGATGGCAACATCGGAGTTCTACAAAGACAATGTTAGCAGTATTTCAAAAGGCAATAGCGGCGATGAGATTGATGCCAAAGGAACATCCGACGTCAACCTTTGGGACAACGAATGGTAACTTTGAAAAGGTGAAAAAGTAAAAAGGTGAAAGGTTAAAAGGAGTCTATTCCTTAATCCTTAATCACACATAAAAAACCACGGAGGCAGAGGGCATGTTCCCCTGTCTCCGTGGTTTTATGCTTCCTTTGGATAATACGATGAAGAAAAGTCAAAAAAGATTTGGTGATTAGTACTAAAGTTAGTACCTTTGCAATGAGAAACGAAACAAATGTATGAGCTCTAAGGAAAAAGTGATAGAGCGGTTCAAGAAGAAACCGAAAGACTTTACATACGAAGAGACGATAAGTCTGTTGTCTTATTATGGATATAAAGTACATAACAAAGGTGCCACATCAGGCTCGCGCGTAAGGTTTAAGAATGAGGAGCTGGGCATCTACATTGACATTCATCGGCCTCATCCTGGCAGTATTATGAAAGAATGGATGGTGAAGGCTATCTACCAACATCTGAAGAGCAATAATCTAATTTAGACAGATACGATTATGGATTACTTAGAATATAAGGGTTATAAGGGCAGTGTGGAATATAGCAAAGAAGACAACTGCCTGTTTGGAAAAGTGCAGGGTATGAGCAAGGCACTTATCCTATACGAAGGACAAACGCTTGACGAACTTCGCAAAGACTTTGAGGATGGTATAGACAGTTATATAGAAGGGTGTCGGGCGGATGGCGTAGAGCCTGCTAAGCCGTACAGCGGTCGGCTAAATCTAAGGATGTCGTCTGAACTTCACTCGCGTGTGGCAGCCTTTGTATTGGCATCGGGGACCACGATAAACGATTTCATCAACAAAGCCATCAGGGACGAGTTGAAACATGTAGCGGTATTGTGATTATGGAAGCGTTGACACCGATGATGAAGCAGTTCTACGACCTCAAGGCGAAGCACCCCGAGGCGTTGCTGCTGTTCCGTTGCGGCGACTTCTACGAGACGTATGCCGACGATGCGGTGATTGCCGCCGAGATACTTGGCATCACGCTCACCCATAGGAACAATGGCAAGTCGGGCGTCGCGCAGAGCACCGCGATGGCTGGCTTCCCCTATCATGCCCTCGACACCTACCTGCCGAAGCTCGTCCGTGCCGGCAAGAGGGTTGCCATCTGCGACCAGCTGGAAGACCCGAAGCTGACGAAGAAGCTCGTGAAGCGCGGCATCACGGAATTGGTGACACCCGGCATCGCAATGTCCGACAACATTCTCAACCACAAGGAAAACAATTTCCTCTGCGCCATACACTTCGGCAAGCAGGCGTGCGGCATGTCGTTCCTCGACATCAGCACCGGCGAGTTCCTTGTCACGGAAGGCACGACGGAGTACATCGCCGGCCTCATGGCTTCGTTTGCTCCGAAGGAAGTCCTCTACGAGCGCGGCAAAAGGATGATGTTCGAGGGATGCTTCGGCACACGCTACGTCACCTTCGAGCTCGACGACTGGGCCTTCACGGAGCAGTCGGCAAGGGAGAAGCTTCTTCGGCATTTCGAGGTGAAGAACCTGAAGGGCTTCGGTGTGGAGCACCTGAAGAGCGGCGTCATCGCGGCAGGCGTCATCCTGCAATACATGGAGATGACGGAGCACCAGCAGCTCGGCCACATCACCGCCTTGCGCCGCATTGAGGAGGACCGCTACGTCCGCCTCGACAAGTTCACCATCAGGAACCTCGAACTCGTGGGCTGCATGAACGAGGGCGGCACCTCGCTCCTCGACGTCATCGACAAAACGGTCACGCCGATGGGTGCCCGTATGCTGCACCGCTGGATGCTCTTCCCCCTGATGGACCCTGCTCAGATTGGCAAAAGACAGGACGTGGTGGAGAGCTTCTTCCGCAGTCCCGACACCCGCGATGCCGTGCTGGAGCAGCTGCAGACGGTGGGCGACCTGGAGCGCATCATATCGAAGGTGAGCGCCCGCCGCGTGTCGCCCCGCGACATCGTGCAGCTCAGAGTGGCTTTGCAGGCCGTGGAACCCATCAAGACGACCTGCTGCGAGGCCGAAGACGGTACGCTCCGCGAGATAGGCCAGCAGCTCGACCTCTGTGCCGAGATGCGCGACCGCATCGCCCGCGAGGTGCGTCCCGACTGCCCGCTGCAGGTGGCGAACGGCGGCGTCATCATGGACGGCGTGGATGCCGAGCTGGACGAACTGCGGCGCATTGCCTATCAGGGCAAGGGCTACCTGCTCGAGATGCAGCAGCGCGAGATTGAGGCAACGGGCATCCAGAGCTTGAAAATTGGCTACAACAACGTCTTCGGCTACTACCTCGAGGTGCGCAACACCTACCGAAACATGGTGCCGACGGACTGGATTCGCAAGCAGACGCTGACGCAGGCCGAGCGCTACATCACGCAGGAACTCAAGGAATACGAGGACAAGATTATGGGTGCGCAGGAACGCATCCTTGCACTCGAAGCACAGCTCTTCGACCGCCTCGTCACCGACCTTGCTGCCTATGTCGCGCCTATTCAGAAGGATGCTTCGCTTCTGGCACAGCTCGACTGCCTGCTCTCCTTTGCCCAGAGCGCACAGGAGAACCGCTACATCCGTCCCATCGTCGATGACAGCGACGTGATAGACATACATGGCGGCCGCCATCCTGTTATCGAAAAGCAGTTGCCTGTCGGGGAGCGTTACATCGCGAACGATGTCTTCCTCGACACCCGTCAGCAGCAAATCATCATCATCACCGGCCCGAACATGGCGGGCAAGAGCGCGTTGCTGCGTCAGACGGCACTCATCACCCTGCTGGCTCAAATGGGCAGCTTTGTGCCGGCCGAGAGTGCGCGCATCGGCTTCGTTGACAAGATTTTTACGCGCGTCGGAGCAAGCGACAACATCAGCATCGGCGAGAGCACATTCATGGTGGAGATGAACGAGGCGGCTGGCATCCTGAACAACCTCTCGGAGCGCAGTCTGGTGCTCTTCGACGAACTGGGTCGCGGCACGAGCACCTACGATGGCATCTCCATTGCATGGGCCATCGTGGAGTACATCCACGAGAACAACCGAGGCCACGCCCGCACGCTTTTTGCCACGCACTACCATGAGCTGAACGAGATGGAGAAGAGTTTCCCGCGCATTAAGAACTTCAATGTCAGCGTGAAGGAAGTCGATGGGAAGGTCATCTTCTTGCGCAAGCTGGAGCGCGGCGGCTCGGAACACAGCTTCGGCATCCATGTGGCGAAGCTCGCGGGTATGCCCAGGGCGATTGTGGCCAGGGCGAACGTCATCCTGCAGGAACTCGAAGGAGCCGTCAACCACCAGAATCTGGGGGCAAGGGGCAAAGGGCAAGCGAGCGCGGACAGCGGCGTGCAGCTCAACTTCTTCCAGCTCGACGACCCCGTCCTCTGCCAGATTCGCGACGAAATCCTCGGCCTCGACATCAACAACCTCACCCCCTTCGAAGCCCTCAGCAAGCTCAACGACATCAAGAAGCTGGTCAAGGGAGGCAAATAGGCACGCCTAATTCGCAAACTAGGCGTGCTTAGTTGACAAACTAAGCGTGTCCAAAGACCGCATACAGCAAGGCGTTGAGCAATTCATGCATTTTTCTATAGGATAATGTTGCAATGCTAAGAAAAAGTCGTAACTTTGCAGTGCAGATACTTCAAAAACGACGCTTTATATACATGAACCAGATTATTACAGACTCGTTTGACAAGATTGAGGCACTGTGTAAACGACATAGTGTGCAGAGCCTTTCGGTGTTTGGTTCTGTGCTGACACCTCAGTTTAATCCTGACAGCGACATTGATTTTCTTGTCCACTTCAATACCGATGGCATAGCAGATTATGTGACCAATTATTTCAGCCTTAAACATTCGTTGGAGTCAGAACTGGGTCGTCCTGTTGATTTGGTAGAAGACAAGTCTATTCGCAATCCTATTTTCCGTCGCAACATTGACAAAACAAAAGTACCACTCTATGGATGAGGCACTACAGAAATACCTTTATGACGTTCTTGGAGCAGTGACAGAAACTCTGTCCTACTTTGACAAACACAAGGAATTACATCATACATGCTTACGACAGCTTGTCCTCTGATATTCTTTGGAGTATCATTATAAACCATCTCCCCTTACTAAAAACGGAGGTGGAAGATTTGATAAGAACAGAAACAGCAGTTTAGCTCCGCTGATTATAAAGAAAGGCGCAGGGCAATCACAAATTGAGGTCTTCTCTTCGTTTTCACTTTAACTGAATCATTAAGAGCAGATTGGCAAGAAAGAACTCATGTACAAGGCAATACAATATCTTCTTTTGCTTTCCTTTGCATTGGGGTATATGTATAAGATCTCCGCGCAGGAACGCATCGAGTTCTCTCATCGGTGGAGTCACTCTGCGTATCCAGTTTCTCTCGTTGATTCTATTACGACACATCAAGAGAAGGCGTTTAATCTATATTCAAAAGGAAAGAATGCTCCGATGGTTATCACTGCCGATTCGCTTTTGTTTAATACTGAGCAAACTGATACTCTTGTATTGGCCTTTCATAATGGGTATGTGGAAGTAAGCAATCCTCATTTGGAATATATTGAAGTAACGACTAAAGCCGCTAATGTATATGTCCACTCATACGGCGAACAACCTTTTGTTTGTCTGGTCACTGGCTCATGTGACGATGGACGACTTATCGTCGATGCTGATACAACTTCCACACTTCTTTTGTCCGATTTGCAGTTATCCTCTAAAACAGGAAGTGCCATTTGCCTTAAGCAGAAACAGAAAGCCCATATAATGATGGCAGAAGGAACGACAAACACATTGAATGATGCATCGGAATACAATATGTCAGACAGTACTGACACTTCAAATGGTTGCATTTACTCAAAAGGGTCTCTCATATTCTCGGGTGCGGGTACATTGAACGTATGTGGCAACTACCGCCACGCCATCGCTTCCAGCAAGAACATTACCATCGAGGAAGGAAACGTCAATATACTAAGCACTCAAAAGGACGACATCCATTGCGACAAATACAAGCAAGAAGGTGGATGTGTGAAGCTACATCTTTCCAAAGATGCAACAAAAGGTATAAAGGTGAAGGAGACTTTTGACATGAAAGGAGGTCGCATTGAAGGTGATGCTACCGGGGATTTGACCATAACGGATGGCGAAACATCATACTGCACACTTGTAAAGAGCGACGGCTTTTTTCAAATGGATGGTGGAGAAATTCAGTTGAAGCATACGGGAAAAGGCGGACGTTGCATCTCTGTAGATGAAAATTTATCCATAACAGGAGGTGTACTTAACATGGAATGCCATGGTGATGGCGACAGCTACATCAACGTTGCAAACGAAACGGACTATTACACTCCTAAATGTGTCACGGTTGATAATTACATGCTTATTACCGGTGGCAACATTCACTGCCTCAGCACTGGTTTGGGTGGCAAAGGACTCGTTGCCGGCAATTGTCTTGACATTGGCAGTGAAGAAACGGAGGAAGGCCCGTTCATAAGAGTTGAGACAAGGGGTGAATGCATCATCAACAACGAAGATGAAGACTTGCGTTTCGGCTGCCCAAAGGGGATTAAAGCCAACGATGAACTGCACATTTACGGCGGTGACATCGCAATCAGCACTACCGGCATGGGCGGCGAAGGCGTAGAGTGCAACGGAGCATTATACATACACGGCGGCACTTTGGAATGTAACACTTTCGACGACGGCATCAATGTAGGCCAATCTGTCGAGATTTCAGGCGGCCAAGTGTATTGCAATTCTGTGGATAACGATGGCATCGACTCCAATGGCAGCATCACCATATCGGGAGGAATAGTTGCTTCTGTTAATCAGTCCAAACCTAACGAAAGCTTTGATTCAGAAGCAGGACAATTTTACTTGTTAGGGGGAATTGTATTTGGATTAGGAAGCAGTTCTATTGACATAGCAGCATCGGAATTACCTTGTTATTCTACTCCTTTCAATGACTCCGAAGAAGGAATTCCGAGTAGAGGATTGATTCTAACTGATGGAAAATATGTTTATATACAAAGGGATGTCGAAACAATCATGGCTTTAAGGAATGACAACCAGGCATTCCGTACATATATTACCATCATGTCACCATCATTTATAGAAGACGAACGACTTACAATCAGTGAAGGTGATTGCCCGACAAATTTCTTCGAGTCCCACTTCAACAACAGGTTAATATTTGGCGGCATCCCTCAAAGTGAACTTTTGAAAACAGTCATTACAGTAAAAACCATAAATAATTACACCTATGAACCAGTCAAATAAAACTTCAAATTTAATAAAAGGATTCTTTCTTTTAACTGTATTTCTCAGCACTTTTTATTCTGCAAGCGCAACTGACTACTACTGTGACTTTGAAGTAAACGGAATCTTTTACCAGTTTATTACTGGAAAGCCAGATGAGGTTGCTGTTTCATACGACAATTACGAAACTGGTAAATATGGTGGAAACTACACCAACTACTCTGGAAACATCACCATTCCCTCGACGGTGACTTATAATTCCGTTACATATAAGGTCACAGCGGTCACATCCCATGCTTTTTCCGAGTGTTCATCATTAATATCAGTTAATCTGCCAAATAGCATAACGTCAATAGGTAACGCAGCATTTGCAGACTGTTCTTCACTCTTAAGGATTGAATTTCCAAATAATCTGGAAATTATTGGCCCAAGTGCTTTTCAAGGGTGTGTAAGTCTAAGTTCTATTACAGTACCTAACAGTGTTTACTCTATAGGAGCAAAAGCTTTTTATGAAACGGCATGGTATAACAATCAGCCAAATGGTTTGATATATGCTGGCAGAGTTGCATACTCCTATAAGGGAGGAGTACCTAATGGCACTCATATAATAATTAAAGAAGGTACAATTCAAATTGCTAGCTGTGCATTTCAAGGTAATCATGGCTTAACCTCTGTAACACTCCCAAATAGTGTGAAAAGTATAGGAAGTTATTCATTTCAAGGTTGTAACGATTTGACCACCATTAACATCCCCAGTAGCATGACAAGTATAGAAAGTTATGCCTTCTCTGGCTGTAATAGCCTTCAAAAAGTTATTGTGTCAGATATTGCAGCTTGGTGTGGTATTTCGTTTGGCGACAATCCCCTTTCATACGCTCATCATCTTTATAGTGATGAAGAAACCGAAATAACAGAGATAGACATCCCTGAAGGACTGACTTCGGTTGGGAGCGATACTTTCAGGGGTAGTTTTGCCCTAACCACTGTAAATTTTCCCAACAGTTTGACGAGCATAGGAAACAATGCTTTCTTTGGTTGTAGCGGTTTGAACTCTATCACTTTGCCTAAAAGTTTGATAAATCTTGGAAACAGCGCATTCCATGGATGTAGTGGACTAACTTCCATTAGTATTGAAACAGGAAATCCAATTTATGATTCACGCAATAACTGCAATGCAATTATAGAAACTGCTACAAACACTCTGCTTGTAGGTTGTATGAATACAATCATACCCAACAGCGTTACGAGCATAGGTTACAATGCCTTCTATTATTGTAGTAACCTTACTTCAATAAATATTCCATCTGGTGTGACAAGCATTGGTGACTATGCTTTTGCATACTGCGATGGATTAACTGATGTATATTGTTATGCTGAAGAAATCCCAAGTGCGATTAACTGTTTTTGGAATTCTGCCATTTCTGATATGACTCTCCATGTGCCAGAAAAACTTTTGGAAACCTATTCTACTACGTCACCGTGGAGTGGCTTTGGTACAATAGTACCCATCGGCCCATACTTTGCGGATGCTATTGTAGAAGCCATCTGTGTGGCAATTTGGGACACTGATGGCGATGGCTATCTGAGTTATGAAGAAGCAGAAATTGTAACTACTTTAGGCGATGTGCTTAAAGGAAATACGTCTATTACCTCCTTCAACGAACTCCAATACTTTACGGGTTTGACGAGCATCAATAACTCTGCTTTCCATGGTTGCAGTAACTTGACTTCCATTTCCATCCCGAAAAATGTGACAAGCATAGGAGAATCTGCCTTCTCAGGCTGCATCAATTTGAAAGATGTCTATTGTTATGCAGAAAATGTGCCAAGCACAGCAAGTAATGTATTCAATGGATTAAACACCTTTACAGCAACCCTCCATGTGCCGGCTGCTTCCGCAACTGCTTATTGGGAAACATCACCATGGGGTGAGTTCGGAAGAGTAATGGCAATAGAAACGCAAAAGATATTCTATGCCATCAGTGATGAATCCACAATGTTGAATGTGGTAAACATGGAAAACGAAAGTAAAGCGAGGTTCACTCATGATTTCAACGGAGAGTGGGAAGCTCTGTGTCTGCCCTTTGCCATTGACTACGATGCTATCGAGGTGGACTTCGACCTTGCAGAGATTGACGGTGTCGTGCAGAACGACGACAACAACGACGGCATAGTGGACTTCACTGTGCTGAGCATCATCGGCTTCAAGGAGCAGAATACTGCACCTAACACGCCGTACCTCATCCGTGCCAAGCATGCAGGCGAGCAGACAATCCATTTCGAGGACATTACTGTCTATCCGACGGAATCTGTATCTCTCGAAAGTTCATCCACAAGCACAAGGTATGAGTTCATAGGTTCGTACAATATGCACGATGCTTCGGATTTAACTGACCGATACACCATACAGAACGGTGAACTTGTGAAGGGCGCAAGTTCTCTTGCTCCCTGCCGTTGGTACATGACGGCAACGGCAAAGAGAGGCAGTCTCAACTTGCCTAACAAGATACGCATCATGCCTGTTGAGGATGTCATCACTGGTATTGACGAACTTAGGGATGAACAAGGCTCAACGATAGTCAACCTAGCTGGGCAGCGCTTGAGCAAACCCGCGAAGGGCATCAACATCGTGGGCGGCAAGAAGGTGCTCGTGAAGTAAAATTTATATGAATAATACGGCAAAGGGTGTCTGTTTTAATGAACAGATACCCTTTTTTTGATGAAATGTTTTGTTTTGTGCTTGCTTATTCGTACCTTTGCAGCAAGTTGAACGACATCAAGAAACTCGTCAAAGGGAGCAACTAAACATGTCGAAATACAAAACTTCACACATGAAGTCCATTGCTGCATGGCGACGAAGCAATCAATTTAACGAGACAAACTAAACAAAATGACAAGAGATATTGACCCAGAAGGCCGCATACAGCGAGCAGTGGAGCTGTTCATGCAGGGTTACGGCTGCTGCCAGAGCGTGGTTTGCGCTTTTGCTGACCTGTATGGCTTGGACGAAGAAATGGCACTAAGAGTCAGTGCCGGGTTCGGCGGAGGCGTGGGAAGGATGCGCATGATGTGCGGCGCGTGCTCGGCTTTGGTGATATTGGCGGGCTTGGAGAAGGGGCAGACCCGGGGCGAAGACCGCGAAGGGAAGATGGCTTGCTATCAGCTCGTTCGCGAACTCCTCGATACCTTCAAGCAGAGAAACGGCAGCATCAATTGTGCCGAACTGCTTCAAATGCAAGGCGTGAAAGCGGAGACAAACACTGCTCAGCCAGACGAGCGAAATGCCGAGTACTATCGTGTCCGTCCTTGTGCCCGCAAGGTCGAGAGCGCAGCGCGTGTCTTTGCGGAAAAGACCCTCTCTAACTCTCCCTTAAAGGGAGAGAATCAAGAAAGTGTTTGAAAAAGAAAAACCAACAAATTATATAAGGTTTTATGAAATTCGGGATTCTAAAAGTCTCCTTTTATGGAGCTATGATGTGTGCGGGTCTCACCTGCAATGCACAACAGACAGTTGGCAAACTTATCGACTATCGCCCGGTCGAGTGTTGGGGCGGGGTGGATTGGATAAGCGCCCAAGATGCTCAGGTTGTTACGGGAAAAGTCGTAGATGGCACAAGGGCGGCGGATGGCGCAAGCTGGTTCGTCAGCAAGCCTCGCAACTCGAAGAAGGTCAAGCAGGCCCGTTGGATAACAACCGCGCTTGGTACTTACGAGCTTTACGTCAATGGAAAACTGGTCGGCAACGAGGTCTTGAAGCCCGGCTTCACGCACTACGAGAAGACGAAATACGCTTTTGCCTACGACATCACAGAGGCTTTCAACAAAGGCGCAGGACAGGAGAATGAGCTGGCCGTGCAGGTTGTGCCGGGCTGGTGGGCAGACAAGATTGTCACTCCGGGCGGTCACGACGGCATGATTGGCAAGAAGGTCGCCTTCAGAGGCTTGCTTTGCTTGCAATATACAGACGATTCGGTGGAACGCTTCCCCACGAATCAGAAGGACTGGAAGGCAGGTGTGGCAGGTCCTGTGACACATGCCGACATCTTCGACGGCGAGGACTGTGATGCCCGTCTGCCGCAAGGATGGGAGTGTGCCGCCTCGTTTACCGAGCCGGAAATCAACGAGGAGTTTCAAGGTAAGGTGTTTCCAACCGGCGGCGCAGAGATATACCATCGCCACGACCTCGCTTTGTCTCCCGTCAAGGCATACACTTGGAAAGACACAACAGGCGCGACAGATGACCAATACGGCAAGATAATCACCACTGCGGAGTTTGCATCCGGCGAACCCATGACCATCCGTCAAGGCGAGACACTTGTGGTCGATTTCGGGCAGAACGCTTCCGCAGTACCCTCCTTTGAGTTCAAGGCAAAGGAAGGCACCGTGCTGACTTGCCTCCCCAGCGAGCTTCTGAACGACGGCAACGGCGCAAAGAGTCGCGGCATGGACGGGCCGGAAGGCAGCACACACCGCTTGAACCTTCGTATCCCGGACAGCGGAATGCAGCTTCACTACACGTTTGGACATCGCGACGGTACCTGTCTGGCCAAAGATGGCTTCGTCAAGTTCATGCCCCGAAGCACTTTCTTCGGCTATCGCTTCGTGTCGATTACGGCCACAGATGAGGTCACAATCCGCTCCATAAAGTCTGTTCCAGTCACTTCTATCTCGAAGGAAATGGAGACAGGTACTATCGAGACAGGCAACGCCGACATCAACAAGCTCATCTCCAATACGGTCTGGGGACAGCGCTCGAACTATCTTTCCGTGCCTACCGACTGCCCGCAGCGCAATGAACGCCTCGGCTGGACTGCCGACACACAGGTCTTCACAGAGACCGGCACCTTCTTTGCCAACACCGACCGCTTCTTCCACAAGTGGATGCGGGACATGCGGGACACGCAATCGCCCACAGGAGCTTTCCCAGGCGTTGCGCCTTTGGCACAGTACGGAGCAGGCGACGGCAAGGGCAACGGCGACATGATGCGCCTCGGTTGGGCTGATGCAGGCATCATTGTGCCGTGGACCATCTGGAAACAATTCGGGGACAAAGCCATCGTGGAAGAGAACTGGGAGTCGATGAACCGCTTTATGAATCACATCTACGAAACGAAGTACGAACATTCTGTTATGACAGGCGAGAACGGCAACTACCAGTGGGCGGACTGGCTGAGCTATGAGCCTTTGGAGAGTTGCAGCGGCCGCAGCCACGAGAATGGTCAGCCAAAGCCCGAGACGCTTGTGTATTGGAACTACCTCAGCGCGTCGTATTGGGCAATAGATGCAGGCATGATGCGCGAAATGGCGAACGTCATCGGCGGAAACGAAGACTACTACGGGAAGATAGAGGCAGAGGCAAAGGACTACATAAGACAGAACTTCCTCAATGCCGACGGTTCGTTCAAGCTCGAAATCCTCAATACGATGCAGACGCCGGCGCTCTTCGCCCTCAAGAACAACCTACTTGAAGGCCAAGCGAAGGCAAACATGATTGCCCGCCTCAAAGAGAACTTCCGCCAGCACGACAACTGCCTCCAGACAGGTTTCCTCGGCACGTCCATCCTCATGCAGACCCTCACGGACAATGGTATGCAGGACATCGCCTACGAACTCCTCTTCCAGCACAAAAACCCGTCGTGGCTCTATTCCGTCGATAACGGGGCAACCACCATCTGGGAGCGTTGGAACTCGTACACCGTGACCGAGGGCATGGGGCCGCGCGGCATGAACAGCTTCAACCATTATGCCTACGGATGCGTCTGCCAATGGCTTTGGGAAACGGCGGCTGGCATTGCTGCCGACCCGAAGGAACCCGGTTTCAAGCACATCATCATGAAGCCTGTGCCTGACAAGAGGCTGGGACATCTCAAGGCAGAATACAAGTCGGCAGCCGGCCTCATCAAGAGTGCATGGCGCTACAAAGGCGACCAATGGATATGGACCTTCACCATCCCCAAAGGCGCCACAGCCTCTGTAACCCTGCCCGGCGAGACAACATCGAAGGAATACAAGGCAGGGACTTACAAAATAACGGCCCCTCTCCCCTAACCCTCCCCCGAGGAGGAGGGGAAAGCCCTCAGTCATGCGTCAGTTTTGCCTTCTGCTTTTGCTGCTCCTTCCCGCTGAGGCGGTTCGTGCACAGAGTGCTCCCTCCTCGGGGGGAGTTAGAGGGGGGCTTTGGGACAACTTTGTAGAGGAGTACACAAGCGACGAGGAGCGGGCAGAGGAAGAGGACTTGCAGCAGCACTTGCAGGAGCTGAAGGAACTCGCAGAGCACCCGCTGAACATCAACACGGCTTCCATTGAGGATTTGCTGCAATTGCCGTTCCTCACGGAAGCACAGATAGAACAGATACACGCCTACATCTACCTGCACGGACAGATGCAGACGCTCGCAGAACTGCGCCTCGTGCCGCTCATCGACGAAGCGACACGCAGGCGCATTTCTCTTTTTGTCTATGCCGAGCCGGAACAGCAGAATGCCAAAGACAAGCTCTTTGCCCGTCTCCGCCATGACTTCTCCACGCGCCTCGATGTGCCGCTCTACTATCGCCTTGGGCAGTCGCGGCAGACGGGCGGCTACCGTGGCGATGCGCTCTACCATCGCATCCGCTATCAGATAGGGAACAGCAGGCATTTCCAAGCAGGATTCCGTATGGAGAAAGATGCCGGCGAGCGCTACTATGACAGCTATGGGGCATACGCCATGCTGCACGACGTGGGCATTCTCGACAGGGCGGTGGTCGGCGACTATCGCATCGGCTTTGGCGAAGGTTTAGTGATGGGCGGCAGCACCTGGAGCAGCAAGAGTACGCCGCCGCTCAAGACGCAAGGCGGCATCCGCCCCATGAGAGGCATGGACGAGGCGAACTTCTTGCGAGGTGCTGCCGTGACGCTTGCTCTGGGGAAGCAGTTCCGCCTGAGTGCTTTCGGCTCTTATCGAAGGAGAGATGCCACCTTGACAAAAGACGGGGAGGTGCAGACGCTGCTTGCCAGCGGCTACCATAGGACAACGACAGAGTGGGAGCGACGGCGGAATGTGGGCAGCACCGTATTGGGCGGCAATGTGGAATGGAACAACAAGGGTTTCCATTTGGGAGCGACAGGCTACTGGCAGCAGTTCAGCCGCGCCCTCAATCCCGGCACACAGACGTACCGCACCATTTATCCGAAAGGAAGTACTTTTGGCACAGTGGGTGTGAACTATGGCTATACGCGCTATCGCCTTTCATTCGGAGGCGAGACGGCCTACAGCACTGCCGAAGGCGGCTGGGCGACCATCAACCGCGCTTCGTGGAACATCGGGCGGAACTACGTCCTCTCTGCCGTGCAGCGCTTCTATGCCTACCAGTACTACTCGTTCTACAGCAGTGCGCTCGCCGAGAACAGCCATGCCCAGAACGAGAGCGGCGTACTCCTGCACCTGCAGGCCGAGCCGTTGGCAGGTTTACAACTGACCGCATACGCCGACTTCTTCCACCATCCCTGGCCGCGCTACCGCATGACGCACAGCAGCACGGGGCAGGAGTTCATGCTGCAAGGCGTGTATGCCTTTTCGCGACGGCACACCCTGCTGGCACGCTATCAGTTGAAGCGGAAAGAGAACGGCGACCGCATGGAGCCGCATCACCGCGTCAAGCTGCAATGGGTCTTCGAACCATCGAAGCATTTGCGCTTGCAAACGACTGGGTCACTCCACAGCGTGCTGGGCAGCAAGGGCTTTATGCTGACGCAGAATGTCCGCTATGCACTAAACAAACCGGGATTGTCGTTCAATGGTCAGGTGGGTTGGTTTCACACCGACGACTACCTGAGCCGCATCTACGTCTATCAGCCAGCCCTCTACAGCAGTGTCTCATCGGCATCGTACTATGGGCATGGCATGACGGGGGTCCTCACTTGCCGTTGGCAAAGCAAGAGCGGACGCTGGATGCTTGAAGGGCGCTATGGCCTGCTTCGCTACTTCGACCGCGCCGAGCAAGGCACTGGCTTGCAGAAAATCTTCAGCCCTTGGAAGAACGACCTGTCGTTCCAGACCCGCATTCGCTTCTGAAAGTTTACCTTATTCCGCTAATCAAGTCTGTTGCATTCGTTTCCTGCATCTTGATATAGGCAAAAAGCCTTTTTCCTGCATCCTTTAGGCTTGCACCGAATATATAAACGGCGTCGTCGATGATGAGGAATCGGTCGTGGTTTCGTTGGCAGATGTTGACAACGATGGGATGGTATTGTTGGTTGTGTCGCTGTATGTCAAGTTGCTGCTGGGCGGTCAAGGGGCGAGTGTAGATGGTGGCCGACACGTTGGCATCGCGGCGACTCAACATGGTCAGTGTCGTTTCGTCAATGTAGTTGTCCACCAACACAATGCTCTTCTTGGCTTGTCTGATAAGGCCTACTATCTGTGCGTATGCATCGAAAATCTGGCCATCGAAGAAAATTCCCTCGACGGGTGGAAGTGATGTGCGTACGAAGAAATCAATCTTGCTCTTCAGCTCTGTTATCTCAACATCCTGCTTCGCAGCATGTTGCTCCAACGCAGCGATGCGAGTGTTGACAGCATATCCGCGCAACAGGTATTCTTTCAGCACTCTATTTGCCCACTGGCGGAACTCAATGCCTCTTTTTGTGTTTACCCTATATCCAACGGAAATGATGACATCGAGATTGTAGAACTCTATTTTGCGTCTTACCTTTCTGTTGCCTTCCTGCCGAACTAGTTCCAAAACGGAACTTGTTGCTTCTTTCTTCAATTCCGCACATTCGTAGATGTTCTGAAGATGCTTGGTGATGGCCTGCCGCCCCGTTCCAAACAGTTCTGCCATCTGCTGCTGTGTTAGCCAAACGGTTTCCTCGCCCATCCTCACTTCCAAGCGTATGGTCTCGTCTGGCTGGTACAATACTATTTCACCCTTATTATCTATGCTGTCCATCGCAATTATTTCTGACCACCTTGTGTGTTAGGAGAGTGTCTGCTTTTAATCATCCAGTACAACCCTATCACGACGAAAGGTATGGAGAGCAATTGCCCCATGTTCAGGAGCATCCCGTCTTCGAAGGCTTCTTGATTCTCCTTCGTGTACTCGATGAAGATGCGGCTGGTGAATATCAAGAAAAGGACAAGGCCGAAGAAGAAGCCAGTGCCGACCTTCTGCGGATAGCGGCGGTAGAAGAACCAATGGATGCCGAAGAAGACGGCGTAGCAAAGTGCTTCGTAGAGCTGTCCCGGATGGCGCGGCAGCATATCGACCTTCTCGAAGATGAAAGCCCAGGGCATTTCTGTGGGCCGACCTATTATCTCGGAGTTCATCAGGTTGCCGAGCCTTATGGCGCAGGCACAGATGGGCGTAACGATGGAGACGTTGTCGAGGACATGCAGGATGGGCAGCTTCACATGCTTGGCATACAGCAGAAGTGCGGTTATCAGGCCGATTGTGCCGCCGTGACTGGCAAGCCCTTCGTAACCGGTGAACGTCCAGCCATGTCCTGGCACGTTGCGCATGGGCAGAATCATTTCAATGGGGTGCGACAAGTAGTAGCCCGGCTCGTAGAAGAGGCAGTGCCCAAGCCTTGCGCCAATCAGGATGCCGAGGAAGCAATACATGAACATCGGTTCAAACTGCTCCTCGCTTATCTTCTGCTGCCGGTACATCTTGTGCATGAGCAGATACACGGAGATAAGCCCAAGCGCCCAGCACAGCGAGTACCAGCGAATGGCAAAGAAGCCCAAGTCAAGAGCCACCACATCAGGGTTCCAAGTTATGTATAAATACATAGGATTAGGGATTAGGGATTAGGGAATAGGGCTTGTCACCATTTGCAAGGACAGACTTATGCAAATTGGCAAGTTGTTTTTTCACGGATATAATCCTTGATTCCATATCGTTAAGCTGTTCTTGATTTATATATCCTTCGTCAAAAGCTAACTCCAATTCACACATTACTTCATTGATTGAGCCAAAAGCAATTTGTATGAAATGAGCCTTTTCTTTGGCGGAAAACCTTCCAAAGCCTTCTGCAATGTTAATAGGGATTGACATGACTGCACGGCGAAGCTGGTCGCACAAAGCAAAGCGTTCGTCAACGGGAAAGGTTTTGATGAGTTTGCAAACTTCATGTGATAGAGCTTTTGCGTATTGATAAACCTCCAATCGTCTATAATAAAAGTTTTCCATCAAGCTCTATTCTCTAATCCCTAATCCGATTCAATGTCAAACATTGAATCTAAAATGCATGATGTCGCCGTCCTGCACCACATACTCCTTGCCTTCGACGCTCATCTTGCCTGCTTCGCGGACGGCGGCCTCGCTACCATATTTAATATAGTCCTCGTACTTGATGACCTCGGCGCGGATGAAGCCTTTCTCGAAGTCGGTGTGAATGACACCGGCACACTGCGGTGCCTTCCAACCACGGCGGAACGTCCAGGCCTTCACCTCCATCTCGCCTGCTGTGATGAAGGTTTGCAGGGTGAGCAGGTGGTAGATGGCTTTGATGAGGCGGTTGCAGCCGCTCTCTGAGAGGCCGAGGTCCTCGAGGAACATCTGTTTCTCCTCGTAGGTCTCCAGTTCTGCAATGTCGGCTTCCGTCTGTGCCGAGATAATGAGCATTTCGGCATTCTCGCCCTCGATGGCTTTCTTGACAGCTTCCGTATAGGCGTTGCCAGTGGCTGCAGAAGCGTCATCGACATTGCAGACGTAGAGCACGGGCTTTGTGGTAAGCAGAAAGAGTCCGGCGGCTGCTGCGAGTTCGTCCTCTGTCTCGAAGGAGACGCTCCGGGCACTAAGGCCCTTGTTGAGGGCATCCTGATAGCGGAGCAGTACGTCAAGCTCCACCTTGGCCTGCTTGTCACCGCCCACGCGGGCCTGCTTCTCCACCTTCTTGATGCGGTTCTCGATGGTCTCAAGGTCTTTGATTTGCAGCTCTGCGTCGATGATTTCCTTGTCGCGGACGGGATTGACGCTGCCATCGACATGCACGATGCCGTCGTTGTCGAAGCACCGCAGCACATGGATGATGGCGTCGCACTCGCGGATGTTGGCGAGGAACTGGTTGCCCAAGCCTTCGCCCTTGCTGGCGCCTTTCACGAGGCCTGCAATATCCACGATGTCGCAGACGGCAGGCACGATGCGGCCAGGATGGACGAGTTCGGCGAGTTTGGTCAGTCTCTCGTCGGGAACAGTGACTTGTCCCAACTGCGCATCAATGGTGCAGAACGGAAAATTGGCTGCCTGCGCCTTTGCGCTCGACAGACAGTTGAAGAGGGTTGACTTGCCCACGTTGGGCAGTCCTACTATGCCGGCTTTCATTGTATCAATTCATAATTCATAATTCACAATTCATAATTACAATCCCGCTGCCGAGGTGCGACTAGAAATCGCTGAACTCGTCGTTCTTTGCGGCTTGGATGGCGATGCATTCCATCTCGATGAGCCATGTTGGGCGGCACACGGGAGCGAGGGTGAAGACGGTGGGGATGTCGGGGAACTTCTCGCGGAACATGCGGCTGACCATCTCGTAGTCGGCCGTGTCGCGCAGATAGACGATGAGCTGTGCTGCGTCGTCC
>JAFXVN010000040.1 GCA_017524545.1 Bacteroidaceae bacterium
ACTTATATCGATTACCAAACACTATTCAACGACTATGGCAAAGAAGATTCCTAACATCGAACAAAAGACCCCCTCCAGCTCCCCCCTTAAAGGGGAGACTTCCCCCCTCCCTTTAAGGGAGGGACGGGGCGGGTCTTTCCCATCCGACTACAACGGCATCCCCTATGCCGTCATCATCAACGCCCTGCTTGCTGACTTTGGCTATCAGGACGGCAGGGTGCCCGAGGGGGCAAGGAACACTACGCTCTACCGCCTCGTCCGCCAGCTGCGCTACATCTGTGACTTCAATCCCGCCTACGTCCAGAGCGTGCTGCCCGACTGGGGGCTCCCAGAGGAAGAGGTGGCGCAGACCATCCGCTCCGCCATCGGCACGACCAGGGCGACAGACTTCCCCTACGAACTCCGGCAGGCCATCAACGGCATCACGAAGCCCGACCTCTCCACCGCCGCCAAGCGACAGGAATATCTCGAAAGGCTCAACCCGCTGCCCAGGAAGATGCCAAAGCTCGTGCGATACATCTACAACCGCTACGGACGCAACGGACGCTCTGCGCTGGTCGCCGCCCTGCCCATGCTCGGCACCCTGCTCGGCAGGTTCGAGAGCCGCTACCTCGACGGCCGCAAGCACCGCCCCGTCTTCATGGCTGTCGTCTGCGGACATGCTGGAAGCGGCAAGGGCTTCATCGCCGACATGCAGGAATGGCTCCTAAAGCCCATCCTCGAAGACGACGAGAAGGGGCGCAAGGAACTGGAGGCCTACACCCTCGAACGCGAGAAGAAGAAGGGCGCCAAGCAGCTGCCCGACAAGCCTACGCCATGCATGCGCGTGCTCTCCTCCACCAGTTCCAACGGTATGCTGCTGGAACGCGCCAAGGCAAGCCTCGGACAGCCCCTCTGCGTCATCACGGAGGAAATCGACGAGAGCAGCCGCGCCAACAAAAACGGCTCGTGGGCGGACAAGAGCGACATCTTCCGCAAGGCATTCGACGGGGCCATCTGGGGACAGGACTATCTGACCTATTCGGGCAGCGTACACATCTACGTCAACCTCCTCTTTGCCGGTACCTACGTCAGCGTCCGCAACTACTTCCGCAACGTCGAGAACGGCCTGATGACACGCTTCTTCTTCACCGAAATGGCACGCGACCTGGGCCGCAACGTCGAGGTGAAATACGACGGTGAGATTAAAGCCGACCGCGAGGCTGCGGAAATGGTGCAGCGGCTCTACGAAATGGGCACCACAACGACTGTCCCCTGTCCCGACAACATCATCTCCTTCCAACTGCCCCGCGCCAAGCAGGACGCCTACAAGTTCAACGAAGAGAAGATTGCCGAATGGGAAGCCAGCGGGCCCGACGAAGACCACCGCGACAACGCCATCGACCTGCTGCGCCGCCGCGCCGCCGTCATCATCTTCCGCGCCGCACAGGTCATGTACGCCCTGGAAGGATGCCGCGAAACGGTCGTCGGGCAGGAAATGGCGCGATGGTACGGCAACGAGTCGTTCCTGAACCAGTACATCATGTTTGCCGACGACATCAACACCGCCTCGCGCGAAAACGATGCCATCCAGCAACGGCAGGACGCAGCCGCACAGCGCGTGGCACGCAACAACGCGCTCTTCCGCATCTACGACCAGCTGCCCGAGGAGTTCACGGCCGACGACCTGCAGAAGCTCTTCGACGAAAAAGGCATGAACCCCGCTGGCCGACACGTCTATCTCAAGCGCATGATAGACCGCGAGCTCATCATGCAGACGCCCACGGGCTACAAGAAAATCATCGACCTGTAGAATACTGCATCTTTGTTTTCCATAATGTGATTTACGAGCAGCAGCCCATCCGCGACGGACAGGCTGCTGCAAATCTTTTCTCTTCCCCGACTAACAAAACTAACAAAACTAACAACCTCCGAAAAGACAAAATTAAGAAATTAAGGAATTAAGAAATGGCTGCAACACTTGCAACAACAAGAAAAGGAGTCATTTTTCACTCTTCACTTTTCACTTTTCACTTTTTTTTGTATCTTTGCACCCAGAAATCTAATGTATAAGTGTATGAGTTATTCGCAAATGGCTCAACTTGAACTGATGAATGCTATGAACAACATCAGTTCAGAAGCAGAATTGAATGAGTTCAAGAACCTCTTGGCTCACTATTTTGCACAAAAGGCTCAGAAGGCAATTGATGCGCTCTGGGACAAGGGAGTTATCAACGAGCAAACCATCGAGCAGTGGGGCGCAGAGCACATGCGCACACCATACAGCTATGAGGCGCATCGTTCTTGACACCAACTGCCTATTGCAAGCTTTGCCCAGCCACAGCCCGTATCACCAGATATGGACGGAAGTGCTGACTGGCAATGTTTGTCTATGCGTCAATACGGAGATTCTTAATGAATACGAGGAAATCCTGTCTGCGAGGACAACCCCGGAGATTGCACACAATGTGGTTGAAGCCATTGCAAGACTACACACAACTGTTTTTCAGGAAGTGTACATCCATTTTGGACTGATTGAGGCTGATGCCGACGATAATAAATTTGTTGATTGTGCAGTCGCTGCCGATGCGGAATACATTGTATCCAATGACTCGCATTTCAATGTCCTTAAGCAAGTTGGTTGGCCAAAACTGACGGTCATTGCTATTAAAGAATTTTTAATGCAATTGAATAGCGACCGGCAATAACTATGTTATTACCTCACTCTTCACTCTCTTTCCTTTGGGTTAAATAATAATAATTCTTGCCCTTTTCACCTTTTCACTTTTTCGCCTTTTCACTTTTTTTCGTATCTTTGCACGCGAAATATGCGTACTTTTATGAAAATACCTAAGATACTATTGTGCCTCGGCTTGCTCTGCATGGTCTGCGCAGGGTCGGTCGAGGCTAAGAAGCAGCGTGTCAAGCAGAAGTCGTTGTATATGGTTGGCGTAGCTATGTCGCTGACAGATTCTGCCGTCTTCCTTACGGACATCCATCTGGTGAAAGACCTTACCGTCGGGAAAAAGACGAAGTTCCTGATGGACCGCCAGCTCTATTCCCTGCAATTCAGACGATACTTGGAGGCCACGTACAAGGGCGGGCCATACGTCCCGGCTGTCTTCTTCAGCCCCAAACGCAAGAAGATGGAGCGCCGCTACCTCTCGCTCCACAAGCGCTATGTGCAGAGCAAGGAGCTGCGCATCAACCTGATTGACCAGAGCCAGTTCCGCTTCCATGCGGAGGAATACATCGAGGACACCGTTTATGAGGGCGGTGCGCCGAAAAAGAAAAATGGCAAGAAGAAGTGACTATGGAGCGCACATACTATTACAGGGTGGGCGGTCACGCTTTGGCTGTCATTTTTACCGATGAGGCAAACGACGACAGGCTTATCCCCTCGTTCGCACCGTTCCGCATAGAGGAGGAACCAGAAGAGGTGCTTTTCACGATGACCGTGGATGACAGCCTCGACTGGCAGGAGGACGGCGACGAGATTGGCGTGTTCGACTGCGGCGGGTGCAATCACGGTGTCTATCGCATGGCCGATGGTGGCTATCAGTATGCCGTCCACGATGTGCAGGACGTGCTCTGCAGCCGTATGCGCAGCAATGCCGATTTCTCGGTCTGCCAGGTGTCGCTCTTCGGCGAGACATGGTCGCAGCGCAACTATGGGCTGAACAACGCCCTGATGATGGCATACGCCTTCGCTGCCGCCTGTATGGGGACGATGCTCATGCACGCCTCCGTCATCCGCTGCGAGGGCAAGGGCTATCTGATGACGGCTCCCAGCGGCACGGGCAAGAGCACCCACACGCGACTCTGGTACGACAACATCCCCGGTTGCGACCTGATGAACGACGACAATCCTGTGGTGCGCATCATCGACGGTCAGGCCATCGTCTATGGCAGTCCCTGGAGCGGCAAGACACGCTGCTACCGCAACATACAGGCACCGGTGGGCGGCATCGTCCGCATCCAGCAGCGTCCAGAGAACAGTATTCGCAAGCTCCGTCCTGTCGAGGCTTTCATCAATCTGCTCCCTGCCATGAGCAACATGAAATGGGACGAGCGCGTCTATAACGGCATTTGCGACGGCATCAGCGAACTCATCCGTCTGGTCGGGATGTACGAGCTTGGCTGTCTGCCCAATGCCGAGGCCGCGATACTGTGTCACGACACGGTGGCAGGCAAGGATTAAGGATTAGAGATTAGGGATTAGAGATTAGAGATGTGGGATGAAAACGATAATTAAACGCTTGACGCGGGCTTTGCTGACGCCTTGGCGCAGACGCTACCAGAAGCGGAACGGAACGGTCTCCTCCCAGCCGCGACGTGAGCTGCCCAACGATGTCTGGCTGGGCGAGGTGTCGCAGATGCTGGCCGAGGGCAAGCCCTACGCCATCTATGTCAAGGGTTACAGTATGCGTCCCTTCATCGAGCACACACGCGACCGTGTCTTCCTCGAAAAGCGCGACACCTACAGCGTTGGCGATGCAGTGCTGGCACAGATAGCTCCAGGGCATTATGTCCTGCACCGCATCATCGGGAAGCAGGGCGACAACCTCACGCTGCAAGGCGACGGCAATGTCAGGGGCGTGGAACTTTGCAGGGAACAGGACGTGAGCGGCGTGGTGACACAGTACATCCGTCCGAACCGCATCATCCCCGCCGACGACCCGAAGCTCGTCCGCCGCATCCGCCTGTGGCGAAAGCTCCGCCCAATCAGAAGGTACCTGCTGTTCGTCTATAAAGCAATGGTTTAATTTTTCGTTATTACGTAATTACGTTATGACGTTATAACACGATAAAACTATGAAAATCAAGAAAGGTTTTGAACTTCGCGAGGTGTGCGGCGAGCACATCATCGTGGCTTACGGCAGAGAGAACATCGACTTCAACAAAGTCATCAGCCTTAACGAATCGGCAACCTACCTCTGGAAGAACATTGTCGGCAAGGACTTCACGGCAAAGACGTTGGCCGACCTGCTTTGCCAGGAGTACGAAGTGGATGCTGAGACGGCAGCAAAAGACGCTCAGACACTGCTCGACGAATGGACGAAGGTGGGGCTTGTTGAAGGGTGAAAAGTTAAAAGGTTAAAGAGTTAAAGCGTTTATGTCTTTCCTTTTCAACTTTTCCATTTTTAACCTTTTGCAGGACATGGGCGACACGCTGCGGTTGCCTGTCACGTTCGTCATCATTGAGTTTGTCGGCACCTTCGCCTTTGCCATCTCCGGCGTACGCCTGTCCAGCACCAAGCAGTTCGACATCTTCGGCGCATGGATTGTCGGTATGGCAACTGCCATCGGTGGCGGAACGATTCGCGACCTAATGCTCGGCCTCAATCCCTTCTGGATGACCAACGGCAGCTACTTCGTCTGCTGCGCCCTCGCGGTGCTGGCGGTTGGCATGTTCGGCAAGTACATCATCCACCACAACTACACTTGGTTCATCTTCGACACCATCGGCCTTGCGCTTTTCAACGTCATCGGCATAGAGAAGACGCTTGCCTTGGGGCATCCCTATTGGGTGGCAATCACGATGGGAGCCGTGACGGGAGCAGGCGGCGGTATCATCCGCGATGTCCTGATGAACGACGTGCCCCTCATCTTCCGCAGCGAAATCTATGCCCTCGCCTGCGTTGCTGGCGGGCTGGCGTATGTGGTTTGTCTGCAATTGGGGCTCAGTGTGGAAATCAGTGCCTTGCTCAGTTCCTTCAGCGTTATCCTCATCCGCATCCTGGCCGTCAAGTTCCATTGGCAGCTGCCTGTGCTGAAGGGAGAAGACGAGCCTGCCCACGACGAGAACAACATCCTCCGCATCATCCTCGTCCCCTTCTTTATTCTTCACTCTTCACTCTTCACGCTTCATTCCCAGACGCAGCAAATCTTCGTCCCGAACGTGCGGACGCTCACCCTGACCGTAGGCGACGACCCTACTGCGCCACCCTACATGCCGCTCGGGGGCAGACAGCACATCGACATCGAGTGGGACGAGATGAGCCACGACTACAAGCGCTACTTCTACCACATCGACCATCTGGATTGGGACTGGCAACCCACCGACGGCATCTTCGAGAGCGACTATCTGGAGGGGCTCAACGACCAGCTCATCGAGGACTTCGAGAAGAGTTTCAACACCACGCAAATCTATACGCATTATCGTCTGCGTGTCCCCTCGAAGGAGATAAAGCTCCGGTTGAGCGGCAACTACCGCGTCCTCATCTATGAAGAGGACAATAAGGACAATCCTGTGCTGGAGGCTCGTTTCTGCCTTTACGAAAAGGCGGCAGGCATCCTGGCGCAACTGAGCAGCAACACCGACATAGACTTCAACCGCAGCCACCATCAGATGACGCTTTCCGTAGGCTATGGCACACTTCCCGTCGTTGACCCGCAGCGCGAGCTGAAGGTCGTTGTCATGCAAAACCGCCGCTGGGACAGCCGCATCGAAGACCTTGTTCCCAACGTGCGCAGAGCCAATGGCATAGAGTTCACGCACAACCGGCAGCTCATCTTTCCCGCAGGCAACGAGTACCACCGCTTCGAGATACTCGACGTGCACCGCACGGCAACGGGGGTGGACCGTATCGAATGGTTCGAGCCTTATTACCACGCCACACTCTATACTGCCGGAATCGACCATGCCTACAGCTATGTCGAGGACCAGAACGGCGTCTTCGTCGTGCGCAGTGCCGATGACTACGACGACTCTACGACGGCAGAATACATTATCGTCCATTTCTTCCTGCAAAGTCCTCGCTTGCCGGGCGGCGATGTCTATGTCAGCGGTCAGTGGACTGGTCAGACCTTCAATCCCGACTGCAAAATGGATTACGACGACATCCGCAAGGAGTATCATGCCGCCATCCTCCTGAAGCAAGGCTATTACAGCTATGAGTTCATACAGCGGGACGGCTTGACGACCCGGGCGATGGGCAGCTTCTATGAGACGGAAAACGAGTACCAGGTGCTTGTCTATTATCGCGGACAGGGCGCCCGCTACGACCGCCTCGCCGCCTATAGCGCCATGCACAATGCAAGATAAAGACCCCCTCTATCTCCCCCCTCTAAGGGGAGAAACAATTGTAAATCGTAAATGGTAAATGATTAAATGGTAAATCGAAAGCCTCTTTCATGGATTCCCACCCTCTATTTGGGTGAGTCATTGCCCTACGCGGCGGTGATGGTCATGTCGCTTGTCCTCTATCAGGAGATGGGCTTGACGGACACGCAGATAACGCTCTATACAGGATGGCTCGGCCTGCCTTGGGTCATCAAGCCCTTATGGAGTCCGATTGTCGATGGCATCAGGACAAAACGCTGGTGGATTCTTACCATGCAGCTGACAATCGGTGCGGCATTGGCTTTGCTGGCCTTTACTCTGCCCACCAGCTTCTGGCTGCAATGCTCGCTGGCTCTGTTTATGTTGATTGCTTTCAGTAGTGCCACACATGATATTGCTGCCGACGGTTTCTACATCCTCGGTCTGGAGAACAAGGAGCAAGAGCTTTATGTTGGCCTCCGCAACACCTTTTATCGCATTGGCATGGTGCTTGGACAGGGCGGACTGGTCACGCTGGCTGGACTTTTGCAAGAAAGTGGAGCCTCCATCCCTATCTCGTGGAGCGTGACGTTCCTGGCAGTTGCAGGCCTGATGCTGATGCTCTTTGCCTATCATTGGCGGATGTTGCCAAAGCCCTCCTCGGACTCCCCAAAGGTAGAGAAGTTTTCTGTCTTTGAGGACTTCTTTCTTACCCTTAAGGTCTTCTTCACCAAGCCGCATCTCATTACAGCCCTGCTCTTCATCCTCCTTTTCCGATTGCCGGAGGGATTGCTTACCAAGATTGTGCCGCTTTTCCTGAAACGCACGGTGGAGGAAGGCGGTTTGGGACTGAGTGACGTCCAGTTCGGCACTATTTATGGCTCGTTGGGTGTCATCGGACTGCTTGGCGGCGGTATCTTTGGCGGTTGGCTTGTCTCGAAATACAGCCTACGCCGTATGCTTTGGCCGCTTGTGTTGTGCATAACATTGCCGGATATTGTCTATGTATATCTGAGTTATTATGAAACGCAGAATCTATTCCTCATAGGGTCGTGCGTCTTTATCGAGCAGGCTGGTTACGGACTGGGCTTTACAGCTTACACGCTTTATCTGGTTCACTTCGCTCATGGCGAGCGTGCCACCTCTGTGTTTTCGTTCTGCACAGCTTTTCAGTCTCTGGGCGGTGTGATGCTGCCGGGCATGGTGAGCGGCTGGATGTCCGACCAGATGGGCTACGGCCAGTTCTTCATAGCCGTGATGGGCTTCTGCCTCGTCACCTTCGCAGTGACGGCAATGGTGAAGTTGCCGGAGGAAGAAAATGAGAAAATAAGATAATAAGAAGTGAAGCAAATAATCCCTATTCTCTATTCCCTAATCTCTATTCTGCCTCTCTTTGTAAAGGCTCAACCTGTCAGCTACACCCGCGAGGACAGCCTCCGTGTCGTGGAGCTCCTGGAACTTGGCGCAAAGGAAATGGTAAATGGAAAATTGTCAAATGGTAAATGTTTGACTCTCTTCTACGCCTGCCAGCTGATGAATCTTCCATACGTGGGTCAGACGTTGGAGATTAAGGACAAGGCAGAGCATCTTGCCATCAACCTTCATGCCCTCGACTGCACGACCTTGGTGGAGAACGTCTGTGCCCTGGCACTCACCACCGGTCACGGCAGCAAGCGTTGGCAGGACTTCCTTTACTGGTTGCAAAGGCTTCGTTATGATGGAGGGAAGATTGACGGTTACAGCAGCCGCAACCACTACTTCAGCCAGTGGATTCAGTCTGGCACAAAGCTTGGCCTGGTCAGGGAAGTTGTGCCGCCGGGCAGCATCTCCGTCCCGATGAAGCTCGACCTCACCTATATGAGCAGTCACCCCGAGTCCTATCCTTTGCTTAAAATCAGCATAGAAGAACGCAAGCTTATCCGCGAAATGGAAAAACGCGCATCTGGAGCCACCATCCACTACATACCGAAGGAAAGGGTAGGGGACAGCAAGAAGGTGCTCAATTGTATCCACGACGGCGACATTCTCGCCATCACGACCAGCAAGAAAGGCCTCGATGTCAGCCATGTAGGTCTTGCCGTCTGGGGCGAGGATGGAAAACTCCATCTGCTCAATGCCAGCAGCATCCATAAGAAAGTCGTGCTCGAACCCATGACGCTCTATGACTACATGCAGAAGCATCCCACCCAGACAGGCATCCGCGTCATCCGCCTGCAATCGCACCCATAAACATTTTTCCCGCCATTTCCTTTGCTTGAATGGAATTATTCACTAACTTTGTACCGCGAAAAGATAAACAGACATTATGGAAAAGGAAGAGAAAAAGATAATCGGGCATATCGGTGTCATTGGTCTGCAAAGAATAACGCGGCGCAAGAAACGTCGCGTGTTGAGTGCAGAAGAAAAAGAAAGACTGATTGCACAAGCAAAGGCTGCTTATGAAATACGTATCAATCCAACTGAAAGAGTATCTCATTGAGCCGTCTTTCCAAATGTGCACGGATTGCGTCCTCTTTTCCGAGGACTATCTCAATCTTTATGCTGCCGATGCTGCGTTGATTGACACAGGGGCAACTCGCACTTCTGTAAGCATGGATATTATCCGACAGCTTAATGTCCCTTCAAGTCGTCAGGAACTGATAGAGATTGGTAACAAACTGCACGATGTGAATGTATATAACGTGAAGATGATGCTCTCGCCAGAACTGGTGTTCGATTTGGATGTTTACGGGCTGCCCGGGGAAGGCAGAGGCGCAGTAATAGTTGGAATGGACATCCTAGGAAAGGGCAAACTGACGATTGAGCCATCCAAAGACAAACGTCACAAAGGAGAACTCCTGATACCAACACCATAATTCTCATTTTTCAATAGATTACGCCTATGGCATAAACAAAGAAAACTTAGACATATAGACAAAAGGCGTCCGCTTGAATCTTGTTTCCGAAATTCTCCCAAAATTAAAGAAACACACGAGAGTAAAGTCCAAGGATGCTCACGTCACAAGGCGTGGGCTTTTACTCGTATAAGTGTGTTAGGTGTTTGGGAGATACCTCGGAAACGTAGACGAAGTAAGTAGTCCACGTTTTTTCGTGCGGTCATTTCAAGGAGTAACAAACAATATAATCATCAAACACAAAAAAATGAACACAAAGAAAGTCATTACGCTATTAGCAGCGGTGCTGCTGGGTAGTTTGGGAGCATTTGCACAGAGCGGTAACAACGAGCCTATGAGGGGCGACGTTAACGGCGACGGAATTATCGATGTTGCAGACATCGTCAGTGTTATAAAGATTATGAGGGAAAATGCAACGCCACTATTTCGTCTTTATTTCACTATCTTTCTGCCGCCGACGATGTAGATTCCCCTCTTCAATTTACCATTTACCATTTGCCGTCCGCCGAGGTCATAGCATTCACCATTTGACGATTTACCATTTACCATTTGCGGGCTGCTGATTCCTGTGACGATGGATTCAGCTTCTGTGGCAGCGTAGCTTCTGGCATCCGCATCTGCGAAGCGAATAGTGTATAGTCTGGCGATTCCTTCAGCCGCCTCGCTGTTCATGTTGACAGGAATGCGCAGCAGCTCGCCGTCCTTGAACGTGTCGAGGTTCATGCTGTAGAGGATGAACATGCAGTCGCCGTTATCGAGCCTCTCCATGCATAGCGTATGCCCGTCCGTAGCTTCGCCAATCATGGCATCACCATCCGCAAGTGTCATCCCATCGGGCAGTTCGAGATTGAATTGCAGGGCGGTCATGCCTATAATCCCATTTGCATTAACGACCAGTTCTGCCTGTGTCCCTGCCTCCGCTTCTAATGGCTCAATGTTGAGCGTCTGTGCTGTCAAGCTGCACGATATTGCAGCCAAAGCAATTGTTAGTATGTTTCTCATTGTTGAATCGTTTTAAGCGTTATTGTTGAGACCTTGTCATAACAAATGTAGTATAATTCCATCTGTCAACTACAGAATTACCCATATTCCATGCTCCTGTTCCTTCAATACGTGTGGGGTTGTTCAAATCGACAACTGTTCCATGAAAATTTTGAATACAATAGCCACCTAAGCCTGTACTATATAAATAAAGGACAATACATATAGAAACAGTCCCCCCTGTTCCAATGCTCCATTCTACATTATTGTATGTGCTTGAGCCATTGTTTGCTTGACCTTTTCCATTGCTATTTAAAGTAATTGTCCATCTGTCTCCTTCAGAACCATCGCTGTTCTTTTGAGTACAAATCCATGTTCCTGTTATGTCTGGAAGTTCTGTGGTAAAGGATTTGTTTCCCCCATAATATGTTTGACCGTTTGCCTCAATATATGCGCAATATGTATATGAGGTTCCTGGTGTCAGACCGCTTAATGTGATAGATTGTGTGCCATTACTACTTCCAATAGACTGTTTGGCAGAACCATCATTCCAAGTGTATTCGACTCCGCACACACCACTTTCTGGCACATTTTCATAAGTACAAGAAACTGTTGCTGTGTTTTTGGTAACATTAGAGCAATCACCAGTTGTTGCAACAGGTGTTGGTAGTTTAAGCGTTATTGTGGAGGCCTCATTCCAAATCTGTGTCCTGTAAATGGTATATCCAGAGATGGTTACCTCGTCTTTTACGTCAGAAAAAATGATGGTTTCGCCGTTCTTGTCCTCAACGATTACGTTTTTTCCTTGCATCCAGGTCGTGGGACACAGCATGTAGAGCGTCTCGCCAGCTTCCACTGTGGCTGTTGCTCCGATGGCCTCATCAATAGACGTATAAGAGGTCACGACACCGGGGAGCGTCTTGTAGTTCACAGCAGTAGGTTCAGTGGTGCCAAGATAGAAGTAATCGCCCACGGCCACTGTCCCTCCTCCATCTTTCATAATCTTGATGACGGCCGTGATGTCAGCCACATCGATGGTTCCATCTTCATTAACATCACCTTTTAGAGGTTCATTGTTACCACTCTGAGCCATTGCACCCAAGCTACCCAGCAGCACCGCTGCCAATAGCATGAAAATTCTTGTCTTCATCCTGTTTTTGTTTAGTTATAGTTTGATTCATGTCTATCCGATGGGGGTCCCAGTCTCGTCACCATCTTTGAGTCCTGATATTCAGTTGATAAAACCTCAGGGATTAGTCTTCGCCCAAATCGTTAAGGTCGAAGTAAAGCAGTCTGGTAGGCTCATCGGCATCCTCGTCGTTGAGGTAGAGCAGCATTTATACATGCCTGTTCTTCGGACGAAATGCGGCGGCGCGCCTGCATCCGTGCTTCGAGGCGTCGTGAGTTCTCACCATAGAGGAATGTGATCTATTAATATGTCTTATACGTGATTGATTGTTATTTCGTTGCAAAGATAACACTTTTTTATGAAACAAAATGCTGTTGCGTGGAAAAAGTTGCACCATTTGTGAGAAGCAATAGATACAAATGTCTAATGACCGATATGGGATAATTCATTGTGAACCTTTTTGTCGGATTTACGCACAAAACAATGATTTCATGTTCCTATTTTGAGAAAAAAGCTGTATCTTTGCAGGCGTAGCCTGTCTGCCACACTTGCGCGGGCAGTCTTCGTATAGTCTCTTTTACGCTAACCAACAGAGGAACCTCCGATGACTGTGGCAATTATAGGAGCCGGTGCAGCTGGCTGTTTTTGCGCCGTTTTGCTGAAACGCAGGATGCCGGAGGCTGTGGTGGAGGTCTTCGAGGCTGGGAAGCGTCCATTGGCAAAGGTTGCGGTGACGGGTGGAGGACGTTGCAATCTGACCAACACATTCCGGCAAATCACACAGCTCAGGCAGGCTTATCCCCGTGGCGAGCAGTTGATGAAGCGCGCCTTGCAGCATTGGAGCCAAAGGGACACGATGCAGTGGTGGGAGCATGAAGGAGTCCGCCTCGTGACGCAAGATGACGAGTGCGTCTTCCCCGCTTCGCAGGATGCCATGCAGATAGTCGGGACACTGCTCCGGCGGATGCAGGAAGCGGGTGTCGCGCTGCACACTTCGCACAAGGTGGCCGACATCATTCCAGAACAGGCAGGCTACACCGTCTCCTTTTCCGACGAGAGGCAGAAGCCCCGCCACTTCGACAAAATCATCTGTGCGATGGGCGGTTGCCCGACGATGGGGCGCCTTGCCCCATTCCGCCACCTCGAAGGCATCTCCATAGCAAAGCCCGTTCCTTCGCTTTTCACCTTTTGCATCAAAGACCGCAGTCTGACAAGTCTGATGGGGTGTGTGGTCAGTCCCGTAGGTGTCGGCATAGCAGGCACGAAGATGCGTGCCGAGGGCGCACTGCTCATTACGCACTGGGGCGTAAGCGGCCCAGCCATCCTCCGCCTCTCCAGCTATGCGGCGAGGCACCTTGCCGAGCAAAACTATCGGGCACAGCTCTGCGTCAATTGGCTCTGTGCCGGCAACGAGCAGGAAGCCAACGACCTCCTTTGCCGCATGGGGCAGGAACATGCCCGCCGCCAAATGGCCAATGAGTACCCCCGCCAGTTCACGGCAAAGCTGTGGCAGCTACTGCTCGACCGCGCCCATGTAGATGCCGGGAAGCGTTGGGGCGAACTCTCCCATCTCGACCGTAACCGTCTGTGTGCCACCTTGATAGGCGATGTCTATCAGATTGAAGGGAAAGGGCAGTACAAGGAGGAGTTCGTCACCTGCGGCGGCATAGACCTTGCGAGCATCAACATCGGCACGCTCGAAGCGCGGCGGCACCCCGGGCTTTATTTTGCGGGCGAGCTGCTCGATGTGGATGGCATCACAGGCGGCTTTAACCTTCAAGCCGCGTGGAGTATGGCTGCAGTGGCTGCCACAAAAGTCTGCGAGGCAGGTTGACAAACTATTTTCAAGCCTTGAAAATATATTATCAAGCTTTGAAAATATATTTTCACGGTTTGGAAATATATTATCAAGCCTTGAAAATAATTATGTGGCGTGCCTCGCGGACTTTGTCAGCCCACCTCGTGGGTTTTTGTAGCGTCCTCTTCTGTTTTTTTCTCCGTATTGTTTGGTCATTCTACCTTTTCTTTGTAATTTTGTGACGGATTTCCTAATTAAACACACACAAAAGACATGAAAACTCCACAACATCGCAATGAAGTAACCGAGGCTTTTGCCGACGAATGGTATGTGGGACTTCCCATCCGCCCGCTCCGCAACATGGATGCCAAGAACACTCGCCAGCATCTGGCCGTGAAGCTGCTTGGCAACAAGGATGCCGACCCTATGGACATCACAAAGGCATGGCTTGCCCTGACTCCCGAAAAGAAGTGCAGTATCTGCTGGCACATGACAGGACATCACGAGGCCGTTTTCGTGGAAGACGTTGACAAGCCAAGCTACACCTAAGAGATTTGACAATTTGACAATCTGACAATTGACAATTAACGATTGAAGATAAATTGTAAAATTGTGAAATCTAACAAGGAACTCCTTTGCATCAACGACCACATCGCTGACCTGAGCGAGGCGCAGACGGAAAGGCTGATTGCCTCGCTACCCGAATGGCGGCGCGAGGTGGCTCTGCGCTTCAAGCACTTGCAGGGCAGGCGGGAGTGTGCCATCGGCTATACCGAACTGTTGCGAGGGCTTCGGCTCTGCTTTGGCATCGGGGGGATGCCCGCCTTTGCCTATAACGAGCACGGCAAACCCAGCTTGAAGGAATACCCCGGCGTGCACTTCAGCATCAGCCACTGCAAGGAGGCCGTAGGCTGCCTCGTCAGCGACTGCCCATGCGGTCTGGACATCGAGCGCATCCACAAGGCAAAGGAAGACCTCGTGCGCCACACGATGAACCCGGACGAGGCGGAAGCCATCTTTTCTGCCCCAAGTCCCGATGTCGCCTTCACCCGCCTTTGGACACAGAAAGAGGCGGTCCTGAAGCTTGCCGGCACAGGCATCACCGACGACCTGCGCCACGTCCTTGCCCCGGAAAGACTGCAAGGCATCAGCCTGCAGACCGTGGAGAACCTCTGCCGGGGCTATGTCTTTACTATAGCAGTTAAGAGTTAAGAATTAAGAGTTAAGAAAGAATGAAAACCTACATCCTCTTTTTTGCTTCACTTTTGTTTTTGCTGCCTCTGCAGGCACAGATGATTCCCAACACGGAAAAGAAGTGGGCTTGGCTTGGCTTCGAGCGTCCTGCCGGCGTCAATCCGATTGTCCGTCCCGACACGGCAAGCCGTTTCTTCTGCCCGATGCACAAGAGCGTGGCGCAGTGGGAGAACAGCGAGACGTTCAATCCCGCTGCAACCATTATCAACGGCGGCATCGCCCTGCTCTATCGTGCCGAGGACAACATCGCCAAGGGCATTGGGTCGCGTACGTCCCGCATCGGCTATGCCTATAGCGAGGACGGCATCCACTTCCAGCACCACGGCGCACCCGTCCTCTTCCCCGGTGGCGACGAGTGGACGGACTTCGACGCCCCGGGCGGCTGCGAAGACCCGCGCGTCTGCATGACCGAGGACGGCCTCTACGTCATGACCTATACAAGCTGGAACCGCAAGCTGGCACGCCTGAGTGTCGCCACATCGCGCGACCTCGTGCATTGGACGAAGCACGGCCCCATCTTCTCCGACGAACACAAAAGCCAGCTCAGCAAGGGCTACACGAAGTCGGGCTCCATCGTGACAGAGATAAAGAACGGCCGTCAGGTCATCGCACGCATCAAAGGCAAGTACATGATGTACTGGGGCGAGAACTTTGTGAACATCGCCACCAGCGACGACCTCATCCACTGGACACCGATGCTGGCTCCCGACGGCAAGCTGCTGCACGTCATGGACACGCGCAGGGGATATTTCGACAGCCAGCTCGTGGAATGCGGTCCGCCTGCCATCAAGACAAAGAAGGGCATCATGCTCTTCTACAACGGCAAGAACCGAGGAGGCGAGAATGGCGACCGCCGCTTTGCCTCGGGTGCCTATTGTGCAGGGCAGGCACTCTTCTCCCTGAAAGACCCCACCCAGCTCATCGACCGTCTGGACGAGCCTTTCTTCTATCCCGAGGACGACTTCGAGAAGAGCGGGCAGTACCCCTCGGGAACGGTCTTCATCGAGGGGCTTGTGCCTTTCCAGGGCAAGTGGTATCTCTACTACGGATGCGCCGATTCGTTCGTCGGCATGGCAATTTACGACCCTGCAAAAGCCAAGAATCGTTAAAAACCGCTTCGCAAGCAATTTTTTCTGTCGGCACTTTTGGCAGAGTGCGCAAAAAGTGATACATTTGCGCCTTGATATGGAAAAACTTAGAACCTTATTCCTGCTTTTTGCCTCCTGCTCGCTGTTCCTGATTTCATGCAGCGAATATACAGCCGTGCTCAAGAGCGACGACTACGAATACAAGTACGAGGCAGCCAAGGCACTCTATGCCAGCGGTCATTACCGTCAGGCATCAGAGCTTTTCGGCATGTTGCTGGCACCGCTGAAGGGAACATCCTACGGAGAGGAAAGCCTCTACATGCTGGCGGAGAGCAACATGAAGGCAAGGGACTACGAGTCGGCCGCCATGTTCTTCAAGAAGTACTATCAGGCTTATCCCAAGGGCATTTACATGGAGCAGGCTCGCTACAACAGCGGATATGCCCTCTACAAGCAGACCCCCGACATCCGCCTCGACCAGACAAGCACGATGGAGGCCATCTCCGAGTTCCAGACCTTCCTGGACTACTGCCCGCACACAACCCTCAAGGATCAGGCACAGGAAATCATCTATATCTTGCAGGACAAGCTCGTCAACAAGGAGTACCTCTCTGCCAAACTCTATTATGACTTGGGCACCTACATGATAAATTCAGCGTATGGCGGCAGCAACTACGCGGCCTGCGTGGTGACGGCGCAAAACGCCCTGAAAGACTACCCGTACGCATCGGCAGAGTTGCGCGAGGAGCTTTCCATCCTGGTGCTCCGCGCCAAGTACCATCTGGCACGCCAGAGCGTCGAGGAGAAGCGTGTGGAGCGTTTCCGCGATGCCATCGATGAATACTATGCCTTCCAGAACGACTACCCCGAAAGCAAGCACTTGAAGGAAGCCAAGGCCATCTTCGACCATGCAGAGCGTATCGTGGAGAAGAAAGGCATAATCCTCGATGACGACGACGACATCCTGAAATACAGCAAAAAAGAAAAGCAGGAAGGAAAATAAGGATTGACAATACAAATTAGTTACTACATATAAGTATGGATTACAAGAAATCTACAGCACCCAACGACACCGTCAACAGAGACCCCATGAGCCTCTGCGAAGAGACCGGCAACATCTACGAGAGCGTGGTTATCATCGGCAAGCGAGCCAATCAGATTTCCGCCGACATCAAGCAGGAACTGAGCAAGAAGCTCTCCGAGTTCGCCAGCACACAGGACAATCTGGACGAAGTGTTCGAGAATCGTGAGCAGATAGAAATCAGCCGCTACTACGAGAAGCTCCCCAAGGCTACCCTCATGGCCACCCAGGAGTTCATCGACGGCAAGATTTACTACCGCAACCCAAGCAAGGAGACAACCCTGCTGGACTAATCAGCCTTTTATGATACAGCGCATACAGACCCTCTACCTGCTCGCAGCCATGATGCTCTGCATCGGCTGTCTCTGTACGCCCATCGCACACTTCATGGTAAGCGAGAGCGGGGAGATGGTGGATATGTACAACCTGTGGCTTGTGTCGGCCCAAGGCGGACACCTGTTTTCTTTCTGCCCAGTGCAGATGGGACTGCTTGTCATCACGGCCGCCGCAGTGTTTTTCGACATCTGGCTCTTCAGACGTCGTGCTTTGCAGATGCGCCTTGCCACAATCTGCATGATTCTGCTTGTGGCATGGTATGCGGCATACGGCATCATCAGCTACTTGCTTTGCGTGGAGATGCAGGCCATTTGGCGTCCGCATTGGACAGCGGCTCTGCCAGCCGCAGCCCTCATCATGCTTTACCTTGCCTTCCGGGGCATCATGAAGGACGAAATGCTCGTCCGCTCTCTTGACCGCCTTCGCTGAAAAAGCCGGGGGTTCTCCCTATTTCAGCATTTCGGCATAGAAGTCGATGGCAGCTTTTACTTTCTCTATAGCCTCGGGCATGGAGCAGTGAAGCTTGCCACCGCTTGCGTTTTTGTGCCCGCCCCCTCCGAAGAAGCGTGATGCCATCTGGTCGCAGGGGAAGTCGCCGATGCTGCGCAGGCTGAGCTTCATGGTGCCGGGATGTTCCGTGTCCTCGTTGATGAAGATGCTCAGGCGCATACCGAGCATGGTCAGGGGAATGTTGACGAAGCCCTCTGTGTCGCCGTTCTTGACCTTGAACCGCCGGCGCTCCTCATTGGTGAGCGTCATTATGGAGGTGTGGCGGTCGTGCAGCACTTTCATGTTGACATAGAGCAGGAAGCCCTGCAAGCGCAGCCGCCCCTCGGAAGCTGTGTAGAAGACATTGCGGTAGATTTGGTCCTTGTCGATGCCGCGTGCCATGAGGCGGCTGATGTATTCGTAGATGATGGGACGGTTGGAGTTGAAGGAGAAGGCGCCGGTGTCGCACATCATGGCGGTGTAGAGGCAGACGGCCTCGTCGTGCGAGATGTCGTCGAGTTCTCCCGCCTTGCTGAGCAAATGGCAGATGACCTCGCCCGTGGCGCTCATCTCGGGTTCGGAGAATGTGAGCTGGCAGAAGTCGGGGTTCGGGTCCAGATGGTGGTCGATGAGGATGCGTGGCGCCTTGCTTGCCATGATGTCCTGCTCCATATAGCCAAGCCGGTTGGGCTGGTTGAGGTCGCAGACGATAACGAGTTCAGCCCCCTCAATAGCTGCCTTTGCTTGCTCCTGCTGTTTCTTGTTTGTATAGATGAGGATGCTGTCGGCTCCCGGCATCCACTTCAGGAAGTCGGGGAAGATGTTGGGCACGATGATTGTTGCCTGCTTGCCTTTTCTCTCGAGGTAGTGCTTCAGGGCAAGCGATGAGCCGATGGCGTCGCCGTCGGGATTGACGTGGGCGCAGATGACAACATTATTTGTCAATTCAAAATTGGTTAAGTCAAAAATCAAAATGAAAAGCGTTAGAATGATGATTATTTACTGAAGTTTCTGAAGTTAAAATGGAAGTTAAAGTGGAAGTTAACTCGCTTCGCTCGTGGAAGTTAAAATGGACAATACCAAATATGCCAGCAGCATCCAACACTATCGTCCTGCCAGCTTTGCTGGCATAACTTCCAGCACGCAGTGCTTAACTCCCTATTTAACTTCATTTTATAACTCCCGAAAATTAAATGAGTTTATAAATCTTTTGTTGGCAGCGACTTCCCCTGGTCAAGTATTTCCTTGGCTTTGATGACTGTGGGGTCGTCCTTTCCGAGGAACATCAGGTAGTCCCGCATTTCGCCTACATTATATATAATGCTGCCGTAGATGTTGCGTTCGAAGAGGCGGCGGCTCTTTTGGAGCATGAGGTTGCGGCGGCGCAGCTGATGCTTCTCGCCGAACTGTGCGAACTTCTCCAAGAGGTTTTCCTTGCGGAGGAACTGCTCCATGCGTTCTGCTGTCCGTAGCGATGTGAGCTTGGCACGGTTCTCGTCGGAATAGGCGAAGGCGAACTGGCGGATGAGGCCGTTGAAGAAAGCTTCGCGATAGTAGGATGTTACGCCCGTGGTGTCCTCTGGCACAAAGACATCGGGCATAATGCCGCCGCCGCCATAGACAATGCGGCCGATGCTGGTCTGGTACTGCTCACCCTCCTGGCGGATGCTGTCCTGCGAGAAGAACTCGCCCCGTTCGTAGCGGGCTATGAGGTCGTTTTCGTACTCTTCACCGTGTCCCTTCTCGTAGGGTTTCTGGATGCAACGGCCGCTGGGGGTGTAGTATCGTGCAACGGTGAGACGCACCACGCTGCCGTCGCGGAACTCCATCGGCTCTTGCACAAGTCCCTTGCCGAAGGTGCGCCGGCCCACGATGGTGCCTCGGTCGTTATCTTGGATGGCTCCTGCAAATATCTCGCTGGCACTGGCACTGCCTTCATCCACGAGCACCACAAGAGGGAGCTTTTGGAAGCTGCCGCGTCCGTCGCTGTAGAATTCTTTGCGCGGACTCTTGCGCCCCTCGGTATAGACAATCAGCTTGCCGTCTGGCAGGAACTCGTTGACCATCTGGATGGCGATGTGCATGTAGCCGCCTCTATTCCCGCGAAGATCCACGATGAGCTGTGTCATTCCCTCCATATTGAGTTTGGCCAGGGCGACAAGCATTTCGGCGTATGTTTGTTCGCCGAAGTTCTTTACGCGGATGAAGCCTGTCTTTTCGCCCATCATATAGTAGGCATCGACGCTGACCACCGGGATGTCGCCGCGCACGACGGTGAAGTACTGTAGGTCTGCCGCTCCGTGACGCTTGATGCCGAGCATGACCTTCGAGCCTTTCTCGCCCTTGAGCCGCTTCATCACATTATCGGTGTCCTTTCCGTTGAGCGTGTCCTTGTCTGCCGTAACAATGCGGTCGCCAGCCAGGATGCCCACCTTCTCTGCGGGGCCGCCGTGGATGACGGACATGACATTGACGGTGTCTCTTTCCATCGTGAATTGTACGCCGATGCCGCTAAAGGAGCCTTTCAGGTCTTCGCTTGCCTCCTCTGCATCCTTCGGGCCGAAGTAGCTGCTGTGCGGGTCGAGCTCGCTGAGTATCTGCGGCATGGCATCCTCGACGAGCGTATTCATATCGACTGTATCGACGTAGTTGTTGTCGATGAGTTGCAACAGGTAGCCCACCTTGCTTGTTCCTGTATTGATGATGCTGATACGCCCTGTGGAGAAGTGGTTGGTATAGAATGTGCCGATGAAGATGCCCACGATGGTGCCAAGGGCAATGAGCAGGGGCGTGAAACGATGCTTGTTATCCATTTTTCGATTTCACCATTTTACAATTTCACAATTCATTTGTACAATTGTCGGATTGTCCAATTGTCAAATGCGAGACTTCTATGCCTGCTCTGCGCAGGAGGTCAACGCCATCGGTGAGGCGGTACTCGCGGCTGTAGATGACGCGCTTGATGCCTGCCTGTATGATGAGCTTGGCGCACTCGATGCAAGGCGAGTCGGTGACGTAGAGCGTTGAGCCGTCGCTGTTGTTGCCGCTGCGGGCTATCTTGGTGATGGCATTGGCTTCGGCGTGAAGGACGTAGGGCTTCGTTACGCCGTTCTCTTCGCAGACATTCTCGAAGCCAGACGGTGTGCCGTTGTAGCCATCGCTGATGATCATCTTGTCCTTGACGACGAGGGCTCCCACCTGGCGGCGTTGGCAGTAGCTGTTCTCGCTCCATATCTGTGCCATGCGCAGGTAGCGGCGGTCGAGTTCGCGCTGCTTGGCCTCCCCCTTCCCCTCCAAAGGAGGGGTGATGAGGCCGTTGCGCTTGAGCAGAGCCTTGATGTCAGGTTCTTTGCCTCGGAAGTTGACATAGAGCTGCATGGGGTCGGCAGTGCCGCCCTTGGAGAGTATTTCGCTGCGGAAGCGTTCTGCTGTCTCCTTGTCGAAGATGCCTTTTTCAAGGAAGAGGCTGAAAGCGTCGGCATCGAGCACTTCAGCCCATTTGTAGCTATAGTAGCCCGACGCATAGCCGCCGCTCATGATATGCGAGAACTGCACGCTCATGTTCGTCTCTGGTACGGTGGGCAGCAGTTGCGTGCGGCTCCAAGCCTTGCGCTCGAAGTCCATAATGTCCTCCGTAAGTGGCTCCGTAAGGGTATGATAGGCCATGTCGAGCATACAGAAACTGAGCTGGCGGATGCAAGCGTAGCCGCAGTGGAAGTTACGGCTTTGGCGGATGCGCTGGATGAGTTCGTCGGGTATGGGTGCACCTGTCTCGAAGTGGAAGGCGAAGGTGTGCAGGAACTCGGGCTCGACGGCGAAGTTTTCCATCAGCTGCGATGGCAGTTCCACAAAGTCGCGCTTGACGTTTGTCCCGCTCAATGCCTTGTAGTGCACCTTCGAGAAGATGCTGTGCAGGGCGTGGCCGAACTCGTGCAGGAAGGTCTCCACCTCGCTCAACGTGAGCAGGGAAGGCTTTTCTGCTGTTGGCTTTGTCAGGTTCATCACGATGCTGACGTGCGGACGATGGTCGTTGCCTGCATCGTCGGTGTATTGTTCCTGGAAGTCTGTCATCCAGGCACCACTCTGTTTGCTGGGGCGCGGGAAGAAGTCGGCATAGAGGACTGCCAGGAAACTTCCGTCGGCATCGAACACCTCGTAGGCTTCCACGTCGGGATGATAGACCTCAATGTCTGGTTGCAGACGGAATGTGATGCCATAGAGCATGGTGGCGAGACCGAAGATGCCGTCCTTGACGTTCTGGAGCTTGAAGTAGGGGCGCAGCATCTCGCTGTCGATGTTATGCTTGCGGAGCTGTTCCTTGTGGCTGTAATATGAGAAGTCCCAAGGCAGTAGAAGCCTCTCCCCAGCCCTCTCCAAAGGAGAGGGAGATTTGTCGCCGCACCTTTCCCCCTCTCCTTTGGAGAGGGTTGGGGTGAGGCTGTTTACCTCTTCCTTCGCCACAGGCATATAGTCTTCGAAGAGTTTCTCGATAAGGTCGTTCACGCGAGCCGTGTTTCCTGCCATCCTGTCTTTCAGGGCATAGTCGGCAAAGCATTTGTAGCCGAGCAGCTGTGCCAGCTCCAGGCGGAGGTTGACTATCCTGCGGATGATTTCGCGGTTGTCGCAAGTGTCGCCCTTGCAGCAGATGGTGTTCTTTGCCATATACATTTGGCGGCGCAATTCGCGGTCGTCGGCGTATGTGAGGAAGGGACCATAGCTTGGCGCATGGAGCGTAAAGAGCCAGCCCTCTTTGCCGCGTTCCTTGGCAGCGAGAGCTGCGGCTTCCTTTGCTGTGTCGGGCAGACCGGCCAGCTGGTGCTCGTCAGTGATGTGAAGCGCGAAGTCGTTCGTCTGTTTTAGCTCGTTCTGGCTGAACTGTAAACCGAGTTGGGCAAGCTCTGTCTCAATCGCGGCAAACCGCTCCTTGTCCTCCTTGCCGAGAAGGGCACCGCTGCGGACAAAGGCATCGTATGTGTCGTTCAGGAGTTTCTGCTGTTCCGGAGTGAGCTGTTTCTCCTTTTCTCCTTTTAACCCTTTCACCCTTTCAAAAAGCTTCTCGTTGTGCATGATGCGGGCATAGTGTTCCGTGAGCATTGGCGAGAGCTTCTGTGCCAGAGCGTCCATCTCGTCGCATGTGTTGGCGCTGACCAGATTGAAGAAGATGCTGGTGATGCGCTCTAACAGTTCGCCCGTGCGTGGGGCGATGGTGTTCTCGAAGGTCGGCGGTTCAGGATTGCCGACGATGGCTTCGATGGCTTCGTCTTCCAGTCGCATCGCTTCGAGGATGGCGGGTTCATAGTCCTCCAGCTGGATTTGCGAAAAAGGCGCTGTCCCGTGGAGTGTCGGGAAAGAAGGGGAAAGAAGGATATTCATTATTTATGTCGTTATTCCTTAGTGATTGTCGTTGAGGAGCTTTCCGATGTCGTGGATGGTGAAATGTCCTCTGCCCAAGCGGATGTTTCCTTCCTCGTGCCAGCGGTTGAGGAGGCGGGAGATGGTGAGGCGTGTCTCGCCAATGTAGTGGGCAAGATGCCGCATTTGGATGATGAGTTCCGTTTCGCCCTCACAGTCGGGGAAGACGGTGCGCAGGAAGTGCAGCAGCCGTTCTTCGGCAGTGTCGAGCCGGTAGGGACGGAGTGCCGCCTTGCGTTTTTGGGCGCAGGCAGAAAGGGCATTGAGCAAGTTGAAACGGAACACTTCGCTCTTCATCATATAATTGCTTACCATTGCTTTGCCCACGTTGAGCACCTTGACGTCTGTCTTTGCCAGATAGGTGTGTTCGTATGTCGGGTACAGGCCAAAAAGCCTGTCTGCTTCGATGACGGCAGGTCTCCTCAGCAGAGAGCGTGTCGTATAGCTGCCATCGGCGGACTGGTGCTCGCGCAACAACTCGCCTTCGACAAGCCAAAGCAGCTGTGAGCAGACATCGCCCTGACGGATGAGCGGCATCTTGGAGGCCGGCAGCTCGTCTATGTCGAGCCGCATAGCTTCTTCCCACCCAAGCAGCTCCGTGCTACTGATGCCACCGAGCAAGGGCAGATGCGTAAGAAGGGCGTAGTCGTTTACCATTTCTCTTGATTCTTAATTCTTAACCCTTAGCTTCTCGAACCCCTCGGTACACCATGTGCGGTAGTTCCCTTGCTCGTCGGAGTAGATGAAGTAGGCCTCCAACTGCGGTTGTTGGCCAAGAACTTGCTTTGCCCCCTCCATTCCTAATACCATGAAGGCTGTGGCGAAAGCATCAGCCTCGGCACATGTGGGTGCAAGGACTGTGCTCGAAAGGATGTCCTGCTGGGCGGGATAGCCGGTGCTTGGATTGATGGTGTGTGCTATCTTGCGTCCTTCGTGGACGTAGTAGTTGCGATAGTTGCCGCTTGTGGCGATTGCCTTGCCTGAAATGGCTATGACATCCTGCAGTTCTGCGTTGGTGGATGTGGAGTCGTCATCGGGCTTGTTGATGCCGATATGCCAAGGTTCGCCTTTCGCGTTGACACCTTCGGTAACGACCTCGCCGCCTATCTCTACCATGAAGTGCTCTATCTTGTGGTTTCGCAGCACTTGGGCAGCTCTATCCACGCCATAACCTTTTGCTATGGCACTGAAGTCGAGGATGGAGTGGGGGATGTCCTTCGTGAGCCTGCCATCCTGAAGGTGTATGCCAGAGAGACCTATCAGCTGGCGAAGACTATCAACCTGTGTGCTGTCGGGCAGTTGGCCGCTCTTGAAACCGAAGCCCCAAGCATTGACTAAGGGGGCGACAGTCGGGTCGAAGGCTCCGCTTGTGGCGTCGTTGATGGTGAACGACAGCGAGAGCACTTCGTTCAGCATCTCGTCGGTCTCGTTGGTTTCGCCTCTGTTGATTCGGCTGATGGTGCTTTGCGGGTTGAACATGGAGAGAGAAGCATCCACCTTTTGCAGTTCTGCTTCAATCTCTGCCTTCAGGTCTTTGTCATATAGGTATTTGGCATGATAGAGTGTGCCGAAGACGGTACCCTCGTTGTGCTGGTACTCCTTGGACACTGCTCTCTGGGTTCCAGGCATCGAATGCCTGAAAAAGAGCAGGCAAACGATGGCAATAATTGCAAGCAGAGCGATGTATAGTTTATGGTTTCTCATCTGCATGGTAGATATTATTCTTCTGTTTCTCCCTTTCTTTCTTCTTGTTCTTTGCCTTCATGATGTTTTGCCCCACATCAAAGACGACGGTCACAGTGCCGCCCCAGCCGTTGCCGTCGTTTTTCCCGTAGCCAGGGACGAAGTAAGGCTCTCCTCCGTCTGGGTGGCTGAGGCTGAGACGTGCTTTGTAGCGTATGCTCCAGCCGAGGCGGACGAAACTCCAGAGCTTTGTCTCGACCGCTGCACCGAACTCAAGCCATTGGGCAGTTGCCTTTTCTCCGTCTATCACCAAGGGGATGGTCGTGCCATAGACAGGGTCGCTGATTGATGGGTTCCCGATGTCGTACTTGAAGCTGCTGAATCCGTAGCGGAAGAGGCCGAAGAGACGGTTGCCGTTGTGCTTCTTGTTGAAGTTGTAGTCTATGCCGAAGCGCATGTAGGGTGCAGTCGTGCTGAAGGTGTTGCCCGATTCCGCTCCTTCCCGGTGGCAGTCGCCGATGCCGAGGTCTGCAGCGGGAAAGAACTTGTCGTAGAGGTTGAGTCGTGCGCTGACCTCCATGTTGGCGAATTTGGCGCCCATGGCTTTCATGGCAAAGCCAACGAGGTCGGCACTGACAGCAATGCCACTGAGCAGAGGTGCCTTCTCCTTGTCCTTCTGCTTTGGCTTTCCTTTGGCTTGCAGCGAGAGGCAGGCCAGGCTAATCAGAAGCAGAATACAGGTGAATCTGCAGGTTCTCGGTCGTTTCATAGTTCACGGAGGGGCGTGTGATGGAGATGGATTCGATAAAATCGTGTGTGGAGCGCACGTCTTGTATGGTGTGGAATAGCTTTGCTGGGCAGTCGGGCGATTCGTAGTGCACGAGGTTGGTCTTCGTTATCCAAACTGTATCTTGGAAGAAATAGCCATTGCTATTGATGCTAAATACCAGGGTGTCCTCGTCTTGCCAGTAGCTCAGGGGCAGTGTGAGTTGGGCTGTGCCCACGGAGCGGTTGAGCAGGACGGCATCCGTGCCGCAAGCTGTGATGGTGAGCGTGTCGTTGATAGCCACCGCCTTGCCGTCTTGATAGAATGCACCGTACATGTTGACGGCGTTGTAGAGCGTACAGTCATACGACTCACAGGCGGCGAGTAGGACAAGACTTGACAATATGAACAGAAGCCGTTGCCTCATATCTCTTTCTCAATCTGATAGTTGTTGCGCTCGGGGGCATTGCGGCTGATGAGTTCGCCAAGGAAGCCTGCCACGAAAAGCTGTGTGCCAAGAATCATCATCGTGAGTGCGATGTAGAAATACGGACTGCTGGTGACGAGCGGGTGGGGGATGCCGTTCCAGATGCAATAGAGTTTTGTGCCGCCAACGACCATTACAGCCAGAAAGCCAATCAGGAACATCAGCGTGCCGATGAAGCCGAACACATGCATGGGCTTGAGTCCGAAGCTGTCTAAGAACCAGAGCGAGAGCAGGTCGAGATAGCCGTTCACAAAGCGGTTAAGCCCCATGAATTTCGACTTGCCAAACTTGCGTGCCTGATGGTGTACGCGCTTTTCGCCGATGCGGGTGAAGCCTGCATTCTTGGCAAGGTAGGGGATATAGCGGTGCATCTCGCCATAGACTTCAATGTTTTTCACCACTTCCTTGCGATAAGCCTTCAGCCCGCAGTTGAAGTCGTGCAGGTTGTGGATACCGCTCACCTGTCTTGCCGTTGCATTGAAAAGCTTTGTGGGTATGGTCTTCGACAGGGGGTCGCCCTTGCTGCGATTCATCTTGTAGCCGCTCACAAGGTCATACCCGTCCTGGGTTATCATGCGGTAGAGTTCTGGAATCTCGTCGGGCGAGTCCTGCAGGTCGGCGTCCATCGTGATGACCACATCGCCCTGGGCGGCTCCGAAGCCGCAATAGAGGGCAGGACTCTTGCCATAGTTGCGGCGGAACTTAATGCCGTGTACCGTGTCGGGATTCTCTGATTTCAGTTGCTCGATGACCTCCCAAGAACGGTCGGTGCTGCCATCGCTGACGAATATGACTTCGTAGGAGAAACCATGCGTCTGCATGACGCGCTTTATCCAACTAAAAAGCTCGGGCAGCGACTCATCCTCGTTGTAAAGAGGAACGATAACACTTATATCCATCTTATAGCAAATTCAAAATTATTAAATTCAAAATTCAAATGTAGCAGGCATCTCCCCTAATCCCTATTCCCTATTCTCTATTCTCTATTCCCTATTCCCTAATCCTTATTCCTTGCCACCTTCCTCACTGGCAGTGCTGCAAGCAGGGAGACTGGAAGTGCCAGGAAGGCGTTGTAGATAATCAGTTGCAGCATTATGTCCCTGACAGTCATATTCTGTATTATCTGCTGCACCTCCTCCATGTTTGCATCGGGCATTATCTGCTGCCAAGCTTGGCGATACTCCTCGCTCTGCATGGCATTGGCCAATTGTGAGAGCAGTCGCCCGTTGTCGAACAGCAGGAAATAGGCATATTGTGCGGCATCTGCCAGCAGGCCTGCCAGCAAGCAGGTCACGAACGACAGGCGAAGAATGTGCAGCCAGTTCACCGAGGGGAACAGACGGCGGTAGTTCGTCAGTTGTCTGTAGAGCATGTAGATGCTATACAGCCCCAGTGCCGTACTTAGCAGCGAGAGGAACGGCCGCTCTGAGCCATACATCGTGCAAATAAAGCTTCCAATCCATACCAGTCCGAGCGGCAGAGCCATCCACCCGGCAGCGTCTATCAGCTTAGGTTTTTCCATTTACTTAACTTTCAACTTTCAACTCCTTATCTACGAGCGTGCAAATTTACGAAAAAAGACATATATATAATGTAAGAGAGAACGAAAAAAAGCAAAAAGGGATAATTTTGAATTATGTATTTTGTATTTTGAATTATATGTTGTACCTTTGCAGCCGCAAAATATGGGAAAGTCCTATACGGCATGCTCCTTGTGAATCCCCCAGGGCTTGACCGCAGCAAGGGCAGCAGGTCGTAGCGGCGCGATATAGTAAGCTTTCCCACCCGCCTCTTTAGCTCAGTTGGCCAGAGCACGTGATTTGTAATCTCGGGGTCGTTGGTTCGAATCCGACAAGAGGCTCTCGGATAGGCGACAGCCAATCCACATTTACGAACGAAAACGCAAAGAGGGTGTGTCAAAATGAATTGGCACACCCTCTTTGTCTATAAACCACGAATTGCACGAATTACGCCTCAGTAGATTTTCCGTGTCCACTTTGGCGGGCCGCTACACATTGTTATTTGTTAATTAATTGGAAAAACGGACAAAAGCCCGCCAATGCTTGTTGGAAAAACGGACAAAAAGATTTATCTTTGCATTGGAAAATCGGACATATATATGCTTAAACGAAAAATTGACAGCTATTTAGAGCAGTTTTACAAGCGGACAAACAAGGCACTGTTGGTGACTGGTGCTCGGCAGACAGGTAAGTCATTCTCTATACGCCAGTATGGTACGACTCATTACGAAAACTTTGTGGAGATAAACTTCATAGAACAGCCCGACGCAGTAGAGATATTGAAGGGGGCGAAAAGTAGTCAGGACATTCTGGTAAGGCTATCGCTGCTGACCAGTACGCCGCTGGTGGCTGGAAATACACTCGTGTTTTTCGATGAGGTACAGGAGTGCCCAGAGATAGTGACAGCCACCAAGTTTCTAGTGGACGAGGGCAGTTATCGCTACATACTGAGCGGCTCGCTGTTTGGTGTGGAGTTGCAGGACCTGCGCTCTGAGCCAGTAGGCTATATGGACGTGAAGGACATGTACCCGCTGGATCTCGAGGAATTCTTCATGGCGATGGGTGTGTCGGGGCAGGTGAGGGATGACCTTCAAAAGGCTTTCGAAAAGCAGCAGCCCGTTGACGAATTTGTTCACAAGAAGATAATGGAATTGTTCAGGCTCTATCTCATCGTGGGTGGTATGCCTGCGGCTGTGCAGAAATATATTGACACGCATAATCTGCAGGACGTGATGGCAGAACAGCAGGCTATCATCAGACTGTATAAGCGCGACATTACGAAATATGACAAGAGCCACAAACTCTATATAGACGAGATTTTCGACCTGATACCATCGGAACTTAATGCAAAGAACAAGCGGTTTATCCTGAAGAACCTGAACGAGAACCTGAAATTCTCGCGCTATGAGAATAGTTTCCTTTGGCTGAAGAATGCTGGTGTGGCGCTGCCTACATATAACGTAGAAGAGCCTGTGGTGCAGCTGAAGCTGTCGCGTAGCAGAAACCTGTTCAAGTTGTTCCAAAGCGACATTGGACTGTTGGCGTGTCAGTATGCAGAAGGTATTCAACTGCGCATCATCAACGATGAGAAGGGCATCAATTATGGCTCGATTTACGAGAATGTGGTGGCTCAGGAATTGCAAGCCCACGGCTTTGAACTCTACTACTTTAACAGCAAAAAGCAGGGCGAACTGGACTTCATCATCGAGAAAGACGGCCACACATTGCCCATCGAAGTGAAGTCGGGCAAAGACTATCAGCGCCATAATGCTCTTAGCAACGTGATGGGTAATGCCGACTACAGAATTCCCTGTGCCATAGTGTTCTGTAATGACAACGTGAGCACGAGCGGAAACATCGTCTATATGCCCATCTATATGGTTGCCTATCTGAAGAAGAAGTTCATCGGTGAAGTTATTTACGATGTTGATTTGGAGGGGATAGGCTTCGGTAGGTGCTCAGGCGGAGGGTGCTAAAGCATCCAAGAAGTTGTTCTCGGAAAAAAGTCTAACAAAATGCCCTTGACTTTCCATTTAGAACATTAACTTCAGCACAGCCCGCTCAACTTTTGTTGATTCACTGATAAAAATCTTGTGCTAATCCAACTCATAAAGGAAATACAAGAGCAACAACATAGCAATACCAAACAACGATTACTTGCTTTACTCATCCGTTTGATATAGCTGATAGCAAATTGTTTTCTTTGGAAAAACGTGGGACTACTTTCACCCTTGTTGTTTTGGTCTGTTAGCAATTTTAGTTCATCCTTTTTTGAAATAATAAAGGAATATAATAAAGTAAAAACAGACACGAGGCAACTTATCATAGCAAGATGAATAGACCACAAATCAGCCAACACAAGACTAATCCATTCTTCGGATAATATATTACTGTTCATAACTTAAATAGTTATTAAGAACTTCTTGTGACTTCTCTATGATAAAAGACTTGTCGTGAATCTTTGAATCCAATTCTGTCTGAGTTATTCCTATAGAGAAATTGAAAATCTTTTCTGCTGTTTCCTTCAATTCATCTTTCGCTTCGTCTATTAGGCTACCAATCCTATCTTCTTTTCTTCCAACAATAATGGTAGTTTTTTTCGTCTTATAATCCTCATCATCGGACTTGTCGGTCATTATATCTTTCACCAAATCAATAGGCATGTTCTTGAAATAACGTGTCTTCTTCTTCTCCTTCTCCCCAGCGATAAGCGTATTCACCGGCTGCGTCTGGTTCTCATCCCTGTCCTCTGCATCCTCCTCATCATCCCCAAGGGTACCGCATTCCACGAAGAGCATATCCCCATGAGCATCGTCCGTGTGGTCGATACAAGCCGGTACGATGCCCAGCTCCGTCACTTCTGCATTGTCATCAGGGTTCATGAGACGAGGCCCAAACATATTGATAGGCTGGATGCGCATGTAGTGGTGTGTTACCCCGTTAATCGTCGAAGTCCCGACGCATTTCAGCACGAAGCAAGTATCTTCCTCACGGCAATAGTGAATGTAGCGATACTGCCAGGCATTGTAAGGCCCAGCACAATCCAAGAGACTGTTCAGCTGGCTCCTCATGGAAGCAATGTTCGTGTAGGAATGCACAGGAATACGGGACGTAGCCCAAGGACAGGAATAAAACTTCCACATCTGATGGTCGCAGTCCTGATAGGCCAAGTTCTTGGATGCTTTAGCACCAAGGCGCGATTGTAGTCGCGGAACATGTAAGGCATTTGCCAGTTCAGGGGGAAAGCCTGACATACGATAAGATTGGACCAGGCAGAGTTCTCGATGGCCGAGAGGTCGCAGGGATGCCCTGTCCTTGTCAGCACCTGCCTAATGACTTCAACGAGGAACGGAAATCCAATAATTGGCGGGTCATAGGAAGGGTCGCCTCCCAAGTAGATATAGAAAGAGCCGTATGTACCCATCTTGTTCTGGATGTTGCCGGAGGTATTGTTAACCCAGGGCGGGCATACATAGCCAAGATATTCCTGTGCGTGTCCCGTGCCTCCCCTCTTCTGCTCCCCGTATGAACGCATATAGAAAGAAGCCTCCCAATGCGCATTGTCGCGTAGGGATGGCATACTAATCTCATTGATATAGATTTCAGCAAGGGAATTATGATAGTTGGAGCCAAAGTGCCCCTCCTTGTCAATTTTATTGGATAATTCATGGAAATACATGTTATTTAGAGGGAAAAAGATATTCTCTTAAATCAAAAAAGAATAATCCAGATTTTTTATATACCTTTGCACTTGGAAAAGGTAATAACAAACAAATATTCAATGAAGAGACTTTTGTTCCTGGCTCTGCTGACAGCATTAACCCTAAAGGTCAGCGCACAGATAGATACACCCAAAGACATGCCTCAGCTGGAGTTTGTGATGCAGCTAAAGGTTACTCTGGGCGAGACATATTCCTGTGGAGAAACACAACATGGGCAACGCACCGTCATTCCCATCACCGGTGGAACCTTTGAGGGGCCAAACATTAAGGGAACCCTCATAAATGGTGGTGCCGACTACCAACTGAACACAAAGGATCGCACGGAGTTAGAAGCCATCTACTGCATCAAGACTGACGATGGAGTCTGTATTCACATTCGCAATCGGGGTATCATTTATAACGGAAAGGATGCCGACGGCAAACCGACCTTCTACTTCCGAGCTACCCCAACGTTCGAAGCTCCCACAGACAGCAACTACGCCTGGCTGAACAATTCACTCTTTGTCTGCACCCCGGAGTTCAGCCCAGACTTCAAGGGCATCATCCTCAACATCTGGCGCATAAAATAGGTTCGGGGATGTATTACGACACATCCCAATGATTTGATGTTTCAATGAGTTGTATTTTTTTTCTATCGAAGAAGATACCTCACCGCTTTGTAGAGGACGAAGAGCCCCAAGGCTGCAAGAACGCCCCAAATGAGCATCGGGATTGGCTCCAGTACTGCCGCCGAACTGAAGAAGAACATCAGGGGCGCAACAATCGGCAGGAAGGGTGCCTACCACCACTCCAGCGCCATCATCGTGAACGGAACTTTGTGAAACGCAATCAGCAGCAAAAGAACTACGCTGCCTGATTGGAACATTCCGTGAGTGCTGACACAAAAGATTTGCGTCTTAAAGAGTTAAAAATGCTTACAGAACGAAAAAACGTCTTGTTTTCTGTCGTAAAAACGAGACAAAATGTATACCTTTGCAACCGAAAATAAAAAAGGAAGTTATGTTGTCGAAACAAGTAGAATTCGCAGTTAGGGGATTAAAAAGTGACTTTGTGTTCACTTTTCAAGACCTGAATTTTCCATCTGATTCCAGTGCAAGCGTCATACGCAAACTCAATCGGATGGTAGAAGCTGGCGCTATTACCAGACTATCGAAAGGCAGGTACTATAAGCCGCGTCAATCTGCATTCGGGACATTGAAGCCGAGTCAGGAAGAAATCGTGAAAGACTTGCTATGGAAGGACGGTAAGGTGACAGGTTACCTTACGGGTTATTCCATCTTCAATCAATTGGGACTAACGACACAAATTAGCAATATCATTGAAATAGGCACCAATGTTCGTAGGAATCGGATGCGGCGGGGGAATTATGAAATTCGTTTTATCCTCCAGTCAAACCCCATCAAACAGGCAGATGTGCCGCTGTTCCAGTTGTTGGATGCTATTCGTGGAATCAAGGATATTCCTGATACCTCGCTGGCAGATTCCTATCAGCGACTGAAAGCCATCATGCGCGAAATGGAAGAAAAAGCCATTCGCCGCATTGTGATACTGGCCCTGAACTATCCCCCGATGGTCAGGGCTTTAACGGGTGCAATGCTTGATGAAGTCAGGGATACTACTTTGTCTCAGCCTCTTTATGACTCGCTCAACCCTGTGACCTTCTATAAAATTGGATTCAACGCAGAATCATCAACACTAAAAAAATGGAGGATATTATGACTCTGCACCAAGATAAAACATAGTTCTCAGATGCCATCCGTGTTACATCGGAATATCTCGGTATTCTGCCTATATATGTAGAGAAGGACTATTGGATAACCCATATCCTACAACAACTATCCCGAAGCACTCATGCTGGTAATGTGGTATGGAAAGGCGGAACCTCCTTGTCCAAAGGATATGGTTTGATAGACCGCTTCTCATCAGACATCGACATTGCTGTTCTTGCCGAAGGTATGAACGGCAATCAGATTAAGACACTCATTTCGAGGGTGAATAAGGAGATGGCTGAAGGCATTCCCGAAAGAGAAGTCACAGGTGAAACGCGAAAAGGCTCACGTTATCGCAAGACCTACCACTACTACGACAGCACCCTTTCGCCTACGTCAAAGGGTATGAATCTCTTGGGCAATTACGTGATTGTCGAAATCAATTCTTATGCCAATCCTTATCCATATTTGCGGCGAACGATAAACAGTTTTATCGGACAGTACCTTATGGCAAACGGCTTAGAACATTTGGCCGACCAGTACGACATGCATCCATTTGAAGTAAATGTTCTTGATATGCGCCGTACGCTATGTGAAAAGACCGTTTCCCTTTTGCGCTATTCCTTCGTGCAGCCACCAGTTGAAGGACTTCGAAAGAAGATCCGCCATTTCTACGACCTCCATTTTCTTTTGAATACCAACGAATGCAAGGAATACCTGCGGGGTGATTTCATAACCCATCTGTGTGAATTGGTTGAACATGACCAATCAGTTTTTGACGAGCCGCAGGGTTGGAATACCTCCAACATACTCTCTTCGCCATTGCTTTCATCATTCGAACAACTATGGCCATCGTTAAGTACTGTCTATGAAAACGAACTTAGTCAGTTGGCATACAAGCCGATACCAGCTTCAAGCATGATTAAAGAAACAATAGGTGGCTTCTTTCGTTTCCTCAACGAATATTTAAGAAAAATATGAACAAGAAATGACGCACGAAAAGACAGTTTATTGCGCAGCTCAATAGTTATATGGTAGAAAAATCGTATCTTTGCACAGAAAAACAAAATCGGAGTGAAAAAGAACTTTATTTGGATGCTGTTTTTAGTGTTGGCCTGCGTATGTCGTGCAGAAGACATCACTATTTGCTATAAAGGCACGACGGTGAAAGTGACGCAGAAAGCCAAGGACAGCGTGAATGTGACCGTGGAAGGTGCTAAAGTAAGCATAGAGAGCTTCTATACAGACCGCAAGCTTACCTTGAAACTGACAGGCAATAGCGATGACGGACAGCTTAACCTTAAGACAGCAGGCAAAGCAAAGGTAACGCTGGATGGTCTGACTCTGACCAGTCAGGAAGGTGCTCCCGTCTGTCTGAAAAACAAGAAGAAGGTGGAGATTGCTGTAGCCAAAGGCACAGAGAATACGCTCACCATAACTGCTTGTACAGATACAGCGAACCATAAGGCAGCCACCATCTGGGCAAAGGACAAGCTTCTGCTTTCTGGCAAGGGTACACTGAATATTATTGCCACTGGTGACGGTTGCAGAGGCATCAAGACCAAGAAGGACATCATCATAGAGGACTTGATGCTCAACGTAACGACCTCTGGCAACAATCTTGGTGAGAAGCCCTTCGAAATGGCTTTTGGCGGGCCACTAGATTTCGATGGAGAGATGCCCGACTTCAGCGACTTCCCACCTTTCGGTAACGACAGCTTGAGGTGCGAGGGGCCACCAGACTTCGATGGCGAAATGCCTGACATGGGAGGCGGTTTTGGCGGGAAGCACAAATATGTGGCTTCCACTAAGGGCATAGCCTCGAAAGGTAAAGTTATTATCAACAGCGGCAATGTGACAGTCTGAACCAACACAGCCGGAGCGGAAGGCATCGAGGGCAAGGAAGGCATCGCCTTCAATGGCGGCAATGTAGATGTGCTGGCCACAGATGATGCCATCAATGCTAATGCCACAATAGAGTTCAATGGTGCAAATGTAAAAGCTCAAAGCATAGGCAATGATGCTGTTGATGCCAACCCAGCAGGCGGTTTCTTTCCCCCCTCCTTTACGGGAGGGGACGGGGGAGGGTCTCCAGCCATCATCATTCGCGGCGGCACTGTCTATGCCTGGAGTCAGGTTGGTTCGCCAGAAGAAGGACTTGACAGCGACTTTGCTCCCATCTCTATCGAGGGCGGTACGGTCTTTACCGTAGGCGGTCTCATGGGAGACATGCCGTCTGTGCCTACCAACGAGACCGCCAAGCAGCCAACAGTATTGCTAACTGGCCTTAATGTCGTGAAGGATGAACCCATTTATGTCAACGATGAGAGTGGCAAGACCATCTTCACCATTACCATTCCCTTTTCTATGCGAGGGAGTGCCACTCTCGTAACGAATCCAGCCTTCAAGCTTGGCAGCACCTATACATTAAAGACAAAAGATTACGAAAAGACCTTCACTTTCAGCGAACCATTCACGGCATTCCCCTTTCAGTTCAGGAGACAATAATCATCAAGTATATCCTTATAATGATGTCCTGGCTTGACATGGACACATATATGTTATGAAGTACCCATGTGAAAACTGCAAGCTTCGCGCTGCATACGAAAAGAATCCCAAGTCTTTAATCGGCCGCTTTTGGCGTTGGCAGATAAACTTCTGCCCAAGTTGGAGAGGCTATTTCAAGTCATTGCCAGCCGAGAAGCAAGAGGAATTATGCAAGAAGTATGAGACTATTGGAAATATTGAATCTACTTGCCGTTTTCACAGCCAGTGGCTATCGTAAGGAGGGTAATTAAACCAAATCGTGTTTCTTCTATCTAATACAATATAATAAGGTAAAAGAAAACATAACATGAGACAACTAATCCTTTCCATCCTTCTTTTGGCACTCCAGCCAGTATGCATCCATGCACAAGGCGACCGTTTCGTATGTGACGAATCCTGCGACCCGGGCAGCAGCGGTGTTGCAAAGTTCAATGTAGTGAGTCCTGTGGGCTTCTCGACGGTGGAGCCGATAGAGATGGCTCCGCGACTGACAACGCTCGACGGCAAGACCATCGCCATTGTAGGCGAGGACTTTATGTATAACATTACGCATCCGGAATTGGGTCGTCTTATCAAGGAGCACTATCCATCGGCCAAGGTTATCATGTACGACGAACTGCCTATTGCAGGGCCGTATCCTGCGCCAGGCATCACTCGGCAGAGCACGGAGCTGTTCCGCCAGCGGCTCATCGACCTGAAAGTGGATGCTGTGATTGCCGGCAATGGTGGCTGCGGCATCTGTACATCAAAGGAAACGGGGTCGTGCATCGTGGCAGAGAAGTTGGGCATCCCGTCGGTTATTGTCACAGCTCCGGGTTTTGATGAAGAGGCGCGTTATACCGCCCGCAACAATGGTGTGCCAGTCCTCCGTGTCGCTGTCTATCCGGGTGCTTTTGCCTCGCATTCGGAGGAACAACTTATTCAGAACACGCGCGAAGTGACTTGGCCGCAGATTGTTACGGCACTCACCACGCCCATCACACAGGAGGAATACGTGGCCGCTGAGACTACGCAAGGCATCACCGATGATGTCTTTCATGGTACACTTGATGAGATTTACGACCATTTCAGGACGATGGGATGGAGCGATGGTGCTCCGTTTTTCCCTCCCACCTATGACAAGGTGCTGACCTACCTCGACTATACCGACCATGCATGGGACGAGACCATCGCCGTGCTGCCTGGAGCCAACCGAGCAACCACGACTTGGCATGTGGCAGTCAACGCTTGCATGTCGGGCTGCAAACCTGAGTATATGCCCATCCTTGTGGCTATGACAAAGGGTATGGCTGGTGGCGACTTCCGCCGCACTTTGTCCAGCACGCACGCTTGGGTGCCTTATTCGTGGCTCAATGGCCCCGTTTCACGACAACTGGGCATCAGCAGCAGCCAAGGGGAAATCAATGCGGATGCCAACGCCGCCATCAGCCGCTTTATGTCGCTTGCCCTGCAGAACTTGGCAGGATACTATGTCGGCCAGAACCGGATGGGGACGTTCGGCTACCTCCAGCCATGGTGTCTGGTAGAGGATGAAGAGGCATGTCAGCGAGTGGGCTGGCAAACGTGGAACGAGCAGCTTGGCTATGATATCAACGAAAACACCGTCACCCTTGCATCAGCATTGATGTGGGGCAACAACATGGCACCCTCGACTACCGATGCCGAGCGCGTGATGCAACTCATGGCATGGGACATCGCCGAGCGTTGTCAGTTCGCTTTGGGAAGCGGCAAGCAGTTCACCAATCGCGTGGTGCTGATGACGGAGCCTGTGGCAGGCATATTGGCAGCCGACTATTCCACCATCGAATCTCTGGAAGATGCACTCATCGACAATTCCCGACGTTCAGCCTACGAGCGTGCCTTTGCCAACTACTATGCCAATCCCGGTAGCCGTAAGGATGGCGGGGAACACACCTTCCGCCAGTATCTGAGCTACATCATCAGTTCCGAGGGTGGCGAGGATACACCCACTCCCGTGTTTTACGACACGGATGCTGCCACGATGACAACCATACCCACTATGGAGAAAGGAGCGACGGCATTCCTCATTACAGGAGATGCCTCTCGCAACAAGGTGCAGACCATGCCGGGCGGCGGATTCTCTACCGTCAGCATCGACCTGCCTGAAGCTTGGGATTCACTCATGAACGCCAAAGGCTATCAGCCGCTCAGCGACTATCAGTTGGAGCCTTCAGGAACCACAGGCATATCATCACCCGAGGATTCCCAGCCAACTTACAGGAATCGCCCCTACTCAGGCATCTATAATGTCGGAGGTCAGCGCTTGGGCCGCCGCCCATCTCGCGGCATATACATACAGCGGGGAGAGAAAATGTTTACTCGCTAAGCCTTGACTATCCCGAGGCTTGTGTTCAATTGTTCAGCTGCGCAAGAACATGAATACGGCTCAGATGATGGCTTTTCCCACTGGTGGGAATTGTTTTTCCCACGTGCGGGAATTTATTTTCCCACTGGTGGGAATCCGTAACCCTCCTGCATTCGGACGTAATTAGAATGATGCCTCGTTCATTAGGCAAAAGTAAAACACACAACAATGACTTTTCCCAAATAACTATAAATCCCAAGGTGAAACACTCATGCTTTGGGATTTTTTGTGTATATTTGCCGAACAAATCCACGAAACAGATACGATTATGAAGAAGTTTTTATTGATGCTGCTGGCACTCGTGCTGACCTTGGGCGTAGAGGCACAGCGAGGGAACGGACGCCCGCCACGAGGCGGAAAGCCGGAGCGGACACTGGACACGGTGGACAAGGAGAAACTGGCTCCATTTGCAGCCAAGAAAATCGATACTCCAGACGGCGTGCTCCACTATCGCGAGGCTCGCATCGATGCAGCAAATGGCGACAAGCCAGCCTTGGTCATCTACATGCACGGAGCCAGCGGCAGAGGCAGCGACAATACCCGTCAAATGCGTCAGCTGGGCATCTATTCCATCTACGACTACATGCAGCAGCACGGCATCAAAGGTTATTTCCTTGTGCCGCAATGCCCGGAGGCTAACTATTGGGCAGGCAATCGAGAGGGCAAACCTTACACGGAACCAGTGAAGAAGCTCATCAATCTCTATTTGGAGAAAGGAAATGTTGACAGCACACGGGTTTATATCTTCGGTGTGTCAATGGGTGGAGGCGGCACATGGAAACTCCTTCGCGAGATGCCTGGAACCTTTGCCGGTGCCCTAATTGCTTCCGGCGGCAATCGTGACAGAGACTACAAAACCATATCGCAGACTCCCGTTTACATCACAGTTGGCTCGAAGGAAGGCAAAGACCGTTCCCGCGAATTCCAGCAACTCTTTGAAGACATAAAGCAGGCTGGTGGCGAGGCTAAGTTTGACATATTAGAAGGCCTTGACCATCCCGAGACTTGTGTTCAATCGTTCACAGAAGAAAGGATGGGCTGGGTGTTTGGTCACACACGAAACAAATAAAAGGTTTTCTGAAATACTAAACAAATACGATTATGAAGAGAATAATGATTATCGACGGCGGGCCGCGTAAGAACATGAACACGGCTGCTATGATAGAGGCTTTTGCGAATGGAGCAAAGAGCGTAAGTGACGAAATCGAGGTCAAGACCGTGCGCCTCTATGACATGAGCTGCAAGGGCTGCGTATCGTGTCTGGCTTGCAAGTTGAAGGACTCAAAGTATTTGGATGTCTGCGCACGCAAGGATGACTTCACAGAACCGCTTCGCGAAACGGCCTACGCTGACGGCATCGTGTTTGCCTCGCCCATGTATTTCTTCCAGATTACGGCACAACTCAGAGCCTTCATCGAGCGCTTGTTCTTCCCCTGGCTGTCGTATAAGGACTACAGCACCCATCCTCCGAAGGGTCGCATACCAACGGCATTTATTTATACGATGAATGCCGGAAAAGAGCATCTGCACCTTCAGGAGAACAACATGAAAGAGAACGAGATGATCATCGGCAATGCCTTGGAGAAGCCAGAGCGCATCCTTGCCGTGAACACCCTTCAAGTGAAGAACTACGACCGCTACGATATGCAGGGCTTCAACCTCGAAGCCAAGCAGCGTTGGCACGAAGAGCATTGGCAGGAGGAACTACAGAACGCCTTCGATGCCGGCAAACGGATGGCAGAGAAGATAATGGGATAGCAGATTCCGTAATTCTGGTAATTCTTTCCAAGATTCGGGTAGTGTCTGTTCCGCAGAACTGCCGTACCTTTGCCGACGAAAACAAAACATAATGAACATGAAAAAGATTATGATGTTAATGGCAGCTATGCTGCTGACCGCCTGTTCAAAGGACAGCGAAGTGATGGCAGAACCGGTTAATGCTTCTGCAACAGAGGCAGGCAAGACGCTGGTGGTGTACTACAGCTACACGAACAATTGTCACGAAATTGTGACCTCTCTGACAAGCCAGATACAGGCTGACGTGATGCGCATAGAACCTGCGGACAGGACGCAGAAGTACGAGGCAAACGGCTACGCCATCGGTACGGCACTGCTAAATGCTATCAAGGCTGCACCCAACGATGCAGCGAGTTATCCAGCCATCGACCCCGTAAGCATCACCGACCTCTCACAGTATCAGAACATCATCATCGTGACGCCCCTGTGGTGGAGCCAGATGGCGGCCATCATGCAGACGTATCTCTTTAATTATGGTGCGCAGATGGCGGGCAAGCACGTGGCGCTGATCGTGTCGAGCCATAGCAGCGGCATCAGTGGTGTTGTGGCCGATGCTCAGCGGCTCGTTCCCGATGCCGTGTGGATGGGCGACGCGCTATGGATAAACAATAGCAACCATAGTAACCGCGCCTCGCTGATAGAGAACTGGTTGCATACGCTGAACTTCGCAGAAAAGCAAACTACAATGGAGAAAATGCACATTACTATAGATGGTGTGACACAATCTGCTACACTTGTTGACAATGCCGCCACTCAGGCACTTGTGGAGAGACTGAAAGACGGGGCGGTGACAGTGACCCTCAACAGCAGCGGCGGCTTCGAGATTTGGGGAGCGCTGGGCTTCTCACTGCCTACGAGTAACGAGCAAATCAATGCGCAACCTGGAGACATTATTCTCTACAACGGCTCGAACATCTGTATGTTCTACGGCTCAAACTCGTGGAGTTACACCCGCTTGGGAAAAATTGACGGTCTGACAGAAAGTGAACTGCGCACGTTCCTAAAGGCTGGCGAGAGCAACATCACCGTCACGCTGTCGCTCTCATCGGGGGCAACTGCCATCAATGGCCTCACCCCCTCTCTCCCGACCTCTCTCAAGCTCGAGGGGAGTACATACACTCTCAGCGGTCAGCGGCTCGCTCAGGCTCCTGCCCGCGGCATATACATTAGAAATGGTAAAAAAGTAATCTTATGAAACGAGTAATAGTGATTTCTACGAGCCTGCGTCGCGGTTCAAACAGCGACATGCTTGCTGATAAGTTCGTGGATGGTGCCAAGGCCGCCGGAAACGAGGTTGAGAAGATTTCGCTTGTTGGCAAGAACATCCAATTCTGCAAGGGCTGCATGGGTTGCCAAAAGGCTGCGATTGAGCGAGAGCAGAGTGAAGCTTGCTTCGACTCTGCCGAGTGTGAGCAGGCTCGACCGAAGGTCAAGCTGGGTCGATGTGTCATCAACGATGATGTAAACGACATCATGGCGAAGGTGCTACAGGCCGATGTCATTTGCTGGGCTACTCCCATATATTATTACGAGATGAGCGGTCAGATGAAGACGCTCATAGACCGCATGAACGCTATGTATGAGTTGGACTACCAGTTCCGCGATGTCTATCTGCTGACCACCGCAGCCGAGGACGAAGAGCAGACTCCGAAGCGTGCAGAGGCAGGTCTGACGGGGTGGATTGACTGCTATCCGAAGTCGCGTCTGGCTGGCACTCTCTTCTGTGGCGGTGTGAATGATGCCCGTGAGATAGAGGGAAATGCGAAATTGCAGGAAGCATACGAATTAGGTAAAAATCTATAATGCCTTATGAAGAAAGTATCATTAGTCGCAGCGCTGATGGGCTTGATGCTCACGGGCTGCACAGAGAACAAGACAAACGACAGTATGGAACAGAAACTGACATTAACGCAGGAGTGGGACAAGGTGTTCCCCAAGAGCGACAAGGTGACTCACGAGAAGGTGACGTTCAAGAACCGCTTCGGTATCGAACTCGCAGCGGATTTGTACATTCCTAAAGTTGACAAGTTGACAAGTAAAAAAGTTGACAAGTCGGATGACACTAACAACTCGCCTACTCGTCAACTCGTTAACTCGTCAACTAAATTTCCCGCCATCGCAGTAAGCGGTCCTTTTGGCGCCGTGAAGGAACAGTCGAGCGGCCTCTATGCTCAGGCTATGGCCGAGCGGGGTTTTCTGACTATTGCCTTCGACCCCAGCTACACAGGCGAGTCGGGTGGCGAACCTCGCTATGTATCCTCTCCTGACATCAACACGGAGGATTTCTGTGCGGCGGTTGATTACCTCATGACGCGCGACGATGTGAACCCTGATTGTGTGGGTATCCTCGGCGTGTGCGGATGGGGAGGCATAGCCCTTAATGCGGCAGCACTCGACCCGCGTATCAAAGCCACCGTGGCAACGACGATGTACGACATGAGCCGCGTGTCGCAGAACGGCTACAACGACGAGGGCAACAGCAAAGAGGCTCGTGTGGCGATGCGCAAAGCCCTGGCCGAGCAGCGGCTAACAGACTACCGCAACGGCTCCTACGAGCGTGCAGGTGGTGTGGTGGAAGATACGACCAACATGCCGTGGTTCGTTCAGCAGTACCATGCCTACTACAAGACCCCGCGCGGCTACCACGAGCGCAGCCTCAATTCCAACGAGGGCTGGAACAAAACGTCTATCCTACCGTGGCTCAATGCCGGTTTCCTCAAGTTCACAAGCGAGATTGACAATGCCGTCATGATTCTGCATGGAGAGAAGGCCCACAGCCGCTATTTTGGCATTACGGCGTATGAGAATATGACGGGCGCAAAGGTCAATCTGCAAGGACAGGACGCGAACCTGCAACCGCTTAACGAGCCTCTCGCCGAACCGTTCGTCGTCACTCGTGGCAACAAGCAACTCTACATCGTCCCTGGTGCCACCCATTGCGACCTCTACGACGGCGGCGAGAAAAGCTATATTCCCTTCGACCAGTTAGCAGCATTTTTCCAAGAGAATCTGAAATAGACAACGGATTGAACGGATTTCCTTTTCGACCACGAATTACACGAATTGAAGAAGCCCCTGCCGATTATCTCGACAGAGGCTTCATTTTATCTCCTCCTCCTCGGGCGACTGGGGTCTTTAGAAGAGCCACTGAATGTGGCTCTGGCCCCACAAAGGGGAGCGAATTCCCATTCGCGACGGAGGGCAAGGGGTTGGGAGGGGGCTTTATTCCAAGCCTTGAGCTTCGCTCGAGACCTCTCCCGCTCGGAAAAGTTCGAGCAAGCTCGGCTTTTCTCTCGCTTATTCGAGGCCTTGAATCGTGTCCTCGTTGCTGATGACCGTGGTGCCGCCGGACGAAGAGCCACCGCCGTTGCTGTCCTCATCCGACGAGCCTTTCTTCTTCCCAGCCGCGATTTGCGCGTCCATGTAGCGGAAGGCCTCGTTGATTTTCAGGATGAGGTCGGTCAGGTCGTCCGAGGGCGAGGTGATGTTCAGCGCGTCGATGTAGCGGAGCATCTCCTGCAGCTTCTCGTCCACCTCGGCACGGGCGGCACGCAGTTCGCCGCGAACCACCACAGACTGCTCCGCCTGGCGGTTCTGGATGAGCGACTTTACATCGGCATTCGTCGTGCGCAGAGCGTCCACGAAGTACGTCAGCCCCATCGCCGTCAGCACCGCCGCCTTCTGCTCCTGGTCCCACTCCTGCAGCATGTTGTCCAGCTTCGCCGTCTCAGCCAAATAAGCTTCCGAGGGGCGCCACTTGTAGTCCTTGAACACCTGCAGGAGCACGCTCGCCTGCCGCACCATGCCCTCCTCCGGAAGATAGGTGTAGGCCGTCAGCACTGACTTGAGGAACTGCGCGTACTTGTCGCGCTTCGCGTCCAGCACACCGATGTCGTCGCTCGTGAAGTTCTTCAGCGAGAGCTTGAAGGCTGTGTCCTCGCGCTGGAAGCGGCGCATCAGCTCTTCGGCCAGTGCGCCCAGTGGACGGAACGTGTTTCGCAGGTCAGATGCCATTACCAGCCCGAGTATCTTCTCTACGGTGCTGAAATGAAATGCATTGGCTACGTCGTGAATGTTTCTTTTTTTAATTCTTCCATGTTTTTTTAATTTTAATAGTTAATAATTATGTTAATTTCTTGGTTTGCCGATGCGTCGGCAAACCAACTTGTGTTCATTTTTCGCTTGCCGACATATCGGCAAATACAAAAGAGTTCTCATTCTTACGTGCCGACGTGTCGGCAAGCCCTAACCTGACCTCATTCCCCCTTGCCGACCTCTCGGCAACCTCAAACCTCATCGCGTTCCTCTTTGCCGACCCATCGGCAACCTCAAACCTGAGTTCATTCTTCCTTTCGGAATCGTCGGCACGTTTTTCGGAGCCTGCGTTTGCCCTTGCCGACACATCGGCAACCTTGTCGGCGTTCTCTTTTGTCTTTGCCAATGCTTCATCAGATTTGTCTGAGCCTTCGTTTGTCCTTGCCGATACCTCGGCTAACTTGTCTGTGTTGAGGTACGACAATAACATAGAGGCCATGAGCAAGCCGATGATAACAGAAAGACTTACCATGATGGGAATCTCTATGCGTGGCATATTCAGCTCGATACCGACATAAGAAGCAAGAGCATTTATGTAGTCATTCATGCCCAGCAGCATCTTCACTCCCACGAACATCAGGATAATCCCTAGGCCGTATTTCAGGTATTTGAAGTATTGGGCAATGGCTGCCAAGGCAAAGTAGAGCGCTCGTAAGCCGAGGATGGTAAAGATGTTTGAAGTAAGCACGATGAAGGGGTCGTGGCTGACACTGAACACGGCCGGAATGCTGTCAACAGCAAAAGCCACATCTGTTGTCTCGATGACCAGCAGGGCAACAAAAAGCGGCGTCGCCAGCGTGACACCATACTCCCTGACAAAGAACTTCTCTCCACGCATCTGACGGGTCACGGGGAAGAAGCGTTTGAACACTCGGATGAGGATATTGTCGGCAAGATTGACCTGCTGCTCGTCGTTGTGGCTAAACATCTTGAAGCCTGTATAGAGCAAGAACAAGCCGAACAATCCCAGCACCCAGTCGAAACGCTCCACCATTGCTGCTCCTGCGAAGATAAAGATGCTACGCAAAACAAGTGCGCCCAGTATTCCCCAAAACAACACCTCATGTTGGTACTTGCGCTCTACGCCGAAGAACGAGAAAAGCATCAGGAAGACAAAGAGGTTGTCCATCGACAGCGATTTCTCTATCAGATAGCCAGCCAAAAACTCCATCGCCTTTTCGTGGGGCTGTACCGGATAAAAGAAATAGATGCCAACGGCGAACAGCATCGACACGCCTATCCATACGCCCGTCATCTGCAAGGCCTCTTTCACACCTACTTCGTGCTGACCTTTCCTGCCGAACATCTTCAGGTCGAGAGCAAGCATCAGCAACACCAATGCATAGAATACTATCCAAGCCCATAAGGGCATTCCCATTATATTCATAATTGCAATAGAGTCTTTTCCAGCCAATAAAAAGCAATGCCTGCCAGATAGCCAATGAACACAATCCAGCTAACGTGCTTCATGTACCAACCGAAGGTGATTTTCTCCATTCCCATCACAATAACGCCTGCAGCGGAACCGATAATCAACATGGAACCACCCACACCAGCACAGTATGCCAGCAATTGCCAGAATATGCCATCAACCGCCATATCGCCTGTCGCTTCAACTGGGTACATTCCCATACATCCAGCCACCAGCGGAACATTATCGACAATACTGCTCAGCACACCGATGATGCCGGTAATGAGATAATGATTGCCATTGAAGGCTGCATTCAGCTCATTACCCAACATGCTCAGCACACCAATAGTTTCCAGACAAGCCACAGCCATCAGGATTCCTAGGAAGAAGAGGATGGTGGACATGTCGATTTGTTTGAGCACATGAATGACGCGCTTCTGCATGGCGCCATTCTCCTCTTCCTCCTTCAAATGGGCATAGAACACCTCTGTCACCGTCCATAGAACAGCTAACACCAGCAAAATACCTACGAAAGGCGGCAAGCCAGTGATGCTCTTGAAAACAGGCACGAAAATGAGGCCTCCCACTCCTAAAAAGAAGATGGTTCTGCGCTCATGGGCTGTAAGACTACCGGCCTGAACAGTTTGTACTTGGTCCGTAGTGACTGCCAACGGGCCTTTCAGCGACCTTGACAGTACATACGCAGGAACAACCATAGAGATGACCGAAGGGATTAGCAATTCTACAATAAAACCAGTAGTGGAAATGACACCTTTGTTCCAAAGCATAATAGTGGTGACATCGCCGATGGGCGAGAATGCACCTCCGCTGTTGGCTGCAATGATAACAATGGACGCATAGATAATACGGTCGAGCTTGTCAGCAACAAGCTTCCGCAGAATCATAATCATCACGATAGAGATAGTAAGATTGTCGAGAATAGCAGAAAGGAAGAACGTCATGAATGCGATATGCCACAACAGTCGCTTCTTGCTGTGTGTCTGCATGATGTTGCAAACAAAGTTGAATCCTCCGTTCTCATCTACTAACTCAACGATGGTCATGGCTCCCATGAGGAAGAACAAAGTCGCAGAAGTAGCACCAAGGTGTTTCTCGATAACTTCATTTACCGCAGAAACGATACCGCCCTCCTCCACAGAAGTGATATAGTCTGCGGGGGAGAGCATGAACAGCGACCAAGTGGCAACGAGCATCAACAATGCAATTGCAGCCTTGTTGATTTTCGTCACACGCTCTATGGCAATGAAGAAATAACCGACACAGAAAACCGCGACGATGGATAATGTCACTGTTGTCATAATTAAAAGTTCTTTAGATTATTAAAACATTTGACAAATGGTTTTTGCTTCTTCATTTTCGTAAATCAAGGTGGAGGTTACGGCTTTGTATTTCTGTTGTTGATATTGCTTCAGGAGAAAAGCAGCAAAGCGGCTATCGCGAGAACGAGCAACCTCAAGTAGGTAGTCGCCATTAGTGATGGGCTTCGGGCGGAAGTCGCCAATAGCCTTGGACAACTCCTTGCGTGGGGCGGTCAGGATGCAGAGCAGGCGGTAGCCATCTTGCGAGTCGTATTCGAAGGTTTCTGCATCGATGATGCTCTGAGGCTGTGTGTAAATAGCTATGGTTCTTATGCCGAAGAATTCAGTTCTGACCTTAATACGAGGGTCAGCGCAGATGTCATTCCACATCTGCAACTCATTGATATTTGACATGTTTGTTTTTGTTTCTAAATTAACTATGATCGTTCATTCCTGCTGTCGTGCGATGGTCAGTAGGATGTCACCGGGCTGCAATTCGAGTTGGCCGTTTGGAACAATGAAGGAGTGACCACGCTTGACCATCATCACTAGGGTTCCATCAGGGAAGTTCATATCGCAGAGACGATTTCCTAATGCAAAATCTGCCTCAGTGAGTATATGTTCCGACAGTTTCGACTCCAGTTCGTCGGGAAGTTCTATGCCGAAGTCATTGTCCTTTTTGGGCTCTTCCGTAGCCAGTCCGAGCCAGCGGGCACAAGTGGTGATAGTAGTGCCTTGTATGGAGAGCGAGAGCAAGGTTATGACGAATACGACATTGAAAAGGAAATTGGCGTCCTCGATACCCGCTATTACAGGATAAGTTGCGAAGATAATAGGAACAGCTCCACGAAGTCCAACCCATGAGAGGAAGAGCTTGGCCTTTGCAGGTACGTGGAAAGGCTGGAGGCAGAGGAATACGGCCAGCGGACGCGAAACGAACATCATAAAGAGACCAATGGCGATGGCTACAATCCACACGTCGAGCAAATCGCTGGGATTGACCAATAAGCCGAGCGTGAGGAACATTACGATTTGCAGAAGCCACGTGATGCCCTGCATGAAGGTGGTGGTTTCGCGACGATACGACATGCGGCTGTTGCCTGCCACAAGTCCTGCCACATAGACAGCCAGATATCCATTCCCTTGAAGCAGGTCGGTGAGCGTAAACATGATGAGAATCATGCTCAGCACCAGCACGGGGTAGAGCGAGGCATTGGGCATATTGATGTGGTTTACAATCCAAACCAATGCGCGCCCGAGCAGATAACCCACGACACCACCGACAGCCAACTGGTCAACAATCTTTGTCGCCAAATCCAATCCTGTCATATCGCCAGAAGAAGCGATTGCTTCCACAAATGCAATGGTCAGCACATAGGCTACAGGATCGTTGGAACCGCTTTCAAGTTCCAGCATGGGGCGTAGATTATGTTTCAGACCGATGCCTTGCGAACGTAGGAGGTTGAAGACGGAGGCAGAGTCGGTAGAACTGACCGTAGCTGCCAACAACATCGATATGGGTAACGACAGGCCTATGTCAAGGCGAGTCCACTGCGAGAGATAGAATACGAGCAGGCCAGTAATACCAGAGGTCAGCATGACACCCACCGTGGAGAGCATCAACCCTTGGCCTATCACGGGCTGGATGTCGCGGAACTTTGTGTCCATACCTCCAGAAAAGAGGATGACGCTGAGCGAGAGCATACCGATGAGTTGCGCGTCCTCGTGGCTGTTGAACTCCAGACCGAGGCCGTCGCTGCCAAAGAGCATACCCGTGAATAGGAACAACAGCAAAGTGGGGACACCGAAGCGATAGCCCCACTTGCTGATGACGATGCTGGCGAATATGAGCACCGACCCCATGAAAAAGATGTTTTCAGGAGTGAACGTCATGGAAATTTACAATTTGACGTTTACTTTTGGAACAAACGGCTGATTATCTGAACCTTCTCGCCCTCGAAGATGAGAGTCGTCGTGACAATCTCGTAGTTCAACTGTTGATACTGCTTCAAAAGCAAGGCGGCAAACTGATTGTCGCGGGAATGAACAACCTCAAGGAGATAGTTGCCGTTGGTAATAGGCTTCGGAGAAAAATCGCCAATGGCTTTGGCTAATTCCTCACGCGGGCCAGTCAGGATGCGAAGTAGATGGTCGCCATCCTTCTGCGTATATTCATAAATCTCTGCGTCAATGACACTCTGGGTAGGTACATATGTTGCCGTGGTCTTCAGACCAAACAGCGATTTGCTGACGCTAATACGGGCATCAGCGCAGATGTCTTTCCACATCTGCAAATTCTTGATATTTGACATTATTATAGATTCTTTGTTATTAATGTTTGCTGTTATTCTCAATAAGAAAGCAAACAGGCTAACAAAGAATGCGCCTCAACGCTATGACATAATAAAAGCGAGGAGACGCAGCTCCACCCTTTTGAAAGAGTGAAAAGGTAAAAAGGTGAAAAGGTAAAAAAGAGGAGTGGTTATAAGAATTGCCCGATAATAATTTGCCATGAGCACGGCTTGGCTTGCCATTGCTCTGGGGAAGAAGGCGTGTCGGGCGAGAGCCTCCTATGCGCTGTGAACCTCTAGGGTTTATTGCGGCATTGGTGGCGAGCATCAAGCCTCGTTCCAGAACGAAATCATGTGTGCTGGCTTTCTGTACTACGCATGTCTCCTTCGTTTGTTTGCTGACACACTGCTCCGCAGCATCAGCATCAAACGATGCAACGCCGCAAAACGTCGTGATTGCAAACAACACACGAAGAAAATAATGCTTAGTCATAGACATTCTTTATATTTGCTTGCAAAGATACAACTTTTTCTTTGAACCCCCGTCGCCTTGCCCCACATTTTTAATATATATTAGGCGAATCTGCACAGAAAAAGCCCCTTACAGCAAAAGCGGACAGCCCCTCTGTCGGCTGTCCGCTTTTATTCTATATGATTGTTTGAGAAGTCGAAATGTTATGACCCGCCATGACAATCTCCGTTCTGCATGAAAGATTCCCTTTATAAGTTACAGTATCATTAAATCCTTGACGGAATAGATGCGGCTGAGAGCCTCGTTTGCATCGGCAAAGGAACAAACTTTCCGCAAATACATAGCAAATCATCGGAAAAGTGACAAAGATTAACGGAACTGCGGCCAATTTTCTGTCGAAACGACTACCCTAATCACGGAATTTCCTACCATTATTACCGATGGCGGCACGAGTTACGGAATTTCTTCGTATCTTTGCAGCGTTATGATAAACAAAAGAATCATCCAGATAGACAGCGTGGATGCGTACAACAAACTGTACGGATGGGAGACGCTGCACCCGCTGGTGACGGTGGTGAACCACGCCGATCCGATGGCCAGCGACCTAAACCATTCGCGGCTGAACTACGGCCTGTATGCGCTGTTCCTGAAACAGGGTGACGGCTGCTCGATACGCTACGGACGCGAGAAGTACGACTATCAGGAGGGTACCGTGGTGAGCTTCAAGCCCGGACAGGTGGTCGAGGTGGAATGGGACGAGAGCCGACCCATGCCGCCCTCGCGCGGACTACTGTTCCATCCCGACCTGCTCTACGGCACACAGCTCGCACGCCGCATCAACGACTACACGTTCTTCGACTACGACCAGCGCGAAGCCTTGCACCTCTCAGAGCGCGAGCAGCACATGGTGGTGGAACTGTTCGACAGAATCGAGGAGGAGTTGCAGCACCCCATCGACCGCCATTCGCAGACGCTCATCACCGATGCCATCGGCCTCCTCTTGGACTATTGCATGCGTTACTACGACCGCCAGTTTATCACGCGACATAAGGTGAACAGCGACATCCTCACCGCCTTCCACCAGCAGCTTCGCGAGTACTTCGTAAGCGGCCATCCAGAGCGTAACGGTCTGCCCACTGTCGCCTACTTCGCCGACAAGGCCTGCCTCTCGCCCAATTACTTCGGCGACCTTATCAGCAAGGAGAGCGGCACCACCGCCCAGCGCCACATCCAGGATGCCGTCATTGAGCGCTCCAAGCAACTCCTCATCGAGACCCGTCTTTCCGTCAGCGAGATAGCCTACCGGCTCGGTTTCGAATATCCACAGCACTTCTCGCGCCTATTCAAGTCCCGCACGGGCATGACACCGAATGAGTACAGATTAACAGCATAATACACAAATAATCATAAATCCCAAGGCAAAACATTCATGCCTTGGGATTTTTTTTGTATATTTGCCGAACAAAACTAACGAGGATGATATGAAAATAAGAAAAAGGATGCTTATTGCAGCAGTAGTAACTGCGGCTTTGACGGGTTGCGACACTAAAGGAAGTAAGGTAGAGGCAACCGAATTTTTGGATGACGTGAAGGTGGCACTTGTTGGCAGCGGCAACATTGACCTGGGCAGCCTGCAATGGACTCGTGAGCCTGCTGGCTACGAAGTGAAAGGCGACACCATCGCCATCACGACGGCTCCGCATACCGACCTTTGGCAGCGCACTTACTATCACTTCCAAAACGACAATGCTCCTGTCCTTCAAATGAAGACGAAAGAGAAGTTCTTCAGCTTTGTTGTGAAAACTGACTTTACGCAGAGTCACCAACGCTTCGACCAGTGCGGCATTGTGATGTACCTCGATAGCGAGAATTGGCTGAAAGGCTCTGTGGAATACGAGAACGACGAATTTCAGCATCTTGGCAGCGTAGCCACGAACAACGGCTATTCCGATTGGGCAACGACAGCCATTCCAGCTGATGTCAAGACAATGTGGTATCGTTTCTCACGAAGGGAGGACGATTACTGTATAGAGTGTTCCAAGGATGGCGTGAACTTCAGTCAGATGCGCATTTGCCACATGTATGCAGGAGCCGATGAAATTAGTTTCGGCATCTATGCCTGTTCACCTGAGGAGTCATCCTTCACAGCAGTCTTCACAGACTTGAAGATTACCGAGTGCGCATGGAAGGCACACAACGGCCAGCAGCCGGACGAATAATAGCTTAATAGATATTATCAAGACAATCGACCACATAGCATTATTTTGTAAGGACTTGGAGCAGATGCGCAAGTTCTTCCTCGTGATTGCAACTCTTGCCTTATCATCGTGCGGCATGAGCGAAAAAGCTTCCGTCGATGAGGAAAAGGAGTACCCCGAGTCATTGTTCACCCTTGGTGAGATGGCAACAGTAGAACTGGAAATACCCGATGACACTTGGCAGAAGATTCTCTCCAAAGCACCTGACAGGCTATCTGGAAAGCTATCGAGGCGCTCCATCCAGAGGTGGAGGTGTGGGAGGCCTGCACGCCGTACTTCGACCGTCGCAACATCCACTTCTACATCAACCGCTTGGGATTCCATGCCGTCGAGTTCTTCAACGAGTATCATCCAGACCCCAGTATGCCTGAGCAGTTCAATCAAGACGACGGGCTTTTTAAGTTTGAAAAGAGAATGAAATAGTAGAATATGAAGAAGATCATGATTACAATGATGCTGGTTATCGCAGTGGTGACGGCATCTGCACAGACAAAAAGGCAACTGTTTGACTTCGGCTGGCAGTTTACACATAATCGAACGACGCAGACCGTTGATTTGCCGCATGACTGGGACATCTTCGAAGGCCCCAATTCGGGCAAAGGAGCCGCGGGCACTGGCGGCGGATGGTTCGAGGCAGGTAAGGGCGAGTACCGCAAGACATTCGGCTCGCCCAATGGCGAAATCGTCAAGCTCCACTTCGAGGGCGTGTATCAGAAAGCTGAGGTCTATGTGAATGGCCAAAAGGCTGGGCAGCATCACTATGGTTATACGCCGTTCACGGTTAACATCACGCCCTATCTGAAACCTCGGAACTTCAAAGCCTCGAAGCCTGAAAGCCTCAATGAAGTGGTGGTAAAGGTGGACAATAGCGAGCAGCCCAACTGTCGCTGGTATAGCGGTTCCGGCATCTACCGCCACGTGTGGTTGGAGACTATGCCCGCGTTGCACATTGCCGAGAACGGCGTCTTCATCACCACGCCGGAGGTGAGCGCCGACAAGGCTCGGGTGCAGGTGGAGGTGACTGTGCAGAATGAGTCGCAGGCCGACCGCAATGCCACCGTCGTGGTGGGCGGCGCACAATTGATGGTGGCTGTGGAGGCTGGCGAGACCAAGACCGTGAAGACGACTCTCTTCGTCAATAATCCATGCTTGTGGTCGCCAGAGAGCCCGACACTCTACGAGGCAAAGGTGGAATTGAAGGAGAATGGCACGGCCATAGACAATGCAATGGCGAAATATGGCATCCGCTCGTTCTCGTTCGAAGCTGAGAATGGTTTCGTGCTCAATGGCAAGAAGGTACTCATCAACGGTGCTTGCATTCACCATGATGACGGTGTACTGGGTGCCCGTGCTTTCGATGATGCCGAAATCCGCAAGGTGCGTCAGATGAAGCAGGCCGGCTTCAACCTCATCCGCACCTCGCACAATCCCACGACCCGCGCTTTCCTCGATGCCTGCGACTCAATAGGTATGCTTGTCATTGACGAGGCCTTCGACGGCTGGCGCACGCAGAAGAATCCTTACGACTACTCCACCGTCATCGACTCCTGCTACCGTCAGGACATCCATGCGATGGTGCTGCGCGACCGCAACCACCCCTGTGTTATCTCGTGGAGCATTGGCAACGAGGTCATTGAGCGCAAGGACATCCGTGTGGTCTATACCGCCCGTCAGATGAAAAAGGCCATCCACGAACTGGACGCGACACGCCCTGTCACCGAGGCTCTCTGTGCCTGGGACCGCGACTGGGAAATCTACGACCCACACGCTGAGGTGCTCGACGTGGTAGGCTACAACTATATGATATTCAAGCACGCCTCTGACCATGAGCGCGACCCCAAGCGCATCATCTGGCAGACGGAGAGCTATCCGCGCGATGCTTTCCGCAATTGGAGCATTTCAAACGACTTCCCCTACGTCGTGGGCGACATCGTGTGGACAGGACTTGATTATCTGGGCGAGAGTGGCATAGGTCGTAACTACTATAAAGGTGAGCGCGAGGGTGAGTCGTGGATTGAGGGCGGACAGCCCGATTGGCACGGCGCTCCCTGTGGCGATGTCGATATCACCGGCTGGAGGAAACCGATAAGTCATTATAGGGAGATGCTGTGGAATAAAGACACACCACTCTACATGGCTGTTCGCGAACCCAACGGCTACCACGGCGAGATTCACACCACGATGTGGAGCGTGTGGCCCACATGGGAATCGTGGACATGGCCCGGTTGGGAGGGAAAGCCTGTCGAAGTGGAGGTCTATACCCGTCAGCCAGAAGTAAAGCTGTATCTCGACGGCCAACTTATCGGCACGAAGCAGGTAAGCCGCGAGACTGAGTTCAAGGCCGTCTTCTCATTGCCCTATAAGGTCGGCACACTCCGTGCAGAAGCCGGTGGCGAGAGCGTGACACTGAAGACTGCCGGTGAACCTGCCCGTTTGCGCCTAACCCCAGACCGTACTGTAATGTCTGCCGACGGACAGTCACTTACTTTTGTTACTGTCGAAGTCCTTGACAAGCAAGGCACACTCGTCCCGGAAGCCGCTATCGACTGCGAGGCTTTCATCAAGGGACAAGGACAACTGTTAGCCTTTGCTTCTGCCGACCTGAAGGATACGGAACCCTACACCTCACCGCGAGTAAAAACTTGGAAAGGCCGCGCCCTCCTCGTCGTACGTAGCACGCAAAAGGGAGGTTCAGTCAGCGTGAGCATCAAGAGCCCATTGCCTACAGCCAACCTGTTGCTGAAGAGCAAATAACAATTATCGAAATCTCAGTTATGGTTTTATCTGAATATTATGGCAAGAAAAGAACCCAATAAATCATAAATCCCAAGGCAAAACATTCATGCTTTGGGATTTATTTTGTATCTTTGCAAACCAGATAATCATCACAAAAAGTATAAGATATGAGAAAGACCATTTTATCTGCCTTTATTGCGCTGGCCTGTGCTGCAACGGCGATGGCTGCCGACAACGTGAAGGCAACAGTCCATGCTGACAAGGCAGGGGCAAAGATCAACCGCGAAATCTACGGACAGTTCTCCGAACACCTCGGCACCTGCATCTACGGCGGCCTTTGGGTGGGCGAAGGCTCTCAGATTCCCAACATCAACGGCTACCGCAAGGATGTGTTCGAAGCTTTGAAGGTGCTAAAGGTTCCCGTGCTGCGCTGGCCGGGCGGCTGTTTTGCCGACGACTACCACTGGATGGACGGCATCGGTCCTAAGAACCAGCGTCCATCGCTGCGTAACAACAACTGGGGTGGCACCATCGAGGACAACTCGTTTGGTACCCATGAGTTTCTGAACCTCTGCGAGATGCTCGGCTGTGAACCCTACATCAGCGGCAACGTGGGTTCTGGCACGGTGAAGGAGATGGCGCAATGGGTGGAATATATGACCAGCGACGGTGATACGCCGATGGCACGGCTGCGTCGTCAGAATGGACGTGAAAAAGCATGGCACGTCAAATACTTCGGCATTGGCAACGAGGCCTGGGGCTGCGGTGGCAATATGACGCCCGAATACTACTCGGACGAGTTCCGCAAGTTTAACACCTATCTGCGCGACTATACTGGCAACAAGCTCTACCGCATCGGAAGCGGTGCCTCGGACTACGACTACAAGTGGACGGAGGTGCTGATGGACAGAATCGGCAATCGTATGCAGGGCGTGTCGTTACATTATTATACTTGCACGGGATGGGGCGGTCCGAAAGGCTCCGCCACGAAGTTCGACAACGACCAGTACTACTGGGCTCTAGGCAAGTGTCTGGAGATTGAGGAGGTCATCAAGAAGCACAAGGCCATCATGGACAAGAAAGACCCCGAAGGCAGAGTGGGACTGCTCGTTGACGAATGGGGAACCTGGTGGGACGAAGAGCCAGGCACCATCAGCGGCCACCTCTACCAACAGAACGCCTTGCGTGACGCCTTCGTGGCAGCGCTGTCGCTGAACGTGTTCCATAAATATACCGAACGTGTGAAGATGGCGAATATCGCACAGGTTGTGAACGTGCTGCAGTCGATGATTCTGACCGACCAAGAGGGCACGGGCCACATGGTGCTCACCCCGACCTACCACGTGTTTGAAATGTACACCCCTTTCCAGGAAGCCACCTATCTCCCGCTTGACCTTGAGAGCGAAATCATACAGGTGAGCAAGGCCTACTTCAAGGAGAAAGAAGGTGCGAGGGATGCCGGCTATCGTCCTTGCCCCATGCTCTCGGCCTCGGCTGCTAAGACTACCGACGGCAGCATCGTGCTGGCCGTTACCAACGTTTCGCTGGACAAGGCTCAGACCATCGACTTCGCCCTGGAAGGCTTTGCTGCAAAGACTTTCAGCGGTCGCATCCTCACCTCCGAGAATGTGGCTGACTTCAACGACTTCCAGCATCCCAACGTGGTGGCTCCCGCCGAGTTTAAGGATGCCAAGCTGAAAAAAGACGTGCTCACGGTGAAGATACCGGCAAAGTCCATCGTCGTGCTCAACATCAAGTAGATGCAGGAAATGAAATCAGTTATTCTCCTCGTATTGGTGGCGTTGTCCGCAATCTTTCCCACCAATGCTTTTGCTCAGAACGACGGCTGGCATCTTGTCTGGCAAGACGAGTTTGATGCCGACGGGCGACCAGATTCAACGAAGTGGACTTACGAGCGCGGTTTCGAGCGCAACGAGGAATTGCAATGGTACGCCCCGGAGAACGTGTTCCAGCGCGACGGCCACCTTGTGATAGAAGCTCGTCCTGCCGATTTCCCCTGCCCATCCTACAAGGAGGGAAGCACCTATTGGCGCAACAACCGCCCTCGCATCCTGTGGACAAGCGGCTGCGTGAAGACAATCGGCCTTTTCTCTTTCCTGTACGGACGTGTCGAAGTTCGCGCGCGCATCCCGGTCTGTTTGGGCGTCTGGCCTGCTATATGGCTTTTAGGCGATAGGGGAGGGTGGCCAGCCTGTGGCGAGATAGACATGATGGAGTACTTTCAATACAATGGACGTCCAACCGTTCTTGCCAATGCCTGCTGGGCTGGCGATAAGGACACACAATGGGACTCTTCCTATACACCTCTCAATCACTTCACAGACCGCGACCCTGCTTGGGCAGAGCGTTTTCATGTCTGGCGTATGGATTGGGACGAGAATGCCATCCGCCTCTATCTCGATGACGAACTGCTTAACGAAATCGACCTAACCACCACCATCAACGGCAAGCTGCGAGACACAGGCATCAACCCCTTCCATCATCCCCAATACCTTCTGCTTAACCTCGCCTTGGACACGCGAGTGAGGCAGTACAACCCCGCCGACTTCCCCATGCGCTACGAAATAGACTATGTGCGCGTGTTCCAAAAAGAGTGATTGTGAACTAACGCATCAGATTAGTCACAAACGGAATCTATAGAAAGACAGGCAATTATGACAGAACTGACGAACGAAGCAAGTGCAGAGAGCAAGTCTGCCTGCACTATGCCTTGCAAGGAGGAAGAGCACTTAAGCGAACTTGAGAAATGCAATGCCGGATTGGAATACTCTTATGCCAATCCGGAAATGATAGCCCGCAAGACTCGGGCTATCGTGCAGTGCGAGGCTTTCAACGCTATCGACGGCACCGACTACGAAGCGCAGTACCGACACCTGCAGCAAATGCTTGGTGCTGTGGGCGAGCGCGTCTGGATAGCAAAGACCTTCAATTGCGACTGCGGCAAGAACATCTTCATCGGCAACGACTTCACAGGCAACCACAACCTCACAATCCTTGACATCCGCGAAGTTTATATAGGAAACCATGTGATGATTGGGCCAAATACACTGATTACCACTGTCGGGCATCCTCTTTCTCCGATGGGCCGCAGGCAGTATCACGCCTCTGCCCAACCTGTGCGGATAGGCAACGACGTATGGATAGGCGGCAACGTCACCATCCTACCCGGTGTGACGATTGGCAACAACGTGGTAGTGGCAGCGGGTGCAGTTGTCACTAAAGACATTCCTGACAACACCCTTGTTGGTGGCGTTCCTGCCAAACAGATTAAGGAAATAGAGAATGATGTTCCTTTTTAACCCAAATCGGTCATTAGGCACTGCGCGTCTCAAGTTTCATACAACACAAACCAAAGCGGGACGCTTACCAACGGGGAACAAACTCCCGGGAAACACGATATAAAGCTTCCCATAACACGGTATAAAAGTCTTTTAGGCTCGTTATATAATTATTTTCAAGGCGTGAAAATATATTATCAAGCTTTGAAAATATATTATCAAGCCTTGAAAATAGATTTTCAAAGCTTGAAAATAGTTTGTAAGCACGTTATGTGAGGTTTTATGGCACGCTCTGTGAGGTTTTATAGCACATTGTCCTCGGTTATTCTGCTGTATTGGCTTCCAGCCACAGAACATCTAATGACCGATTTGGAGTAATCAGAAAGATTTTTTTGCTTTCCCTTTGTTGGGTGGGAAAAAACTTGTACCTTTGCACCATGTTATATAAACCGTCATGTATATAAACGGCAATTTACATTATGAAGTTTTATGACCGAACAAACGAACTGCAAATACTGGCAGACATTGAGAAACAGTCGATGAAGTCGTCCACCTTTACTGTCCTGACAGGGAGGCGGCGTGTTGGCAAGACATCACTCATCACTCATGCGATGGATGGCAAGACATACGCCTATCTTTTTGTGACAAAGGACAGGGAAGCTATGCTTTGTCAGAAGTTCCAGACGGCATTGGAGGAACAGATAGGATTGAAGGTCTATGGTACACTGAGCCGTTTCCGTGATGTCTTCAATGTCATCATGGAGGAGGCAAAAAGGCGGCATTTGACTGTGGTATTCGACGAGTTCCAGACACTCTACAGCATCAATCCCGCCATCTTCAGCGAGATACAGGATGTGTGGGACCGTCATCACAATGAGGCACGCATCAACCTTATTGTATCAGGCAGCATACAGTCGCTGATGAGACGTATCTTTGAGGAGAAGAATGAGCCGCTGTATGGCCGTCCAACGTCCAAGTTCGTCTTGCGTCCCTTCACCGTCAACGTGCTTAAACAGATTCTCGCTGATGCCTGTCCTACCTATTCGCCGGAGGACTTACTTTGTCTATATATGTTAACAGGCGGTGTGGCAAAGTATGTGGAGCTCCTTATAGATGCTGGCTGTACCACAAAGGAGAAGATGCTGAACTATGTCTGTCGTCAGGATTCCTACTTCCTCAGCGAAGGTCGCGACCTGCTTGGGAATGAGTTTTCTGGCGACTTTGGCACATATTTCTCCATTCTTCAGTTGATTGCCAGCGGGCAGACGAGACGAAGTGACATTGACGGAGCGCTTCAAAAGGACATGGGAACTTATCTCCAGAACCTTGAGAAGAATTATGAGATGATTTGCCGGCAAAAGCCTTTGCTTGCAAAAGACAATAGCAAGGTTTCGTCCTACGAGATACGCGACAACTTCCTGCGTTTCTGGTTCCGCTTCGTTTATCCTTACCAGTCTGTCATAGAGCGTGGCATGTCACCGATGCTTAAAAAGAACATTCTGGAGAAGTATGAGCAGTTTACAGGTCGCACCCTGGAGCGATACTTCCAAGACAAGCTTATGGAGACGCAGCAATATACGCAGATAGGGAACTGGTGGGATCGTAAAGGGGAGAACGAAATAAACCTGGTCGCTATCAATGAGTTTGACCATACAGGCATTGTTGCCGAAGTGAAACGTAATCCCCGCAAAATCAGTATGCAGGCATTAGAAGAGAAAATAGCTCACCTCCCTGCTTCAGACTTTGGCAGATACGACCTGCAACTGAAAGCGTTCTCGATGGAGGATATGTAAGTAAAAGCCTTTGTATCAGGAATCAAGTATGATTCTTAGAACCAAACTTTGAGATACTTGCATCCATGTAAGGGTATTGTGCAGGTGAGTTCGCCTTCGGAGAGATTCTTCTGGCGCAAGAACTTCTGCATGGCCAATCATGTCTGCACCCACCTTCGGCGTGAACTCCTGCGAAGCCTTTCCCTTTGCATTCTCGGCCACTACGGTAAAGGTAAGGATAGCAGGCTTGTCAATCTTTCCACTCAGCACGCCGCTTTCCGTGAGCTGGAGGCCTTCGGGAAGATTGTTGCAGGTGAACTTCATCGGCTTCTCGCCCGATACGGGGAAACGATAGATGACGGGAGAGCCAGGACGCACGCCATAGACGGGGGCACCGTCACGCGCACAGGCTTGTTCCGCTTGAGTGAGAGTTTTTTGCTTAGGGACTTCACCGTGGCTCCCGTCTCGCGGTCGGTAATCGTGACATTCAGCGTGCCGTTGGTCGCGTTCATGTATGCATTGTTGACCTCAATGTCGTAATGATATTGCCCGACATTCGTCCATTTCGGGCTTGGCCCAACTGATGTCGTCGCCTTGCTAGAGAAGCGCCTTACTGATACTTACGTTTTGAGCATTTGTGCCTGCTGCCATGACAGCCATTAGCGCCACTACGAGAATCTTCATAATGTTTTCATGATAGATTATTCTGGCACAAAGTAACAACAAAATTATGTGATAAGATAGTTTAGGGCATATATTTTGAGTATTTCAGAAAAAGATGTACCTTTGCATGGGAAAACAAACAGCGAAAAGGAAGAACAACATATAAAAAACCAATCAGACAAGAAAATGAAAGTCCTATTGATTAACGGTAGCCCCCGAAAGGAAGGTAACACCCACCTGGCTCTTAAAGAAGCCGCCAAGCAGTTAGAAAAGAACGGCATAGAAACAGAGATGCTTGAAATAGGAGCCACGCCTGTGCGCGGATGCATCGCCTGCAACCAATGCAAGATTAAGCCCTTCAGACGCTGTGTCTTCGACAGCGACCTCTGCAACCGAGCCATCGAACTCATGGAAGGGTGTGATGGTCTTATCGTCGGCTCTCCCACCTACTACGGCCAGCCCAACGGAACGGTGCTCAGCCTGATTCAGCGCATGAGCTATGCCGGCTCACATGCGATGCAGAACAAGCCCGCCGCAGCTGTGGCCGTATGTCGTAGAGGCGGCGCTTCGGCAGTTTATCAGACGCTGCTCATGCCCTTCCAGATGCAGAACATGCCGATTGTCACCTCGCAATACTGGAACATTGTCTATGGCGCGATGCAAGGTCAGGCAGAGCTTGACGCGGAAGGAATGCAGACCATGCGGACGATGGCGGACAACATGGCTTGGCTGTTGAAGAAAATCCATACAGACGGCGCTCAGGACACTCCGCAGAGAGAACCCAAACAGGTGACGAGCTTTATCAGATAAATCATCGGCGTCTGCGAGGCGTAGGCAATCACTTTTCTGGTTTGAGTAGCGTCAGCGTAATGACGAGCTGCCCGTGGCAGCCTGCCTCGTTGGTGTAAGTGCCGATGTACTTGCCTGCCATCTTCTCGTTGAAATCGAAGATTTGGTTGTGACGCTAACGTGACAGCAAAGGTACTAAGAAAAAAATGAGAAAATGGCAGCAAGTGCAGGGATATTTTTCGCAAGGAGCTATTTCTCGATTATAATCTGGACAAAGGCAGGCTTTTATCTGTTCACTACCTTCTCGAAGTAGTTGACAAAGGCTTGGTTGACGAGGCGGTTGCCGCCCGGGGTGGGGTACTTGCCGGTGAAGTACCAGTCGCCTTGGTGGTCGGGACAGGCAGCATGAAGGCCTTCGATGGTCTGGAAGACGAACTCCACAGGCGCTTGCATCCCAGCAGGCCGCAGCATCTCTGCCATCTTGCGGTTGATGTCCTCGACGCTGAAAAGCTTGTATAAAGCAGAGACACAATTCTGCTGCTCATCCTTGGGCTTGCGGAGCTCGGCGAGACAAGCCTCGTAAGTGTCGTTCGTGAGCTGCCATAGACCACGCTCTTCGATGAGGGCAATGGTGGCGCGGAAAGCACAAAACTCCTCCAGCCGCGCCATGTCGATGCCGTAGTAGTCGGGGTAACGGATTTGTGGCGAACTGCTGACCATCACAATCTTCTTGGGATGCAAGCGGTCGAGAATCTTGAAAATGCTCTCCTTCAAGGTGGTGCCGCGAACGATAGAGTCGTCGATGATGACCAGATTGTCTTCGTAAGGTCGCAGCGAGCCATAGGTGATGTCATAGACGTGGGATGCGAGGTCGTTGCGAGAGCCAGCCTCGGTGATGAAGGTGCGCAGCTTGATGTCCTTCCAAGCCACCTTCTCGCTCCGCACGTTTAAGCCTTGGCTTCGCAGACCCTCCATCATGCCATAGAAGGCGACCTCTGCCGTGTTAGGGATGAAGGAGAAAACGGTGTGGTCGGTATCGCCGTTGATGGCTTTAAGAATGGGAGCTGTGAGTTGTTGGCCGAGCTGCTTGCGCTCGTGATAGATGTCGCGGTCGGAGCCTCGGCTGAAGTAGATACGCTCAAACGAGCAGCGTGCCTGTGCCTTCTTCTCCAAGATGGTCTCCAGAGAGGAACTGCCGTCCTTGTGTACGATGAGTGCCTGTCCTGCCGGCAACTCCTGCACATCCTCTACTTGCAGGTCGAAGGTGGTTTGCAGCACAGCGCGTTCGCTGGCGACGGCAATCACCTCGTTGTCCTTGTGAAAGAAGGCCGGACGGATGCCCCAAGGGTCGCGCATGGCAAACATCTCGCCGCTGCCAGTCAGTCCGCACATCACATAGCCGCCGTCGTAGTCCTGCATCGTGGTTCGCAGCACATTGGCCATCTGCACGTGTCCCTCGATATAGTTGGTGATGTCTGTGTCCTGCAAGCCCAGCTCCTTTGCCTCCACGAAGCAACGCTCCACTTCCCTGTCGAGCCGATGCCCCATCCACTCCAGCGTGATGTACGAGTCGCTGTAGATGCGCGGCGACTGTCCTTGCCTGACCATCTTTGCGAAAATCTCGTCGATGTTGGTCATGTTGAAGTTCCCGCAAAGACACAGGTTCTTGGCTCGCCAGTTGTTGCGCCGCAGGAAAGGATGCACATATTGCAGCCCGCTCTTGCCCGTCGTGGAGTAACGGAGGTGGCCCATGTATAATTGACAATTGAAAATGGATAATTGATAATTGGGACCTGCAGTGTCATTATCCATTGTCCATTGTCCATTATCCATTCTCTGAAATATTTCAGAAATAGCATCTTTGCCCTGCGCCCTTTCGCGGAACATGTACTCCATCCCGACGGGGGCATCCATGTTGACACAAGCGATGCCAGCACCCTCCTGCCCGCGATTGTGCTGCTTCTCCATCATAAGATAGAGCTTGTTCAGGGCGTAAGACTTGGTGCCGTACTTCTGTTCGTAGTAGCTGATGGGCTTCAGAAGCCTCACCAAAGCCACACCGCATTCGTGCTTCAACTCTTCCACCTCTGCAATTTACAATTTGACGATTTACAATTTACGATTTATTTGTCGATTGGGCTATTTAGCTATTTAGGCACGCCTTGATAAAGCTCATAAAGAGCGGATGCGGGTGCAGTACTGTCGAGGTATATTCTGGATGGAACTGCGTGCCAATGTACCACTTCAGCGATGGAATCTCGACTATCTCAACGAGGTTCGCATCGGGATTGATGCCCACACACCTCATGCCAGCCTTCTCGTATTCCTCCTGATACTTGTTGTTGAACTCATAGCGATGGCGGTGACGTTCGCTGACAATCAATTTTTCACTTTTCACTTTTAACTTTTCACTTTCATAGGCTTGAAGGGCTTTGCTTCCCTCCTTCAACTCACATTCGTACGCTCCAAGTCGCATCGTGCCGCCCATTTGCGTGATGCTCTTCTGCTCTTCCATCATGTCGATGACGTTGTGAGGCGTTTCCGAGTCCATCTCACTACTGTTGGCATCCTTGTAGCCAAGGACATTCCGTGCAAACTCAATCACCATCATCTGCATTCCGAGGCAGATGCCGAAGGTTGGGATGTCGTGGATGCGGGTATGTTCGGCAGCAATAATCTTGCCTTCTATGCCGCGCTGACCGAAGCCCGGACAGATGACGACACCTGCCATCCCTTCCAATCGTGAGGCGACATTCTCCGTTGTCACCTCCTCGCTATTGATGAAATGAATCTTTGCCTTCACATCGTTGTAGATGCCAGCCAGGTTGAGGCTCTCGCGGATGCTCTTGTAGGCATCCTGCAGGTCGTACTTGCCGACGAGGGCGATGCTTACCTCGCGCTTGGCGTTGCGCTGCTTCTCCAGGAAGTCACGCCAAGGCTTCATGGCTGGCGTTTCACCTACAGGGATGCCAATCTTGCGCAGGATGGCGGCATCGAGGCCTTGCCGCTGCATGTTCACCGGCACCTCATAGATGCTGGGCATGTCCTCGCTCTGCACCACGCACTCAAGATCCACATTGCAGAACCCCGCCACCTTCAGGCGCAATGCGTCATCAAGGTGGCGTTCTGTACGGAGCACGAGGATGTCGGGCTGAATGCCCATGCCTTGCAGCTCCTTGACGGAGTGCTGCGTGGGTTTCGTTTTCAGTTCATCGGCAGCCTTCAGGTAGGGAACGTATGTCAGATGCACACAGACAGCATCTCTACCCAGCTGCCAGCGAAGCTGACGGATAGCTTCCATGAACGGCGCACTCTCAATGTCACCAATCGTGCCACCAACTTCGGTTATCACAAAATCAAGGCCCCCCTCTTGTCCCCCCAAGGGGGGATGATTAGGTGAGTAGGTCTCCTCCCCCTTGGGGGAGGTTGGGAGGGGGCTCCTTAGCATCCTCCTCTTTATCTCATCCGTGATGTGAGGCACCACCTGGATGGTCTTGCCCAGATAGTCGCCACGGCGCTCACGGTCTATGACGGTCTTGTAGATGCGGCCTGTCGTAATCGAGTTGTTGCGGGTGGTGCAGATACCGGTGAAGCGCTCGTAGTGACCGAGGTCGAGGTCCGTCTCCATACCGTCTTCCGTCACATAGCACTCGCCGTGCTCGTAGGGATTGAGCGTGCCTGGGTCGATGTTGATATAAGGGTCGAACTTCTGAATCGTGACCTTGTAGCCTCGAGCCTGCAACAACTTGCCGATACTTGCGGATATAATGCCCTTACCCAACGAGGAAACCACACCGCCTGTGACGAAAATGTATTTTGTATTCATTGTATTGAGAATGATAATCCAAAGATAAAATATAACTTGCCAGAGCATGGATTAGAGGTCAGGCAGACATAGACGGGCAGGTGGTACTTCTGCTTGATGACGAAGTCCTTCGTGGCTCTGAGCGAGACGTTGGTGCAGGCAAAGTCGTGTGTGTCGTAGCTCGTCGTGCGCCAGGGAACGATTCCGACTGTGCCCGTCCAGTCGAGCTTCGCCAGGCGGAAAGGTGCTTTCAGTTCGAAATAGCTGCTGTAGGCGCGTTTGCCACTGCTGTTCAAGCCGTCGTTACCTGCGAAGTTCGTGTACCAGGTGGCAGAGAGGAAGCCGAAATCGTAGCCTACGAAGCCCTCCCAGATGTGGGTGGTCTTGTGGGCGTGGTACTGGAAGTAGCTGCCCTCGGAGAACCAATAGTCGTTCACACCCACGCTGAAGCCTTTCGTCTCGTACTTGAGCGTGAAGTCCAGCTCCTTGTCATCCTCGGCACGGCTGATGCCTACGCTGCCCCAGGCCGTGAGGCTCAAGCCTTTGTAATCAATGCCGAGTGTGGGCTGGAGGCTGACGTGGCCGAGGTCCTGACCGCGCCAGATGTACTGGCTCACGAGGTCGGCACCGATAGTTGCTTCTATTTTGTCTTTTGCGCTCGTCGTGGCCATACCGACCAAAGATAGAGCTATAATGAATAATCGTTTCATGTGGAAGTGAATTATGAATTGTGAATTATGAATTATGAATTGTAACAGAGTTCCCCATGCTCGTAAACATCCAGGCCCTCGTCCTCGATGCGGGCTGGCACTCGGAGACCGTGAAGCTTCTTGATGCCAAAGAAGAGAAGGAAGCCACAGGCGGCTGCCCAGAGGTCGATGATGAGAATGCCGAAGCACTCTGCTCCGAAGAAACCCCAGCCGTAGCCGTAGAGAGCGCCGTTGCTCGTGGAGAGCAGACCCGTCATTACAGTGCCGAGGATGCCGCAGACGCCGTGGACACTTGAGGCACCGACAGGGTCGTCGATGTGAAGCCTGTGGTCGATGAACTCGATGGAGAAGACCAAGACGGTTCCACAAACGAGGCCAATAACGACGGCACCGACGGGCGAAACGAGGTCGCAGCCTGCCGTGACACCCACAAGGCCAGCCAGCACGCCGTTCAACGTCAGGGAGAATGAGGGCTTCTTGTACCTCAGCCATGTAAGGAACATGGTGGCTACACCGCCTGCAGCTGCTGCGAGGTTGGTTGTCAGGAAGACGTGGCTGATGGCCATGCGATTGACCTCCCCACTGGCTGCCAGTTGTGAGCCTGGGTTGAAGCCGAACCATCCCATCCAGAGGATAAAGACACCGAGGGCTGCGAGGGTCAGCGAGTGGCCGGGAATGGCTCGGCTCTTGCCGTCCTTGCCGTATTTGCCTCGGCGAGCACCCAGTGCCAACGCTCCTATCAAAGCCAGCACACCGCCCACACTATGCACGATGGCCGAGCCTGCAAAGTCGTGGAAGACGTCGCCGAAGGTCTGCATCATGAAGCTATCTGCCGCATCATTGCAGAGCCAGCCGCCGCCCCAAGTCCAGTGGCCTTCGATGGGATAGATGAGCAGCGAAATGATGGCGCTATAGATGACGTACATTGAGAACTTAGTCCTCTCTGCCATCGCACCGCTGACAATCGTGGCACTCGTGGCACAGAAGACCGTCTCGAAGATAAGGAAGCCCTCGACGGGCAATTCGCCCTTGTAGAAAGAGAGGTCGCCCCAATTGGGCATCCCAATGAAGCCGCCAAGCGCGTCGGTACCGAACATCAGTCCAAAGCCCACGAACCAGAACAGCAACGAGCCGAACATGAAATCCACGAAATTCTTGAAGAGGATGTTGGCCGTGTTCTTGCTGCGTGTGAAGCCTGCCTCGCACAGCGCAAAACCCGGCTGCATGAAGAACACAAGCATAGCCGCCAACAACATCCATACTGTATCTAATGAAAGTGCAATTTCGTTCATAATCCTTTTAATCTTTTTAACCTTTTATCTTTTTACTTTTTATCACGTAGTACCGTGTCACCATGTTCGCCTGTGCGGATGCTCCAGGTGTCAATTATGTCGCTCACAAAGATGCGACCGTCGCCTACTTCGCCCGTATGAGCTGTGTCGATGATGACCTTCACGGTCGGTTCTACAAACTGGTCGCGACACACGATGGTCAACGCCACACGCTCTATGACATCCGTCGAGTACTGGACGCCACGATAGATGCGCTCCTGTCGGCTCTGGCCGATGCCGTGCACGTCGTGATACTCAAACCAGTCAATGTCCGACGAGAGCAATGCCTCCTTGACATCCTCGAACTTGGTCTTCCTGATGATTGCTTCAATCTTCTTCATACCTTTAATAGTTAATTAATGAGCGTCCTGTCTATCACATTGCAATGAAATCGCTGCAAAGGTATGGCAAATTGTCAATATCAACCAAATAAATCAACCAAAAAGACAGTTTTTGTGGTATAACTATTGACCTATGTCAACAAATCACTGCATTGTTGTGTGTTTTTGATGCATTATTGATGATTGTTCGCGCAAAACGATATATCTTTGCAGCAGAATTAGACAGAATGACAGCGAAATACAATAAAATGGACGCAAAATGAAACAAAAGATACACTTCACGAAGATGCACGGCTGCGGCAACGACTATATCTATGTTGATACATTATTATATAATATAGAAGAGCCGTCGAAGTTAGCCTGCCTGTGGAGCGACCGTCATAAGGGCATCGGTTCGGACGGGCTGGTGCTGATAGGGCGCAGCCCCATCCCTGAAGCGGATTTCACGATGCGCATCTTCAATGCCGACGGTTCGGAAGCGAAAATGTGCGGCAATGCCAGCCGCTGCATCGGAAAGTATCTTTATGAAAAGGGACTGACCTTGCAAACCCAAATCAGGCTGCTCACGCTCTCTGGCGTAAAAGTACTCAGCCTGCATTTGAATGACGGCTTCGTAGAAAGCGTGACGGTCGATATGGGCGAGCCGATGTTTGAGAACCCTAAGCAGTTTATGCCTTGCAGCGAGATACTGCCACGAGGGTGCTTCGTAAGCATGGGCAACCCTCATTATGTCGTCTTCGTGGGCGATGTGGAACATACTGATGTCGCAGGCAGAGGCTTGCGACTGGAAAACCACCCTGCGTTTCCTGAACGCGCTAACATCGAATTTGCCGAAATGCGTCCTGACGGCATTCGAGTGCGCGTTTGGGAGCGCGGCAGTGGCATCACGATGGCCTGCGGCACAGGAGCCTGCGCTACGGCTGTGGCTGCCTGCAAGACTGGACGCGCCGGACGCAAGAACCGTATCATCATGGACGGCGGCACCCTCGACGTCGAATGGCGCGAAGCAGACAACCACGTCTATCTGTCAGGGCCAGCAGAGTTTGTATTCGAAGGAGAAATCGAGTTATTTACTATTTGACGATTTACTATTTACAATTTATTTTGTCATTTAGATATTTATTCATTCCGCAGTTAAAGTGAAATCGCCAAATAGTAAAGTCGTAAATAAATAGGACTCCGCGACTACAATCGCGCCTTTGTCTTAAAGGATCAAAGAAATCGTAAATTTGTAAATCGTAAATAAAAGAGATGATAAACCAGAACTACCTGAAACTCTCCGAGTCCTATCTCTTCTCTGAGATTGCCCGGAAAGTGAAAGCATACAAGCAGGAAAATCCAGAAGCCGACATCATCAGTCTTGGCATAGGTGATGTGACTCAGCCGCTCGCCCCAGCAGTCATAGAGGCTCTGCATAAAGCGACGGACGAGATGGCCCAGAGCGCGACTTTTCGCGGCTATGGCCCAGAGCGCGGCTACGACTTCCTGCGTGAAGCCATCGTGCAGAACGATTTCCGCGCTTGTGGCATAGACATTGAGGCGGACGAAGTATTTGTGAGCGACGGAGCCAAGAGCGACACCGGAAACTTTCAGGAGCTTCTTTCGGCAGATTGTGTTGTGGCCGTCACTGACCCTGTTTATCCCGTGTATATCGACGCAAACACAATGGCAGGAAGGCGTATCATCAAGCTACCCTGCACACCCGAGAACGGCTTTGTGCCCGAATTGCCCACAGAGCATGTGGATGTTATTTACCTCTGTTATCCCAACAACCCGACAGGCACGACGCTGACTCGTGAGCAGCTGAAGAAGTGGGTGGATTATGCTCTGGCGAATGATGCGCTCATCTTCTACGATGCGGCATACGAAGCATATATCGCGAGCGAGGACGTGCCGCACAGCATCTACGAGATTCCTGGCGCGAAGCAATGTGCTGTGGAGTTCCACTCATACTCCAAGACGGCAGGTTTCACAGGCATCCGTTGCGGATATACGGTGGTGCCAAAAGCCTTGAAGGTCAATCTCAACCCGCTTTGGAACCGCCGACAATCCACGAAGTTCAACGGCACAAGCTACCTCAGTCAGCGTGCTGCCGAAGCTATCTATACCCCCGAAGGCAAGGCTCAGATTAAGGCGACTATCGCTTACTATATGGAGAATGCCCGACTGATGCGCGAGGCACTCACAAACATGGGCTTCAAGGTCTATGGTGGCAAAGATGCACCTTACCTTTGGGTCAGCACGCCAAACGACATGAGTTCATGGGAGTTCTTCGACTGGATGCTCCACTCGGCACATGTTGTCTGCACGCCTGGCGCAGGCTTTGGCCCAAGTGGCGAGGGCTTTGTTCGCCTCACAGCCTTTGGCACACACGTGAACACAGAGAAGGCACTTTGCCGCATCGCAAATAAATTGTAAAATTGTCAGATTGTAAAATTGTCAGATGAATAAAGGACTTTATAGTGAAGCATACGAGCACGATGCCTGCGGCGTGGGCATGGTAGTGAACATTCACGGCGGCAAGAGTCACGAGTTGGTGGATAATGCGCTGAAGGTGCTGGAAAACATGGAGCATCGGGGTGCCGAGACCAGGGACAAGACGGGCGACGGAGCCGGTATCATGGTGCAGATTCCGCACGAGTTCATCCTCTTGCAAGGCATTCCTGTTCCCGAGAAAGGTCGGTACGGCACGGGGCTTGTGTTCCTTCCAAAGGATGAAAAGGCTCAGCAAACGATTCTTAGCGTGATGATAGAAGAGATTGAGCGCGAGGGACTGGAACTGATGCATGTGAGGGCAGTGCCGACGTGTCCCGAGGCTTTGGGTGCTGGGGCAAAGGAAGTGGAGCCGGAAATAAAGCAGATATTCGTGACGGGTGTGACGGAGGAACAGGCTCCGACGCTCGACCGCATATTATATAAGGTAAGGAAACGCATCGAGAACCGCATTACTGATGAGGACTTCTACATCTGTTCGCTTTCGTCAAAGAATCTTATCTACAAGGGTATGCTGACCAGCGGGCAGTTGAGACGATATTTCCCCGACTTGTCAAGCCCTTACTTTACGAGCGGTCTTGCGCTGGTTCACTCGCGCTTCTCGACCAACACCTTCCCGAAGTGGAAACTGGCGCAGCCTTTCCGCTTGCTGGCTCATAATGGCGAAATCAACACCATTCGCGGCAATCGCGGTTGGATGAAGGCGAGGGAGAGTGTGCTTTCGAGCGAGGCTTTGGGCGACATCAAGGACTTGCGGCCTATCGTGCAGGAAGGCATGAGCGACTCGGCTTCGCTCGACAATGTCTTTGAGTTCCTCACTATGAGCGGCCTCTCTCTGCCGCAGGCGATGGCGATACTCGTGCCTGAGAGCTTCAACGACAAGAATCCTATCAGCGAGGATTTGAAGGCCTTCTATGAATATCACTCCATCCTGATGGAGCCTTGGGACGGGCCTGCGGCTTTGCTGTTTAGCGATGGACGCTTTGCAGGCGGTATGCTCGACAGGAATGGTTTGCGCCCAAGCCGTTACACGATAACGAAGCAAGGCATGATGGTCGTGGCGAGCGAGGTCGGCGTGATGGACTTCGAACCGAGCGACGTGGTGAGCAAAGGGCGTTTGCAGCCGGGAAAGATTCTGCTCATCGACACGCAGGAAGGCAAGATATACTACGACGGCGAGATTAAGGAGCAGTTGGCGAAGGCGCATCCTTACAGGGAATGGCTCTCGACGAACCGCATCCAGCTGGAGAAACTCAAGAGCGGTCGGCATGTGGAGAACTCGGTGGAGAACTACGAGCGCAAGCTCATCACCTTCGGCTTCGGTCAGGAAGACATCGACAGAGCCATCATTCCGATGGCAACAGCAGGACAGGAGCCTGTTGCAGCGATGGGCAACGACACGCCGCTGGCAGTCATCAGCGACCGTCCGCAGATTCTCTTCAACTACTTCCGCCAGCAGTTTGCGCAGGTAACGAACCCCGCTATTGACCCTATTCGTGAGGAACTGGTGATGAGCCTTACAGAATACATCGGAGCCGTCGGCACAAACATCCTCACGCCCGATGCCTCGAACTGCAAGATGGTTCGCCTGCCGCAGCCCGTGCTCACGAACACGCAACTCGACATCCTATGTAATATAAGGTATAAGGGATTTAAGACAATCAAGTTGCCAATGACCAGCCCCCTCCCAACCTTCCCCAAGGGGGAGGAGCCAGATTGGGATAAGGCCGGCGAGGCATTGAGAAATGCACTTGACAAGCTTTGTAAAGATGCAGAAGAAGCAGTAGATAACGGGTATAACTATATCATACTGACTGACAAGATAGATCTCCTCCCCCTTGGGGGAGGTCGGGAGGGGGCTTTCTACATACCCTCATTGTTGGCTGTGAGTGCCGTTCATCACTATCTGATTAGTGTCGGCAAGCGCGTACAGACGGCTCTTATTGTGGAGAGCGGCGAGATTCGCGAAGTGATGCACGCGGCTTTGTTGTTAGGCTATGGGGCAAGTGCCATTTGTCCCTATATGACTTTTGCTGTGCTGGACGACCTCGTGAAGCGACACAAGATACAAGAAGAGTATGCCACAGCAGAAGCGAACTACATCAAGGCGGTCGATAAGGGCTTGAAGAAAGTGATGTCGAAGATGGACATCTCAACCATCCGCAGCTATCGTGGCGCAAAGATATTCGAGAGCATCGGACTGAGCGAAGATTTGCTGAGAAGGTACTTCGGAACAGAAGTCAGCACTATTGGCGGCATAGGGCTGAAGGAAATTGCGAGGGATGCGATTCGCTTGCACGAGGAGGCCTTTGGTTGGGTATGTCGCGTTGGCAACGCGACATACGGGACGCCAGCCCTCCAAAATAACGGTCAGTTCTCTTGGCGCAAGGACGGCATCCTTCATGCTTGGAATCCCGACACGATTGCCAACCTGCAGATTGCCACAAGGCTTGGTTCTTACAAGAAGTTCAAGGAGTGGGCAAAGCTTGTCGATGAGAAGGAGAAGCCCATCTTCATTCGCGACTTCTTTGGCTTCAAGAAGGCTGCAAAGCCAACGCCTCTCGAGGAGGTGGAGCCAGTGGAAAGCATCGTGCGGCACTTCGTGACGGGAGCGATGAGTTTTGGTGCTTTGAGCATCGAGGCACACGAGGCACTTGCTTTGGCTATGAACAAGCTGGGCACGCGAAGCAACACAGGCGAAGGCGGCGAGGACAATGCCCGCTACCATTCGGAGGTCGATGGTGTTTCGCTCTCCAGCAAGACCAAGCAGATTGCCAGTGGTCGATTTGGCGTGACGGCGGAATACCTTGTCAATGCCGAAGAGATACAGATTAAGGTTGCCCAGGGCGCGAAGCCTGGCGAAGGCGGACAGCTGCCTGGCTTCAAGGTGAACGAGATTATCGCCAAGACACGAAATGCCATTCCTGGGATTAGCTTGATAAGTCCACCACCGCATCACGACATCTATTCTATCGAAGACCTTGCGCAGCTTATCTTCGACTTGAAGAATATCAATCCGACGGCTGCCGTGAGCGTCAAACTTGTTGCCGAGAGTGGCGTAGGAACCATTGCCGCTGGTGTGGCAAAGGCAAAGGCCGACCTGATAGTCATCAGCGGCAGTGAGGGCGGTACCGGTGCTTCGCCTGCTTCGAGTATGCGCTTTGCAGGCATCAGTCCTGAGATTGGACTTGCCGAGACGCAGCAGACGCTCGTTATCAATGGGCTTCGTAACCAAGTTCGCCTCCAAACGGACGGGCAGTTGAAGACAGCAAAGGATGTCATCATCATGGCGATGCTTGGTGCGGACGAGTTCTCGTTTGGCACTCTGCCACTGATTGTTCTTGGTTGCGTGATGATGCGCAAGTGCAACACGAACACTTGTCCCGTTGGTGTGGCGACACAAGATGAAAGGCTGAGGGCGCGTTTCATGGGCAAGGCAGAGTATGTGGTGAACTTCTTCACCTTCCTTGCCGAGCAGGTTCGCGAGTACCTTAGCGAGATGGGAGTGCATAAACTAAAGGACATCATCGGCCATACAGAATTGATAGAGATAAAGACCGCAACTGCAACTGACAAGCAGAAGACCATCGACTTCAGCCGTTTGCTGCACAAGCCAGAGACGGATAAACCGCTCCATTGGGACAGAGGCGAGTTCACGAAGGTCAGTGGCGTGAAGGATGAGGAGATTATCAAGGCTGCACAGAAGAGCATTGACGATCAGGAAGAGATAACGCTTGACTTTGCCATCAAGAATACCGACCGCGCAGTTGGCACGATGCTATCAGGCATGATTGCCAAGAAATATGGTGAGGCTGGTTTGCCCGACGGCACGATTAACATCAAGTTCAAGGGTTCGGCTGGCCAAAGCTTTGGTGCTTTTGCAGTTCGAGGTCTGAACCTCAGGCTCGAAGGCGAGACGAACGACTACTTCGGCAAGGGGTTGAGTGGCGGACGCATCAGCATCCTGCCTCCTGCGAGGAGTAATGCGGAGTTCCATGCAGAGGACAATATCATCGCAGGCAACACAGGCCTCTATGGCGCGACGAGCGGCGAGCTGTATGTCAACGGTCGCGTGGGCGAACGCTTTGGCGTGCGCAACTCTGGAGCTATTGCCGTCATAGAAGGCGCAGGCGACCATTGTTGCGAGTACATGACTGGCGGTCGGGTGGTTGTTCTTGGCAAGACGGGGCGCAACTTCGCAGCCGGTATGAGTGGCGGCGTCGCTTACGTCTATGACCCAGACCACACCTTCGACTACTTCTGCAACATGGACATGGTGGAGATAAACCTTGTGGAGGACACCGTCTCGCGCAAGGAACTGCTCGAACTTATCCGTCAGCATTACCTCCACACAGGTTCTGCTCTTGCAGGACGGATGCTCGATGACTGGCAGCGCTACGTCGAGGACTTCATACAAGTCGTGCCAATCGAGTACAAGCGCGTCCTCGAAGAAGAAAAGATGAAAGAACTGCAACGGAAAATTGCAGAGGTACAACGCGACTACTGATAAATTTGACAATTGGACAATTTACAATTGGACAATTGCCACAAAGAAATTGTAAAATTGTGAAATCGTAAAATTGTAAAATATCAAGATGGGAAATCCTAAAGCATTTCTGACTGTGCCTCGCAAAGAGGCTGGATACAGACCGATTCACGACCGCATACATGACTTTGGCGAAGTGGAACAGACGCTCAACACGCGCGACAGGCAGGAACAGGCCAGCCGTTGCATGGATTGCGGCGTGCCTTTCTGCCATTGGGCTTGTCCGTTGGGCAACAAGGACCCCGAATGGAATGACGCGCTTTACAAAGGAGAGTGGGAAACGGCCTACAAGCTCTTGAAGAAGACCAATCCCTTCCCTGAGTTCACAGGCCGCATCTGCCCTGCGCTTTGCGAGAAGGCTTGCGTGCTCTATCATACCACGGGCGAGGCTGTCACCAATCGCGAGAATGAATGTGCCATTGCCGAGCGAGCCTTCCTGGAAGGATATGTGACCATTGAGCACCCCAAGCGCAACGGACTTCGCGTGGCTGTCGTCGGTAGTGGTCCTGCAGGTCTTGCAGCAGCCAATGCCCTCAACCTTATGGGTTATGAGGTTACAGTCTTCGAGAAGAACGAAGCGGCTGGTGGCCTTTTGCGCTATGGTATTCCGAACTTTAAGCTCAACAAGAAGATAATCGACCGCCGCATCGCCGTTATGGAGCAAGAGGGCATTACCTTCAAGTATAACAGCCCCCTCCCAACCTCCCCCAAGGGGGAGGGGCCTTGGAGTGTGGACTTGTTATATAAGGCTATGGAAGAACTCCTCCCCCTCGGGGGAGGTTGGGAGGGGGCTGCCATCGTTATTGCCACAGGCACGCCAACCGCTCGCGACCTTAAAGTCCCTGGGCGCGAGCTGAAGGGCGTGCATCTTGCCTTGGAGCTGCTCTCTCAGCAGAACCGCGTCCTTGCGGGCATGGAGTTCTCGAAGGAGGAGCGCATCACGGCAAAGGGCAAGGATGTCCTCGTAATCGGTGGTGGCGATACGGGAAGCGACTGCATCGGCACAGCCCATCGTCAGGGCTGCAAGAGCGTGACGCAGATTGAGATAATGCCCAAGCCGCCAGTCGGTCACAATCCTGCTACGCCTTGGCCCAACTGGCCTGTTATTCTCAAGACAACCAGCAGTCACGAAGAGGGCTGCACACGCCGTTGGAACATCAACACCCTTGAGTTCCTTGGCGAGAATGGCAAGCTGACAAGCGTTAAGGTGCAGGAGATTGATTGGAAGCCGAACCCAGAGGGCGGTCGTCCCATCATGGTTGAGGCAGGCGAGCCGGAAGTCATCAAGGCCGACCTCGTCCTGCTTGCTATGGGTTTCCTGAAGCCCGAGCATCCCGAGTACCCCGATAATGTCTTTGTCTGTGGCGATGCTGCCAATGGTGCCTCGCTTGTCGTCCGTGCTATTGCCTCCGGCCTGCAAACGGCAGAGAAAGTCAGTGCCTACCTGCAAGGCAAGTAAAGAAATAGAGCCTGGAGAGCCAACTACGCGTGTATAGATGCCAAACTATACACGTGTAGTTTGCTATTTAGGCACGCATAGTTGGTCAATTAGGCACGCTTAGTTTGCTATTAAATGGCCATTTTGCCCGTCATTTCCTTCTATGAGAGGTCTGGATATTGAATTTGTGTGCTGCTGATATATGCGCCAAATATAGGGAAAACATAGAAACAAGCGTCTAAAACACGTTTTTTGAGGCCTGAAAGAGGACTTTGGGGAGGCTTTTTGTCACATTTTCGAGCTTCGGCATCCTGGGAGCGAAACCTTGCGGATGACCTATCTTATTGTATTTCTGCATTTTAGACGAAATATAATTGACCGAGTGTGACAGATGACAGTTGTGACAGTTTATTTTTTGATACCCCCTTTCTTCTTAATATCTTATATAATTATATATATATTAAATAGTTATATGGTATTTGAAAAGAAGTTATGTGCCTGTTTTTTTAATTGTCATAACTGTCATCTGTCACAACTGTCACCTGCTGTTAATTATCTTCATAAGCTTATCGTTTTCATTTCCTTTTGCAACTCATCAAGGAAGCGAGCAGCATGTGCGCCATCCATTTGTGTATGATGAAACTGGAAGGAAACGGTGAGAGAAGTCTTGAAGAATGTCACCATCGGCATTGGTGCCTTCATCCACATCTCGAAGGCGTATGCGCGACTTGTTTCTTTGGGATTGATTTCGTGTTTTATAGTTCTAATGAAGCTGTCAGTTTCATCACTTTCACGGGGCGGTCGCTGCCGAGCTGGAGGCGGCTGCAATAGTTGATTCCCCCTGTGTCGCGGAAGCCGCACTTCTCCATTACTCGACCTGAAGCGGGATTATCTACGAAGAAGTCGCTCCAAATGGTTCGGAAGCCTTTCTCGTTGAAGCAATAGTCAACCAAAAGCCGTAGCGCTTCGGTGCAGATGCCTTGGTTCCAGTAAGGTCGCGCCACCCAATAGCCTGCTTCGACATCGTTCTCGCCAATACTGATGTTGCTCTCGCTGCAAGTATAATAGCCGATGCAGCCAATGACCTCGCCTGTCTCTTTAAGTTCGATGGCCCAGGTGTGGTCGTTGTTGAAGATGGTTCGGATAATTTCAAGGCTCTCTTCGACACTCTTATGCGGCGGCCAACCGGCACGAGGCCCCACCTCTGGGTCGCTTGCATATTTATATAATGTATCGGCGTCGCTCGCCCGCCAAGGACGCAGTAATATCCTTTCTGTTTCCATGATATTGACTTTGGTAACGCAAAGGTAAGATATCTTTTTCATTGTTGCAAGTTTCTTAGCCTTTGAATGTGTTCCAAAGAATGCCCCATTTGTGTCATTATGAAACCAAATGCTGGCAATTTTCTTGCTCTATGTCAAGAAAAACAATAAAGCACAAACATTCTGCATACAAAACATTGCAAGAAACAACAAAATGCCATACCTTTGCAGCAGATTCCTTACAAAACGTAAGCAAAGACAAAGAAAACGGACGCCAAATAGTAAATTGTTAAATTGTAAATGTATTAGGTTATGGCAAACGAATTGAGATTTCAGGTTGTCGGCGAGGCGTTCAAGAAGAAGCCTCTTGACGTAAAAGCACCAAGTGAGAGACCTTGCGAATACTTTGGCAAGCATGTCTTCAACCGCGAGAAGATGTACAAGTACCTGCCCAAGGATGTCTATGAGAAGATGATTGACGTCATTGACAACGGCGCTCGGCTCGACCGCAAGGTGGCCGATGCTGTGGCCGTCGGCATGATGCAGTGGGCCAAGGAGAACGGCGTGACGCACTATACACATTGGTTCCAGCCCCTTACGGAAGGCACAGCCGAGAAGCACGACTCGTTCATCGAGCATGATGGTAAAGGAGGCATGATTGAGGAGTTCAGCGGCAAGTTGCTCGTCCAGCAGGAGCCTGATGCCTCGTCGTTCCCCTCCGGAGGCATAAGGAGCACCTTCGAGGCTCGCGGCTACTCGGCCTGGGACCCTACAAGCCCTGTCTTCATCATCGACGACACGCTCATCATCCCTACAGTATTCATTTCGTATAGCGGCGAGTCGCTCGACTACAAAGCGCCCCTCCTGCGTGCCTTGAAGGCCGTCAACGTGGCTGCAACAGAGGTTTGCCACTACTTCGACCCGGCCGTAAAGAAGGTGACGAGCAATCTCGGC